>CAMUYA010000026.1 GCA_947164865.1 uncultured Lachnospiraceae bacterium
TTTCCTTTTTCCGTATTAAGAACTAATTTAGTGTCACTATTTCAGGAAGTTAACGAAGTGGCTCTCGCCACGCCGGACAGGCGGCTCCGCCGCATGAGAATATTCAATTAACGTCCTCACATCCAAGAATATTGTTGCAAATAATAAAAAATATATTGATTTCAATGCAATTTTGTTATATCATCAAAATAGAAACACGGGGAAATTTGTAAAATATAAAAATGTTTATCGCGAAGGAATGGTGGATATTATGAGCAATTTTATAAAAAATATTAATGCTTACATGTCCGCAAAAAAGATTAAGAATAATTATATATCCGTGAAGACAGGATACGATGCAAGCAAACTATCACGTATTTTGAATGGTAAGCAACCGATAACTGAGCCGGAGATGAAAGAGATATCAGGTGCTTTAGGCCATGATTGCCTATATTTTATGAAGGATGATTTGGATTTCTCTTCGTTGGAGTATAATGGTACATCAGCTTTATGCTATGCTGGCAATCCAACCGAAACGCAAATGGCTACAGTAAGAAAGTTGATTGATTTATCAAAGAAAATGGAGAGTATTATCAATGCATCGTCTGACTTCTATGAGATAGTAGGAGTTTGCGAAGATGAAAGCTAATAAGTTTGAAAGCATTGTACAACATAATATTGATAACGCAAAAGAGGTTTCTGCTTGTGTGGAAAAGTTTTTTAATCTATTAGGGTTGGAGCCCAATAGTGAAATTAAAAACATTCCACAGATTGCAGGACCTCTTTTTGTTAGTAAGGGTTTTGTGATTATTCATTTTCCACTTAAAGATAAAGAGATTGGAGCTTTTTGCTATAAAAACTCTCTTCATGGTGGGTATATTATATTGAATTCATCTTTGCCTTTGAACAATGTGAATTTTGCATTATGTCACGAAATATGTCATGTTTGTATTAAAGAAGATATAGGTAATAATAATGCTGAACTATATGTGGATGATACATATCTTGATCACGAAAATGAGAGAATAGCTAATCAGTTTGCCGGTGAGATTTTAATGCCTGAGGGACAAATAAGGAGAATGTACGAGAAATTTTCCGCGGAGAAGCCACCGGAACCGGGGATTGGACGATCTACTATCGAAGACGTGGTCTGTAAATTGATGAGTTATTTTGAAGTCCCCTTTATGGCTGTACTTATCAGACTCCGTGAACTTGATATAATAAAATATGATCAAGATTTAAAAAGATGTTTGGATATATCTCAAGAAGAGATAAGTGCTATTTTTGAGAAATATTGGCTTGATCAAACTGTTTTGAAGCCTTCCTATAGGGATGATTATTCGCTTTTAAAAACGCTTTTGGAAAAGATTGGAGATAATAATGTCAGACAGGAATTAATGTATGATAACGACTTGTCTGCGACTTTAAAGAGTATAGAACAGATATATAGAGAGATCAGGGAGGATTTGTAGAATGCCATATACTGCAACTCCCGCTAACTTATGTGAGATTAATGAATATATAATTGAATATGGAGATAACGTAGCGGAAGAGATAGTCAGATCACCTAAATGTTTTATCTTAGACACTTGTTCTGTTCAATTTTATATGAACAATAATAGAAGTGGATCGCTAGGAAAGTATATTTTGAAGAAACAGGGTTGTGTAGTACTGTTTCGGACTATACTAATGGAAATGGCTGGAGAAAAAGGTGTACTTGATGAGAACCAAATATGCTTTATCAGGGGACTGAGTAGGCTTGGAATCAAAGTATTTCTGTTGTTTGAAGAAGATATATTTAAAATAATGCAGATATATACTGATAATAGTGAGATTAACAGTTTTCTAAAATATGCTATTCTCTGTGTTATGGGATCTACAAGCTTACTGGATTTTGTATTATCGAAGCAATACAAAATTGTAAAGTATCTGAATTCAGAAGCGCTGGGAACAGTTAGTGGTTTTTATAAAGAATTCTGGACTACGTTCAGAGCGTGTAAGAAGAGCAAGGATAATATGGGTGAATTGGCCTGTATCATATGCATTCATATTATGGCAAATATGGAAGATATAAACCAGGCTAAATATATGTTTCTTACTGAAGATAAACCGGCAGTAGCTATTCTTTCCAAGGCAATATTGAACCTGAGAAAGAATCGGAATGCTGATAACCGTATGATAGGTGTTGGGTCTGCACAACGATTGGTGGCAGACATGTACTATCAAGGAATTCTTGGTTCGCGTAACGATATTATAGAATATTATGGAGAAAAACAAGACAGGGTTAAAGTAACAGTAAAAGACGAGTTTGATGTAGTCATAAGAGTAGGTTCGTTCACAATTTCGGAATTTGCAGATTATATCATTAATAAACAAGGATATATTGTGTTTTGAGTGAGATTTCTTGATAGGATTTGCCGTAGTAGTCGGCGGGTTTATGACATATAGGGAGAACCAGGCGAACAAGAGCAGATTTGATGACACTCACGGAAGCATACTTCAAGAGCAAGAGGACTTTGGATGAGGTGCTGAATTTCCTGAAGGGCAAAGCGGATATTTAAAAAGAAAGCGGGAAGAGTAATGTCGAGATATACTTTGAAGGTATACCCTGCAGGGCATGCAAGATTGTGATGCTTTGTGTGAGAACTGTGAAAGATTGGCATTATGCTAGGGGTATAATGATTAGTATAGAAACCAAGATCAGGTCAAAAGAAAGATCAATCCGAAAGTATCTGTATGAGGCCGAAGCTGTGGAGAATAGATTGAGAGGGTTGGAAGAATTCAGAGTTTTCTTTATTCAGCATAAAGAGGAAATACTCCGGAATGGTTGGTTTGAAATAGTACTTGATACCGAAAAATATAAGTATTTTAGCAATTGGCCGAATTATGTAGAAAGAAAAATAAATGGCGGTGGTTTTTCGGCTTCCTCGTTGTATTATGAACAAGCATATTCTCCGGAAACATATAAGGTCAAGAATACAGTAAATCCTTGTGGAGTGATGATGTTTGATGAATGTTATCCGGAAATGTTTCAAGAATTGATGAAAGCACACAATGAGAAAGAAAAAAGACTGAGGCGATTCTATGAGGAATATGGGCGGTTGGTGTTTATGAAGAATAATTGTCACTGATCCAACGGGTTGATAAAAACACATATTGACTGTAAGGCGGTTATAGAGTAGAATTTAAGCATAAAAGAGGTGTTGCCGTACTTCACGGTTGACCCTCAGGATTATAGTTATATAGAAATAACCGCAACCTTTGGACCGGAGCGGTTATTTCTTTTTCTTTTGTTCGCTTCCGAACAGATATCCCAATTGGAACACCGCTATCGAAAAGGACAGTAGTGCCATAATATCGAGCGCTGTCATAAGCATCCCTCCTTCCATATAGTCGGAGGGTGAAAAAGACTCCCTAAGGGAAGAGTATTTATAGGTGCAAGGATTTGTTAAGTATAGTTTTACCTTTATATAACGGTGAAAAGTACATAGAGGAAACGATATCTTATATATTGGAAAGTGATTATAACGATATCGAGCTGTTGGTCATCGACGACGGATCGACAGATAGGAGCCCGGAGATTGTCAGAAATATTGCCGGATATGATAAGCGTGTAGTAATTTACACCAAGGAAAATGGAGGCGTTGTTTCGGCAAGAAACTATGGCGCGTCCAAAGCTCAGGGCAAGTATCTCTGTTTTGCAGATCAGGATGATATTGTAAAGCCGTTTATGTATTCCTCTATCATAAGCAGGATGGAGGCTTTCGGAAGCGAGATCGGGATGTGCTCCACAGGAAGGCTTATAGACGGGACTGAATCAGGCTTTGACATTCTGGATGATATGGACTGCAGCGGAGACGAAATAAGGGAAAAGGTACTGTTTCCGATGCTGTTCAACGGATTTAATGTTGATATTCCGCATTCCGGAGGGAACCATTATCCCAATATCTGGAGTATGGTCTTTACGAGGTCATTTTGGCTGGAGAACAAGCTGGAGTTTAGAGCATACGTGAACTTTGAGGATGACATGCTTGTGAAGATCGAGGCGCTTTCAAAGGTGAGCCGTGTGAGCTGTATCAGCGAAATAGGCTATCTTTGGCGTGTTAATATGGGCTCCGAGACATATGCCGGGCGTTTTGTGGAAAATATCGGAGAAAAGCAGGACCGGGAATATCTTGATATCGAGAACAGTTGCAATGCATTTAACCCGGATAATTCTTTTTTTGAACAGCTTAAGCAGGCGATATACTGCAGGCAGTATTTGTTTGCCATCCGGAATCTGAACGGCTCGGGCAGGAAGCTTACTAGGAAAGAAATAAAGAACTATTATGACTGTAACATTTACAGCAGGGATTTTGAAGAGGCGATCCGAGGGCGTAAGCGTGTAAAGAAGGACCGGATCAAGCTCCGCATGATACTTCCGGCGCTGGCGAAGAGACACACCATGTTCAGCCGTAACCTTGAGAAGGCTCTTGACAGATTCCTTATTCTTACGCTCAGATCACCCCGTCTCACCGCGATAGAACGTGGGATGAAGAAGGGGTAAAATGATAAGATGATTTGTTACAGTGCATTATTTTTACGAAAACTGATATTGACTGTAAGCATATACCAAAGCCTGTATTAGTTAAAGCGTTAGTCAGAAGATCTGGCTTGATTCAGAAAAGTAAAGAGTAAATGATTTAGAAGATCGTGTCGGCAAGCCGACACGATCTTTCAGACTGAAAGGGCTTTTGAGTGGAACTTTTTCAGGAAGTTAACGATTTACACTTTGGGCCGTGCAACCAGACAAAAGCAAGAAAATAATTACAAAACGTACTTGAATTCTTCTGCTGTTTTGCTATAATTTATATATAGAAACGGAGGAAGCATATGAATTTCTTTTTGGTTCATCTTAAGCTTAATGGAATAAAGAATATATCCCATGAAGTAGAGTTGGATTTCTATAATAAGATACTTACAAAGTTTAACCCTGAAATGAACAGGGTTAAAGCAATTTACGGTGAAAATGGATCCGGAAAGACAGCTATCATGACCGCAGTTAATATTGCCAAGAAGATTGTTCTTAATCCCGGATATCTTAAGCAAGTCGATACACAATCCTTTTTTCAGGAGATAATCAACAAGGTAAACAAGAAATTGATTATGGAGTTTGAATTTGTCACCTATAGGGAGAAGGAAGTAAACCTATACAGATATGGGATGTGCTTATCACAGAATCTTTATGGGGAGTATGAACTCAAAAACGAAAAATTAGATGTTATAAAGAATTACACAAAAAACAAGAAATACATCCCTGTTTTTGAGGTAGAAGACGGGCAGATAAAGTATATCGCCATTGATTCGGAAAGAAGAACTGAATTAGAAAGAATCACAATGAATACTTTGCAGGAAACCCCTCTGGCCTTTAGATTTTTGACGGAAAAATCGGAGTTTAATGGCACTAGTCTAGATGTTATTTCTGTTGTACTTTTCTTTTTCTCAATCACGGTGTATTTGGATGAGGAAGATATGCACGAGATATATTTGATCAATAGGATTGTGGAGAATCTTAAGAACAATCCTATGAATAGCGAGTCAAGGGAATTGTATTCCGTGTTGGGCAAGCAGTTATTCTATATTGATTCAAAGGGGAGAGATATTGTAGACAAGAAGGATTTTGCTGAATATAAAAAGAAAATAGCTCGTCTCGAGAAATTTATAAAAATCTTTAAGGCTGACTTGCATAGTATTAAGATCGAGAAACGCGATGATGGAGATTCATACAAGTGTGAATTAATCTTTAATTATGGGAAATATACTGTAAACAGGGAGTTTGAGAGTACCGGTATAAAGAAATTGATCAGGATATTTGATGTCTTGTCAAATGCCGATGAGGGTAATATTTCATTTGTTGATGAGATGGATTCCAATATAAATGATGTTTACTTGTGCAAGATAATTGAGTACTTTGTGAATTATAGCAAGGGGCAATTATGCTTCACCACGCATAATCTTGATCCAATGAGCATTCTAAAGTATAGCAAAAACTCTATAGATTTTCTGTCCGCTGATAATAAGATAGTTTCCTGGAAGGTTACAGGAAATGCCGCTCCGGAGAGATTTTATAGAAATGGTATGATAGAAAACTCCCCATTTAATATCGATGCTATTGATTTTATAGGTATTTTTGGGGAGTAGGGTTATGAATAAACAGATTATTCTATGTGTAGAAGCAAATAGAAGAGCTCAAACCGACAATATATACATAAAAGAGACTATAACCAATTTCTATAAGCTGGACAATAAAACAAGGCTGTCTTTTGTGAATATGAACGGGAAGACAAACTACTGCTCAAGGGATGTATTGTCTCAGATCGCAAGGTATACAAAGGATTACAAGATTGGTAATACATCCGTTATATATTGTATCGATCTTGATAACTACGAATCTGATCCGGCACAGGTAAAGCTTAATGAAGAAATCAAATCCTATATTAACGACAAAGGCTACGAAATAATATGGTTTTGCCGCGATATAGAGGAGGTTTATCTTGGGCACAGTGTTGGAAAGAGTGAAAAGTTGAGCAAAGCAGCTGAATTTAAAAAAAGAGAGCTTATCCAAGGTATTTCAACGAAATCATTAAACTTGACGAGAGAGTCTAAAGGAAAAAGCAATATACTAATGGTTTTGGATAGATATTTAGAGCGAAAGTAGACGGTCAACACCAGTATAAATAACAAATGATAAATGCGGAGGCGCTATGAATCAAGAAGAACGAAAAGAGTTTTGGTCATTACTTTGTTCTTTTACTGGGAATGAGATAAGTTCCGAAAAAGAACGGCTAAGAAATATTATAAATAAACCAACTACGATATATCGATATATGGGCGTTTGGTGTTTATGAAGAATAATTGTCACTGATCCAACGGGTTGATAAAAACACATATTGACTGTAAGGCGGTTATAGAGTAGAATTTAAGCATAAAAGAGGTGTTGCCGTAGTTCACGGTTGACCCTCAGTGGCTATTTATATGGAAATAACCGCTGGATCGGAGCGGTTATTTCTTTTTCTTTTGTTCACTTCCGAACAGGTATCCCAATTGGAACACCGCTATCGAAAAGGACAGCAATGCCATAATATCGTGCATTGTCATAAGCATCCCTCCTTCCGTAAAGTCAGAGGGTGAAAAAGATCCCCTCCGCGAAAAGTACGGAGGGTCAACCGCTTACCGTATAGCAACACCTCTGCAGGATTGCCCTGCAACTATATTATAGCAGAAGTAATGACGAGATACAACAGGAAACGCAAACAAATGTTCGGTGAAAAACTTGTCAAGCGATATAAGTTCTCTCTGTGCTATCGAAGCATTATTTTTATTTGTGATTTTGGAACAACAGAAAAGAAACATAATAATATCCGAATATAAGAGTATATCTGATGATTCTTGTAACATCCGGACAGGATTCCTGTAACACGTGGACAAGTTCTTGGAACATTCGGACAAAACCTTTATCAGCAGAAAGGAATTTTTATATGGAACATCATGATTTAGATCCATATCCCATACCGAAGGACGAAACACCATTATTTATCAACGAGCCTTGGTTGATCGACAAGTACCTGTTTGATTATTCGGAAAGGATCAAGGAACCGGAGGCAGCGGAAGATAATGTGCGAGTATATGTTCCGCTGGATATCAATCGTGAGGCAATCCTCCGTAGACTGCGTCTGCTGATAAGTCAGTATCAGGAGGCTAATGAAGACAATGAGATGCATTTTTCCCGGGATGTGGATATGCTTATATCACAGATAGAGATATATGATCAGATATGGTATGTTCGTCATATGCCCAAGGAAGGAAAGCATAGTGTGGAGGCCATAAGTCTTGTTAAGGACTTTGTTTTCCTGTTGGAGAATATTCCTGATGGCTGTGCGGAGAGTTTTCCGTTTGAAACGATTGATGAGCTAAGGGAAGAGTATCTTTTGTAATGGTTAGGGCTTGCTGGTGTACAAGCCGGAATTAAAGAGGCGCTGAGCGTTAATCATGGTGTCCCGTGGGCGGAAGTGGAATCAAAGATTCAAAATTGTTACATACAGTGACTACGTTGATGTTCCATAGCACATCGGGGCCGCAGGTATGATAATTGTGAAATCCATGTGAATGGCATTAAAAAACACTGTTTTTAAAAAAAACAGTTTTTTTTTGCATTTTTTGATGTATAATTTCATCATAACAGTGTATTTTGCTTTGAAAGGATTAAAAATGCAACCGTATTTAGCAAAAAAAATGCCTTTAGAATACGCCATTGATAAAGAACTGTTGAATTTAACAGCTGAGGCAAATATAAAGTATGGCCAATATAAATCTTCCATTAATACACTTGAATTAGATGCTAATTATTTTCTTGATTCATTGATCCTTAATGAGAGTTTTAAATCTACGCAAATTGAAGGTACTCAAATATCTCAGGATGAGATGTTTTATCTTAAATACTTAGATAAAACTGACGACAATAAAGAAATACAGAATCTTAAGGATGCGATGAAATATGCTGAAGAAAGAATCAGCGATGGTATTAACCATGGTTTGGTATGCGAGATGCACCGAATACTGCTTGATAGTGTGAGAGGTGCGGAGAAAACTCCCGGCCGGATCAGGACTACTCAGAATTGGATCGGACCTAGGGGATGCGACATAGATGGAGCGACGTTTATTCCACCTAGGCCGGAAGAAGTATATGGGCTATTACAGAATCTGTATGAGTACATGAATAATTCATTTATTGATCCTCTTTTGATAAATGTAGCGCTTTCCCATGCCCAGTTTGAGACCATCCATGCTTATAAAGATGGTAATGGAAGATTAGGCAGAGCACTGATCCCGGTTCAAATGGCATGCTTGGATGGGGCGCAACCTATTCTGTTTATGTCGGAAATACTGGAATTGTATAAACCTTCATATCAAAGAAGTCTGATGGAACTTAGAAAAGGAAATGTTATTGGATATTTAAAATTTTTTTTGCAGAGTGTTATAGACCAGTGCAGTGGGTACTTATACAGAATCGAAAAGGTTAAAAGAATCTTTAAAGAAGATATGGAAGCAGTTGATACCATAAAAGGTAACTCGATTTATAAGATTATGCCGATAATTAAGCGGCAGGTTGTTATAACAAAAAAGGAGTTATCTGATCTTTCAGGTGTATCCGTTAATGCTACATCTAAGCTTGTGGATAAACTGGTAGAATTAAAGATATTAGTAAAAGATTCAAGTGTGATGAAAAAAGGTTATAGATACCAGAGAATATACGAGACTTTCGTAGAAATAAAATGAGCATACAAGACATCATTAATATACTATACTATAACCAATATTATTATAGTATAATATACTTAAATGATTCTGGTTGGAAAATAGAGCATTTTAATAGGGGAGTTTTTTAATGGATAAAGGATATAGTTTTGTAAACGAGGGTTCTATACACACAGATATTGTGCAGGAAACTGTAGTAAAGTATAACAGAGTATTAAATGTAGGAGCAGATAAGTATTGTGAGTTACGGAGAGGATCTGTGTTTTTTGATAAGACAATGCTGATATCCTACACGAATTCGGTTATAGAAACAGCTCAGAAATACATCTGTTTTAGCAGACCACGCAGATTTGGAAAAACTGCCGCTGCCGATATGCTTAATGCTTATTATGACAGAACTGTAGATGGAAAGAAAGTGTTTACCGGGTTAAAGATATCAAGCCATTCTTCTTTTGATCTGAGAAGGAATAAATATGATGTTATATTTCTGAACATGCAGGATTTTTTAAGTGAATCTTCTGGTTTTGATGATTTCATGGAAGAAATCAAAAGATCGATAATAGAAGATCTGGTAGAAAATTATAATATCAACATCAATGAATCGATTACTGAAATACTTCAAGAAACGTATCGCCGTAATCAAAGAAAATTTGTCTTTATAGTAGACGAGTGGGACTGTATTTTCCGTGAACGGAAAGAAAACATAGATGATCAAAAACTGTATCTGGATTTTCTACGTAACATTTTTAAAGACAAATCATATATAGCTTTGGTATATATGACAGGGATCCTGCCGATTAAAAAGTATGGTACACATTCAGCACTAAATATGTTTGATGAGTTTTCCATGGAGAACCCCGGAGCTTTAGCCGAATATGTTGGACTTATTGAGGAAGAAGTAAAAGAAAAGTGTGAACAGAACCATATAGATTTTGAAGAATGTAAACGTTGGTATGATGGCTATAGTTTTAGAAAATGTTCTTCGGTATATAATCCTAAATCGGTTATTACTTTACTAAGGACGGGAGAGTTTGGCGATTATTGGAATAGGACAGAGAGCTATGAGGCATTAAAGGAATATATTAGTTTAAATTATGACGGGGTTAGAGATATAGTTATCGCGCTGATGGCAAGTGAGCATTGGACGATAAATACCGGCAGCTTCACCAATGACATGACAACTTTTAATAGTGCTGATGATATAATGACTTTATTAATCCACCTTGGTTATCTGGGATATGATATAGATAAAAGGGAAGTATTTATACCTAACAAGGAGATTTTACAGGAGTTTGTTACTACCACCACATCTACTAAGTGGCCCGAAGTTGTGAATTCTATAGGCAATTCAAGAAAACTGCTTGAAGCCACCTTAAACAAGGATGAGAAAGCGGTAGCGGAGTACATAGAAAAGGCTCATCTGGATTGCTCGCATCTGACATACAATGATGAAAATTCACTATCATGTACTATATCTTTGGCTTTTTATGCTGCGAGAGATCATTACAGAATTGTTCGAGAGTTACCTACGGGAAAAGGGTTTGCGGATATTGTTTTTTTACCATTACTCCATTCGCCATATAAAAAAGCTTTAGTTGTAGAGTTAAAATGGGATAAAAGTGCCCAGACAGCTTTAGACCAAATAAAAGATAAGCAATATCCGGATTCATTGAAGGGAATATCTGATGGGATACTGTTGGTGGGAATCAATTACGATAAAAAAACTAGGAAGCATACATGTATTATTGAGGAAGTATAATGAAAGATAATATTGTAAATGGAAAGTTGAATATTATAACGTCCGGGAATTTTTTAACATTTGATTATGATTCTGATATTGTAATAGATACTGAAATAAATATTGAGGATAATAGTATTCCTCTAAGGATTTCTTTTGCCTTTGTGTCAAATGACGAAGACGATAAACCCAGTGCAACCAGGGCATTTAATGATGGTGAGTTGCAGATACAATGCATAAATTTTAAGGGAGGCCTTGGAATGGGAGTAGTCGATCCAATAGAAATACAAATGACAAATGGGAAAAGGTTGTATTTCAGATACTGGGTGAGTGACCGGGGAGGTGTCCAGACTATGAGAGAGATAAAGTATACGCTGTACATGGAAAACTAAAGCTGCAAGAATGAATGGACCGGATTATATAGCAGACGAGTATAGGCGCGAGAAGCTCGCCCGGAGGCGGTAGTTAATGCACAGACTATATGAAAACGACGACATAGTGGTATTCTGGAATTCGGAAAAGTGTTATCACGCCAAGAGGTGTGTTACCGGAAGCCCGAGGACCTTTGATATTAACAGAAGGCCCTGGATAGACATGAGCCTGGCGGATAATCCCGAGATCTGGCAGACGGTATCCTCATGCCCCTCGGGAGCGCTGAAGTGCCTGTATAAGCATGGCATAGAAGTGAAGATGGATGAAAATGCGCAAAGAAGCATCGCCTGCGATGGCGAGACTGTTATCGGTGAGTGTGATTATACAAAGTCAGATACCGGCTGGGTGATCACACACACGGGCGTAAGGCCCGAGTACGAGGGAAAGGGTATCGCGAAGCGCCTGGTTTACAAGGTTATCGAGGCTGCTGAGCGCAACAAGGCAGGTATAAGTGCTACCTGCTCGTATGCGATCAAGGTACTTGAGGAGTAGCGGAAAGTGGGAGAGATATTTATTTTAAATCAAAGAATAACAAATAAAATTTTATTTAAAACAAATAACTCAAGATTTAAAACAAATAAAAATGACATATAAACAGAGGAGGTTACAACATGGCAGACAACAAATGGCGTTGCAGAGCAGAGGACTTAAAGGGTACAGAGACAGAGAAGAACTTACAGGCGGCTTTTGCAGGAGAATCGGAAGCGCGCAATAAGTATACCTTCTTCGCATCCAAGGCTAAGAAGGAAGGATATGTGCAGATTTCCAACATTTTTGCGGAGACTGCAGCCAATGAAAAGGAACATGCCGAGATCTGGTACAAGATTCTGACCGGCATCGGCAGCACCGTCGACTGCCTTAAGGAAGCGGCAGAGGGCGAATCCTACGAGTGGAAGGAGATGTATCCCTCATTTGCAAAGACAGCCCGCGAGGAAGGCTTTGACGAGATAGCGGAGCTCTTTGAAGGTGTTGCGGCTATCGAGAAAGAGCATGAGGGAAGATATCGCAAGCTCCTCAAGAATATCGAGGATAAGATCGTATTTTCCCGCGACGGGGACTGCATCTGGCAGTGCTCCAACTGCGGACATATAGTGGTCGGCAAGGAAGCTCCCGAGGTATGCCCTGTCTGCAACCATGCGCAGGCATACTTCCAGCTAAAGCCCGAGAATTACTGATCATATCGTGCTTTTTTATATATGCTTTTATAAGGAGACGACCGGCTATGAACATAGCAGTAGCGGGAACGGGATATGTCGGGATGAGCCTGGCTGTGCTTCTTGCGCAGCACAATCGGGTGACAGCGGTGGACATATTACCGGAGAAGGTTGAAAAGATCAATAACAGGATCAGTCCCATAAGGGATGAGGAGATAGAGAGGTATCTAAAGGAAAAGGAGCTTGATCTTACGGCTACGCTGGATGCCGAGGGGGCTTATTCCGAGGCTGATTATGTGGTGATCGCGGTTCCTACCAATTACGATTCCTCACAGAATTATTTTGATACGAGCGCGGTTGAAAAGGTTATTGAGCTGGCTTTAAAGGCTTCGTCCACATCGATCCTTGTGATAAAATCAACGGTTCCCGTGGGATATACCGAGAAGGTCAGGAAAAAGTATGATACGGACAGAATCCTGTTTTCTCCCGAATTCCTGCGAGAATCAAAGGCGCTTTATGATAATCTTTATCCCAGCAGGATAATAGTGGGATGCGATGAAAAGAATAAAGCATCTGCGCAGGCTTTCATAGATCTGCTTGTTGAGGGCGGGGAGAAAAAGGATGTTCCCACAATTATAATGGGTCTGACTGAGGCGGAAGCGGTTAAGCTTTTTGCAAATACATATCTTGCGCTGAGAGTGTCATTCTTTAACGAGCTCGACACCTATGCCGAGATGAAGGGGCTGGATACCTTTGATATAATAAAGGGCGTAAGCCTTGATCCCAGGGTGGGTGACTTCTATAACAATCCCAGCTTCGGGTATGGCGGATACTGCCTCCCCAAGGATACAAAGCAGCTCCTGGCCAATTATTCCGAGGTCCCCGAGGAGCTGATCCGCGCCATCGTTGAATCAAACAGGACCAGAAAAGATTTTATTGCAGACAGAGTCCTTAAGCTTGCAGGTTATTATGATTATTATAACAGGGGAGATTACAAGTCGTCGGAAGAGAAGGAATGCATTATTGGCGTTTATCGACTTACCATGAAGAACAACTCTGACAATTTCCGCCAGAGCAGCATCCAGGGTGTAATGAAAAGGATCAAGGCAAAGGGTGCCCTGGTCATCATATATGAGCCTACGCTTGAGGACGGAAGCACATTTTTCGGATCCAGGGTCATCAACGACCTTGCCGCATTCAAAGAGCGGAGCCAGGCCATAATCGCCAACAGATACGATCCCTGCCTTGACGATGTGAAGAACAAGGTATATACCCGGGATCTATTCATGCGAGATTAAGAAATGTTAAGTATTTAAATGGCATGTTTTGTAGTATAATCATAAAGGTATGCATATACTACTTGTAAATATACATTTATAAACCCAGTAAGGAGATCATTTCGGATGTTAAACGATAAGACAATTCTCATCACCGGAGGAACCGGTTCATTCGGCAAGGCTTTTACCAGGCACGTGCTGAAAAACTATAATCCTAAAAAGATCATCATCTATTCCCGTGATGAGTTTAAGCAGTTCAATATGCAGAACGATTTCAGGGATGAGTTCCCGGAAAGCTCAGGCAAGCTCCGCTTCTTTATCGGCGATGTGCGCGACAAGGACCGCCTGATCCGCGCTATGGAAGGTGTGGATTATGTGGTTCACGCCGCTGCACTCAAGCAGGTGCCTGCCTGCGAATATAACCCGGATGAGGCCATCAAGACCAACATTCACGGAGCCATGAACGTTATAGATGCATCCCTTGCAACGGATGTCAAAAAGGTGGTCGCACTCTCTACCGATAAGGCGGTTAACCCCATAAACCTTTACGGCGGCACCAAGCTTGTTTCCGACAAGCTCTTTATCGCAGCCAATGCTTATGCCGGGAATAAGGAGATCAATTTCTCGATAGTCAGATACGGAAATGTGGCCGGAAGCAGAGGGTCTGTCATCCCCTTCTTCCAAAACATCATAGATAACGGCGGAAAGGAACTTCCCATCACCGATTATCGCATGACCAGGTTCTGGATAAGCCTGGAACAGGGCGTTGAGCTTGTTATAAAGGCTCTTAAGGAGGCAACCGGCGGAGAGACCTTTATCTCTAAGATACCTTCCTTCAAGATAACCGATCTGGCGGAGGCTATGCTGCCAGGCTGTGAAAAGCCCGAGGTGGGCATACGTGAGGGCGAAAAGCTCCACGAGATAATGGTGACGGTGGAAGATTCCATGACCACTTATGAATATGAAAAGCACTTTATCGTTTATCCCCAGATGACCTGGAACAGGCGTCAGGGAGTAGCTCCCGGCGGGAAGAAGGTGGCTGAGGGCTTTTCCTACAGCTCCGGCAACAACACCGAGTGGCTCACTGTGGAGCAGATACGGGAACTTCTCAAAGAGATGGACTAAAGGCTGCAGGTAAAAGCAGCAGGTAAAAGAAGCGATAGAAGGTAGCGGATAAAAGAAACAGATAAAAGGCAGCGGATAAAAAGCGGAAATGACGGTTGATAATGCGCGGCAGAAAAAAAGTTCGTCCCTTACAAGGGGAGTCATATGTTTGGTGCTGTCCGTTCTTTTTGCGGCCGTAGCCCTTATAGTGGCATTTTTCTTTAAGAAAGCGGATGCGCATTCGGCCGGTCAGAGCCGGGAAAACGTCTGCCCTACCGTCAATATCACTACATACAAGCCAAATGGCGAGCACTACGGAAATGAGCTTTCTTTGGAGGATGGCTATGTCCCTGCCAGGGTGGTGATAGAAGATGAAAGCGGCATCACGGTGGCGGACGACCCTCAGTCACGGATAAAGGTAAGGGGCAATACCACGGCTTTTGGAGCCAAAAAGCCTTATACGATAAATCTGGATTCCGCAAAGAATCTTTTTGCCATGGGAGGATCCTCAAAATGGGTCCTCCTTGCTGATTATTATGACCCGACTCTGATGCGTAATGCTGTCGCCCTTAAGCTTGCTCATGATATGGGATTTGAGGCACCTGAGTATAAAAGGGTTGAAGTGTGGGTGGACGGAGAGTATAAAGGGCTTTACCTTTTCACAGAGGCTGTGGAAAAGGGGAAGAACAGGCTGGATATCAGCACCGGCAAGGGGGATTTTCTGATAGAGACAGATTCTCCTTTGAGGGAGGAAGAGGAAAGCACATACTTCTATTCCGGGGACTTTTATTACAGGTTAAGGGAGCCCGGGAAGGTCTCATCCGCCGAGCTTGATGCGATAGAATCGAGAGTCCGTGAAATAGAGAATATACTGGCCGCAGGCGATTATGAGCAGGTTGAAAGAGAGCTGGATATCCCCTCATTTGTGGATTATTACATCCTGAACGAACTGCTCTGCCCCGGGGATTTTGCCAATCTTTCTGTATTTTTTTATCAAAAGGACGGCATTTTATGTGCCGGGCCCGCCTGGGATTATGATTTGTCGCAGGGCAATCTGAACGGGTACTGCTCGGAAGCGTACGAAACAGCATTGCGGACGGATAAGCCCTTTGCATTGTATTGTAATTATTTCAGATATCTCTTTCGGTATCCGGAATTCAGAAAAGAGGTTTCCTCCGAATACGAGAGGCTTAACGCAGACGGTGTGTTTGCGTTTCTCGCAGGTGAGGATGACTGGATAGTGAATGAGAAGGAAAAGTACCGTGAGGCCATTGACAGGAATTATAACCTGACGGGTGTCGCAGCGGGATTTTGCGGGTATAACAGGGTGCCTTCGGGCGATTATGATGCTGAGCTTGATTACCTGCGAGGCTGGCTGAAGGCCAGAAAGGCCTGGATGGACGGGTTTGTCAAAAAACTGAATGATCCCGGATTTGATGTATCTGCAGGTCCGGACTTTTATGCTACAACAGATGAAGGTCCTGATGCGACGGTTACTATCTATGGTTATGTGAATCCTAACAGCGGTGATCACTTCTATACCGGAAGCGCTGTGGAAAGAGCGGTGCTCGAGGCCGCGGGCTGGATACCGGATGGGGAGCCCTTCGATACCCCGGCGCTGTCGGATAAGCCCGTGTACAGGCTCTATAATGAGGAAACAGGGATTCATTACTATACTGATGATGAGGGAGAGAGGAAGGATCTGTCAGAAAGCGGATGGAAAGATGAAGGGATCGGGTGGTACTCCTATTAAAGTAAAAGAGTTTTTTTTACAAAAGGGTGATATATGGAAAACAGCAGGGCGGCTGCTCGGATTTGTCGTACTCTCTGCATGTACCCTTATTGTTGAATATATAATGCTTTATAAATCCGGTATGGAGATCCCCTTTACTCCGGTGTTTGGGGAAAGCAGCAGAAATGCTGCCTGCATGGTGACGGGGACGGTGCTCACGGTATGCTCTGCGGCGGCGATGTTTGCTTATCTTAAGACGCGTAAGACAGAGATGATAGCTCTCGCGCTGATCCTGTTTTCCGGAGTGCTGATCGCGGTCTTCAGCCCGGTGATGAACGGATTTGATGAGCTCTCGCATTTTTTTAAGTCGGTGGCCACACTTGATGGAAAGATGCTTGATTATGAGAGCTACAACTATGAGATATCGGACAGCTACATCCTGTTAAGGGACAGGCAGCTGGAAACGCTTTTGTTTTCCGATGGCTTTAATGCAGGCTGGATGAAGACGGGCACCTATGTGGAGGCTCTGTATAACGGCTATGCGCAGCCCACATATCCCTTTTACGGCTACATATTCTGTTGCATGGGGCTCCTGATCGCAAGGCTTCTTCATCTCTCGACAGGGATGTGCTTTCTGTTCGGAAGGCTGTTTAATCTTTTCGGATATGCAGGCTTTATTTATATAGCTTTTAAGCTCCTGCCCAAGGAGGCTAAGGGCTTCAGCGCTGTGATGCTGCTTTACGCGTGTATGCCGGGGAACCTTTTCGTGGCGACCCATTATTCGCAGGACAGCGTGGTGTACGGGATCGTGGCTGTGATAACGGCGCTATTTGTCAGGATGTACTTTGCGGATAGGGTAGCAAGGCGGGATTTTATCCTCTTTGGAGTGCTCTTTTTGCTGCTGGTGCCCCTCAAGTTCCCGTATATTATCCTGGGATTTTTGCTTCTTCTTATCCCCCGTGAAAAGTATGGGTTTAAGAAGCCTTATCTGTGGATAGCTCTGCTTGCGGTCATATCGGTAGTGATCGCGGGAGTGTGGGTTACACTTATCAGCACGCAGTATCACGAGCCCAGAGTGGAAAACGTGGACGGAGCTGCGCAGATAGTTTTTATGCTTCGGCATATCCCCACTTTTGTGCGGACGGCTGTGTACACCTTTATGCACACTTTATCCTCATATCTGGCAAACACCATGCGGCTTTCCGGAGCTTATAACCTTTATGCTTCATCCGGAGCAGGGATAATATTCAGTGTGCTTTCGCTCGTTTTTTCCGTGCTTTATATGGGAAGGACAAAGATAGATAAAAAGGTTCGGATTTTTATCGCCATCATGATCATCGCTATAGCAGTGGGGATCACGGTTGCTCTGTATGCGAGCTACAACACTGTGGGCGAGAGCGTGTATATCGGAGGGGTGCAGGCCAGATATTTTTATCCGCTGTTTTTGCTGATACCGCTTGCACTGTCGGGGAAGGCAGGATTTACGGGTGAAAAAGGGCTGACAAAAGAGGCTGAGTTTACAGGTGAAAACCAGCTGACCAAAGAGGCCGGATCCTTAGATGTTACCTGCGACCTGCCCGCTCTGGTGCTTGTGCTGGCGGAGCTTATCTGGTTTTGCTTCGGTTTTTTGATCTTTTATGTTTGATGTTTGTTTTCACCGTTTGACATGACATTATTATTGTTTACAAAAAGGAGGACTTATCATGGATCCAAAGGCAATGTTCAAGCTTTCTTACGGTTTGTTTGTTCTTACTACTAAGTTTTTTAACAAAGATAACGGCTGCATCATCAACACGGCTATCCAGGCTGCGTCCGAGCCCAATCAGATCAGCATCTGTGTTAACAAAGCCAATCTCACTCACGATATGATCATGCAGAGCAAGGAATTTACGGTATCCGTGATCAGCGAGAAGGCCGACTTTTCGCTCTTTAAGCGCTTCGGCTTTGCCTCCGGAAAAGATGTGGATAAATTCGAAGGCTTTGAGGGCAGCATTAAGCGCGGTGCAAACGGCATCTACTATGTGACCGAGGGCACCAATGCATATATCTCCGTCAAGGTAGAAAAGACCCAGGATCTCGGATCCCACACTATGTTTGTTGGAACTATAACGGATATGGAAGTCCTTTCCGATGCTCCTTCAGCAACTTATGCATATTATTTCGAGAATATAAAGCCCAAGCCGGAAGCTGTGGGCACCACGCCCAAGGGCGAGACCATCTGGCGCTGCAGGATCTGCGGCTATGAGTACGTGGGGGAAGAACTTCCCGATGATTTCATCTGCCCGACATGCAAGCACCCTGCCGAAGACTTTGAGAAAGTAGTCAGATAAAAAGCACCTGCTCTGACCGTTTGGAGGATAGACTCTGTGCCTGCTTCTGAGATCAAAAAGCATAATGATGTAAAACATAATGATATTAAAGAAGCGGTGTCCCGATATGCTGTTTACGGGATACTGCTCCTTTTGCTGTGTCTGGCTGTGTGGAATCTGGCCCGCTGCTTTGCGGGAGCATCGGTTGTCACACAGGATAAATATGCTTTCAGGGGCGTGCTTTTTACAGGCCTTTCAGTTCTTATTCTGCAAAAATTCAATTTCAAAAATTTCCGCACATGGATCCCTGTGGCGATAATGACCATCCCTGCCGCAAAGTTTTTTCTTACATCGGAAATGCTCACGGTGTACAGAGTGTACGAGAGGGATATATGGGGCATGTGGAATGCTCAGTGGGCCTGCCGCGTGGTATTTACGGCCATCCTGGCCGATGCGGTATTCGAAAGAAAGCTTAAAAGGTTTACTCCCACGGCATTCATTCCGGTGCTGCTGGCGGCCGCAGCCATTGTCATCACAGGCTTTTCCACGTCATGGCACATGGATTATCTTTTGATCATCGTGGCCGTGCTTATTATCTGCGCTATTTCATTTGATGAAGAAAAGATAGGGCTTTTTTCGGATTGCCTTGCAAAGGCGCTTATGATCGTCCCTGCAGCGCAGTTAGCTCTTTCTCTTATCACGGTGCCTTATGAGGGCGGAGGCTTCTATGTGGGGAATTATCTTAATTCCATCACCTTTGCAATGGTGCTCGGGATCGGGCTTGTTGCATGCTTTTTACGCCTGATCCTGTGGGAGAGGGGCAGTAAATCAAGCCTTGTATGGGGGATCCTTGCGATCGTATCTTCCGTATTTTTGCTTTTCGGAGTATATATCACTTCCGCCAGGACGGCTCTTTTAGGGATAGGGCTTTCCGGCCTTGCTGCCCTTTGGATCTTTCTCAAAAAAAAGGGCAAAAGCAGGATTTTCCTGATCGTGCTGGGAGCTGCAGCTGTGATAGGGATCGTTGGTGTTGTCGCATCTGTGGCCTGGTTTGACAAAATGGCAAGGCAGGGAGCAGCCCTTTCGGACGATTCTGTTGTGATCAGGATGATACATAAGCTGTGGGATATGTTGTACATGACTCTTCCCACTGTATACGACACTTTCCCCAAGGGAAGCTTTTCCGACAGGATAAACACTCTCACCGCCGGAAGGCTTGAGCTGTGGGTGATCGGTATCCGCAGGTTCCGCTTCCTTGCGGGTAACACTGCACCCATCATATGGTTTGACGACCTTCCCTCAAATATGCATAACACCTTCCTCGGGTATATGTATTCCTTTGGAGTGCTTCCGGGGCTTCTTATAATAGCCGGCTGGATATGGTCCTTCGCTGCGATAGCGCGAAAGGTCGGAGTATCTCTTAAGAAGGGAGAAAACCCGCGGCCGGTTTACCTTCTTGCATTTCTGCTGATCATTTATAATTTTACGGTATTTCTAAATGAACTCAATTATTTCAATACCATCACGGTTTTCCTTCAGCTCCTGCTGATGGCGATCTGTTTTGCGAATCGCGGCATGCCGGTGTACTTAAAGGATGCACCCCGGACAGAGCGTACGGCTGATCCGGTTTTCGCGCCCGGAAGGGAGAAGGTAATATTTGCACTTCTTATGCCTCTTATCGTGTGCATCTATTACATGATCGTGCACGGGAGCTTCGACCTGTACCTGCCCGATTCCTACAATAATGACGCCCTGTTTTATTACAAGCTGGTGGAGGGCATGGTAAAGGGCGGCATGAAGGGCTTTTTCGGGTTCAACGAAAGCAGCGCCATGTTCGGAGGCTTTGCTGCCTGGAATCCTGCTGTGGTGCTTCCCTGGGTGATTCCCGGGTTTATCCTCAGATGGGGATATCCCACGGTGTTTGTTTTTAACCTGATCATTTTCGGCGCAGCGCTTGCTCTTTTTGTGCATTTAACGGATATGCCTCTTAAGAAGCTGATGGTGATGACGGTGCTTTTTCTGTTTTTCCCCGGTCTGCCCATCCACATCCTGAACATGCTTCCCGAGGCCGTGATAACATCTATAGTGATCATCTGGCTTGGGTTTGCTATAAGATCCTGCAGGAGAGGAAGGCACACACGGTCAGCATATCTTTCCGGCGGGCAGGTAGCATCTTCAGAGAGCCTCATCGGGGGCACTCTTACCCGGGACGTGATAGGGATGCTTGCATGCTGCATGTATCTGACCGTGGTAAGGCCTTATATGATACTGCTGTTTATCATGCCCGTCAGCAGGCTGTATATCATGATGTGTAAATCTGACCTGCGAGATAAGCAGGGTAGAATTCCCAAGGCAGTTGCGGGCAGGAACAGCAGAATCGCGGGCAGGAACAGCAGGCTCGCACGCACCGCACTATTTGCAGTGATATCAGTTGCAGCGGTGGCTATTCCTGTGATTGTATATATTGTTACCAACAAGCTTTTTACCGCGGATTATTTCGATCCTCTTTATGATTTTAAGATCATTAAGCATTTCTTGACGGGAAAGATTACAGAGGGCTTTTGGGAGAGCGTTTATGCGGTCAAGACCATGGTGCGTGGTATCGGAAGGTATGCGCTCAATGCCTTTTCCTACGGATTTACTGCCGGTATCCAGTATGTGATTGCAGCGATCTGCACGTTGATGGTATTTATCTGTTTTGTCGGACAGATGATAAAAAAATCTAAAGAGAGAAAGACGCTAAATGAGAGTAAGACTGCCAGGGAAGGCAAGATTGACGTTGAAAGCAAGGCTGCCGCGGAAGGCGGGGCTGGCGTTGAAGGCAAGGCTGCTGAGGAAGGCAAGGCTGCTGAGGAAGGCAAGGCTGCCGCGGATCTGCATCCTGTTTATCTTACTTATGTGATCACGTCCATCGCACTTTTTGCCGCTGTTATTTTTCTGCTGGGGAAGGTAAACGAGGGCGGAAGGCATGTGTTTTTCCTGGCGGTGATGGGGATCATCCTTGTTTCAATGCTGGAATGGGATGTGAAAGGAATCGCTTCAAGGGCTCTTATAGCAGGGCTTTTGTGCCTGTTCTTTTTCAGAGGATCCTTTAACCCCACCGACTACGACGTGCCTTTCGAAAAGGCCGGCACCGGGCAGAAGATCGCTTTCTGGAAGAATGAATTTGAAGAGGCCGGAGTTAAGCCGGAAGGTAAGCTGAGCTTTGACAATACGGTGATATGGGTGCTCTACGATCACGACGGCGAGGGAAATACAATAATCACCGATCAGAGCGCGCTCTATGCGGTTCCCGGCAGGATGGGGATCAGCTGCTGTAAGCCTGAATATGTGCTTTCGGGCATCGGATCATTAAAGAGCAAATATCTTGCCACGGATGCAAGAGGCGAGGTGGCTCTTAAGCTTACCAAGAGCGGATATGAGCCCATAGCTTCTTATGAAAATCTGGTATTTTATATAATTAGATAAGATAGCAAATAATACGGGAGATAAATCAGTAATAAGATTGCAGATAAGACAGTAAATAAGATAAAGCAGTGATAAGATAAAACAGTTAAAATATAAAGTGGTTGTGCGTAAAAAATTTTAAAACTTGTGAGACACAGATAAATGATTGACCGAATCAGAGGATGTTTTAACAAAATAGGGCTTGATAAGAGGCGCGCGGTGATAGCAGGGATCATTTCATTTCTTCTATCGCTGGCATTTGTGCTGGGGTATCAGATCGAGAATTATTCCGCTCTGAAGATGTCCTTTATGGCAGTATGCGCTTTTTTGGGAATATTTATACTTAATACTGTATTGATCCTTTTGATATATACAGGGCTCGATGTAGCTTCATCTAAAATCGGTTCTGCGGCATCTTTGTCTGAAGGATCCGCTACAGCGGCTTCTTCGGGATCATCTGAGAAATCAACTTCTGCAGGAAGGTTAGCGCTGGAGAGCAGGCTCTCCTCGATCGGAGTTTTTGCCATCAGCTTCGCTGTGATCTTTATTCTTTTTTCCCTCAGCTTTCTGGCTTTGTATCCGGGGCTTTTTGTGTTTGACGCATCCTGGCAGCTGGATATGTTCCGAAGCCACAGGATATCGGAGCATCAGCCCGTGCTGCATACCCTTATCCTCGGTGCGATAGTCGAGCGCTTTAAGAGTGACGACTGGCATATCAATAAAGGCGTTGCCGCGTACACGATCATTCAGTATACGCTCGCCGCACTTGCCATGGCATATGCTGTGAAGGTTATATATAAAAAGACCAAAAGCCTTCTTCTCATGATAATAAGCATTCTGTTTTTTGCACTTTGCCCTGCCATTGTTTTGCAGGTGATGTCCACCACCAAGGATTCCTATTTCCTGATAGCGGTGGTGCTTCTTCTTACTCTCTGTATTGAGGTATACGGGGCGGTGTTAACACCGTCAAAGAAGAGCAAAAGTGTTTTAATAGAGGAGGCAAATGAAGAAACCGGCGGCATTGACAGGAGTGGTAAACTAAGGAGAAACGACAGGATTGTAAGTGGCGTAAAGATTGCCATGATGATTATATCCGGCACACTTGCGGCGATCTTTCGCAATAACTGTATCTATGCGATCCCGTTTTTACTCGTTCCGATGGTGATATTTTTTAAGGATAAACGAAAGACATCTATTATCATATCCGCAGGGATCATCTTGCTATTTGCGATATATAAGCTGGCTGTGGTTCCGGCTGCCATCGATGAGAAAGTGGACGGAAGAGAGTTTTACTCCGTGCCCGCACAGCAGCTTGTGAGGATTTATAACGATAAAAATGCGAATGTTACGGAAGATGAGAAAGAAATACTTGAGAAACTGATAACGTCCAAAGGTTTTGAGGAGTATCAGCCCAGGATCGCCGACAAAGCAAAAGCGGCTCTTGATATGGATTACTACAAGAGCCATAAGGGTGAGATCAGGAAGCTGTATTTTGCTCTGATAAGGAAGAATCCAAAGATTGCTGCCGAGGCATTTCTTGAGCTTTCCTGCGGCATGTGGTATCCGGGCTGCAGGCTCACACTCTTTGATGACGGAAGGTACGGCTACTGGGTGGTAGGCTGCTATCCGCCTGCGGTGATGAATTCCAAGATCCCCGCACTTTACAGATATTATCAGCTATATAATGATTCGGATTTTGTTACGCAGAATCCCATAACATCGCTTCTGTTTGCACCGGGCACATTCTTCTGTCTCTTTGCGGTAATGTTCGGCTACGCGATAGATAAAAAGCGTAAAGATTTTATTACGGTGTTTATCTTTATCCTTGCGCTGTGGGCAACATACCTTCTGGGACCGCTGGCAATGGTCAGATATTCCATTTATCTGTATGGGATGGTGCCGCTGTATTTCATGCTTTTGGTAAAGCCTCATAAAACCTGAAATGACGATTACTAACTGTAAGGGATCTCTGGTTTAATGACGTACATCAGTGCAGATGGTTTTGTGAGGTCAGCCGGAAATATCTGCCAAAAACCTAGTAAGTGCGCGGCCCAGCAAAAATCTGCCGTATCTGCTGAAGTGGACTTTGTCTTTCAGAAGCTGATCTATATTTTCTTCTGTTTCATTTAATTCCGAAACTATATCAAACACATAAATATCCGTGCCGGAAGCCCCACTGCTTACGGCATTTTTTAATGCCTCGCGGTAGCTCTGAAGAGGCTCGCCGCCCTCCTGATAGGGAGCCTCGCCGTTGTCGGAAATTCCTATCATGCCGGGAGTGATCACTACACAGGCGCAGCCGGGATAGGCTTCTTTCACCCTCTTTATTCCCGACATTATTGCTCCCGAATAGGTGTATTCATCAAACGGGTCGTCGGGATTCATTGTTCTTCCTGCTTCAAAATAATCATTCAGTCCGAATTCGAAGATGAAGATGAGATCAGAGTTTCCTGCGCTTTCTATGCTTGCCTTTAAAGAATCAGTATCTGCGAGCTGATTCTTTAGGATATCGGTATATTCATCAGGGTTTTCATCGGTATATATGGATCTTGCAGCTGATGCTCCGCCGATGGCCAGGTTTATCACCGATGCTCCCGATAGATTGGCGATGGTCTCGCCCGCGTTGGAGCAGCCTCTGTCGTGGTCAAAAATGCTGTCCCCCAGGATCACCACAGTGGTGTTTTCCAGATCATATTTTTGGGGAGGATCATCGGTGTATTTGACAGCAGCATCAAGGTAAGCAGTTGCTTCGCTTATAAGCCCTTTTGCATCAGTGCGGTAGAGGCCCAGCAGAAGGTCAGCCACCACATCCTCCATGATGTCATCATTCAGACGGATATAGGAATCTTCCGCAAAAAGATAGGGATTCACGCAGAGCCAGTCCTTCCCGCCGTAATAATTTATGTGCAGGTTTTCGTTATGGTACAGATTTTCGGTGAATTTTTCATATATTTCAACTGTCTTTTGCGCATCCTCTGAGGTGGTGGGACGGCTTATGCTGTATCCGGGGAGGATAAGCTCAAAGTTTACTTCGGGATTTTCAAGTGATGGGGTGTTGATGGTTTCATTTATAAAATCCTCGAATGATTTTTCATCTGCTCCGCACATATCCCATATGATGACAGGATCGACTCCGAAGTAATAATCTTCGATCTTTTGGTTGTCAAATATTATGCCGTTGTAATATTCAAGGCATGTGAGGGAATCCTTCTTATCCATTTCCCTTGCTGACAGGAAGGTCTCCTTGAGGGTGTAGCCCTTGAATATCTTAGGATCAAACTCTGAAATGTCATACGTTGACAGAAGATAGGAAGAATACTTCTTTCCGCTTATTTTAGAAAGATCGGTAAGCAAGTCATCATCTGTCAGAAATGAAGCTGTTTTGTATGAAAAGAGGCTGAGGTCCGGCTGCTCAATGAGCCTGTCGGCAAAGCGGATCCGGGGACTGCTCTTGTAGTTGTCGAGGGTCGCGGGGTCGTAAATGACATAGAGGTTTTCCGCATCATCAAGGGTTGCAGCCGGAGAACTTCCTGTTTTTTCAGAGCTTTCCGCGAGCTCCGTATCTGCGCTGTTGGAACCGCTCATAAGCGCCGCACCTGCTTCATCGGGGGTATATATATATATAGCGTTGATTCTTCCATCTGAAAGGACTTTTATGGTGTTTGTAATGGGGGCGGTGGTAAGAGTACTTGTCTGATATTCTTTTTCCAGTTCTTCGCAGATGGGGGTCACGGAAGGCGTAAGATCCGTAAGCTCCTTATGCGGAACAAGGGGCAGCGCGGTGGCAGAATAGCTTCGATTCAATGGACCAACTACGGCATAATAACCGATAAGTAGACCGAGCACGATTATTCCCGCGAGTATGATAAGTTGCTTTTTTCCCGGAAGGTGTACGGTGCTGAGTATGCGCTTTTGAGGACTTTTTTTGGCCTCTGTCAGATCCTTTCTGCTCGAAGGTGCTGTGCCTAAATCCGATGATAAAAATCGGGATAAAACAAAAATATACACCAGACATGCGCACACGATATAGATAAGTGCAAAGAGGACATATACCGCGATCGAAGCTGTAAAAAGCCCACTCTGCCACGCACTTATATCTTTCATAAATATGCGCAGAAATGTCCCCATGGGGAAGGGTGAAGCTGATCCGGCATTTACAGCTACTATCATGCCTGCGATCTCTTCCGTGAGAACCGGCTCAAAACTTATGATATGTATGATAAGAGGAATGACCACCCCAATGACCGGGAAAGCGGCGATGAAGAGGATTTCCGTGATCTTGTTCGATTTTTTGTTACTCATATTTGCTTCTTTACCACTTATTTCTGTATTTATAGCCTAAATCCGACACATTTTTTATGATATTATTTTTAAAGCCTTTTTTCAAGTATTAGAGAAAAGCTGCATTGAAAGCGCGAAGTATTATATTCTAATAATCTTAAGAATCGTTCATAAAATGATGAATTTTGAGCTGATTTGTGGTAAAATTTATTATGTATGTGTGCATCCGTTTTTCGGCCCCCGGCCGGATGGAGAGACCTGATTCAGGCGAAATATGTAAAACACCGACGGATGAGAATGAGAGGTAAGGTTTGGACAAGATAGCAGTACTGGTACCATGCTATAACGAGGAGCAGACGATCGCCAAAGTCATCGCCGATGCAAAGGCTGCGCTTCCCGAGGCGGTGGTATATGTCTACGACAACAATTCCAAAGACAGAACGGCCGAGATCTCCGAGGCTGCCGGTGCCGTCGTCAGGCATGAATACAAGCAGGGCAAGGGTAACGTTATAAGGCGTATGTTCCGCGAAATAGATGCGGAATGTTATCTGATGATCGACGGAGACGATACATATCCCCTCGATTGTGCCCGGGAGATGGCTGACCGCGTGCTGAAACACAATGCGGATATGGTCGTGGGCGACAGGCTTTCGTCCACATATTTTACCGAGAATAAGCGCCCTTTTCACAATTTCGGAAACAGCCTGATGAGATGGAGCATCAATTCGCTTTTCAAGTCGGATATCAAGGATATCATGACGGGCTACAGAGCGTTTTCATATGAATTTGTAAAGACCTTCCCCGTTTTTTCACAGGGGTTTGAGATAGAGACGGAGATGACTATCCACGCGGTCAATTACAACATGCAGGTCGAGAACGTGATCGTCGAATACCGTGACAGACCGGACGGAAGCGTGTCGAAATTAAACACGATCCCCGACGGAATACGCGTTATCAGGAAAATGTTCACTCTTTATAAGAACTATAAGCCCTTTAATTTCTTCGGTATTTTTGCGCTTTTACTCTTTCTTGTTGCCATCGGGTTCATGGTGCCCATCATCATAGAGTTCGCGGAAACGGGGCTTGTTCCAAGGTTCCCGACTCTCATCGCCTGTGGTTTTTCTGCACTGGCGGGAGTTATGTCTTTCTTTGCGGGGCTCATGCTCAATGTAATAGATTCAAAGGATCGTAAGGATTTTGAATACAGATACACCAGAGTCCATGATCACAAGAATTCAATGATCAGAAGGGATCGTGAAAATAAATGAAGGTCAGTTTTGTAATACCCTGCTACCGCTCGGAGCAGACGCTCCCCGGGGTGGTAAAAGAGATAGAAGATACCATGAATGCGCTCGCGCGCTACGAATACGAGATCGTGCTTGTAAATGATTATTCTCCCGATGGGACTGCAGGTGTGATAAAGCATATGTGCGAAGAAAAACCTTATGTCCACGGCATCTCATTTTCCAAGAATTTTGGCCAGCATGCCGCTCTTATGGCAGGCCTGCGCGCCACCGAAGGAGATTATGTGATCTGTCTTGATGATGACGGACAGACACCTGCTTCGGAAGCCCCGAAGCTTCTGGACAAGCTCGAGGAAGGGTTCGATGTAGTCTATGCCCGCTACGAGCATAAGCAGCACTCCGGATTCCGGAATTTTGGCAGCAGAGTTAACGATGTGATGACCCGCGTTATGCTTGGCAAGCCCAAGGAACTGGCTATTTCCAGTTATTTTGTTGCACGCAGATTCATTGTCGACGACATGATAAGATACGAATATTCATATCCCTATGTCATGGGGCTGGTGCTCCGCGCCACCAAGAACGTTACAAACGTGGACGTAAATCACAGAGAGCGCGAAGTCGGAAAATCAGGCTACACCCTCAGCAAGCTGCTGGGACTGTGGTTTAACGGCTTTACCGCATTTTCCATCAAGCCGCTGCGTATAGCCACCTGCGTGGGCGTGGTGTCCGCTATGGGTGGGTTCCTGTACGGTATTTACACTATCATCAAGAAATTCATCATTCCCGATGTTGCAATAGGATTTGCCGCTCTGATGAGCGCCATAGTATTCTTCTGCGGAATGATACTTTTAATGCTTGGCCTTCTGGGCGAATACATCGGAAGAATGTATATCTGCATGAACAATTCTCCTCAGTATGTGATAAGGGACAGATGGAATTAAGGAGCGGCAGATGAAGAAAAAGATCTTATCTTTTATATCTGTTCTTGCATTTGTGCTGATCCTTTTCTTTGTGCTGCGCAGCGTATACAATGCCCTCAGATGGAAGGATACGACGGGTGATTATCTTTCTTCCTTCGATCAGCTTTATGCAACCGAAAACGATCTTATAGATGTGGTCTTTGTGGGACCGAGCCATTGCTATGACAGCGTTTATCCCGCTTATCTGTGGGAGGATGCAGGCATAGCTTCTTTTGATATGTCTGTTTCCGGGCAGGACAGGGATTCCTCCTATCATCATCTTGTCGAGTTTCTGAAGACGCAGAAGCCCAAGGTGGTATTTTTTGAGGTTGCGGCTCTTATTTTTGATCAGAACGACAACATCGGAAATGAGTACCGGAATCTGCTTTCCATGAGGCCTTCGGTTAATTCGGTCACTCTGGTCGGAGATTATCTTAAAAGGTATGGCCGGAAGGACGAGATACTTGACTATACCGCACGCTTCCCCATAATCCATACCCGCTACCGTGAGCTGGACCGAAAGGATGTCATCCCTTATGAACCCAATTCATTTATGAGGGGTGAGCATATCAGGTGGAATGCGGAGGAGATAGAATACTGGGGGAGCGAAAATGTGGAGGCCACCCCGGCGGAATTTCGCGATGAATATACCGAGTGGCTCGATAAGGTGTACGATCTGAGCGTCAAAGAGGGATTCTCGCTTGTGCTTTGGGCGGCGCCCTATCAGCTCAGCGGATATGAAAAGACCCTGTTTGAAGGTGTGGCGGATTATGCCGCGGATAAGGGTCTGGTGATGCTTGACATGAACAGGATGCCGGAGCTTGGGCTTGATGTTTCGACCGACTTTTTCGACACAGCTCACTGTAACGCCCACGGTGCGAAAAAGGTATCGGATTATTTTGCTGATTACATCCTGGAAAATTATGACATTCCCGACCACAGGGGCGATGTGAAATATGCTCAGTGGGACCGCGATCTTGAATACGTCTACAGGCAGAAAAGTATTTATGATCTGTCGGTTACCGAGGATGTGAACGAATACGCAAAGATCCTCTCAGAAATGAAAGATGTGAGTGTGATAATAAGCCTTGAGGGAGAATATGGGCGGTATTATGACGACCGTTACCGAGAAGTGCTTTCCGCATTTGGTATTTCCGGAGAGGAGTACGAGAAGGGCGGAAAGTGGATATTTACGGGCGGAGAGTGCATAAAAGGGCATGATAACGATCTGCAGGAAGATCCGTTTTATTACACCCTCGGAAAGTATGATACGTTGAAACTCGATTTTGAGGGCGATTTTTTACACCCTGAAAATGTTATGATAGGTCATGATAGTTATTCCAATGCGGGTTATTGCCTGCTGTTTGTTGTGTATGATGATATCACAAATGAGGTGGTATCGACGGGACGCTTCTGATATCGGTGGTTTAAAGGATGCTATTTAATTCGGTTGAATTTTTAATATTTTTCCCGATCGTTTTGGCGGTGTACCTGATCCTTCCAAAGAAGGTGAAGTACATTTGGCTTCTGATCGCCAGCTTTTACTTCTACATGAGCTGGAATCCGAAGTACGTGGTGCTGATCGTTTTTTCCATCGCGGTCACCTACGTAATGGGACTTTTGATCGAAAAGGCAAAGAAGGTCTCATCCAAAAAGTGGGTGTTGGGCCTTGGAATAGCTGCGAATCTGGGAGTGCTGTTCCTGTTTAAATACCTCGATTTCTTTTTTGATAATTTAAACTCGCTGCTTTCTGCCGTGGGGATCCATGCAGTGGAAAAGCCTTTTGATTTTCTGCTGCCGGTGGGAATATCATTCTACACCTTTCAGGCCATTGGGTACTGTATCGATGTGTACAGAGGCGAGATAAAGGCAGAGAGAAATATCGCAAGATATGCACTGTTTGTAAGCTTTTTCCCTCAGCTGGTGGCGGGGCCCATCGAGAGGAGCAAAAATCTTTTATCTCAGATAAAGGAGATGGGGGAGAGAAGGCTGTGGACCTATGATGGCATCGTATCCGGCTTTGGAATGATGCTCTGGGGCCTTTTCATGAAGATGATGATAGCCGACAGGGTAGGGATCTTTGTCGACTCGGTATATGACAATCTGTTCATGACGGGTACTGTGGAAACAGCCGCTGCGGCTATCGGTTTTTCACTCCAGATATATGCGGACTTTGCAGGTTATTCGGCTATTGCCATCGGTGCTGCAAGGGTGATCGGTATAAATCTGATGGAGAACTTCAACACACCCTATTTTGCCACGAGCATAGCGGAATTCTGGAGAAGATGGCACATTTCACTCAGCACATGGTTCCGAGATTATCTGTATATTCCCCTCGGTGGAAACAGAAAAGGTAAATTCAGGAAGTATCTGAATCTCCTTATCACTTTTCTGGTGAGCGGCCTGTGGCACGGCGCCTCCTGGACCTTCGTCATATGGGGCGGTATTCACGCGGCATATCAGATCATTGAGGATCTGTTTAAGCCTGTAAGGGAAAAAGTCGACAAAGCTCTGGAAGTGGACAGGAACGTCTTTAGCTATAAATTCGGACAGATTTTTTTCACATTTGTACTTACCACCTTTGCGTGGATATTCTTCCGCGCCCGCTCTGTTAGCGTGCTTGGAGAGTATCTGAGCAGACTGTTTACGAAGTGGGATCCCTGGGTTTTATCGGATGACAGCATCTACGGATTTGGGCTGGATGCGAGAGAAACCATTATCCTGTACCTGTCCGTATTTGTAATGCTGATCGTCTCCTTTGTCAGATACAAAAAGGGAGCCGATATCGGAGAAATCCTCCTGCGGCAGAACAGAGCCTTCCGCATAATCGTATTTGTGCTGCTGATCACCGCCATTATTGTTTTCGGCGAATACGGAATCGATTTCGATTCGAATAAGTTTATATACTTTGATTTCTAAGCAATCCGGCTTGCGTACTTTGCAAACCGGATCGACTGCGAAACGATTCAATTCGCAGTCGAAGGCGTAGCCATTGCGCAATTCGCTGCCTATTGTGCAGCGAATTGATATAAAGGAGCCCTATGTCTTTTACTCACCTCCACACCCACACGGAGTATTCGCTCCTTGATGGGTCAAACAAGATAAAAGAATACGTCTCCCGCGTCAAGGAACTCGGTATGACTGCGGCTGCTATCACCGACCACGGCGTTATGTACGGCGTGATCGACTTTTACCGTGCCTGCAAAGATGCCGGGATTAATCCCGTGCTGGGCTGCGAGGTGTATATGGCCCCCGGCTCCCGTTTTGACAAGGAAGCTGCCCACGGTGATGACAGATATCATCACCTTATTCTGCTTGCGGAGAATAATCTCGGATACGCAAACCTCTGCAAGATAGTAAGCCGAGGCTTTACGGAAGGCTTTTACTATAAGCCCCGTGTGGACAAGGAGGTGCTGAGGCAGTTCCACGAGGGCATCATCTGCTTATCAGCCTGCCTTGCGGGCGAGATCCCCCGCGCGATCGTGGCAGGAAGACCGGATGAGGCAAGGCGCGCCGCTGCGGAATATCTTGATATTTTCGGCGAGGGAAATTACTTTTTCGAGATGCAGGATCATGGTATCCCAGCTCAGCATACCGTAAACATGGAACTTATGACCATGAGTAAGGAGATGGGGATCCCTCTCGTAGTCACCAACGACTGCCATTATACCTATGCCGCGGATGCTGATTCTCACGATATTCTCATATGCCTTCAGACGCAGAAAAAGGTCACAGACGAGGACCGCATGCGCTATGAGGGCGGCCAGTATTACGTAAAATCGGAAGACGAGATGCGTCTTCTTTTCACATATGCGCAGGATGCCATAGACCGCACCCAGGAGATAGCCGACAGGTGCCATGTGGAGATAGAGTTCGGCGTGACCAAGCTCCCTCAGTTTGACGTTCCGGAAGGCTATGATGCATGGACATATCTCAATTACCTTTGCACCAAAGGGCTTCATGAAAGATACGGTGATGACGAGAATGCTCCCGCAGGCGATACAGGGCTTACCCTTCGTGAAAGGCTTGATTATGAGCTGTGCGTAATAAAGAAGATGGGCTATGTGGAATACTTCCTCATTGTCTGGGACTTCATAAATTACGCCAAGGAGCACGACATACCCGTTGGGCCCGGGCGTGGAAGCGCAGCGGGATCCATCGTTTCATATTGCCTTAAGATAACAAACATCGACCCCATCAGGTTCAGCCTGCTTTTCGAGAGATTCCTCAACCCCGAGCGTGTGTCGATGCCCGATATAGACGTTGACTTCTGCTACAACCGCAGGCAGGAGGTCATCGATTATGTGAGCGAAAAATACGGCCGCGACAAGGTCGTTCAGATAGTTACATTCGGTACTCTTGCCGCAAAGGGCGTGGTGAGAGATGTGGCCAGAGTTATGGATCTGCCCTATTCATTCGGGGACCGCATAGCGAAGCTTGTTCCCAATGAGCTTAATATCACGCTGGATAAAGCTCTTGAGATGAATCCGGAGCTGAAAGAGCTGTATGATACGGATGAGCAGGCAAGGAATGTGATAGATATGAGCCGCCGCCTCGAAGGCCTTCCAAGGCATACTTCGATGCATGCCGCAGGCGTGGTGATCTGCCAGAAGTCGGCGGACGAATTCGTACCTCTTTCATGCGGAGCTGACGGAAGCATAGTGACCCAGTTCACCATGACAACCCTTGAGGAGCTGGGGCTTCTGAAGATGGACTTTCTGGGGCTTCGCACCCTCACCGTGCTGCATGATGCGGTGAATTTTGTGAAGGAGACGGAAGGCGTGAGTATCGACCTCGATGGTCTTGACATGAGCGATGAAGCGGTGTTTGATTCACTTTCCGGCGGACATACGGAAGGTATCTTCCAGCTGGAATCTGCCGGAATGAAGAACTTCATGAAGGAGCTTAAGCCCAAAAGCCTCGAGGACGTGATAGCGGGGATCTCCCTTTACCGCCCCGGCCCCATGGACTTTATCCCCAAATATATCTCCGGCAAGAATAATGGCGGAAACGTTGAATACGAGACAGAAAAGCTGCGTCCCATCCTTGCGCCCACCTACGGCTGCATAGTTTATCAGGAGCAGGTAATGCAGATCGTGCAGGATCTTGGCGGATACACCCTTGGACATGCGGATCTGGTGCGCCGCGCCATGAGTAAGAAAAAGCAGCATGTGATGGAGGTCGAGAGGGAGAATTTCGTAAAGGGCTGTGCCGAGAACTCCATAGATAAAGGTATTGCCAATCATATCTATGACGAGATGATGGATTTTGCAAAGTATGCCTTCAACAAATCCCATGCGGCCTGCTACGCGGTGGTGGCCTACCAGACAGCGTTTTTAAAGCATTATTATCCTGTGGAATTCATGGCTGCGCTCATGACTTCCGTTATAGATAACCCCAAGAAGGTGTCGGAATATATACTCGTTTGCAGGAAAATGGGTATAGAACTTTTGCCGCCGGATATCAATTACGGCGGAAGCGGGTTTTCCATTTTCAAAAAAGAGGACGGCACCAAGGCCATAAGATACGCGCTTACCGCACTTAAAGCGGTAGGACGTCCGGTAATAGAAGCCGTGGTGGCAGAGCGTGAAAAGAACGGCCCCTTTAAAGATATAGAGGACTTCCTTACAAGGACGAGCGAGAGCGATGTGAACAAGCGTGCCATAGAGGCGTTTATCAAGGCCGGAGCTCTCGATTCCCTGGGCGGGACCCGCAAGCAGTATATGCAGGTTTATTCGGACATCACCGACAACATAAGCAGCCGCAGGAAGAATCAGATGTCCGGACAGATGTCGCTCTTTGATGTGGTGGGAGAAGAGGATAAAGAATTCTTTGAAGTGAAACTTCCCAACGTTGGAGAGTACGATCATGAGCTCAAGCTTGCGCTGGAAAAGGAAGTGCTGGGAATATATGTAAGCGGCCATCCTCTGGAGAACTATACCGAGATGATGGAGAAGTATGCCAATGCGCTTACCACCGATTTTGCTCTTGATGACGAGACCGGGCGCTGCTCTGCATCGGACGGAGCCCGGGTGACAGTGGGCGGAATGGTGACGGGAAAGACAGTCAAGTACACCCGTAAGAACGAACCCATGAGCTTTGTCACCATAGAGGACCTGGTGGGAACGGTTGAGGTGATCGTGTTCCCCAAGAGCTATATGCAGTACAATTCCATGCTTTCTGAAGATGAGAAGGTGTTTATCAAAGGCCGTGTGAGCGCCGAGGAAGATAAAGACGCCAAGCTCATCTGCGAGGAAGTGATCACATTTGAGGAAGCTGCGGATCCTGCCAAGGCTGCGAGGCTGAAAAATGGCGGATCAAAGTACGGAAGCACACGGAATGGCAGTAATTCCGGCTTTGGCAGCTCGAATTATGGAGGTGGCAGTTCTCAGGGCTATTATTCCGGAAGCGGATATTCGGGTTCGGTGACGAATCCTGCAGGAAATGAAGCCGGAAATCCGTCCGGATACGGCAATGCTACAGGACCGAATGCAGGTGCAGCAGGTTCCGGTGCTGCTTCCGGAACGCAGATCCCTAAAAATGGCCTGTTTGTGAGATTTGCCACCCGGGAGGAATATGATTCCTCAGAATCCGAGCTCCTAAGCATGATTTCCGATTCCGATGGAAATGATGATGTGATAATATATATAAATGAACCAAAAAGCATTAAAGTCCTTCCCCCGAACCTGAGAGTGGATGCTAATGAAGCCCTTGCCACAAAACTCAAAGCAAGATTCGGAGAAGAAAATATAGTGGTTAAATAATCTTGCCTTCCCCTTGAGGGGAAGGTGGCGCGAAGCGCCGGATGAGGTGTCTATACATGGGAAAACTAGCAATCAACGGCGGAGAGCCGGTCAGAAAAGAAAAAATATTCTATGGTCATCAATGGATAACCGAAGAGGATGCCAAAGCCGTAACTGATGTCCTTTTACACAGCGACATAACTTGCGGCCCCAAGATAACCGAAGCAGAAGAGCTGCTGCAAAGATACACGGGTGCGAAGCATGCTGTGGTTGTTTCAAACGGTACCGCAGCCCTTCACTGTGCCTGCATAGCGGCAGGCGTAGGCCCCGGGGATGAGGTGATCACTACACCGCTTACATTCGCTGCAAGTGCAAACTGCGCACTGTACTGCGGAGCAACTCCTGTGTTTGCCGATATCGATATCGAAACATACAATATCTCACCGGCAAGCATCAGAGAAAAGATCACCGACAGGACCAAAGCTGTTGTTGCGGTGGATTTTACCGGCCAGGCGGTTCAGCTTGACGAGATAAGAGCAATCTGCGACGAGTTCAATCTTGTGCTGATAGAAGATGCGGCGCATTCTATCGGAACATCCTACAAGGGAAAGATGGTGGGCTCCATCGCTGATATCACCACATTTTCCTTCCATCCCGTAAAGACTGTTACCTCCGGTGAAGGCGGTGCGGTGCTTACAAATGATGATGCGCTTTACAAAAAGATAGTGCTGGCGCATACTCACGGTATCACCCGCGATGCTGAGCTGATGGAAGAAGCTCCTCACGAGGGCCCCTGGTATTACGAACAGATCTCACTGGGGTATAATTACCGTATGACGGACTTTCAGGCAGCACTGCTTATCAGCCAAATGAGTCGTATAGAAAGCTTCAAGGCCCGCAGGCAGGAGATAGTTAAGAGATATGATGAAGCATTCAAAGATGAACCGGCTATCATAGTTCAGAAAGAGATACCTGAATCCGACACATGCAGGCATCTTTACATCATTCGGCTTGATTTGGATAAGCTTAACTGCACCCGTGCAGAGTTCTTTAATGCAATGAGCGCCGAGAATGTACAGTGCCAGGTTCACTACGTGCCAGTTTATTTCTTCCCTCATTACAAGAGGCTGGGCTACAAACAGGGTCTCTGTCCTAATGCCGAGGAAGTATACAAGGGCATCATGAGCATCCCCCTCTATCCCATGATGAGTGATCAGGATGTGGAGGATACCATACATGCTGTCAGAAAAGTTGAGATGGCATATCTGAAGTAGATTAATATGAGCACATGTTGTCTGACAGATTTCGTGAGCGCACCGTAAAGCGCCGCCGGTACTTATCGAAAACGAGCATAGCGAAGTTTGAGATTAGTTCCGCTGCGAGCGCGACCCGAGCCGAGAGGCGTGTGCGCGACGAAACTGTCAGACGACAGGTGCGTATAGAATAAAGTATAAGGAGATCATATATGGAAAACATCATGACTAACCGCCTTGACCGCGGTTTCTTCAAATACCAGAAGGAGTTCGAGGACAAAGCCCTTGACGTGCTCCGCGGAGGATGGTACGTCCTCGGCAAGGAGGTAAGTGCTTTTGAGCAGGAATTTGCAGACTATGTAGGCGCTAAATATGCAGTAGGCCTCGGAAACGGACTTGATGCGCTATGGATCGCCTTCAGAGTGCTTGGCATCGGCAAGGGAGACGAGGTTATCGTTCAGGGCAATACCTATATCGCCAGCGTCATGGGCATCACCATCAATGGTGCGACTCCTGTATTTGTCGAGCCCGATGAGTATTTCAATATAGATGCTTCCAAGATAGAAGAGAAGATAACCGACAAGACTAAGGCAATCCTCGTTGTTCATCTTTACGGACAGGCTTCGAACATGACTCCCGTTGTAGAGCTATGTAAGAAATATAATCTCCGTCTTGTGGAAGACTGCGCGCAGTCTCATGGAGCAAAACATAAAGGACAGACCACCGGTACATTCGGAGATATCGGATGCTTTTCTTTCTACCCTTCCAAGAATCTCGGCGCTTTCGGCGACGGCGGTGCGATAGTTACCAATGATAAAAAGATCGCTGATGATGTTAAAGTGTTCAGAAACTACGGAAGCGAAAAGAGATATTACAATCGCGTGGTCGGAACCAATTCCCGCCTTGATGAGATTCAGGCAGGTCTTCTTCGCGTAAGGCTTTCCCATATGCAGGAGCTTGAAGATGAGAAGAGAGAGATCTGTAACAGATATCTTAAGGAACTGAACAACCCGCTTATCGAACTTCCTAAGATCCGTGAGGGCTCCACTCATATCTGGCATCAGTTTGTAATAAAGTGCGAGACCAGGGACGACCTGATCGAGTATCTGAATAAAAAGAATATCTCAACAATTATCCACTACCCGATTCCGCCTCATCTTTCCGAGGCATATCAGTATCTGGGAGTTAAGGAAGGCTCGCTTCCTATCACAGAAAAATACGCCAAGACCGTGCTCTCGATTCCGCTCTATAACGGCCTCACAAAAGAAGAGCAGGACTATGTTATCGAAGCTCTGAATGCTTATAAGCTATAGTAAAATCGCAACCGGAGCCTACTCGGTTAAAACTATTCTTCTTTAAATGACCTCAACAGCGGATATTGGAATATCAGTAGCATAAACAGCGGTAATCCACAAAAAAGCTCTCTTTCTACTATGAAAAAGGTAAAATTAAATATCGCTATCAGAAATGATGGAAAAAGGGCTAATCCACCCGTCATTTTCTTTTTTATTGCCTTGACAAGATAAGAGAAATACCAAATATTCAGAGGAATACCGCCAATAAATCCCAATCGCATCAGCCACTCGATGTATGTGTTGTGTACGTGCTCATAATTTTCACCGTTCGGAAGATATACAGTCATATTAGTAGTGCCGAACAGAGTCACTTTTTTAAGTCCGCAAATCCATATTCCAATTCTTGCACTTGAAAAGCGGTCAAGCGCATTCCATATCGAGTGAATTTTGAACACTCCGGTATATGATTCTGCTTTTGTTGAATCTATCAGAAGATATGCGATATATTTCAGGGGTGAATACTTGGAAGTATTATATACATATTCTTCTAAATCATGAGTGTCGATGCTCAAAAAGATGCTCAATGATATCATCAAGGCAGTAAACAGTAACACAACAATGGAAAAGATGATAAGTCCGCGCTTCATTGCTTTCTTTTTATCAGAGCAGAATATAAACATGCCCATCACCATCGTCACTGTGCCTAATATTACGGCTCTGTCCATAAAAAGAAAAAGTGCAGCTATTGGAAAAAGCAATCCCACCGCAAATAGTATGCGCATTTTTTTGTTTGAATTCTTTTCCATGAAGTAGTGATACATATAAAAACAGCCAAATATCGCTATGAAGGAGAGAAGGCCACCCGCTACGGGGAAGAAAAATATTCCGACATATCTTTGTAAATACTGCTCGTGTGGAGCAACAATGAATGATTTTACAAGCAGAAAAACAAATACCAAATAACTTGCTTCCGACAGAAAAAGAATCTGTTTTTTCCATGTTTTCTCACTTATAGGCGTAAGGTAAAGAACAGCGATTGGAGCGACAACCTGTGAGGCATATTTCTGCCCGATCGCCATTAAGAGTATTGTGGCAAACAAAAAAACGTACAAAAACCAGTTCTTGCTTAGGTTATTCTTAAAATCCACTTTGTTCTCCAGTGAATCAATTACGAACAAACCACATAAAAAATACATAAAAAAGGTGGAGCAAAGCATTTTTGCATATTCAGGGCCCCATGAATTGCGATTTATGTATAGATAAACCATTGCGCTACCTGCAAAGGCAAGCGCAAAGAAGCACTTTGGAAGAGAGAGCAGTTTAATTTTTCTAATCCAAAAAGCAAGCAAAATAAGACAGGAGCCTGCTATGTGAAAGAAAATATCCTTTGGAACCTGATACCTTGAAATGGTATAATAAATAAGGCTATACATACATAATCCCCATATTGTGACAGAGATTATATTGTCTATAATATCATTATCAGCAAACGCCATTATTTTTTCTTTAGCTGTTGTTATTTTCTTCATATTGCAGAAAGACATCCTTTCAAATCGGTTCAATAGTCAGATGCTATTATACTCCTTTTTGACAGGATCTGTAAATCTTATTAATCCTTCTTAGTTTTCCGGTATTCTTAGAATGAATAAATTGATTTTTCTAGATATTTTTGTTGACATTAAAAAGATATGTGGTAAAATACAATTGAACGGTTATTCAAATGTTCATACATAAACCAAATATGAACAATGTGAACTACAGCTAAAAACAATATAAATCAAATATCCGGAGGGCAAAGAAATGAAAAAATCATACAATATCGAGGTTGACTGCGCAGCATGCGCACAGAAGATGGAAGATACGGCAAACACCGTTGAAGGTGTTACGAAAGCAACAGTAAGCTTCATGACTCAGAAGATGAACGTGGAATTTGCAGAGGGCGCAGAAGAGAAGAAGGTCATGAACGCTGTCCTTAAAGCCTGCAAAAAGGTTGAGGATGATTGTGAGATAGAATTCTAATCTGAAGAGCATTATTTTGAGAGAACGAAAAAATGAATAAGAAGCAGAAAAAGGTATTAAAAAGAATAATAATCACTGCGGTGCTCCTGGCCGTGCTCATGGTGTTTGAGGAAGTGTTCCTTGCGGAAACGGAAAGTGGATACAGATTTGGAGCGTTTGGAGAGTTTTTCGGAAAATACGGTATAATTCTGCTTCCTCTTTATCTCATCCCTTATTGGATAATAGGTCATGACATTCTGAAGAAGGCTTTAAAAGGAATCAAAAATCGTCAAGTGTTTGACGAGAATTTCCTTATGGCAGTGGCAACTGTCGGAGCCTTTGTGCTGAGCGCTGTTACAGGCGGTGAGCAGGGCGGATATTCCGAGGGCGTGGCGGTTATGCTATTCTACCAGATCGGTGAACTGTTCCAGTCAGTTGCGGTCGGAAAGAGCAGGAAGAACATCGCTGCGCTTATGGACATTCGTCCGGACTACGCGAATATCGAAGATGAAAACGGTGAAATCGTAAAAGTTTCCCCGGATGAAGTTAAGATCGGTGATATCATAATTGTTAAGCCGGGTGAAAAGATTCCTATCGACGGCGAGATCGTGGAAGGAAATACCAGCATCGATACAAAAGCACTTACAGGAGAGAGCGTTCCGAGAGATGCCAATGCAGGCGATTCCGTGATAAGCGGATGCGTTAACCTGAGCGGACTTATCAAGGTTAAGACTACCAAAGAATTCGGCGAATCGACTGTATCCAAGATCCTCGACCTTGTTGAGAATTCGAGCATGAAAAAGTCGCGCTCGGAGAATTTCATCGCAAAATTTGCAAGGTATTATACTCCTGCAGTTTGCTACAGTGCGCTTGCGCTTGCGATCATACCTCCGATAGTTATTCTGATTATGCATGGAGGATTCTCTATGGGAGCAGCCTCTACAGCAGTAGCCTCCACAGCAGGGCTCTCTGCAGCAGTATGGGCTAAAGAAGTACTCGGAGCATGGGTGATAAGAGGTCTCACATTCCTTGTTATCAGTTGTCCCTGCGCACTTGTCATTTCCATCCCCTTAAGCTTTTTCGGCGGTATCGGTGCTGCGGGAAGCAGAGGCGTGCTTGTAAAGGGCTCGAATTATCTAGAGGCTCTTTCAAAGACGGGCATTGTGGTATTTGACAAAACCGGAACCCTGACCAAAGGTGTTTTTGAGGTAACGGGAATAAATGTTTCTAAAAAAGCTGATTCATATGGCACAAAAGCTGAAAAAGAAGGACTACCCTTCGGTGAAAACGAGCTTATCATGTATGCAGCCCTCGCAGAGAGTTATTCTGATCATCCGATAAGCAAATCTCTGAAAGAAGCATATGCAAAAATGTGCGATGCATCTTCGGAGAAAGAAAGTAATGAAGTTACAGATATTAACGAGATCAGCGGGCATGGCGTGACTGCAAAAGTACTCGGAAAAGAAGTTGCCGCAGGAAATATCAAGCTGATGAAAAAGCTGGGAATTCCCTGTGATGACAGTGATCTTCCGGTAGGTACCATAGTTCATGTTGCGATAGACGGTGAATATGCCGGATATATCGTTATCTCGGATGTAGCAAAGGAAACATCTGCAGATGCTATTACAGGACTTAAGAAAAGCGGCGTGAGAAAAGCCGTGATGCTCACCGGAGACCTTAAGGCAGTGGCAGATAAGGTCGGATCGGATCTTGGACTCGATGAAGTTTATTCCGAGCTCCTTCCCGCCGATAAAGTAACTCATGTCGAAGAACTTCTCTCATCAAAGAAAAAGGGTGAAAATCTTGCCTTTGTGGGTGATGGAATAAATGACGCACCTGTTCTTTCCAGAGCTGATATAGGAATTGCAATGGGAGCCATGGGTTCCGATGCAGCAGTAGAAGCGGCAGATATCGTCATCATGGATGACGATCCTTCTAAGATCTCGATGGCGATGAGGATTTCAAGGAAATGCCTCAGAATAGTTTACGAAAACATCGTATTTGCACTGGCTGTCAAGTTTGTATGCCTTATCCTCGGTGCTTTGGGAATCGCCAACATGTGGATCGCGATCTTCGCCGATGTCGGCGTTATGGTCATCGCAGTGCTGAATGCCATCAGATGCCTGAGAGTGAAGAAATAAAAGGGCATTTTATTAGGGATTAGACATGCTTCGGATCAATTCTTCCAGCACTTCAAAATAGTTTTCAAAAGTTTTGGCGCAGCAGAGGGGATCATCGATCACGATGCCTTCTGCTCGCAGACCTGCAAGGGCAAAGCCCATGGCCATCCTGTGGTCATCATAGGTCTGAATGACAGCGCTTTTTGGATTGCCGGGGAAGATTTTTATGAAATCTTCCCCGCTTTCTGTTTTTATCCCCATTCTGCTCAGTTCGCTTTCAATGGCCGAAAGCCTGTCGCTTTCCTGTAGCCTGATATGTCCGATGCCTGTTATTGTTGTGGGGGTATCGGCAAAGGGTGCTATGGCTGCGAGAGTTATAGCCTGATCTGAGCATGAGCTCATGTCGACGGTTATACCGTGATATTTTCCATCCGCAGGCGGAAGCAATACAAGGTCTCTTCCCGAAAAGCTTCCTGCGCCTGTATTCTTTTCAAATCTTTCTTTTAGATCGTGATCGAACTCGTCATATTCCTTCAGCGTACATCCCATCCTGACAAGAATATCTAGAAATCTGACATCTCCCTGCAAAGAACTGCGCCGTATCCCGGGTACCGAGACCGGCACTCCGAGAAGGGGGCACATTGCATAAAAGTAAGCCGCAGCGGAGGCATCAGGCTCGATGTCATAATCCATTGCAGTGTATTTTGCTGAAGCAGGAATCTCGTAGGAGAGAGAAGCGGCGGAGGAACTATCAGTAGAATCTGTATCCGAAACATCGGACAAAGATTTTTTTTCCACCTTCACTCCAAACTGCTCCATCATCCGGACAGTCATTTCGGCGTAAGCCATCCCGTGGGATCCTGTGACATCGACAGTAAGCCCATCATTACACAGAACAGCCGAAATGAGAAGAGCGCTCAGAAACTGCGAGCTGGAATCTATATTGACAGAGATTCTGCTTTTTTTGAATCCTTCGGAATCGAGTGTGAACGGGAAATGCCCTGCACTTTCGGAATAATCTATTTTGCACCCCAGCTCCGAAAGGGAGTCAAGAAGAGGAGCCATCGGCCTTTTTTTCATCTGCTCGGAAGAATCCAGAAAGTATCTGCCGCCTGCCGCCCCGAGTGCAGCGGACAGAAATCTTGCCGCAGTTCCGGCACTTCCGACATAAAGATCCGCAATCCTGTTTGGAAAGTTACCGCCGGTTCCGCTGACGGATACACATTTTTTTTCTTCATCTATCGAAATCTCGATTCCCAGCTTTTTTACGCATTCCATAAAATGTCTTGAGTCATCGGAAAAGAGTACACCGTTTAAGGTTGTTTTCCCTTTGGCACAGGACGCAATAAGAAGTGCCCTGTTGGTGATGCTTTTCGAACCGGGCACTTTCACTGTGATAACATGCTCTTTTTTTATCTTTTCGTATATGTTTTTAACTTCGTATTTATCCATTGTGTCGAATTGTCACTCACTAGCAATCGACATCATGTACTATATGATGTCGATCGGCTGTGAAATTGTTCTATTTCAAAAACAGCACACCGCACAGCACATGGGAGAGGAATAGTATCCAACCGCCTGCGACGATTATCTTCTTACGCAGATCGCTCTTTTGATCACTGACACTTCCCAGCTCTGACAGAGGGTCGCTTACCTTGTTCAGCCCGGCCTCCATGCTTATCAGCCTCAAAAGTGACACCGCATACATAAGTAGCATACCGGACATCATAGGCCATATAAAATCCGCATGTGCAAGCTTTCCGCCCGACTCACCGAGAAGCATTGCCTGCAGGAATCCGATCCCGTAGACTGTCAGCGCCAGCTTGCCCTGATCTTCCTTTAGGAAAAACCTTGTATCGACGAGTACCATATAGATCGGGAAAGCCATTCCCAAAAGCATGGATAGAGGGATGTTGTCGGAGTACATGCTCCACACTTCGCCGAATCTCGTAATGATGATCCTGCTGTCATCGCTTCCGTAGCTTCCGCCCAGAAGGAAATACGCACCAAACTGAAGGAAGATATAAAGAAGGGTAGGAACTGCGCAGAGGAAAGAATTCAGAAAGTGCTTTGAATACTCCTTTCCTTTTCTTTTAAAAATAGCCTTAAAGAGCCTTACAAGCATTATTATCCCGACTGCGGGGATAAAACACTCGGCAAATGTAGGCTTGGCCATAGCCGACAGGAACAGGACTATCGCCAGATAGATATAGTATTTTTTCAGGCCTTTTTCGGTCCTAAAAAACAATCCTTTATATTCAGATGAGCTCTGAACTCCCCAGATGTCCACTATAAGGCAGAAAGCCAAGAGCGAGAATCCTCTCGCACACATCAGCGTGGGATTGTGAAATGGATTGGGAGAGTAGACTCCGGTAAACCTTTCACCGCGTCCGATCCAGTAAAAGTACAGAGGCTGTGCGATATAAAATGCTGTGGAAAGAAAAGCGGTCCTTACCGCAGAATACCCTGCGCCGTATCTTTTGCATATCTTATCGATCATAAAGCAGCCGACTCCGTAGGAGAATACCGCAAAGATGCATGAAGTATAAGCCGCAGACGGATCAAGTGCTATATTTAACACTTTATAAAAAAACAGGGTGATAAGATGCCACATGCAGTATGGCACCGCTTTGAACCCCTCTGCCAGGGTGCTTCCGGAAAAAAAATACGGAAGGTAGATATATGCGTGACCGCTGTAGTCGGAATAGCCGTTTGAAAGCTCGCTTATCACATAAGTGTAGGTAATGAAAGCAACAAGGAAACCGAATGCGATGTATACAAACAGGTCGCTGTTATTCTTTTTCGTTATGCTAATCATGCTTCTCCCCCTTCCGTCATATCGATATTCCCCTCTTTATTCCGGCCGTTTTTGTACAGTCCGAATATGTCTTTTTTGTACGAGAAAAAGCACACGATAATTACGGCACATATAAGCAGTTTTGTGATGATGTAATGGCTGAAATGACCGGAAACATCGTCGACAAGCGCATCTGAAAAAACAATATAAGGGTCTTCGCTTCCTGTGCGGATATAAACGACTTTTCCGTCGCGGATAGGCGAAACTCCCTGAATGTCGTTCGCCTGCTTGAGGTTTTCCTCTGAGAAAAATACGCATGGATCGTATCTTTTCTTAAGCACGCCGGCGCTTTTTACAAATACTCCGCCGACACAGAAAAGCTGATCCTCGGCGGGAAAATCTATACGAAGGCCTTTGATATTGTTGTTGAGCTCGCCGTCCAGCCTGAATTCAACATAGTATTTTTCATTATCGACAGGGCAGCTGATGCTCTGATCGTCGTTGAACGCATCGGGGGAAAGGGTGGAGTAATAGAGAGTGCAATCGGTTCCTTCAAGCACTCCGTTTTCGTTCCCGGTGAATTCTATTCTGAAAACCTCATCCGCGGTTTTTACGGGGAACAGTATGATCCCTGCACAAAAGACCGCAAGAATGATGTATGGTAAAAATTTCTTCATGATATAGCCCATCTCCTCGGTCTAATATAGCACATCAGACCGTAAAAGAGAATAGAGTGGTGTTTAAAATAGGGTTTGAGGGGGATTTATGATGGGTTTTCTCTTGATAAATAAGGACAAAAGCGATATAATATTTTAGATTTTTTGGTTTTATGATCAAATTTAATGCTTAATGAATGGTGAACGGCTCGAACCCGTTCGGAGGAAAATGAAAAATGTCGGATAAAATGGAAACAATTGCAGTTCTTACAAGCGGTGGCGACGCGCCCGGAATGAATGCGGCTATCCGTGCGGTGGTGCGTACAGGAATCGCAAGAGGGCTCAAAGTAAAAGGTATTAAAAAGGGGTATGCAGGCCTTCTCGCAGAGGAAATCTTTGATATGAAACCGAGGGACGTATCCGAGACAATTCAGCGCGGTGGTACCATCCTAGGAACCGCAAGATGTCTTGAATTCAAGCAGCCCGAGATCCAGGCTCACGCAGCGGACATCTGCCGCAAGCACGGAATAGACGGAATTGTGGTTATCGGAGGAGACGGTTCGTACAGAGGTGCTCAGGCACTTTCCAGAAACGGTATCAACACCATCGGTCTTCCCGGAACTATCGACCTTGACATTTCATGTACCGATTACACTATCGGATTTGACACTGCTGTCAACACAGCCATGGAAGCTATCGATAAGGTAAAGGACACTTCATCATCCCATGAGAGATGCTCCATCATCGAAGTTATGGGACGTAATGCCGGATATATCGCACTCTGGTGCGGTATCGCAAACGGTGCAGAGGATATCCTTCTTCCCGAGAAATACGATTTCAATGAGCAGAATATTATCAACAATATCATTGAGAACCGTAAAAAGGGCAAGACTCACCACATCATCATCAACGCTGAGGGCGTAGGTCACTCACAGTCCATGGCCAGACGTATCGAAGCCGCTACAGGCATCGAGACCAGAGCTACCATCCTCGGATACATGCAGCGTGGCGGAAGCCCCACAGCTATGGACCGTTTCTACGCATCTATCATGGGTGCCAAGGCAGTCGACATCCTTCTCGAAGGCAAAACAAACCGCGTAGTTGCTCACCAGCATGGTGAATTTGTTGATTTTGATATCGAGGATGCTCTTTCGATGAAGAAGGAGATCGATCCGTACGAATTTGAAGTCGCTAAGATCCTATAAGCAATCGACATCATGTACTTTATGATGTCGATCGACTGCGAAATGACTCAATTCGCAGTCGAAGACGAAGTCATTGCGCAATTCGACACGTACTTCGTGTCGAATTGATTCCTATAAGCAATCGACATCATGTACTTTATGATGTCGATCGACTGCGAAATGACTCAATTCGCAGTCGAAGACGAAGTCATTGCGCAATTCGACACGTATTTAGTGTCGAATTGATTACTATAAGCGATCGACATCCTGTACTGTATGAATAATAAAGAATTGCTCAGCGCAGCCAACAAGAAAATAAAGCAGCTTCAGGGATACAACCGTTCATCCAAAAAGAGGCGGGAGGCCGGAGTATTTGTGGCAGAGGGAATCAGGCTCTGCAGAGAAGTTCCGGATAAGTATCTCACGGAGGTTTATCTTACCCCTGATCTAGAGGGTGAGGCAGATGCCCTCAAAGCTCCGTATTTTCTTGTAGACGGCGCTGTTTTTTCTAAAATATCGGACACGCAGACGCCCCAGGGAATCCTGGCGCTGTGCTCCCGGCCGGAATACCGGTTTGACGATATCCTTGGCGATGGAAAGCATACTCCGCTGGTGGTAGTGCTTGAGGACATACAGGACCCGGGAAATCTCGGAACCATCATGAGAGTATCGGAAGCTGCGGGAGTGACAGGTGTTATAATGTCGAGGGGCTGTGCGGATATTTTTTCGCCCAAGGCTGTGCGCGCCACCATGGGGGCCATATTCAGGGTACCCTTTATAGTGACTGAGGATATAGAAGCAAGTATTTCGGATCTGAAGGCAAAAGGTGTGACAGTGTATGCTGCTCATCTGAAGGGATCCGAAGATTATGCAAAGCTTGACTTCAAAAAGCCCTCCGCATTCCTCATCGGAAATGAGGGAAACGGATTAAAGGATGAAACGGCAGCACTTGCGGATAAAAGGCTTTTCATCCCGATGGAAGGTCAAATAGAATCGCTGAATGCGGGTGTCGCCACGGCAGTGCTGGTATATGAGGCACACCGGCAGCGGGCATGATGTCGATTCGGATAGAAACAATTCGGCACGAAGTACGCGCCGAATTGCGAGGCGACTACGTTTTCGACTGCGAATTAGAGCATTTCGAAGTCGATCGACATCATAAAGTACATGATGTCGATTCGGTATAGAAACAATTCGGCACGAAGTACGCGCCGAATTGCGCAATGACTACGTCTTCGACTGCGAATTAGAGCGTTTCGCAGTCGATCGACATCATAAAGTACATGATGTCGATTGCTTATAGGAGGTTATGATGAAGGTAGGATTTATTGGACTTGGAAATATGGCGAAAGCCATCATAGGCGGAATACTTAAGGAGAAGATCATCCCCGCAAAGGATATCATCGGATCCGACAAGTCCGCAGATATGTGTAAAAAGGCTGCAAAGGATCTGGGGATCACGACTTATGATTCAAATATCAAAGTTGTTTCCGAATCAGATATACTCTTCTTTGCAGTAAAACCGCAGTTTTTGCCCGAGGTTATGAACGAAATAAAAGCCTCGATCAAAAAGAGCACAGTTATCGTAAGCATTGTTGCAGGAAAGAATATTGCGTTTATAGAGAACGGGCTGTCAAAAGCCGGAAAGACAACCGGTGCTGCAGGAAAGGCAACGGGAAAAACAGCCGGTAAAACGGCAGAAAAGACGAGCGGCGCAGACAAGCTCAAGATCTTGCGCACCATGCCAAACACCCCCGCACTTGTAGGTGAAGGCTGCACAGGTGTATGCCCCAACGAGAATGTGACCAAGGCAGAACTTGATAAAGTATTAAAGATCCTTTCTTCTTTCGGCAAGGCTCATGTTGTACCAGAGAGATTGATGGATGTGGTAGGAGCCGTGAGCGGAAGCTCACCTGCGTTTGTATTCATGTTCATCGAGGCTCTTGCAGACGGAGCGGTAGCGGGCGGAATGCCCAGGCAGCAGGCATATGAGTTTGCGGCTCAGGCAGTGCTCGGCAGCGCAAAGCTTGTGCTCGAGAGCGGCAAGCATCCCGGAGAACTCAAGGATATGGTCTGCTCGCCTGCCGGCACCACCATCGAAGGTGTGCGCACCCTCGAGGAATGCGGTATGCGTGCCGCACTTATGGACGCAGTACAGGCTGTTATCGAGCGCACCAAGGAATTATAATAATTTTGAATTGTAGGATTTTTTCAGGCGGCAGACACGCGGAGCAGTAAAAAGATCCCGCTCGCGTGTCGGAATCGCTTAAGTCGGACACGCGGAGCAGCCGGAAGCTTAAAATAACGTGTCGCTCGCCCAGGCGACAGACACGTAGAATGGCAAAAAGCGCCCGATTACGTGTCGCCAGGCATAAAAGCTGACACGTAAAAAAGGGAAAAGCGCTCGATTGCGTGTTGGAATCGCTTATGTCGGACACGCGGAGCAGCCGGAAGCTTAAAATAACGTGTCGCTCGCCCAGGCGACAGACACGTAGAATGGCAAAAAGCGCCCGATTACGTGTCGCCAGGCATAAA
>CAMUYA010000027.1 GCA_947164865.1 uncultured Lachnospiraceae bacterium
ACATGGAAAAAATCGCCAGTTTTACAATAGATCATATAAAACTCCAGCCCGGAGTATATGTGTCAAGAAAAGATCATGTCGGAGCCGAGACGATCACGACTTTTGATATCCGCATGACCAGCCCGAACGAAGAGCCTGTAATGAACACCGCAGAGATACATACAATAGAGCACCTTGCGGCTACATTCCTCAGGAACCATCCGGATTATAAAGATAAGACAATCTACTTCGGACCTATGGGATGCCGAACAGGTTTCTATCTTCTTCTTGCAGGTGATTATGAATCTAAAGACATAGTTCCTCTCATGGTGGAAATGTACGAGTTCATAAGAGACTTCAAGGGCGAGGTTCCCGGAGCTTCTCCCAAGGACTGCGGCAACTATCTTGATATGAATCTGGGAATGGCAAATTACCTTGCAAAGAAATTCCTCGACAATGTGCTCACAGGTATAGGCGAGGACAGACTTATCTATCCACAGTAAAACTAATGTGCCATCGGTTTGTAACAGCCGATGGCATTTTTTGAAAGGAAAACAATATGGCAAAAATCGGAATCATCGGAGCAATGGAGCTCGAAGTTGAAACCCTCAAGAAAGAGATGACAATTACACGCAAGCTGACAAAAGCCCGCATGGAATTCAATGAGGGCAAACTAAACGGCGCAGATGTAGTGGTCGTAAGAAGCGGAGTGGGAAAAGTAAATGCGGCGCTTTGTGTTCAGATCCTGGCGGATATTTTTGAGGTGACACATATTATAAATACGGGAGTTGCCGGTTCTCTCAATGCAAAGCTTGACATAGGGGACATTCTTATTTCCGAGATCGCGCTTCATCATGACGTGGATGCAACCAATTTCGGTTATCCTATCGGAGAAGTTCCGCAGCTGGGGATAAAGGAATTTCCCGCAGACAAAAAAATGATCGAGCTTGCCCGTAAGGTATGTGCGGAAGAGCTTCCGGAGCTTCATACCATTGTGGGAAGAGTGGTAAGCGGCGATCAGTTCATAGCTGCAAAGGATGTTAAGCAAAAACTGATAGAGACCTTTAAAGGTGATTGCTGTGAGATGGAAGGGGCATCTATAGCTCACGGAGCGTACCTAAACGGTATACCCTTTGTTATCCTGAGAGCCATCTCCGACAAAGCTGACGACTCTGCGCAGATGGATTATCCCACTTTTGAGAGACATGCGGCGGAGCATTGTGCAAAACTGGTAAGTGCATTTGTGCCGAAGCTTTGAGACACAGAGCAATGATTCAGGTAAGAGAATGGTAGATCATGTTATTGGGAAAAGTATATATCGGATCGGCGCCGCAGGGCTGATCGGACTGTTTCTTTCGGGATGCGCGGGTAAAGGTTCTACGGATTCAGGGACATTTACGGATAACGAAACAACGACGGTCCGGATTGACGAGGCAGCAGACGAGATAGACGATAGCGATACTTTTTTTGCATTTGGAGAGGAATTTTACAACAGCAAAATCTACACGGAGGATCTTGTCGAACCGGATAACGGCATAACTGCAGGAGATATTTACAGAGAGATAGAATATGTTCCGCAGATGTTCTACGGCGATTACAGATTAAACCACCATGACGACGGAGTTCCTTCTTCTTATGCTTCAAAAAAGTTTCTGGATACATGCGAATGGACAACCGGAGAAAACATCACTCCTTTATTCGGATCAAAGGAGGTGTCGGTACTTCCGTATCGGATCGTTTCAGGAAATGCGGAGCTTGACAATGCGCTTATCACCGACACATCGCATAATTGGTGTCAGGTTTACTATGCCGTCAAAGATGATTTCGAAGGAGTATACTTTGATGCAGCCCTTGATGTAGAGGGCAATACGGTTACATTCACGCCTGTGAAAAGCTGGAGCTTTGATGAGGCTTCCGCGGATCTGTCTTACGAATTTGAAGAAGGATCGATAAGCTACGATTTCAGTTTTGCCGGGCCAAGGCTGACTCTGCATTCCGACAGCGGGAGCTATACGCTTATAGAGAGAGATTTTACGGATTGGAAAACATATGTCAGTGAAAAGACTGTGTCGGTTGAGGGAAATCTTTCCGAAAACTCCGGAGCTGTAGATGATATATCGGAAATTGACATAAGCGTCAGCTTTGATGATTCAAACGACCTTAATCTTAAAAAATCAGCTTTTACCGTAAAGACGGGCAAGGATGCCTCTCAGAAAACATGCAACGGAATAGCCAGGTGGGACGAGGACGGCCTTTTTACATTTTCTTACCGGAACGAGGATGGAAAAACCTTAAGCCACAGTATGGTATTGTTTTACTGCGGATTTGACGGAATCATACTCTCGGACGGAAAGCGAAACTATTACTACCTCAGCACCTTCCTCTCGTCAGCCAGCATAGGTCATTATTCTATCGAAGACCTGGGCATGAATGTATCGGAGGAAGATCAGGACCTGCTTCAGAACCTTACCGATGAAGAGATCGCAACGATCCTGGAGACAAGAGAAGACCTCCTTTCCGACTTCGCCGAAAGCTTTACGTCGAATGGGATCGCGGCGGATATTGATGAAGACACAGGAGAGATCCTATTGGACTCCTCCATACTTTTTGCAAGCAATAAATCCAGTCTTTCAGCGGACGGAAAAAGGGCATTGGATGCATTTATCTCCGCATTCACAAGCGTTATCTCAAACGAAAAGTATGACGGGTTTATTTCGAGAGTTGAAGTTCAGGGACATACAGATACGGACGGAAGCTACGAAATGAATAAAGATCTTTCCCAGAAAAGAGCGGAGAGTGTAATAGAGTATTGCCTTAGTGAGGAAACATCCATAGATGCCAAAATGCGATCGGAGCTGGAATCGATGCTTGTTCCGGTCGGGTATTCTTACGATAAACCGATCTGTGACGCTGACGGAAATATAGATAAGGCTGCATCAAGAAGAGTGGAGTTTGTATTCTATATCAATCTTTCAGGCGATCAGGATTAAACTATCATATGATGATATTAAAAAATCCGGAAGCACACGCCTCCGGATTTACTGTTTTTGATCATATTACTTTGTAACGATGTTGAAACCTTCGACCGTCCCAAATCTCTCCAGATCGGGATCCTGATTTAATCGTGCCTGAACGCTGATCACATTGTTCATTGTGCGTTCAAAATTGTTAAACGCTTCGTTTTCTTCTTCAATGTTTCTTGTCCTGGCCTCGGTCAGCTCATTTTCTTTTTGAGCATCATAGGTTTCGGTTTTATCCTCGTCCTCTTTTGCGACAGATCCGACTGCAGAATCGCGAGTTTCCTGTGCTTCCTTCTTTTCCTCGGCTTCTTTTGCGGCATCTGCATTGTTTACCGACATTCCGGCAGCTTCTTTAAGTTCTTCACGCTTTTTGATCTCCTTGTCACGCTCCTGCATAGAGATCTTTCCCTCGCGGTAAAGGGCTTCAAGCTGAGATTCGGAATAACCGTTCAGACTCTGAACATTGTTTTCCTTTTCCTGCTCTTCTTTGGCCGGTTGTGCTTCCGCATTGTCGGGACCCTTGGGCAATACCATACCGTCGCTCAGCGCTTCGATCGATCTTTCGCTGGCTCTTACGGTGTCACCGTCACGGGACTCGGAAATAATCTTTCCCTTAGCCTCGTTTAAAGTGTTTGATTCCGAAGCCTTGCGCTGTTCCTCCTGCGCGGCTTTGACACGGTCCTCTTTTTCTTCGGGAGTGACATTTCCAGGACGGGCATTTTGCACTGCATCGGCTCTTCCGGCAGCAGTCCTCTGATCGGGAGTTTGCTGAACGGATTCTCTTGCACGACGTACAGTATCATCCTGAATGACCATTTTTGTTCCGATATTAATAGCCATGGCAGTACCTCCAATATTACCAACCCACACACCCACGCGATCGGGTGATACTTTCAGCTACTTATACATCTTCATAATAATCATTTCCGGCGCGGAATGTCAAGAAAAAATAGAAAAGGTTTGTTGAAACCGCCAAAAAATAGTATGATATAGGTTATGGACAGAATAAAAAACAGACAGTCAAACATAGAACTTCTTCGGATCATCACCATGTTCATGATCGTGGCGCATCACTTTGCTCTGCACGTAACCGTGCCTTCTTCGGAGGCATTCGGATTCGAAAGGATCTGGATGGATCTTCTTCTTATGGGCGGTAAGATAGGAGTCGATGTGTTCGTTCTGATAATGGGGTATTTCTCGGTAAGATCGGAAGATTATCCATCATCGAAAGCCATCAGGATATGGCTTCAGCTGCTTACATATTCGCTGGGCGCGCTCTTGATCTCAAAGATATTTTTCCAGTGGTTTATAAACCCCAAACAGATATTGAGATTTGTGTTTCCGATCGTGAGAGAAGAGGGGCAATGGTGGTTTGCATCCACCTATTTCGTGCTTCTGCTCTTATCTCCTTTTATAAACAGACTGTTGAACGCGTTGCCAAAGCGTGCTTACAAGATAATGCTTATTCTTCTGGGGATCATCTGGGTGATAATACCCACATTTACGGCACAGCAGTTCCAGCGCAGCGGGCTTCTGTGGTTTATGACCGTATACGCTTTAGGGGGATACATAAGGCTTCACGCGCAAAAGAGCAGAGTCTCGGGACCGGTATATATATTGCTTTCCGTGGCAGTGACGATCCTTAATCTCGGATTTGCGGCCATGTGCGAGGCCCTTGGAAGAAACAGTGAGTTCTGGGCACAGAAAGCAGGCTACTTATACGGAGAGGAAAAGCTTCCGATAGTTCTTATTTCAGTGTTTTTATTCCTTGGTTTTTTAAAAACGGATATAGGGAAAAACAAGGTGATAAACATTATTGCTTCGGCGTCTTTCGGAGTATATCTCGCACACAATAACGACCTTGCAAAAAAGGTTATATGGGACGCTGTATCCCTTCGGATGACGGATGTAAAAGGAGCGATGCTCATTCCGATATCGATAGGTGTTATCGCGAGTGTATATCTTATTTCTACCGCAGTGGAACTCTTCAGGATCTATGTGATAGAAAAGAGATACGAAAGCGGGATCATAAAGCTTGGAAAAAGGATTAATAAAGCGCTCGATGAAGAAGCTAAGAATGAGTAACACCGGAGCTGCTTTGAATACAATTGTTTATGTCTGATTTTTTACCTGAAGAATTTAAAAAGCGAATGAAAAACATTCTCGCGGATGAATATGATGAATTTGAAAAGTCATATGAGAATGAGAGATATCGCGCCTTGAGGGTTAACCCGTTAAAGAAGAATCTTAACGGAAAAAACGCGGCGCAGAGCTACCCTGAAAACAGGGATCTTACGCCTGTGGAATGGGCCGAAAACGGCTATTATTACGACGAAGCTTCAAGACCCGGAATGCACCCTCTTCATGAGGCCGGAGTGTATTATATTCAGGAACCCAGCGCAATGCTTCCTGCGGAGCTTTTGAATGCAAAACCCGGTGAAAAGATACTGGATCTTTGCGCAGCACCCGGCGGAAAAAGCACTCAGATAGCGGCAAATATGCGAGGGCAGGGTATGCTGATCTCCAACGAGATCAATCCTTCCAGAGCAAAGATACTCTCTGAAAATATAGAGAGAATGGGCATCAAAAATGCCATCGTGTTAAACGAATCACCGGCATCGCTGTTGAACAGATTCGAAGGATATTTCGACAGGATAATGGTTGATGCTCCCTGCTCGGGCGAGGGAATGTTCAGAAAAAATGAAGAGGCGGTAAATGAATGGAGCCTCGAAAACGTGATCGCCTGCGCGGAAAGACAGGCGCAGATACTTGACTGCGCCGCAGCCATGCTTCGAAGCGGAGGAAAGATCGTATATTCGACCTGCACTTTTGCCCCCGAGGAAAATGAAGAAGGAATTAAAAGCTTTCTTTCGAGAAACCCGGATTTTACATTGATCTTACAGCAAAGATTGTGGCCTCATAAAGTTAAAGGTGAAGGACATTTTGCGGCTGTTCTGGTTAAAAAAGGACCAAGCGGAGTGTTGCCGGAAACGGATCAAAACGGAACACCTCCCGATGCGGAAAATTCTCTCCGCATCCAGGTTCCGACATCGGTGTCGGATCTTAAAAAGATCAGATCCTTTCTGGCAGATATACTGAAAGAGGAGGCCTTCAAAGAAGGTGGATTTTTCGGATCCGGAAAGCTTTTGGAATTCGGACAGAGCGTTTATTTCCTTCCTTCGGATGCGCCTGCGCTTTCGGGGCTAAAAGTACTGCGTCCGGGATTATGTCTGGGGACTCTTAAAAAAGACCGTTTCGAGCCCGCACATTCTCTGGCTCTGGCAATAGATCCGGCACTTGCACAAAAAACGGAGGATCTTGACGATAAAGAATCGGCCGATTACATCCGCGGGCTGACCAGGCCTGCCGAAGCAGCACCGGGTTGGGTACTGGTATGCACGGGCGGCTATTCTCTCGGCTGGGGAAAAAGCGCGGGAGGTACACTCAAAAACCATTATCCGAAAGGACTACGTAAAGGATAGATCAAGGCAACATGAATATAATGAAAGCAATGAGGGTAGCGGAGCTTAGGAAAAAGCTGACGGTGATCCCCGCAAAAATACTTATATCGGTGATCCTCACATTTCTGGTGCATTGGGATACCGGCATTGGTACAGTTTGGAACAATGCGCTTCAGTCTCCCTCCAAATATCTGATCACTCTGTTCATCGCCTACGGTGCGGTTTCTTATGTGTGCTTTTTTATCAGACTGATGCACAGCCGTTTATTGGGGATCGTTATAGCTGTCGGCGTTGCGGCTCTGGTAACCACACAGACGGCAAAGCTTGGAAACAAGGCTCTGCTGATAGCTTTTGCGATCATGCTTCTGGGAGGTCCTGTTCTCGATCTCCTCAATCTTATGCGATATCACTCGCTGAAAAACGAAGTCATCCGTGCGGAAGAGGAGAGAATGAATGCGAGGTATGATGATGGCTACGAGGACGGATACTATCGCGGAATGCGCGATGAGAGAAGATACCGTGACGAGATCGAAGAGGAAGAATACCGGAGAAAAAGACTGGAACGCCGCAGATACATGCGGGAGGAATATGATTATCGGGATGACGGTTACGAGGACTATATCGAGGAAAATGACTACAACCGGGACCTTGATGAAGGCTATGATGAATATGATGAGATAGAGGACCGCAGAGGTTACGACGATTACGATGAATACGAGGAAGAGGCCCGATATGAAGAGGGTAATTCCGAGAATGCCGCCGGATTTTTTGCCGACTGCAGAACTCCTGCTTCAATAAAGCGCAGATATCACGATCTTTGTAAAGTATATCACCCCGACAGCGGTAACGGGTCGTCGGAGATTTTTTACAGGATCAAGGATGAATACGACAGACTGAGTTCCGAAGCCTGATCTTTGGCAAACTGAGAGTGATTTTTTGTAAATCTTGTATGGAATAAAAAACTGTGTTATAATCTTCAAACACGAGCGAAACAGGCTAAAACAGGAGCATACAAGATTTAGTAGTGGACGTTAGAACGGAGCACAAGAAAGGTTTTAAGGTAATAAAAATAATTGGCGCAATTGTCGGTGACAGTGCGCTTATTTTTGCTGTTACGGCATTATCCGCTGTGCTTTTTGTCATGACTGTGATGTATACGCTCACTCATGGCCCTTCGGAGCAGGCTAAATACATATTTGTCAACTCCTGTAACGAGACAAGCGCGCTCAAATTCCTGCCTCACTGGTTCCTGAGCGACGAAGAAGTATTTCGACTGCTTTCACCCACGGCCGAGGACGGTTTTGATTATCTTGACTTCAAAAAGGACACTGCCGTGGCGGAGATAGAGAACGAAGAAGCCGCCGCAACCGACCCTTCGGTAATATCCGGGGATGATGGGTTTGTTGACGGTATCAAGATAGAAGACATAGGCGGGGAGACCTTCCGCGGGAAAGTCATGCTCGTCAGGGACCCCGAGAGGGTAACCATCGGAGTGCTTCCTTCCTACGGCGGCGGAGGCAAGTTCCTTTACAACTTCATCGAGGACTACGGAGCAATAGCCGGAATAAATGGAGGCGGGTTTGCCGATGAAGAGGGAAAAGGAAACGGCGGATGCCCTGACGGAGTTGTCATAAAAGACGGAAAGATTCTTTTCGGTACACCCGGAGAGGTATATAATAATGTTATCGGTTTTGATGCCGATCATAAGCTCATAAACGGCAGCTTTTCACCTGCCGGGGCACTTGCCTGCGGAATAGTGGAAGGCTTCAGCTTTACTATGGGTAACGTGCTGATCAAAGACGGTGTTGAGGCAGTGCGACTCGGCGGAGGATACAACCCCAGGTCCGCTATCGGACAGACTGAGGACGGAACCATCATCCTTCTTGTCATTGAGGGAAGGACTGCGGCAAGCCTTGGTGCCACTCGCGATGATCTTGTCAGGATCATGTCGGAATATGGCGCTGTCAATGCATCCATGCTCGACGGCGGTTCATCGGCCGAGATGAGATATAACGGGGAACAGCTCACCCGCGGTTCCGGCCTTATCGGAATGAGGGGGCTTCCCGACGCCATCCTAGTTATGCCGGAGGTTGATAAGTAGTGAAAAATCCGGTATTTCGAATGATATTTTTTATCTATCTCGGGGTTTTGCTGATCGCAATTCTTATCGCCACGGGGATACTATGGAAAAAGCTTTCCGAATACCAGGAAAAATATGAGCAAAACGAATTTACCAGAGAAAGGATCGAAGACGAAAAAAGATCGCCTCAGCTCGCTTTCGAAAAATACACTGAGGAAATAACATCCAAAGATCTTGCATCGATCTGGATAAGCGATCATCCGGGGACATTCGAAACGCAGGAGACAGTTACCGCTTATTATGAAGGGCTAATTGCTTCCGGTGAAGATGGGCTTGAATACTTCAAAGATGATTCCTACACGGATGAGATACCTGTTTTCAAAGCCTCTGTCGGAGATGTGGATGTATATAGAGTAACCCTATCCGGACGCGGAGTTAACTGGGAAGTATCGGAAACCGCTTTGTTTGCCGAAGGCGAGGAAAGCGTAGATGTGACGGTTCCCGAGGGCTTCACGGTCAAGTGCAACGGAAAAGCACTTGATGAAAAGAACATCACAAAATCAAAAATAGTCTGCTTCCCCTATGACAGCGAGAGAGAAAAGTACGGTTATGATCAGCTGATGCAGGGTGAGGTATTTCTTAACGAGTACCACGTGGGAGAGCTTCTCTGCACGCCGGAGATAACGATCGTGGACAGAAACGGAAATGAGCTTCCGTTTGCTGAAGGATCCGGATATTTTATATATCCGGACGAAGAAACCGTCAGATCTGTCGAGGAATGGTCACTTGCTTTCCTTAAGAGCTACCTGAACTATTACATCTACGGAAAGGCGGGTATCGACGAACATCTTGCCGCTGCCCAGAGCTATACATTCCCGGGAAGTCCTGCGTGGAACGCGCTGATTAACGCATACGAGGACAGTGTAAGCTGGGCCTATGGCCACAGCAATCTCAGGAATGAATTGATCTCTGTTCATAAACCGGTCATGTGGGCGGATAACCTTTGCACCATAGATATAACATACCATGCCTATGCGATGAGAAACGGCCGGGAACTGGATTACTCCCGCCAGGATGAAAGGATCCGTATGATCCTTGTCGATTACGGATACGGATACAGGATATATGCCTTTGATGTGTCTCCGAAAGGTGAATACGGGGAAGAGGAAACTCTCGAAACACAAGAATAAACACCCTGTGCGGACATGATAGCTGTACGGGCAGACAATCAAATAAAAGAACGGAATCAAATTAAAGAAAAGAGGAACTAAAACAATGCAGAACAAAGGTCCATACTATCTCACAACGGCGATTGCCTACACTTCGGGCAAACCGCATATCGGTAATTCATACGAGATCGTGATGGCGGATTCCATTGTCAGATTTAAAAGACAGCAGGGCTATGAAGTGTACTTCCAGACAGGAACGGACGAGCACGGACAGAAGATAGAGGAAAAGGCAGCGGCAGCAGGTGTCACTCCCAAGGAGTTTGTGGACAATGTGGCCGGGGTCATCCGCGGTATCTGCGACAGCCTGCATGTTTCCTATGACAGATTCATACGCACCACCGATCAGGATCATGAAAAACAGGTCCAGAAAATGTTCAAAAAAATGTATGAAAAGGGAGACATCTACAAAGGCTCTTATGAGGGACTTTACTGTACTCCCTGCGAGTCATTCTGGACAGAGAGCCAGCTCAAGGACGGAAAATGTCCCGACTGCGGACGCGAAGTGAAGCCGGCAAAAGAGGAAGCATACTTCTTCAAGATGAGCAAATATGCCGACAGACTTATGAAATACTATGACGAGCATCCGGAGTTTATCCAGCCCGTTTCCAGAAAGAACGAGATGGTGAATAATTTCCTTAAGCCCGGCCTTCAGGATCTTTGCGTATCCCGTACATCCTTTAAATGGGGTATCCCGGTTGATTTTGATGACAAGCATGTCGTTTATGTATGGCTTGATGCGCTTTCGAACTATATCACCGGTATAGGATACGATGCAGACGGAAACAGCTCAGAGCAGTATAAGAAGTTCTGGCCTGCAGATCTTCATCTTGTAGGAAAGGACATAATCCGTTTCCACACCATCTACTGGCCCATATTCCTTATGTCCCTCGAGGAGCCTCTCCCCAAAAAGGTATTCGGACATCCCTGGCTTTTACAGGGCGGCGAAAAGATGAGCAAATCCAGAGGAAATGTTATTTATGCCGACGATCTCATCTCACTTTTCGGCGTGGACGGAGTGCGCTACTATGTGCTTCATGAGATGCCCTATGAGAATGACGGTACCATCACCTGGGAGCTCATGACCGAAAGATACAATTCGGATCTTGCCAACATTCTCGGAAATCTCGTTAAGAGAACCGTATCCATGACCAACAAATACTTTGACGGTGTGGTTAAAAAGACCGGAGCGGAAGCGGATGTCGATGCGGATCTTAAGGCGGTTGTGACTGCTGCAAGAGATAAAGCCGCGAAGAAGATGGACGACATGAGGATAGCGGACGCTATCGATGAAGTGTTTGCCATATTCAAGCGTGCAAACAAATACATCGACGAGACAGAGCCCTGGGTGCTTGCAAAGGACGAAGCAAATAACGACAGGCTCTCCGAAGTAATGTACAACCTTACCGAATCGATAGTGATAGGTGCGAATCTTCTGTATCCCTATATGCCGGATACTTCCGATGCGATCCTCGGCCAGCTTTGCGAGGAGGAGATGAGAGATTACGAAGACCTTGACAAATTCGGTTTATACGAATCCGGAAAAAAAGTTACCGCAGAGCCCGAGATACTCTTTGCGCGTCTCAATCCGGATGATATAATGAAGAGAGTGGAAGAGATCCGTGCCGCACAGAAGGCAGAGTATGAAAAAGAAAACGGCATCAGTGCCGAAGAAGCCGAAAGTGCGGAGAAGGAAAATGACGACAGCGTCATAGATATAGATCCCAAGGAAACCATCACCTATGATGACTTCTCGAAGCTCCAGCTTCAGGTGGGTGAGATTATCGCTTGCGAAGCTGTGCCCAAGTCAAAGAAGCTTCTTTGCTCAAAGGTGAAGATCGGGAGCAGCGTGCGCCAGATCCTTTCGGGTATCAAGGCAAGCTACTCTCCCGAAGAGATGGTCGGAAAGAAGGTAATGGTGCTTGTTAACCTTCAGCCCAGAGAGATCGCGGGACTGATGAGTGAAGGAATGATCCTCTGCGCAGAGGATGCGGAAGGAAAGCTTGCCATCATGGTTCCCGACCGGGATATGCCCGCAGGAGCCGAGATCTGCTAGTAAACCCTGCAGAAAGGAGCCCATGTGAAAAAGGAAGAATTTTACTTTGAATCCAGAGACGGAAAGACTCAGATCCATGCCATCCGATATACTCCGGATGACGGGGAGATAAAGGGCGTGTTCCAGATCATCCACGGAATGAGTGAGCATTTTTCCAGATACGAAGATATTGCCGAGTTCATGACCTCAAAAGGATTTGTGGTTACAGGCGATGATCATCTCGGTCACGGAGGTTCGGTGGGTGAAGACGGCCTGAAGGGATATTTCTGTGATCAGGATCCCGCAACGGTCGTAGTGAGGGATGTGCACAGATTAAAGAAAATGACTCAGGAGCTGTACCCCGGGAAGCCCTATTTCATTATGGGACACAGCATGGGCTCATTTATTGCACGCAATTATATAATGAGATATGGAACAGGGATACAGGGAGCTGTTATAATGGGTACAGGAAATCAATCCAAAGCCCTTATAAATGTTTCCAAGTTTGTGGCAGGTTTCCAGAAGCTGTTTTTCGGTGACAAACATCCGGCTCTGTTCATCAATAATCTGGCTTTCGGGGGATACAACAAGCGGATAGACAATCCGAAGACTCCTTTCGACTGGCTCAGTGTAAACGAAGAAAATGTTCAGAGATATATAGAGGATCCCGACTGCGGTTTCCTCTTTACCGTTAACGGATTCAGGACGCTCTTCGAGCTTATTGACCGGCTTCTTTCCAAAAAGAATCTTAAAAAAGTTCCCGTAGATCTTCCCCTGCTTTTTGTATCGGGAGCAGAAGATCCCGTAGGAGATTACGGAAAGGGCGTTATGGCCGCAAAGAATGCTCTGGCTGCGGCCGGTGTCATAGACATCGAAATGAAACTCTATCCGGGGCTTCGCCATGAGATCCTTAACGAAAAAGAGCGGGATGAAGTGAAAGAGGACATTTACAATTGGCTTCTGAAAAAGATGTGACATCAGGCATAAATCCCATAGAGAAACTTCCCTGCGAGGTCAGGTGGGCGAAGGTGGATGACTGGAAGCCGGCGATGATGATGGTCTGGAAGACATTTATGAAATTCGAGTCTCCCGACTATTCACAAAAAGGAATAAAAGAGTTTTTTGAATTCATAACCGATGACGATATTTACAGAGCTTTTCTGAAAGGGACCTATCGGATGATGGTTGCCGTGGATGGCGACAGGATAATCGGAGTGTGTTCGCTTCGGAATGTCAATGTCATCTCACTTCTTTTTGTCGATGAAGAGTATCACAGGCACGGTGTGGGAAGAGCGCTTCTCGAACGCTTCGAAAAGCATGTGAAAGAAAAAGAGGGTGAGTATTTTATCAAAGTAAATGCGGCACCCTATGCCGTCGGGTTTTATGAAAAGCTCGGATTTACCGCAACCGCAGCGGAGCAGGCTAAAGGCGGAATCAGAATAACGCCTATGGAAAAGGTGTTATGACGGAGATAATGAAATGAAGATTTTTAATCCTGACAGCCCATTTATGACGGTGCTGTCAAGAATTGGCGATATGGTGATCCTTAACATTCTGACCGGACTGCTCTGCATCCCGGTGATTACCGCCGGAGCCGCATTTACGGCTCAGTATTATGTTATGCTCAAGATACGAAGAGATGAGGACAGCGGGACCATAAAGCTGTTTTTCAAATCTTTCCGCGAGAATTTCAGGCAGGCGACAGTTATATGGCTCATAACCATATTTGCCATCGGCCTTCCTGTCATATCACTGAAACTGATTCAGGGTTTCTACGCAGATGCGGCGCCCGCCTACATCAAAGTGCTTCTCTCGGGAGCAGTACTTCTGGCGGCGTTTCTGCTTGTTATGGCGTTCCCGGCGCTCAGCAGGTTTGACGGTACTGTCGCAAGTACGCTTAAGACCTCTATTATCCTGGCGGTTAGTAACCCGCCCAGGACATTTCTCATAATAATACTTTTGGTTGCACCTTTTTATCTGACATATAATTTCCCGGTGATCCTGCCGATACTTATACTCTTTGGCTTTTCACTCCCGGCTTTTCTTGCAGTGCTTCTTTACAACAGACAGTTTGCAAAGCTGGAGGCAAAGTCCAACGAGGCTGACGGGATTCCGGTGCCCGGATCGGAAGACGAACACATATTCAACGATGAAATAAGCGGAGAATGAAGATGAAGAGTAATTCGGAGAGTAAACCGAAAAGTAATCCAAAGGGAAATCCCTTAAACAAATTGTTCATAATAGGCGGGGTGATAGTCGCCGCAGAGGTGCTTTTGGGTTTTCTTTTTCTCGGGGTATTTGCCAAAAAAAACCGAGGCATATTCTCGAATATAGTTCTCACCGAATACAATCGCGAGATCAAGGAAAAAGCTACCGAGATATCAAACAGATTCAATGATATCAGAGACTATATGGTCCTATCCTCACAGGTGGCGGATGGCGACAGAGAGGTACTCAAGAGCGAGGATTATCTTTCCGTGATCACAAAAACCACGGAAAGTTTCAGAACTGTCTATGTAGATGAAAACGGGATCGCCTATGATGACGTGGGAAATGTCAATGACATCTCTCAGACGGACTACTATAAAAGCACAAGAAGAAAAGAATTCCGGGTGGCCTTTACCATGGATGACGGGTTTAACAACACTCCTGCATTCGTGGTGGCATGTAAGCCCAACCCCGATGTGAATGAATATCTGCTTGCTTTTGTCTCACCCAACGTGTTCAGTGATGCTGTATCAAAGGGGACATTTTACAGCTACAGTTTTTATGTGATACTGGATGAAAATTATTACACACTTGCCCAGACCGGGCGTACATCCAACCAGCCGCTTCTTGAGGGTAAGTTCTGGGCCAATCTTCAGAATATAGCACCGACTCAAAAAGTGTGGGCTGATTTCCAGGATAAAGTCAAAAAGAACAATCAGGCCAACCTGCTTGTCACATCCGAAAAGAAAAAGAGATACATCGGATTCTACGCCATTCGCGGAACCGACATGACTCTTGTGGTCGCCTGCGATAAAGCCATAATTGACAGGAATACTCAGAATTACATTGATCCGACGCAGGCTATGCACGCCGAAATGGTATTCTGCCTTATCGCCTTTATTGCCACGTATTTTGCGATCATCATTTTGTACAGAGTGCATTCCAACGAAAAGAGCAAAGCCCTCACCAGCAAGGCCGAGACAGACCTGCTTACCGGTGTGAACAACAAGCTCTCGACTGAGTCCAAGATAGAGGACTATATCATGGCAAATCCCGGCGGTCAGGGTGTGCTCATTCTGATCGATGTGGACAACTTTAAGAAGATCAACGACAAGATGGGCCATGCTTTCGGAGATGAGGTGCTCAGGAACCTGGGAATGAGGCTGAAGTCCCTCTACAGAGCTTCCGATATCATCGGAAGGATCGGCGGAGATGAGTTCATAGTATTCCTCAAGGACATAAGCGACATGGATGTGATCGAGCGCGAAGCACGCAAGCTTGAACTGTTCTTCCAGAGCTTCGAAGTGGGCGAATACACCAGATACTCTGTAACGGCCAGCCTTGGTGCGGCCATCTACAGCATAGACGGCTCATCCTTTGAAGAGTTGTACAAAAATGCCGACAAAGCGCTGTATTTCGTAAAGCAGCATGGCAAGAAACAGCTGGTATTCTATAAACAGGACCAGAAATTCAACAAAAAGGAAGAAGAGGAGTGATACTCTTTCTACAATCTGTCCAAAATGCCAATAAATCTTTGTTTAATTGTGTTATGGCAAGGACAGCGATAAAAGGTTATACTATCTTCTGTGAGTATTTCGCAGGGGCGAAGTAAAATAGAAATAACATTCAGAAACTGAAAGGAGTTACAAAAATGGCAGGTTTGTCTTTAAAAAATATCTGCAAGGTTTATCCCAACGGCTTTGAGGCTGTTAAGAATTTCAACCTTGAGATAGCAGACCAGGAATTCATCATCTTCGTTGGACCTTCCGGATGCGGTAAGTCAACAACACTTCGTATGATCGCAGGATTGGAGGATATCACTTCCGGTGAGCTGAGAATCGGCGACAGACTGGTTAACGATGTAGAGCCCAAGGATCGTGATATCGCGATGGTATTCCAGAACTACGCTCTGTATCCTCATATGTCCGTTCGCGATAACATGGCATTCGGACTTAAGCTCAGAAAGGTTCCCAAGGATCAGATCGAAAAGATGGTTAATGAGGCAGCTAAGATCCTCGACCTTACAGCACTTCTTGATCGTAAGCCGAAGGCTCTTTCCGGTGGACAGAGACAGCGTGTTGCCATGGGACGTGCAATCGTTCGTAACCCTAAGGTATTCCTTATGGACGAGCCTCTTTCAAACCTCGATGCCAAGCTTCGTGTACAGATGAGAATCGAGATCGCAAAGCTTCATCAGAGACTCGGCACCACCATCATCTACGTTACCCACGACCAGACAGAGGCTATGACCCTCGGCGATCGTATCGTAGTTATGAAGGACGGCGTTATCCAGCAGGTAGATACACCTCAGAACCTCTATGAGAAGCCCGCTAACCTCTTCGTTGCAGGATTCATGGGATCACCTCAGATGAACTTCCTTGATGCAACAGTTAAGGTTGAAGGCGAGACCGCAAGCCTCGAGATCGCAGGCCACTCAGTTCCTCTTCCTCCCGCTAAGTCAAAGAAGCTTATCGAGGGCGGCTATGACGGAAAGATCGTTACCTTCGGTATCCGTCCTGAGGATGTATATGATTCCGAGATGTACGTAAGCGCATCACCTCAGAGCACTTTCGAGTCAACCATCAAGGTATACGAGCTTCTCGGTGCAGAAGTTTATCTCTACTTTGATCTTGAAGAGTTCCCGATCACTGCAAGAGTTGATTCCAGAACAACTGCAAGACCCGGCGACTCCATCAAGTTTGCTATTGACGTTGAGAAGATCCACGTATTCGATAAGGAAACTGAGAAGACCATCACCAACTAACATTAAATCAATGATACGAAGCCCCGGCTTGATAAAGGTCGGGGCTTTTTTAAAAGTAGTGAGACGATATGATTTCTAATCATGTAATTCAGAGCTGCATAGACGAGCTGTACGGCATTATGAAAGTCGGTCTTGCCGTGTATGATCCGCAGGGAAACACCATTGCAACTATCGGCGAAATGCCCATAGACAAAAAGCTGCTTAAGAGCTTTTCCGATTCTTCCGCCGACAGCCAGGTGATCGGAACCGATCATCTTATGAAAGTGTATGAAGAGAGCGAGACGCTCTATATCATTCACAGCAAGGGAGAAGGCGAAAATGCATACAATGTCGGACGCATTGCTGCCGCCCAGATAAGAGCCCTGCAGCTTGCATATCAGGAAAAATATGACAGGAACAGCTTTTATCAGAATCTTCTTCTCGATAATATGCTTCTTGTTGATATATACAATCGCGCAAAAAAGCTTCGCATAGATGCTAAAGCCTGGAGAGCCGTATATCTGATAGATGTTAAACGCGATGTAAAAGGAGTAGCGGCAGAGCTTCTTAAAGTGGTATACACATCCCAGACCGGAGACTTTGTCACCGCAGTGGATGAAGAGCGGATAATCCTTGTTAAATCATTTGAGAAAAAGCCCGAGCCGGAAGACCTTGAAGAGATAGCTCAGACAGTGGTATCCCTTATCAACACCGAAGCCATGACCAACGCCAGAGTGGCATACGGAAACCCTGTCTCGGAACTCAAGGACGTATCCAAATCCTACAAAGAAGGTAAAATGGCTCTCGAAGTATGCGGCATCTTTTATGAAGAGAAAAACGTCGCAGCTTATTCCGCATTGGGAATAGGAAGGCTGATCTACCAGCTTCCGGTCAATCTTTGCGAGATGTTCATAGATGAAGTATTTGGCGGCGGTATTCCTCCGGAACTGGACGAGGAGACCATCGCAATGATCGGGAAATTCCTTGAGAATAATCTTAACGTATCGCAGACGTCCGAGCAGCTTTACATGCACAGACACACCATACTTTACAGGCTCGACAAAGTGCAGAAAGCAACCGGACTTAACCTTCGTGAATTTGAAGATGCTCTCACATTCCGCATTGCAATGATGGTAGAAAAATACCTTAGCAGAATGAAGAATCATGATACGGAATAAAGGAATAAAACCATAAAAGGATAATAGGACAATAAGAACATAATAAACAAAACAAGAGAATAACAGAAAAAATAACAAACAACAAAACAATATAAAATCATCCTCTATGAGGAAGACGCCTGCACAGTTCACCCAGCGCCCTCACGGCACATGGAGCATCTGCTTAGTGCTGCTTCGTTCCCGACCTGACACGGTTCACAGCGTCGCATTGCGCGAGACCAGATTTCGTGTCACAGACGTATTCCTCAGAAAGGATGATTTTTTTGTAAGGTTTATTCTAAAATAAAAGGAAGACACTGTCAAGAAAAAAGTACCACAAAAGAATCGTTTGTGCTATTATGTTTAAAAAGAAATCAGGAGGTATAAATTATGGCTGATAATAATAATCTCGGAAATGAATGGAAAAATACAGTATACAATCTCGGAGAAGCTTTTTTTGAGCTGGGAAGAACCGTTATTCATTCCGTTAAAAAAGGTGTTGATGTAGCATATGATTATATGAATGAAAAGGAAGATGACAAAAAGAAAAAGAGCTCATCTAAAAAGCATTCCGCACCTTCGGATGAACCCGAGAAAGTGGACGGAATAATCATAGAAGAGTAAAACATATAAAGAAAAAATATAAAGCAAAATACAAGGCAAAATACAAAGCAAAATATATAAAGCAAATTCTATAAGAATGATCATAATAGAATAGAGGATATGCGCCATGAATAAGAAAGGTCTGACTGCATCTGCCGTCAAACTGATCGCACTGATCTGTATGATCTTGGATCACTTTGCGGCTTCTGTGTACCAGGGCCTGATCCTGTCCCGCAAGCTGTCATCAGGCATCACTTTTATGGACAGTTTTGTGATCTACGACAAAGCATTTTCATCTCCGGAAGGCATCGCCTACCTGATAATGAGAATGATCGGAAGGATAAGCTTCCCCATATACTGCTTTTTTATAGTTGAAGGATATAAGCATACAAAGAGCAGATTAAAATATCTGATACGTCTGCTTGTATTTGCGGTAATTTCCGAAGTACCCTTTGATATGGCAATATTCGGATCATTTTTTTATCCTCATTATCAGAATGTTTACTTTACGCTTGCAATAGGCCTCGCAATGATATGGGGAATAGATGAACTCACTTCACGTGAGCTTCGCAGACCATTAAATATACTGTTGATGATCGGCGCCTGCATCACTTCTTCGTTCGTGCTTGCAGGAATGCTTATGAGATTCGGCCTGTCCTTCTTCGCTTCTGCCATTGATGAAATGTCAAATGATGAGAGGCAGCGGATCGTTTCCACAGTGTTTGTCTCACTGTGGATATTAGTAGCTTTAACGGTTCTTGTGATGCTCCTTTTAGTGAGAAGATCAAACAGGGAGCGATTCATAAAGATGTCAAAGATCATCGCCGTTACCGGGCTCGCCTGTATCCTTGCGGATCAGTCGGATGTACTCGGAAGCATGAGCGATTACGGTGCAATGGGGATCATCACGATCCTTATCCTCTATCTGCTCCGCGAGAGGAAAACCCTGTCATCAGTGTGGGCATGTGCATTTTTGTCAATATCGCAGTTTTCTGAGATAACAGGATTTGCCGCTGTACCCCTGATACGTGCATATAACGGAGAAAGAGGAAACTACAATAAATACTTTTTCTATATTTTATATCCCGCGCACCTTTTAATATTAGGGCTTGCAATGATTTTTATCGGAATAACACCATTCGGATAAAAAATATCGGAAAAAATACAGAAAGATATCAACTCGGAGGAAGAAATGTTAGTTCAAAAATATAAGGATATGCTCTCGGGAAAATCGGTTATAAGAGAGCTTTCGGAATTTGCAACAGCCAGAGGAAAAGAGATCGGATACGAGAACGTATTTGATTACAGTCTGGGGAATCCCAGTGTACCCGTTCCGCAGGAATTTACCGACACCATGATAAAGCTTCTGCAGACTATGGACACCCAGTCACTTCACGGATACAGCCCCTCGCTCAGCATTCCTTCCGTAAGAGAAAAAGTAGCCGCATCACTTGAAAGAAGATTTGGGATCCCGTACAAAAAAGAGCACGTTTTTATGACAAGCGGAGCAGCGGGAGCCATTGCGCATGCAGTGAGACTTGTCACCGTTCCGGGCGATGAGATACTTACATTTGCTCCTTTCTTCCCGGAGTATCATCCCTATGTTGATCTGAGCGGAGCAGTGCTGAAAGTAGTACCTCCCGAGTACGAGAATTTCCAGATCAATTTTGAAAAAGCGGAAGAAATGATGACGGAAAAAGTTATGGCTGTTCTTGTAAACACACCTAACAATCCTACGGGTGTGGTTTACTCCGAAGAGACATTAAAAAAGCTTTCCGCACTCATGACAAAAAAATCAAAAGAGTACGGACACCCCATCTATCTTATCACCGATGAGCCTTACAGAGAGATCGTATTCGGAGGCATAGATGCGCCCTGCGTTTCGAAATATTACGATAATTCTCTCATGTGTTATTCTTTCTCAAAATCGCTTTCGATACCCGGTGAACGTATCGGATATCTTGCGGTAAATCCCGCATGTGAAGAGGCGGAAACACTGATCAATATGTGCGGTCAGATATCAAGAGGTATCGGCCACAACTGTCCTTCATCCATCATACAGCTTGCGGTCGGTGAGTGCGTAGATATGACAGCTGACTTAAGCGTGTATGAAAAAAATATGAATCTTATCTACAATGAATTAAAAGATCTCGGTATAAAAGTTGTTAAACCCGACGGAACATTTTATATCTTTCCGAAGGCACCGGAAGATGATGCAAAAGCATTTTCAAAAAAGGCATTAAAATATGATCTGATACTGGTTCCCGCCGACACTTTCGGAGCGCCGGGATATTTCAGAATGGCCTACTGCATCGATACCGAAAAAGTAGAAAGATCACTTCCCGTTTTAAGGAAATTCCTAAAGGAGAATTATTAAAACAGGAAAAAAACAAATAAAAAAGCAAATAAAAAAGCAAATAAAAAAACAAATAAAAAACAAAAAAACTATTCAAAATATATAATATAAAGTGACAGTATTTTTTTACAAAACAGATTAGTTAAAATGTAAAAAATTAAAACACAAAAAAATATAGAAGAAAATTTAAAAAATATTTTGTCAAAAGTTGACAATTGACAAAAAAGGGGTTACTATTTCAATGTTATAAATTCAAATTATGTAACCAAAAAAACTTTTTTTATCTTACGTTTTAAAGAAGGGAGATGTCATTATGGCAGAGACCAAGAAACCTGTAGCAACTGCTACACCCGCAACAGAAGTTAAGGCTGAAGCCGCAGCACCTAAGGCTGCAGAAAAGGCACCTGCAAAGAAGGCAGCAGCTAAGAAAGCACCTGCAAAGAAGGCTCCTGCAAAGAAGGCAGCAGCTAAGAAGCCCGCAGCGAAGAAAGCAGCTACAGTTAAGAAGGAGGCTCCTGCAAAGAAGGCTCCCGCAAAGAAGGCAGCAGCTAAGAAGACTACCGCTACCGCAAAGAAAGCTACTACAGCAAAGAAGGCAGCACCTGCAAAGAAGGCAGCAGCTAAGAAGCCCGCAGCAAAGAAGACAGCTAAGAAGGCAGTTCTTAAGACCAGCGCAGTATTTTCACTTGAGGGTGGAAAGAACGTTACAGCAGACGGACTTTTAAAGCAGTATCTCAAGACCGCTAAGGATCGTGCTAAGTATGATCTTAAGATCAAGACTGCTGATATCAAGAATATCGAGATCTACGTTAACCTTGCAGAGCAGAAGGTTTACAGCGTTATCAACGGTGAGATCAACGATTCCTTCGATATGTACTACAACTTCTGATTGAGTAGATTCTTCTTATTCAATATAATGAAACGAAACATTAAGACCTGTGGCAAATGCCGCAGGTCTATTTTTTTCCTGGTTTCTTTATAAAATTTATATTTCTTTTATATTTTATCGGTTGACATGACAGGTACATAGTGTTATTTTAGATACAGATGTTAGCACTCTATAATATCGAGTGCTAACAAGACGGAAACAGAGCTTGGATGCGGAACAGTTTTATTGCAGTTCCCGCAGGATTATACAGAAAGGCAGCAGACACAGGATGGACTTGGATGAGCGCAAAACAAAAATCCTTCAGGCAATCATCAAGAACTACCTTGAGACCGGAGAGCCGGTAGGAAGCCGTACAATTTCAAAAGATACCGATCTGAACTTAAGCTCTGCTACCATCAGGAATGAAATGTCCGATCTCGAGGAGATGGGGTACATCATTCAACCCCACACTTCGGCGGGAAGAATTCCTTCCGACAAAGGATACCGCTTCTATGTGGATACACTTATGGAAGCGAAGGAGAGAGAAGTGGCCGAGGTCAAGGATATGCTCCTTGAAAGGCAGGACAAGCTTGAGGACATGCTCAAGGCGGTCGTCAAAGTACTGGCCAGAGATACCCAGTACGCCTCCATGATCACCGCTCCCACCACACACCTTAACAAGCTTAAGTTTGTGCAGCTCTCGAGAGTCGATTCGGAGCACCTTCTTGCAGTCGTAGTCATCGAGGGCAATATAATCAGAAACCGGATCATAGATGTATATGAAGAGATAGATGACGAAACGCTCCTTAAGCTCAACATGCTGCTCAACACACAGCTCGGCGGACTTGCCATCGAGGAAATAAACCTCAGTATGGTGGCAAAGATGAAGCAGCAGGCCGGAATACACAGCGATGTTGTCGGCGGAGTTATAGATGAGGTAATCCTTACATTATCCGAAGATAAAAACCTTGAGGTATACACCAGCGGAACAAACAACATTTTCAAATATCCCGAGCTTGCGGATCAAGAAAATGCAAGCCGCCTGATATCTGCTTTCGAGGAAAAAGATGTGCTTGGCGATATCATTCAGAGCGACAGTGCTTCGGAAGAAACAGGTATTCAGGTGTACATCGGCGGTGAGAATAAAATACAGAGCATGCAGGATTGCAGCGTAGTCACTGCAGTGTATGATCTGGGGGATGGCATGAAGGGAACCATCGGAATCGTCGGACCAAAAAGAATGGATTATGACAAGGTTGTCGGAACACTTAAAACCATCAAGACAAAACTCGATGACCTGTATCATAAATAGATCATCCTGACGGGATGGAAAGATAATCAGTTCGAAAGGAATAGGACATGTCAGAGGAAGAAATAAAGAAACAAAATGCCGAAGCTGATGAAAGCGCGGCAGAGAAAGAAGCTTCCGACAGTGCTGAGGAAACTCAGAAGGAAAAAGCAGAAGATCAGAAAGTAAGTGAAGAGACTTCTGCCGGAGAAAAGTCCGAAGAAAAGCCGGACACAAAGCAGGAAGCAAAACCCGAAGGAAAGAAATTCAAAAAAGAAAAACCTTCAAAAGTTGATAAGGAAAAGGAAAGCTTAAAGGAACAGGTTGCCGCACTTGATGATAAAGTAAAAAGGCAGCTGGCGGAATTTGAAAACTTCCGCAACAGGACAGAAAAAGAAAAATCCGCAAGCTATGACAACGGATCGGCAGCAGTGCTTAAAAAAATACTTCCCGTGCTGGACAACTTTGAAAGAGGTTTGGCCACCGTCCCCGAGGACAAAAAGGACGATGCCTTTGTACAGGGAATGGACAAGATATACAGACAGCTTGTTACAGAGCTTGAGAATATGGGTGTGGAACCCATCGAAGCTCTCGGCCTTCCCCTCGACCCCAATCTCCACAATGCGGTAACACAGCAGGAGAGCGAGGAATACGAGCCCGGAACCATATGTGCAGAGCTGCAAAAAGGTTACAAGTACCACGACATTGTGCTCAGATACAGTATGGTAGCCGTTGTACCCGAATAGAAACAGACCTATGAACTGCATTGCAGATCATAGGATGATATAAACAATTAACAATAAGAAATAATCTGATTCATAACAGAGGAGGCAATAAATTATGAGTAAAATAATCGGAATCGACCTTGGAACCACAAACAGCTGCGTAGCAGTTATGGAAGGTGGTAAGCCCACCGTTATCGCTAACGCAGAAGGCGCAAGAACAACACCTTCGATCGTAGCATTTACAAAAAATGGCGACAGACTTGTCGGCGAGCCTGCTAAGCGTCAGGCAGTTACCAATGCGGAGAAGACCATTTCTTCCATCAAGAGAGATATGGGTACCGACAGAGGCCGCAACATCGACGATAAGAAGTACAGCCCTCAGCAGATCTCAGCTATGATCCTTCAGAAGCTCAAAGCAGATGCTGAAAGCTATCTCGGTGAGAAGGTTACAGAGGCAGTTATCACTGTTCCCGCATACTTCAACGACGCACAGCGTCAGGCAACCAAGGATGCAGGTAAGATCGCAGGCCTTGATGTAAAGCGTATCATCAACGAGCCCACAGCAGCGGCACTTGCATACGGACTTGACAACGAGAAAGAGCAGAAGATCATGGTATACGACCTCGGCGGCGGTACATTTGATGTATCCATCATCGAGATCGGCGACGGTGTCATCGAGGTGCTTGCAACCAACGGTGATACACACCTCGGAGGAGATGACTTCGATAACAAGATCATTAACTGGATGCTTGATGAATTCAAGAAGGCAGAAGGCGTTGATCTTTCAAATGATAAGATGGCAATGCAGAGACTGAAAGAGGCAGCAGAGAAGGCTAAGAAGGAGCTTTCCGCTTCTACCACCACCAACATCAACCTTCCTTTCATCACTGCAACTTCAGAAGGGCCCAAGCACTTCGACATGGATCTTTCCAGAGCTAAGTTTGATGACCTCACCAGAGATCTTGTAGAAAAGACAGCGATCCCTGTACAGAATGCTATGAAGGATGCAGGTCTTACCAATGCGGATCTCGGACAGGTACTCCTTGTCGGCGGTTCCACAAGAATCCCCGCGGTACAGGACAAGGTTCGCCAGCTCACCGGAAAAGAGCCTTCCAAGACACTTAATCCTGATGAGTGCGTAGCTATCGGTGCTTCCATTCAGGGTGGTAAGCTCGCAGGCGATGCGGGCGCAGGTGACATCCTTCTTCTCGATGTAACACCTCTTACCCTTTCGATCGAGACCATGGGCGGCGTAGCTACTCACCTTATCGAGAGAAACACCACAATTCCTACCAAGAAGAGCCAGGTATTCTCCACCGCAGCCGACAACCAGACTGCAGTAGATATCAATATCGTACAGGGCGAGAGACAGTTCGCGGCCGACAACAAGTCACTCGGACAGTTCAGACTCGACGGCATTGCTCCTGCACCGAGAGGAATCCCTCAGATCGAGGTTACTTTCGATATCGATGCCAACGGTATTGTTAACGTATCCGCTAAAGATCTCGGAACCGGAAAAGAGCAGCATATCACCATTACTGCAGGTTCCAACATGTCCGATGCAGATATCGACAAGGCTATCCGCGAGGCACAGGAATTCGAAGCACAGGATAAGAAGAAGAAAGAAGCTGTCGAGACAGTAAATGATGCAGAGAGCTTCACACTTCAGACAGAGAAGGCTCTTTCCGAAGTAGGCGATAAGGTATCCGCTGACGAGAAGAGCAAAGTACAGGCAGATGTTGACGAAGTAAAGACCATCCTTGAGAGAGTAAAGGCTGATCCTGCAAACGCAACCGATGCAGACATCGATGCACTCAAGAGCGCAAAGGAAAAGCTTACCAACTCCGCACAGGGTGTATTCACCAAGATGTACGAGAACATTCAGCAGCAGCAGGCCGGCGCTCAGGGCGCAGCAGGTGCAGGCCCTCAGTCCTACACCGAGGCTCCCACCGGCGATGCAGGCGCATCCTCCGGCAACAACGATGACGTTGTCGATGCAGACTTCCGCGAAGTATAAGCGATCTGCTTCGCTATAAACCCACCGCTGTATTTACGGCGGTGGGTATCGGTGTATAATAACAAAGGAAGATTAGTATTATGGCAGACAAGCGTGACTACTACGAGGTACTCGGCGTAGACAAAAATGCGGATGAAGCCGCGTTGAAAAAAGCATATCGTGAGCTCGCAAAGAAGTACCATCCCGATGCAAATCCGGGAGACAAAGAAGCCGAAGCGAAGTTCAAAGAGGCATCGGAAGCATATGCCGTTCTATCCGATCCCGAGAAGAGAAGACAGTATGACCAGTACGGACATGCTGCATTCGAAGGAGGAGCAGGCGGATTCGACTTCAGCAATATGGACTTCTCCGATATATTCGGAAGCTTTGGATTCGGAGATATATTCAGCGGTATCTTCGGCGGCGGCAGAAGCCGCAGTGCCGGCAACGGCCCCATGAAGGGAGCAAATATCCGCACAAGAGTCGATCTCGATTTCCTTGAAGCTGTCTTTGGATGCGAGAAATCGATCGAGCTTACAGTCAAGGAAACATGTACTTCCTGTAACGGAAGCGGAGCAAAGAAGGGAACATCACCCGAGACCTGCCCCACATGTAAAGGTCAGGGACAGGTGGTTCGCACCAGACAGTCCATGCTCGGCATGATGAGAAGCGTGGAGCCTTGTCCGGACTGTCAGGGAACAGGTAAGATAATCCGTGAGAAATGCCCTGATTGCAGAGGAAGCGGATTCATTCCCATGAGAAAGAAATACTCTGTCAACATACCCGCAGGTATCGATAACGGTCAGGCTGTCAACATGCCCGGCCTGGGAGATCCGGGAAAGAACGGAGGCCCCAGAGGAGATGCGAGAGTTGAGGTGCGCGTAAAGCCCCATCCCATATTCCAGAGAGACGGCTTCGACATCTACTCCAATGTTCCCATCTCCATCGCAGTGGCTACACTTGGCGGAGATATCTTCATAGATACCGTGGACGGAAAGGTTGTTTACACCGTTAAGCCCGGTACACAGACTGACACACGTGTCAGACTCAAAGGTAAAGGAGTTCCATCGTGGAGACAGAAGGGCGTGCGTGGCGATCACTACGTTAACCTTTATATCAAGACTCCCGAAAGGCTGTCCCGCGAGGCAAGAGAGTTGCTCATCACGTTCGACAGCCTTACGGGTGACAGCCTCAATGAGGTGGCAAAGGCCACATCCGGTAATAACGGAGACGATCCGAAGAAAAAGAAACGCTTTGGAAAATAAAGACTGCGAGGACGATAATGTCACAGGAAAGCAAAGAGATACAGGAGCTCTCAACAGAGATCCTCAAAAGCTACGAAAAGAAAAGCATAATCAATCCGGAGAAACTGTTCGAGCAGCCTGACAGAACCGCTGTCAACGATATTCTGGACAAACTGGTAAAGATCATTTTCCCTGCATTTTTCAGAGAGAAAGAATACCGTTTCTACAATATCAACACCAGGCTGAACGTACTTATCGAGGATGTTTATTACAACCTTAATAAGCAGATTCCGATCGCCCTTCGTCAGAATCCGGACAATGATAAAAAATCGGACGAGGAGATATGTGCCGAGAGCAAAAAGATCACATCCGAATTTCTGAGCCGTATTCCCAAGGTAAGGGATCTGGTGGAAACGGATGTGCAGGCTTCATTTGACGGAGATCCTGCGGCGTTCAACACCAACGAGATCATTCTCTGCTATCCCGGGCTCAGAGCTATCGCGATAAGCAGGCTTGCTCATGAGCTTTTCCTGTTGGGAGTTCCCCTTATTCCCAGGATGTGGACAGAATACGCACATTCGCGGACAGGAATAGACATCCACCCCGGAGCATCTATTGGGAAATATTTCTGCATAGATCACGGAACGGGAATCGTCATAGGCGAGACCACCATTATCGGTGATTACGTAAAGGTATATCAGGGCGTTACAATAGGTGCACTCTCAACAAGAGGCGGACAGAGCCTCAAGGGCACCAAGAGACATCCCACCATCGAGGACCGCGTCACAATATATGCCGGAGCTTCAATACTCGGTGGAGAGACAGTTATCGGACACGATACGGTGATAGGATCCAACGCATTTATCACCGCGTCTGTCGGACCCAACGAAAAAGTGAGCATGTGCTGCGACACTCCTAAAGTATAATGGCTCCTGAATAATAAGAATTCCTAAAGAAAAAGATTTAAGAGGGACGCTCTATGATCACAAAAAGAGCATATGCAAAAATCAATCTGTCCCTTGACGTAACAGGAAAGCTCGAAAACGGTTATCATCAGGTCTGCATGGTGATGCAGACGGTGGATCTGTTTGACGAGCTTTCTTTTGATATGACGGACGTAGGCGACCGCATACCGGACAGAATACAGATCATAATAGACAGTGAAAAAGAGATCACTGCGGACAAAAAGGACAATCTTATCTACAAAGCTGCCCTGCAGTTATTGCCCTGCTTCCCGGAGGATAAAGGCGTAAAGATCGTTCTCAATAAGAACATCCCCATGGCAGCAGGCATGGCAGGCGGAAGTACAGATGCCGCGGCAACCCTTCGCGGAATAAATGAACTGTTTGATCTTAAGCTTTCCGACGAGAAGCTTTGCGACATAGGTGTCAGAATAGGCGCGGATGTACCCTACTGCATAATGGGTGGAACCATGCTCGCGGAAGGAATTGGCGAAAAGCTTACCTCGCTTCCGCATCTTAAAGGGTATAATCTTGTGATAGCAAAGCCGGAAGCCGGCGTTTCCACAAAGTATGTATATGAGCATCTTGATGCGCTTCCAAACCCGCCTCATCCGGATACAGCTTCAATGATAGAACTTATCAAAAAGGGCGATCCCGATCCGGCCGAGCTTTCCGGGTATCTGGGAAATATCCTCGAGGAGGTGACTATCCCCGCCTGCCCCGAGGTACAAAAGATCAAGGAATCGCTTATGGGTTATGGCGCTCTCGGTGCTCTTATGAGCGGTAGCGGGCCCACGGTATTTGCGATATTTGAGACTAAAGAAAAGGCAGAAACGGCTGCAGAGCTTTTGAAAAATGAGCCCGGATGCCCCGCAAAAAGCATTTTTGTAACTGAGATGATCTGACTTTCGGACCTGCGTCGTAACCCATGCCGGATGTAATTTGCAGTATTGCTTATTCTCCGGCATTTATGATAAAATAAACTATGTATGGCCCATTAAATGATCTACGGACCGGAATAAGTTTTAGAGGTAATAAAATATGACTACTTACGGACTCTTACTTTTTACGATGACACCTCCGCTCATAATAGCTATTGCCGTTACGGTAGTGCTTATTGCGCTGATCGTCGTAATGTATTTCCTCGGAAAGAAAGCACAGAAAAAGCAGGAAGAACAGCAGCAGATGATGCAGGCAAACAAGCAATATGTCACCATGCTTGTAATTGACAAAAAGAAGCTCGCTGTGACTAAATCGGGACTGCCGCAGAACGTTATCGATCAGACGCCCAAATATCTGCGCTGGCAGAAACTCCCCGTTGTAAAAGCCAAGGTCGGCCCTCAGATCGTTACCATGATCGCGGACGATAAGATATTTGCCGACATACCTATCAAGAAAGAGATCAAGGCCGGTATAAGCGGTCTGTATATCGTTGACTTTAAGGGCGCTCACGGAAAGCTCGCAGCACCCGAAAAGAAAAAGAAAAAAGGCCCTGCAGCCTGGGTTGAAAAGCTTCAGGAAAAAGCAGGAGCAAAGCCTTTGTGATCATAAAACAATAAAGGTATCATCATACGCGCAACAGTATTATGCTTTGCGCGTATACGTGTTTATAAAAGAGGGATAGATTTATGAACTGGCCGCAAGTCTGGGATGTGACCAAGATCACATGGCACATCGTGCTCCAGACATTGATAGTATTTGATATCATATTTGCGCTGATCGTAGTATTTTTTGAGAGAAAGAACCCCAAGAGTGTGTGGGCCTGGCTGCTTCTGATGCTGGCAGTGCCCTATCTCGGATTTGTGCTGTATCTCCTTGCGGGGACCACGCTCAACAAAAGGCGAATGTTCCGCGATAAGGGCTTTGAGGAAATGCTCTTAAACCGTATCCACGAGCAGAAGCTCGAGCTCGAGAAGGCGGAGGAGGGCTCGCTTCCTTCCGAGCTGGTAGACCTCAAATCGCTCGTTTACTACAACATGCACAACAGTTTTTCCGTGCTTATGAAGGACAACGACATCGAAGTCTTCACAAGCGGACAGGAAAAGTTTGCCGCACTCAAAGAGGACCTCAGGTCGGCAAAAAAATTCATAGATTTTCAGTACTACATCATCCGAAACGATGAGCTCTTCGATGAGATAGCCGAGATACTCAGACAGAAAGTGGAAGAGGGCGTAGAGGTAAGAGTACTTTACGACGGCCTCGGATGCCGCAAGACACCCAACCGCTACTGGAAAAAGATCCGCAAGATGGGAATAAAAGTCGGCGGATTCTGGCCCGCGCTTTTCGGAAAGATACAGTTCCGCATCAACTACCGCGACCACAGAAAGATAGTTGTTATAGACAACAGGATCGCCTACGTGGGCGGGTTCAACATCGGCCGCGAATACATCGACATGGAGGAAAAGTTCGGACACTGGCGCGATACTCACCTCCGCATCCACGGTCCTGCGGCATACATGCTTCACGGCTGTTTTGCTCTCGACTGGGCATATGTGACCAAAGAAAAGCTCTTCGACCGGGAAGAGATGCAGCAGATCCCCACGCATGACAGCAGGGATAACTGCTACATCCAGATAGTAAGCTCAGGACCCAACAGCGAAGAGCAGCAGATAAGAGATAATTACCTTTTCATGATAAGCCATGCGAAGGAAACTATCTACATCCAGTCGCCCTACTTCATTCCGGATGACAGCATACTCACCGCATTAAAGCTGGCGGCACAGTCGGGCATCGATGTGAGGATCATGATCCCCTGCAAGCCCGACCACCCCTTCGTATACTGGGCCACCCACTGTTTTGCGGGAGAGCTGGTGATGGCGGGAGCCACCTGCTACAAATACCAGGGCGGCTTCCTGCACGCAAAAGGGCTTATCGTTGACGGTAAGGCATACACCTACGGTACCGCCAACATGGATATCCGCTCCTTTGCACTCGACTTCGAAGTCAATGCCGTTGTCTATGACAGAGCAAAAGCGGAAGAGATGACGAACATCTTTATGAACGATGTAAAAGACTGCTCCGTCATGACAAAAGAAGACTACAAAAAACGTAAAGTATGGATACGCATTAAAGAGCAGATATCGAGGCTTCTCGCCCCGGTTCTGTGATGAGAGGATATTTAGGATTATGAAAAAAATGATGAAAAAAACACTTGCCCAGGTGCTTGTCGTGGCATTGGCAGCTTCCGCTTTTGCGGGATGTTCAAAAAAAGAAGAAACACCTGACGAAACGCAGGTAACCGAATCTACTACACCGGCAACAGAAACTACCGAGACGGCAGAGACCGCTTCTTCCGACGAAGGTGCCACATCCGTGCTCGACATCAAGATCGAAGACTACGTCCGGATCGATGATTACAGAGAAATTGAAGTGAACATTCCTCCCGTGGATGATTCCATGGATGCTTACGCAGAGAAGCTTGCAGGCGAGCAGTATTCACAGCTTGCTGCAAGTGTTACCGCTGATCAGTTCATCATGGACAGACCGGTTGAAAACGGAGATATGATCAACCTTGACTATTCCGGAAAAAAAGACGGAGTGGCATTTGATGGAGGAACGGCACAGAATCAGGCGCTTTGGATAGGATCCGGAACATTTATCCCCGGTTTCGAAGAGGGGCTGATCGGAGTCCATCCCGGGGAGACAGTTGATCTTACACTAACGTTTCCCGAGAGTTATTCAAACGCCGACCTCGCCGGACAGGAAACAGTCTTTACCTGCACAGTGAACGGCATAATCCCCGAGGAAGCGATAATTGCCGCATGGAATGCCAGCGCATACGAGGGAGCACAGGTTAAGGACTACGAAGGTTTCGTACAATTTGTAAAAGATTATGTAAATGCAAGGGTTCAGGAGCAGAATGATGCCGAAGTCAGCAACTCCATCATCGACGAAATGATAAACAGGACTGAATACAAGAAGGAGTTCCCTCAGTCTCTCATCGATAAATACAAAGGCGAAGCAGAAACAAACCTTACTTCCGAGGCTGTAAGCTACGGATATGACAATGATTCATATGCCATGGCTGCATACGGGATGTCCGCAGAGGATTACATCACTACCAACAGCTATGATCAGCTTAAGATGGATGCTTCCCTCGCCTATATCGCGCAGAAGGAAGGCATCACCGTCAGTCTTGAGGATGTCAGGGAAAGGCTTTCGGCAATGCTTGTGGAATATGGCTATAACGATTATGATGCCGCGGTGCAGGAACTCGGTCTCGACGAGCAACTATACAGGGTTTACTTCCTCGAAGAAGACGTGATAGCATTCCTTAAGACCGTGGTTAAGAAAGTTCAACAGTAAAACATATACTGTCTAAATCATACATAATGAAAGATTCACAGGAGGATTCTAAATGGGTTTTGAAAAAGAAAACGGAGCATTGGTCTTTTACCATAACGGCGAAAAGCTGATGATCGAGCCCTGGGGTAAGGACTCTCTCAGAGTGCGCTCCACCAAGCTCGGAAAGTTTACCGAAAACAGATGGGCACTTACCGAAGAGCCGGCAAAGTGCGAAGCAAAGATAGAATTCTTTGAGCGCGATCACTGGGTAGGTGACGGCACCATCGACAAAAGAGATTACGCTTCCATCACAAACGGAAGGATCAAAGCCGAGATCAATTTCGTGGGTATAATCTCCTTCTACAGAGATGATAAGCTGATCCTCAGAGAGTACTACCGCATGTATGACGGCACCATCTCACAGGGAAGTCGCTGCCTTAAAGTGGTAAACCGTGAGTGGAAGGGAATCATCGGCGGAAGCGACTACTCACTGAACGTTAAGTTCGATGCAAACAAAGGCGAGAAGATCTTCGGAATGGGACAGTATCAGCAGCAGGATCTGGACCTTAAGGGCTGCGTGCTTGAGCTGGCACAGAGAAATTCACAGATATCCGTTCCCTTCATGACCTCATCCCTCGGATACGGACTCCTCTGGAATAACCCCGCTGTGGGCCGTGTCACCTTCGGAAAGAACTACACCGAATGGATCGCACGCTCCACCAAGGAGATGGACTACTGGATCACCGCAGGCGACGGACCCAAGCAGATCCTTGAGAATTATACCGCAGTTACCGGTCATGCACCCGTGTTCCCCGAGAATCTTATGGGACTCTGGCAGTGCAAGCTGCGCTACCGCACTCAGGACGAAGTGCTCGAAGTGGCAAGAGCATATCAGAAGGAAGGCATCAAGATCGATCAGATCGTTATCGATTTCTTCCACTGGACAGTGCAGGGCGATTGGAAATTTGATACCAAATACTGGCCCGATCCCAAGGCTATGGTGGACGAACTCCACTCAATGGGCATCAAGGTCATTGTTTCCGTCTGGCCTTCCGTTGACAGAAAGAGTGAGAACTTCTATCCCATGATGGAAAAGGGACTCCTTATCCGCACAGAGCGCGGAGCGGAGCAGACCTACGACTATCAGGGCGACTGTGTCGAGATCGATCCCTTCAATCCCGAGTGCCGTGAGTACGTATGGAATGTATGCAAAAAGAACTATTATGATTTCGGTATCGATGCTTTCTGGCTTGACAACTCCGAACCCGATTACGGCGTATATGATTTTGAAAACTACCGCTACAGCGCAGGCCCCGCACTTCAGGTCAGCAACATGTACCCTCAGATGTACAGCCGCGTTTTCTATGATAAGATGAAAGATCTGGGTGACGGCACAGTTGTAAACCTTCTCCGCTGCGCATGGGCGGGAAGCCAGAAGTATGGCAATGTGGTGTGGTCGGGCGATGTGCCCTCCACCTTCCAGGCATTTTATGAGCAGGTTCAGTGCGGCCTTAACATGGGTCTTGCCGGAATCCCCTGGTGGACCACCGATATCGGAGGCTTCATGACGGATGATGTAAACGATCCCGATTTCAGGCAGCTTCTTATAAGATGGTATCAGTTCGCGGTTTACTCTGCAGTGCTCCGTATGCATGGGGACAGAGGCCCCTACAATATCCCGCCTCTCGATAACAGAGACTGGGGCGGCGGATACCTTCATACCGGTCAGCCCAACGAGCTATGGAGCTACGGCGAAGACAACTACAAGATAATGAAGAAGTATTACGACATACGTGTCGGAATGCATGACTACATCAAGAGTCTTTATGATGAAGCGAGCAAAAACGGCGCTCCTCTTATAAGGACCATGTTCTTCGAGTTCCCCGACGATCCCAAATGCTGGGAGCTTCAGGATCAGTACATGTTCGGAAGCGATTATATAGTTGCGCCCATATTTGAGCTGAACAAGTTTGAAAGAGAAGTATATCTCCCCGAGGGCGACTGGGAGCTTACTTCTAACGGCGAGCTCTATAAGGGTGGACAGACTGTGATCGTTGATGCCCCGATAGACTACATGCCCGTATTCAAAAAGAGATAAACATAAGGCCGGACGCGGTAAAATGCCGTGTTCGGCCGATTTTGGCAAAAAATTCACACAAAACCCTTAAGAAATATAAAAATCATCCGATAAACTTACTGTAAAGAGAAAAATGGCTGTGGTAAGCAGCCGCGAATCAAAGGAAATTTCCACAAGGGAGGAAATCCTTATGCGTATCGAATCATATACACAGGTACAGCAGCTGTACCAGACGCAGAAAGCCCGTCAGACACAGAAGACCAATCAGGCATATCGTCCTTCTGATCAGATCTCGATCAGCAGCTTCGGCAAGGATATGCAGGTTGCAAAGGCAGCTCTCGCATCCACGCCCGATATACGTGAAGACGTAACTTCTAAGCTCAAGGAGCAGATCAATAACGGTACTTACAGCGTCAGCACAGAGAGCTTTGCAGAGAAGCTTTTGGAAAAGTACAAACAGGGACTTGCGTGATAAACGAGGAGAGCTATGGCAAGTTTGATGGAAAACTTGATAGAGATTCTTAATAAAGAATCTGACAGCTACGATGGGCTTCTCGAAGTATCCCGGGAAAAGACAAGCGCTATTGTCAAGGGAGACTTGGAAGCCCTTACTGGACTCACGGATGAGGAACAGGAACGCGCAAGCGTAATCGCCAATCTCGACAAAAAGAGAAACGAGATAATGGCGGACATGGCAAATGTGCTTAACAAGGATGTTAACACTTTGAAACTGACGGCACTGGTAGAAATGCTTTCCACCAGACCGGAAGAGCAGAAGGCACTTGCAGAGGCGATCGAAAGGATCAAGAGATCCGCAGGAGCGCTTCAGCAGGTTAACCGTCAGAACGGAGAGCTGCTCAAAAACTCCATCGAGATGGTGGAATTTGAGCTTAGCCTTTTACAGGCGATGAAAGCCGCTCCGGAGACGGCAAATTACTCGCGAGGTGCATATAACACCGGAGACACAATGGGTGTGGCTCGCGGAGGATTTGATGCCAAACAGTAGGTAATTCTAATCGGAGGGTTAACAAATGTCTTTGTGGAGCAGTTTGTTCGTGGGTACATCGGGTCTCCAGACAAGCAACAACGCACTCAATACCGTTGCACACAATTTGTCGAACACAGACACCGAAGGCTACACACGTCAGCAAGTCGAACAGTCTGATAAAATCTACATTACCCTCTCTAAGACTGCCAGTGCGGTTTCGTTCCAGCAGGCAGGTCTCGGCGTTACATATTCCAATGTAAAACAGATAAGAGATTACTTCCTCGACAAGACCTACAGACAGGAGTCGGGCAGAAGTATGTTTTATGAGGTATCGAGAGATACCCTTCTTGAAGTGGAAGATCAGCTCGGTGAGATGAACGGGAAAGCTTTCCAGTCGCAGCTCTCCGATCTGTGGGTTGCAGTGCAGGAGCTTTCAAAGGATCCCTGCAGCAGCGTGACACAGAGCACCCTCATACAGGAAGCAGCTGAATTCCTTACCAGAGCCCAGTCCGTATATGACGGGCTTTCAAGCTACCAGGACAATATCAACCAGCAGGTAAAACAGCAGGTTGAAAAGATAAATGACATAGGCGTCAGAATCCTCGATCTGAATGATAAGATAAGGACCATCGAGTCGGGCAAGATCGAGCACGCCAACGATCTTAAGGATCAGAGAAACCAGCTTCTTGATGATCTTTCAAAGCTGGTCGACATGTCATATGATGAGGACATGTACGGTAACATATCAGTACAGATAGAAGGAGAAGACTTCGTCAAAGGAAGCATGTGCTACAAGATCGGCCTTGACATGAGCTCCCTCACCGGATTTTATACTCCCTTCTGGCCTCAGAATGCCAACACACTTCCCGGAAGTGACGAGTTCCCCAACGGAAAAGACATGTTGATCACCACAGACGGAGTGCTCTCGAGAGAAGTGACCAGAAACGGTATCACTCAGCAGCTTACAAAGACATTTAAGACCGACAATGCCCTTGTCTTTAATTTAAACAGAGAGATATCATCCGAACTGAAGACCGATATCGGCGGAGTAAAGGCAATGCTCCTTGCAAGAGGAGACCACAGAGCAAATTATGCGGATATAGAAGCGGGTGATTACGATAAGGTGTCACAGTCGGTGCTTATGAACATTCAGGCTGAATTTGACCAGCTCATTCACAACACCGTGAAGTCCATCAACGATGTGCTGGCCGAGGCAGCAGGCGTCAGGGAGATGAGTGCTGCGGGAGCTACCGATGCCGATGGAAACCCTGTCACTCTCACAGGCCCCATACACGCCGTAGCGGTCGACCCCGAAGGTTATCTGACCAACAGTGAAGGAGTTCCCTACCAGATATTCACCAAGATCGCCGGGGACGGATACGAGAAGATGAGCCTCACCGGCGTTACCTACATCGATGAAGCCGGCAACACACAGACACTTCCCGACGGCGACTACTGGGTATACAAAGAAGAGGTCTACGATCCCGAGCACATATATACTCTTTATTCACTGTCCAACATACAGATGAACCGTGAGCTCATGCAGGCCCCCGGAAACCTTGGCTTCAGACTGCCGGACGGATCGGAAGATGTGGATACCATGAACAAGTTAAAGCAGGTGTTCACCGATGAGAAATACACGCTGAATCCCAATGTGTTAAAGAGCGTGAGCATCCTGGGATATTATGATGATCTCGTATCGCAGATAGCAAATTCATCATATGTATACAGTGCGATCCATTCAAATCAGGAAAAGACAGTAGAGGCGGCACTATCCGCGAGAGACCAGATCACAGCGGTATCCTCGGATGAAGAACTCAACAACATGATCAAATTCCAGAGTGCATACAACGCATCAAGCCGCTTCATAAACGTTGTGGATGAGATGCTCGAACATCTCCTCACATCACTTGCATAATACCTTCCATAGTACGGAAGGAGGCGCGAAGCGCCGAATGAGGTGATCATATGTCATCAACATTTTTTGGATTAAATATTTCATATTCAGGCCTCCTTTCAAGCAATGCCTCTCTCAACACCACCGCGAACAACATCGCCAACGTGCAGACTGAAGGCTACAGCCGTCAGGAAGTTAAGACCCAGGCTGCTCAGGCTATAAGGACATTCGCCACATACGGGTGTGCGGGAGCAGGTGTCGATACTCTTGCGGTAGAGCGCATGCGCGATGAGTTCTATGATGCAAAATTCTGGAACAACAACGCAAAGGTGGGCGAGTTTAACATGAAGGCCTACTACATGGAAGAGATGGAAGGCTATTTCTATGATTCCGGTGACAACGCAGGTTTCTCACAGGTATTTGACAAATTTGCCATCACCGGTCTTCAGGAGCTTCTCAAGAATCCCGGAGATGCATCGGCAAAGTCGCAGTATATCGGATATGCAGGACAGCTCACAGATTACTTCAACGGCCTCTACGGCAACATGCAGGCCATGCAGAAGGATATCAACTCCGAGATAAAACTTCAGGTCGACCAGATCAATTCATATGCAAGTGAGATAGCTTCACTCGATAAACAGATCAACACCATCGAACTCTCGGGACAGAAAGCAAACGAGCTCAGAGACCAGAGGACCAGACTTGTAGACCAGCTGTCTGAGATAGTGGATGTTACCACACAGGAATTCCCTGTAACCGATGCAAATGATCCCACAAGGCTTACCGGAGCAACAAGATTTATCCTTAAGATAGCAGGCGGGCAGGCCCTTGTTGACATGAACGAATATAACAAGCTGGAAGTAGTGGCCAGGGATTCCAGCGAGAAAGTAAACCAGACGGATATCGAAGGATTGTACGATGTTTACTGGGTTTCATCCTCGCTTTACACCACATACCAGTCCGATGTGGTCAACAATCCCAAGCTCACCAATGCAGAAAAGCAGAGCTGGAACGATTACGTTAAAGAGCGCGGCCAGAAGTTCAACCTTGACAACGCGGCTCTCGGCGGAAAGCTTCGCGGCCTGGTGGAATTAAGAGACGGAAACAACGGAGAATTCTTTACAGGCACTATAAGCGAAACAGCTATAGATGCGTATACCGACTCCAACGGAAAGAAGCACGATACGGTAAAGATAGATGTCACTGCGGAGTGGCTTACCGACCTTAACAAGAGCAATCTCTCCGATCAGGGCGGAATAATCAACCTTGGAAACAAAGAATACAAATACGATTCCTGGACACTAAACTATGATGCGGGAACAGATAAATACAGCTATGAATTCGTCCTTACCGCAATAGAGGATGGCGGAAACAGCAGCCATATCACAGAGGACAGAGTGGGGAAAAATGCCAAGATCGGAGCCAATTTCGATTATCAGGGAATTCCCTACTACATGCGACAGATGAACGAATGGTGCCGTGTATTTTCAGCGGCATACAACGACACCCTCAGCAAGGGAAACGACGGAACGATGAACACCGAGCTTTTCACCGGTCAGAATCCTACTTACGACGAGGCGGCAGGTGAGAACGCACAGTTCCTTTTCAGCAAAGAATACGGAACATATGCAGTGGATGCAAACGGTAATCCGGTATCTTATTCCGTAAATGTGGCGGACGACAGCTATTACCGCCTCACAGCGGGAAACTTTGCGATAGTTACCGCTATGGCAAACGACCCTTCGCTTATGGCCAACAAATTCCATACGGCGGACGGTACGGAGCAGAATGATCTGCTCGAGCACTTAAGGAAGATCGCAACCGACAAAGACGTCCTCTCTTTCAGAGGCGCTTCTGCAAGCGAATTCCTTCAGTCGGTACTATCCGATGTTGCTCTTAACGCAGCAAGTGCAAACACCTTCCAGGGAAGTTACACCAACATTTCCAACAGCATCGACATGAAGAGAGAATCCATTTCGGGTGTTGACGAGGATGAAGAAGCGGTTAACCTGGTCAAATTCCAGAACGCATATAACCTTTCATCCAAGATGATACAGGTATTTCAGGAGATTTACGACAGACTCATCAATCAGACGGGAGTCTAAATACTAAGTCAAGACTAAAGCACAACTCAGGTCGACAAAGCCGACCTGAGGCAGGAGTCTAATACAGGGGTATAGCCTATGAGAATCACAAATAAGATAATGCAGAGGAATTCCCTCTCAAACATCAACGACAACAAAGTCCTACAGGATAATCTTACGACACAGATGTCAACTCAGAAAAAGATAAACCGTGCATCCGACGATCCGGTTATCGCCATCCGTGCCCTAAGGCTTCGCAGCAACGTTACCGAAGTGACCCAGTATTACAGCAAAAATATTCCCGATGCGGAGAGCTGGCTTAAGATCACAGAGGACGCATTAAAGTCCACTTCATCCGTAGTCACCAACATGATCGAGCAGGCAACCAGAGGCTCAAACGGTGACCTTACCAGCGAAGAGAGAAAGATCATAATCGAGCAGCTCAAAGCCCTCGGAGAAGAGGTGTACAAAACAGGTGATGCAAGCTATGCCGGCAGATATGTATTTACCGGATACAGAACCGACACATCCTTAAGCTTCCAGCAGGAAACCAAGGATATTACATATAACCTTACCGAGCAGCTGGATAAGACAGCGATCGATCAGATAAAGCATGTCAATATCGGAGCACTTTCCGACTGGACCAATGCAAACTACGCTACAGATGCAAATGTGTCCGCCATGGATGAGACCAAAGTATCGACCGCGGATGTGTACAGATTCAGACTTGCTTATAACGATATCGACGGCGTAGAGCCGGTCATATCCTACACCGATACCGCCGGGAACCCACAGACCATCACTGCGGATGATACTGTTCTTTCCAACGATACCACCACATACACACCGGATCCTTACACCTATATATCGCAGAATCCGGGCAAAGTGCTTCTTGTGAAGGATACGGGAGAGCTCCTTATAGGAAAGGACATTTACGACAGTCTGATGGCTACAAAGGACGATCCCACCACCTCCCTCGTAAACGAGGCGGAGATCCGCATCACCTACGAGAAGACCAATTTTACGGGAAATGACCTTCGCCCCGAGCATTACTATGCTTGTACCGCCACCACATGGGAGACCGATGCAAGCGGAAATTACGTGCTCGACGGAGGCGGAAACAAGATTCCCAAGGACCTGCCCGTTAACCCTATACAGTACAATCAGGATTACCTTAAAGGAATCGTGGACAAGCAGTCCATCGAATATGATGTTGGATTCAACCAGACCATAAGAGTTAACTCCACTGCCGATGAATCCTACAACCTCGGTATCGGAAGGGAAGTGGATGACCTTGTATCCGCACTTCAGAGAGTGGTCAATCTCGAGGACCTTAAAAAGAATATCGAGAACAAGATAAAAGTTACCACAGATGAAAGTGAGCTTACCAAGCTCAAGAATCAGCTTACCGCTACCGAGAAGGCCCTCACCTTTGAAAAGGATACCTGCCAGAAGAGATTCGAAAAAGGTATCACTTCATTCCAGGGGTACCTCGATGAAACCTCCCTGGCGATCACAAATGTGGGAACCAGATCCAGTAAGCTTGAGCTCATAGAGAGCAGAATGCAGAATCAGAAGACCACTTTCGAAACCTTAAAGAGCAAGAACGAAGACATCGATATCACCGAAGTAGCCATCCACCTCAGCAGTGCGGAACTCACCTATTCCGCAGCGCTTCAGGCCACCGGTAAGATAATTCAGAATACTCTTCTCAGCTACCTTTGATGTGGTATAATAAACATTAGTTACTAAAGTAAATGAAAACAGGCATTTACTTTATAATATAAAAAGGTGCATGATGCACAGGAATACATGAAGTATTCCGGAAAGGAGAATCATGAAGATTAACACAAGAATTTTCGGAGAGATCGATATTGAAGAATCGAAGATCCTTACCTTCGATAAAGGCATAATCGGTTTCCCGGAGCTCAGACGCTTTACTCTCATTCATGATGAAGAGGTTGGAGCAAACGCAGGTATCAGATACCTTCAGTCAATGGACGAACCCGGATTCGCTATGCCGGTGATGGATCCGCTCGTTGTAAAACCGGACTACGATCCCGAAGTAAACGATGAGCTTCTCAGCGGACTCGGCGAGTTAAACCAGGAGAATATCCTTGTACTGGTTACGGTATCGGTTCCTTCAGACCTTACCAAGATGACTGTCAACCTTCAGGGTCCTATCGTTATCAATGCTGACGAGCGCAAGGCTGCACAGATCATCGTAGACAGCTCAGAATATCCTGTGAAGTTCCCTGTTTACGATATTCTCAAGAGCAGAAAGGACGGTGAATGATATGTTAGCACTGTCCAGAAAGAAGAATGAAGCCCTTATTATCAACAATAACGTAGAGGTTACTGTTTTAGAGATAAAGGGCGATCAGGTAAAGATAGGTATCAGTGCACCCAAGGAGATACCCGTCTACAGAAAAGAAGTATATCTTCAGATACAGAACGCAAACAAAGAGGCCGCTTCGGATCTTAGCGGACTTGAAGCACTCAAAGGTGTGTTCGGTTAAAAGTCATTACTGGCACGGCTGGAACTTCAGCCGTGCTATTGACATTTTAGCCAAATGAAAGTAAAATAGTCGGGCACACAGATGTAGTGCGGCTGTTTAATGAATATACGGTAATAAAAGGAAAGGGACTTAACAGAGATGGAAAAGAAAAATATCCTTACTTACGAAGGTCTCACCAAGTATGAGGAAGAGCTCCACAACCTTAAAGTAGTAAGGCGCCAGGAAGTAGCCCAGAAGATAAAGGAAGCCCGCGAACAGGGTGACCTTTCCGAGAACGCAGAGTACGACGCAGCCAAGGACGAGCAGAGAGATATCGAGGCACGTATCGAAGAGCTCGAAAAGATCCTTAAAAACGCCGAAGTAGTTGTTGAAGAAGAGATCGATCTCGACAAGATCAATGTCGGATGTAAGGTCAGGCTTCTTGACATCGAGTTTTCAGAAGAAATAGAATACAAGATCGTAGGTTCCACCGAGGCAAACAGCCTTGAGGGAAAGATCTCCAACGAGAGCCCTGTGGGCAGCGCACTCATTGGCCACAAGATCGGTGATGCCATTGACGTTGAGACACCTGCAGGTGTATGCAGCTATAAGATCCTCGGAATCGAGAGATCGACACAGTAATATATTCTGTAATGTAAATAACTGTCACGACACATTTTGTATAACGGTAATGGGAAAACGCATCCGCCCCGGCAAAGACCGTGGGCGGAGTGTCTTTTATACGGACCGGATGAACGACCAAACGAGAGGATTAAGAAATGCCCGAACAGAACAACCAGAATAAGGAAGTAAAGCAGGAACAGCCACAGGATTTAAACCAGCTCTTAAAGGTGCGCCGCGAAAAGCTCGCAGCACTGCAGGAAGCAGGTAAGGATCCCTTTGTGATCACAAAATACGATCAGACCTATCATTCCGACAGGGCAAAGGAAGAATATGAAAAGCTTGAAAAAGAGCTTCTCGGAGACTGGTCGGATCCCGACACAACAGGCATGGACGAGCAGGCTGCGCGCGAAGCAAAAAAGAACGCTTATAACGAGCGCCGCGCTATAATGGATGCACATCCTATCGAGGTAAGCATCGCCGGCAGGCAGATGTTCAAGCGCGTGATGGGAAAAGCATCATTCTGCAATCTCCGCGACCTTAAGGGTGACATACAGGCCTATGTGTCAAAGGATTCTGTCGGAGAAGAAGCCTATGCTGAATTCAAGAAATCTGACATTGGTGACATATATGGAATTAAGGGATATGTGTTCCGCACTATGACCGGTGAAATATCCGTTCATGCCTCGGAGATCACTCTCCTTTCAAAGAGCCTTCAGATTCTTCCCGAGAAGTTCCACGGCCTTACAGACACTGATATGAGATATCGTCAGAGATACGTGGATCTGATCATGAATCCCGACAGCAAAGAAGTGTTTGTTAAGCGCTCAAAGATGATCAAGGAGATCAGAAACTTCCTTGCAGGAAGAGACTTCATGGAAGTAGAAACACCGACACTCGTGTCAAATGCGGGCGGTGCGGCTGCGAGACCTTTTGAGACACATTATAACGCACTTGACGAGGATGTTAAGCTCCGTATTTCCCTTGAGCTTTACTTAAAGAGACTGATCGTGGGTGGCCTTGAGAGAGTGTTTGAGATCGGCCGTGTGTACAGAAACGAAGGTATCGACACAAGGCACAACCCCGAGTTTACACTTATGGAGCTCTACCAGGCATATACCGATTACAACGGAATGATGGAACTCACAGAGAGTATGTTCAAGTACCTTGCGGAGAAGGTAAACGGATCAACAACCATCACCTATCAGGGCACCGAGATCGACCTTGGAAAGCCTTTTGAGAGATTAACCATGACCGATGCGGTCAAGAAATATGCTGGAATAGATTTTGATGATCCCACGCAGGTTCCCGATGACGAAGCTGCAAAGCGCCTTGCAAAGGAAAAGGGCATCGAATATGAAGAGCGCCACAAGAAGGGAGATATCCTCAATCTCTTCTTTGAAGAGTTCTGCGAGGACAAGCTGATCCAGCCTACATTTATAATGGATCATCCCATCGAGATATCACCTCTTACCAAGAAGAAGCCCTCCGATCCTTCCAAGGTTGAGCGCTTCGAGCTTTTCATCAATGGATGGGAGATGTGCAATGCTTATTCTGAACTCAACGATCCCATCGATCAGAGAGAAAGATTCGCAGCTCAGGATGCTAATGCGGCAGCAGGCGACGAAGAAGCCGAGCACACCGACGAGGACTTCCTTAACGCCCTTGAGATAGGAATGCCCCCCACAGGTGGTATCGGATATGGGTTGGACCGCCTCTGCATGCTGCTTACGGACAGCGCAAGTATCAGGGATTGCTTGCTCTTCCCGACATTGCGGTCTATGTAGTGCTTGAAACGCTGTAAAATCAAGGACTGTAGAAATTTTTGATATAGGGATTTACCCCAGTTCTACCCTATAAATTCCAATAGATATGCACAAATCTGCATGAAAAAAACGTAGTACTGGGTTCATAAAAAAGTTTATAAGACTTATTAGGACACTTTCTAAGAATGAAAATTCGAAGAAGGTGTCCTTTTTTTGTTTCTGTTATGGTGATGACCGCTAAATTCAAAAAGAAGGGAGAAAAGATGTGAGTGAAAGATTATCGAGACCGCACCGAAATGGTGCATGTTGAAATTGAAGCCCCTCATTCGTATCAGATAAAGCGGGTCATGAAGGCACTTGAAAAGGTTAAGGGGCTTCGCATGATGAGCACATCGGGTGTGAAGCGAAAAAGGGGACCGAAATTCATATGCTGTCAGATCTGCTCATTTGAAGATACAAAAAACGCTGATAACGGTAAAAATCGTTATAACAGAAAATCGGAGGATAAGCCATGTGTAAAGTAATAGCTATTGCGAACCAGAAAGGCGGGGTCGGAAAAACGACTACTGCAGGAAATCTTGGGATCGGTCTTGCCGGGAAAGGGAAAAAAGTTCTTTTGATAGATGCGGATCCTCAGGGATCGCTAACCCTGAGTTTGGGATACTCAAATCCCGATTCAATGGAATATACTTTCGCAGATGTTCTTGCATCGGTCATTACGAAAATAGAATATGATCCGTTTGAGGGAATACTTCATCATCCTGAAGGAGTGGATCTCATGCCAGGAAACATTGAACTTTCGGGTATCGAGTCCACGCTGGTGACAGTCCTTGTCAGCCGGGAACAGATATTCAAGAAATATATATCAAGGCTCCGTGACAGATACGATTATATAATTATCGACTGCATGCCGTCTCTTGGGATGCTCACGGTAAACGCTTTTACAGCTGCGGACAGCATTATCGTTCCGGTGCAGGCTGCATATCTTTCTCAAAAGGGTTTTGAGCAGTTTATTACGACCGTTGAAAACATTATGGATATCAATCCGGGGCTGTATGTTGAAGGAATCCTGATGACGATGGTTGATGACAGGACGCTCAACGCAAGAAAAGTCATAAAAGAGATAGAAAAAGATTATGGCACGAGATTCAGTATATTTGAAACAGTGATACCGTTTTCGGTCCGTGCTGCAGAGATATCCGCTCTCGGGAAAAGCATTTTCAGTCATGATCCGAACGGAAAAGTCTCAAGGGCATATGAATCCCTGACAGAGGAGGTGCTTGCCCATGAGCAGAACTGAGAACGGGATAAAGATAAATTCTGTAGCTGATATGTTCGGCGGAAAAAAGACCACGGTGGTTGAAGTTCCTTTGGAAGATCTTTTTCCGTTTAAAAACCATCCATTTAAGGTTCTGAACGATGAAAAGATGGACGAGACCGTTGAATCAATAAAAAAGGAAGGCGTGCTTACGCCTGCCATAGTCCGTCCCCGGCTTGACGGCGGCTATGAGATAATCTCCGGGCACAGAAGAAAAAGAGCTTGTGAGCTACTGGGAATTGAGACAATGCCGGTTATCGTAAAAAACTATACGGATGATGAAGCTGTTATAAAAATGGTCGATTCAAATATTTACCGTGAGGATATTTTCCCCAGTGAGAAGGCAAAGGCTTATCGTATGAAATATGATGCTGAAAAGCATCAGGGTCAGGATTCTGACAATACAGGGAAGACGCTAGACCTTATGGCGGACGGGTGTAACGACAACGCAAAGAAGATACAGAGGTATATCTGGCTTTCAAGACTTTCAGATCCGCTTCTCATACTGGTCGATGAAAAAAGGATACCGTTATATTGCGGGATCGATCTTTCTTTTCTGAAGGAACGTGAACAGAAGTGGATAGAGGACCTTTTATATGCAGATGAGGAAAGCGAGATAAAGATCAATCTTGAAAAGACCGGAAAGATAAAAGATCTTTCCGTGAACGGTAGTCTCACGAAGGGGCTGCTTACAGAAATTCTTTTGGAGAAAAAGACTAAAAAGAAAAAAATATCATTCAGCCGTGAAAACCTTTCTTCGTATTTCGGAGAGGATGTAACGGAAAAAGAAATCGAAAAAACCATAATCATGCTCCTGGAAAGATGGAAACAGGAGAGAGGAGAATAGTGATATGGCATTTATGTCCAGCGGTAATGCAGTTGTAGATATGATGGGCTCCGTGTCCATCACCGGCAATATAATCTCGATGTGGTGGTTTAAAAGAATACTGAAAGAAAACGGAAGACCGAATCTTCTTGCGATAGTGATCCTTTCTGATCTTATATACTGGTACAGGCCGTGGGAGATGCGGGATGTATCTACAGGCCATGTTATAGGGTATAAAAAGAAATTTGACGAGGATAAGCTGTATAAGACATATCAGGAATATGCAGACCTTCTTGGCGAGCCTAAATCAGCTGTTAAAAATGCTTTTGACCTGCTTGTTGAATATGGTCTTGTTGAAAGGGAATTCAGAAATGTAGAAAGAGGCAAGATAAAATTATTCAACCTTATGTAACTTTCGCTGAATGTTGAAAGGATCGTTGAATTCTCAAAGCCTGTGGATGATAAAAAGCCGGGTGATCCCACTTGTGGACGAATCGTCCACAAGTTGAACGAAAATGAGATGGAAGCCGCTGAAACAGAGTGTTTGACAGGGGGTACCCAAGAAATCTCATATACCTCCCCGAGAAAAATAGGGGTGGGTGAGAAAAGTGAGGTACCTCCCGGAGAATACTCACCTACCTCTGTCAGAATGGTCGGGGAGGTCATGGAGAAAACCGAGGTACCACCCTCAGAAAAGTCAGGGACAAATACAGAGATTACTACAGAAACCACTGCAGAGATTACAACAGAGAACACTTCATCATCGTCATATAAGCCGGATATCCACACGTGTGAAGCGAAAAACGTTGACGATGAAATGAGAAACATATTCAGCGGATTTAAGATACAGGACAGGGATATCGGATGCATTGTATCAGCTTCAGGTAATGATCTTTCCAAATGCAGGAAGGCGGTTGAAGTCCTGAAACATCAGATCACTCCTGTAAAGAATGTCGTCGGATGGCTCATACATGCGGTCAGGGAAGGGTATTCGATGACGGAAAGACAATGTTACACGCAGGAAACTGAGAAACCTAAAGGCAGTTTCTTTAACTTTCAGCAGAGAAATGATTATGATTTTGATGCGTTGATGAAACGGCTTGTCGTGAACTGAGAAGGGAGTGCATATGATCCCATTTGCAGAAAAGTGTCCGCAGCTCCTTGAAGAGTGGTCTGTGGAGAATAAAACGGATCCGATGACGGTAAGCTATGGTTCTTCGAAAAAGTATCTCTGGAAGGGAAAATGCGGTCATACATGGGAAGCTACAGTAAAAAACAGGGTTGGCAGAAAAAGCGGATGTCCTTACTGCTCGGGAAACAAGGTACTGGCAGGATTTAATGACCTGAAAACTGTTATGCCGAAGCTGACAAAAGAATGGTCAAAAAGAAATATTATCAAGCCGACCGAAGTAACCGGAAGGTCAGATCTGAAAGTATGGTGGAAGTGCAGAAAATGCGGTTATGAATGGCAGGCTCGCGTTGCTGACCGGACGGTAGGAAGTACGTGCCCTGTATGTATAGACCATAAAACCGCCAAAGGGATAAATGATCTTGAAACGCTTTATCCTGAGATAACGGCAGACTGGTCAGAGAAGAATGAGACAAAACCGTACCAGATGAGCGCAAGATCAAGGGAATTTGTTTGGTGGAAATGCAGCAGATGCGGTTTTGAGTATCAGGCCGTCATAGATTCCAGGGTGAAAGGTCTTAAGTGCCCCGAATGTAAAAGGAGGTTCCTTGCAAAAGAGGCCCAAGGAAAAAAGCTGTCGTATGAATTTAAGAAAAAGGCGGTAGCATATTATTCGAAGATAGCCGATGGTGATGTCCGTATAAATGAGGAAAACCCGATAGGAATCACTACAGAAACATATTTTCCAAAGCAGAATGCAGTCATTGAGGTAGAAGATGGTCTAAAGCATCAGGGAAGATACCCTAAAAGGGAATATGCGAAAAACTGGCTCTGTCTTAAAGCAGGGATAAGGCTTTTTAGGATTGTATATCCCGGCGGTAAGGAGATGAACACCTGCGCCTGCATCACTCTTTCGGATAATTCCGCAGATGTCTTTACAAATGCACTAAGAGCCATATTCGATATGCTTGATTATGATGTTGATATAGATGTGAAGCGGGATTATGATCAGATCCTCGCATCGGAACTGTAGGAGGAACTGAAATGTTTGGTTTTGTTTCCGCAATCATAAATATGTTTATAGTCCTTTTTGGAGTATCCGTTAAGGTAATATTCTTTCTTCTGAAGAGATTTGATATAACCAACGGTCTTATTGCCGGAGTCGGGGTGCTTTTGGGAACATATAGAATACAGATGCATCCGGGAATACGCTGCGGAGTATTCGTTATAGTAGTCGTAGTCAGCATTTTATTACAACATTTCTTTAAACCAGTGCGTATAGCTTTTGGAGTACTCTGCTCATTATTTGCAGGCTTTATGGCATATGGAATAGCCCATGATGCTGGAGCAAAGTATTCATATATTTCAATGATTATAGCAGCTGTCATCTGCGGACTACTCAATGCTTTCAGCTGGCTTATTATAAGCTCGGAGTATCATAGGGATTAGTTCTATGATAAAATAAAAATCGTAGGATTATATTACAGTTTTATAGATGATGACAAATCGGCAGTTTGTCTTACGAGGAGAGCAGAAAATGGAATATGTAATAAAGAGT
>CAMUYA010000028.1 GCA_947164865.1 uncultured Lachnospiraceae bacterium
ACGGAACTATCATTGGCTGGGCCGTCACTATCCCTTTGCGGAGACAAATTTTGCGCCAGCGCGGAGACGTAGCGAATCCATACTTGAAATGCGAAGTCCGTCACTTGGTTAAAAACTCTCTAAGTTAAAGTAAGTATTCAAGATTTATGCGTATGCGTGAACAAGTGCTCCTGGCAGTACTCGTAATTGCCGACGCACTTACTGCAATAGCGGAATTCAAGGTTAGGATTCGAAAGCTCCGTCTGCCCGCATATAGAGCACTTATGCCTTGCAGCCCCTGCAGTTTTCATCTTCACATTGCTGTCGGGTGCAGGCGCAGGTCCCGGCTGCGGAGCGCTCTGCCTATACTGTGCCGTATTCTGCCACTGCCCGGAGAATTGCCCTCGCTGAGCCCTTTTGGCTCCTGCATTGTAAGCCTGGTTAAACTTCGCCTTTCTGGCTGCAGCTCTGAATGAAAACCGCTTAAGATTAACCAGATAAAACACAAGAATGTTCAATAGCGCCGCACCTACCGCGAACCTTGTGATGGGTCCTCCGAATATCATCAGATATATCATGTACAGAATATCTACTATGCCCAGCCACTTCATCTTCATGGGAATTATGAACATGAACCTGACTATATTATTGGGATACGTCATGGCAAATCCCAGATATATCGACACATTGATGTAATACGTGCTGAATGCGAACCATACACCCTCATTCTGCTTTAGATTCTCACTTAACGTGATGGATGCAAACGCCGGATCTAATCCCAGAGCTCTTACCTGGAAATAATACGAAAGATACACGTATAAGAGCGCGGCAAATGATGCGATGATCGTGAAAAGTATACCCCCGAAAATATAGACATTGTATCTGAATATTCCCCATGTTTTCTCAAGGGCCATTCCGATAGACAGACAGCACCACATCATAAGGAGCACAAAAATGATGTTCGACTCATTGGGAGGTATTATAAGCCAGGTTACCAGCCTCCATACCTGACCGTGTATTATCTTCCACGGGTCCAGTGCCAGAAGTGACAAATAAGCCGTTCCCTGACGCAGATCAAAGAACTGTATAATATAACCCAGCGCATATCCTATTATCAGCGCCAGAGTAAGATTGGGAATAGCGTATTTCCCGAGTTTTCTTTCAAGTTTATCCATAGATTTGACATTTCCTTCGAATCGCCTGTTAAAACCAGATGATTCTCCTTCAAAAAATTGTATCGATAATCCGTAATATTTTATCATATTTAGTGCCTTTTTTAAAGAATTTCGGTACTTTTTATAAACTTTTAATAACAATTCTCTAAAGCCTGTCCGTTTCGTTTGCCAAACGGCTGATTTACAAGTATAATAAGCAATTAGTGTGAATCAAAACGAAAATCATTACAAACGGAGTATCATCAACATGACAGACAGCATAAAAACCGCCAGACTGGGCATAGATATGGGCTCAACCACCGTAAAGATAGCGGTTTTGGATAATGATAACAATATCATCTTCTCGGATTACAGAAGACATTTTGCAAATATACGTGAGACTCTTTCCGGTCTTATCGCGGATGCATACAAAGCATGCGGGAATCTGACCGTTTATCCTGTTATCACCGGTTCGGGCGGACTTAATATAGCTAAAAATCTCGGTATTCCTTTTACCCAGGAAGTTATCGCCGTAGCCACTTCCCTCAAAGCACTTGCCCCCAAGACCGATGTTGCCATTGAGCTTGGCGGCGAGGACGCTAAGATAATCTATTTTGAAGACGGAAATGTGGAGCAGAGAATGAACGGTATCTGTGCCGGCGGCACCGGTTCTTTCATCGATCAGATGGCTTCACTTTTAAGGACGGATGCATCCGGTCTTAATGAATATGCCAAAAACTATCAGTCTCTCTATACAATCGCCGCAAGATGCGGAGTGTTTGCCAAGACAGACATCCAGCCCCTTATAAACGAAGGTGCCACAAGTGAAGATCTGGCGGCATCCATATTCCAGGCCGTGGTTAACCAGACTATATCCGGACTTGCCTGCGGTAAACCCATCCGCGGTCATGTTGCTTTTCTCGGCGGTCCCCTTCACTTCCTCGATCAGCTTAAGGCAGCCTTTGTCCGCACATTAAAGCTTGATGACGAGCATATAATCGATGCCGATAATTCACATCTTTTTGCGGCTATCGGCTCAGCAATGAACTACGACAAAAACGTATCCATATCCCTCGAAAGCCTTGTAAACAGGCTCTCTCAGGACTTCAAGATGGAATTTGAAGTGGAGCGTATGGAGCCTCTTTTTGCATCAAAAGAAGATTTCGAAGCGTTTGAAAAGAGACATTCAAAAGCTCAGGTTGAAAAGGGAAATCTCTCTGAATATAAGGGAAATGCTTACCTTGGAATCGATGCGGGATCAACCACTACCAAGATCGCTCTCATTGGTGAGAAAGGTGAACTTCTCTATTCGTTTTACTCCAACAACAACGGTTCTCCCCTAAAAACTGCTATTTCAGCTATTGCGGACATAAAAGAAAAGCTTCCCGAAGGCGTAAAGATTGTGCGCTCCTGCTCTACCGGTTACGGCGAAGCTCTGCTTAAATCCGCATTTATGCTCGATGACGGCGAAGTCGAGACCATCGCCCATTATAAAGCTGCATCTTTCTTTGACCCCGAAGTTGATTGCATTCTTGATATCGGCGGTCAGGATATGAAATGTATAAAGATCAAGAATCGCACGGTTGACTCCGTTCAGCTAAACGAGGCATGTTCCTCGGGATGCGGTTCCTTTATAGAAACCTTTGCTAAATCCCTTGATTTTTCCGTAAAGGATTTCGCACAGGAAGCACTCTTCGCTCCTCATCCCATCGATCTGGGAACAAGATGCACCGTATTCATGAATTCCAAGGTAAAGCAGGCCCAGAAAGAAGGCGCTTCCGTAGCCGATATTTCGGCAGGTCTTGCTTACTCTGTTATAAAAAATGCTCTGTATAAAGTTATAAAGGTATCAAGCGCCGAAGAGCTTGGCGATAATATCGTTGTTCAGGGCGGAACATTTTACAACAACGCGGTATTAAGAAGCCTCGAAAAGATCGCTGACTGCGAAGTGATACGTCCCGATATTGCCGGCATCATGGGGGCCTTCGGATGTGCTCTCATCGCCCGTGAAAGATACGAAGAAGGTTATGAAACCACCATGCTAGCACTTGATGACATAATAGGCCTCAAGTATGAGACAAGCATGACCAAGTGTAAGGGATGCACCAACAACTGCCGTCTTACCATCAACAGATTCTCCGGCGGAAGGCAGTTTATTTCCGGAAACCGCTGTGAGCGCGGAATCGGCGGCAAAAAGAATGCCGATGGCGTACCGAATCTTTATGAGTATAAGCTAAAAAGAATATTCGATTATGAGCCCCTTTCGGAATCGGAAGCCAAAAGAGGCATTGTAGGCATACCCAGAGTTCTCAATATATATGAGGATTATCCTTTCTGGGCCACATTCTTCAAGGCTCTGGGATACCGCGTGATCCTGTCCCCCGGTTCCACAAGAAAAGTATATGAGATGGGAATAGAATCGATCCCTTCCGAGTCTCTCTGCTATCCCGCAAAGATCGCACACGGCCATGTCACCTGGCTTGCGGATCAGAAGCTTGATTTTATCTTCTACCCTTCTGTCTTTTACGAGAGAAAGGAAGATGCGGATACCGCAAACAATTACAACTGTCCTATCGTTGCATCCAATTCAGAAAATATCAAGAACAATCTTGAAGCCATAACTGAGGGCAAGGTACGCTTCAGGAATCCTTTTATGTCCTTTAAATCCGAAAAGACAATCTATCAGGTTCTTTCGAAGGAATTCAAGGAGATCCCCCGCTCCGAGCTTAAGGGAGCCATACATCTTGCCTGGGAAGAACTGGCGTCCTGCAGAAAAGATATACAGAATAAAGGTGAAGAAACCCTCAAATATCTCGAAGAGACAGGGCGTCAGGGAATTGTTCTCGCAGGACGTCCTTATCACATCGATCCCGAGATCAATCACGGAATTCCTGAAATGATAAATTCCTACGGAATAGCCGTTTTGTCCGAGGATTCAATCTCCCATCTCGCAAAACCCGACAGGCCGCTAATCGTATCCGATCAGTGGACTTACCATGCAAGATTGTATGCTGCGGCCAGCTATATCAGAACCCGCGATGATCTGGACATGATCCAGCTTAACTCTTTCGGGTGCGGTCTTGATGCGGTTACCTCCGACCAGGTGGCAGATATCCTCTCATGCTCCAACAAGATATATACCTGCCTAAAGATCGATGAAGTAAATAACCTTGGCGCAGCAAGGATCAGAGTGCGTTCCCTTATCAGCGCCATAGAGGAAAGAAAGCGCACCGGGAAGCATGCCAAAGAGGCTGACAGTTCCTACAAGAGAGTTGAATTCACGGAGGAAATGAAAGGCAAATACACCATCATCTGCCCGCAGCTTTCTCCTGTTCACTTTGATATGTTTGAAACCTGCTTCAGGGCAAGCGGATACAATTTTGTAGTGCTGGGAAATGCCGATAAACAAGCCATAAGCACCGGCCTTAAATACGTCAACAATGATGCCTGCTATCCTTCTCTTATGATGACTGGTCAGCTGGTACAGGCCATAGAATCAGGCAATTATGATGTAAATAAAACCGCGATCATCATCACACAGACCGGCGGATGCTGCCGTGCCACCAACTATATCGGATTTATAAGAAGAGCTCTTGCTAAGGCCGGATATCCTCGGGTTCCCGTCATATCCCTGAGCGTGGGTGGAATCGAGAAAAACAGCGGATTCAAGCTGTCTCTCAAGCTTGTTCTGAGATTTGCGATGGCATTTACATTGGGCGACATATTTATGAAGTGTATATACCGTATGCGCCCTTATGAGCTTGAAAAGGGAAGCTGTGACGCGCTTCACGCTAAATGGCTTGAAAAGTGCCGCGCACTTATCATGGATAAAAACATCAGATGGGGAAGATTCAAGAAATACTGCCGTGAAATAGTAAAGGATTTTGATGCAATTCCCATAGATGAAAACCTGAAAAAGCCCAGGGTTGGAATAGTCGGCGAGATACTTATCAAATTTGCTCCTTCCGGAAATAATTACATGGTAAATCAGATAGAAAGTGAAGGTGCAGAGGCTGTTGTTCCCGACTTTATAGATTTCATCCAGTACTGCTTCTACAATCAGATATTCAAGGCAGACAATTACGGAATGAAAAAGGTCAATAAGCTTGTGGGTAAATTAGGTATCTGGGCAATAGATAATATTGTCAGGAACACTGCATTTAAAGCTTACGATAAGAGCACTCATTTTGAGCGTCCCGAAAGCATCTACGAAACCGCAAAGCTTGCATCCGAAGTGGTATCTCTCGGAAACCAGGCCGGTGAAGGCTGGCTGCTTACTGGCGAAATGATGGAGCTTTGCCACAACGGTGTGCAGAACATCGTATGTGTTCAGCCCTTCGGATGCCTTCCCAACCACATAGTGGGAAAAGGTCCCATTAAAGCAGTAAGAAAAGCAAATCCGGGATCAAATATCGTAGCTATCGACTTCGATCCCGGAGCAAGCGAGGTTAACCAGGTTAACCGTCTGAAGCTCATGCTGAGCACTGCGTTTAAAAAGCTTGAAGATTAATTAATATCTTCAGATATCATTTAGATTCTCAAATATCATTCGGATATCTCTTCTGCCCTCTTTAAAGCATCATCTATATGAGGGCAGAAGTTTTCTTCTCCGACCCTTTTAACAAATCCATCCTTCTGCATTGTCTTCATGGGCTGTTCATTTACATGTGAAAAGACCATCTTTACGCCGTTCTTATCACATTTATCATACAGCTGCTCAAGAGAATGCATCGCTGTGGCATCAAGTGCGGGTACCGCTCTCATTCTGATGACCAGCACCTTTGTAAACTCCTTTAAGGTGATGTCGGTGATCCTGTCTGCAGCTCCAAAGAACATAGGTCCGTTGATCTCGTAAACACGCACATTCTTAGGCACTTTCTTTAATTCTATGCTGTCGGGATCATTGTCTGGATCTATGTATTCCCAGCCCTTAACTGAGGATTCGTCTGCCATTCTCTTCATAAGAAGAACACATGCCATTACCATTCCCACTCCGATGGCAACCACAAGATCAAATACAACAGTGAGCACAAATGTTACCACAAGCACGATTATATCGCTCTTGGGAGCAGTCTTGCACAGATGCACAAAGGTCTTCCAGCCGCACATATTGTAAGCCACGATGAAAAGTATAGCCGCTATGGTAGGCATTGGAATGAGCGCGGCATAAGGCATAAGGAAAAGTATTACCAGCACAAGTATAACCGCGTGGATCATTCCGGCTACCGGAGTTCTTCCGCCGTTTTTGATATTGGCTGCCGTACGTGCTATCGCACCTGTTGCGGGAATACCTCCGAACAATGCAGATCCGATGTTACCAACACCCTGCGCTATCAGTTCCTGGTTGGAACGGTGATGGGAATTTATCATACCGTCTGCGACCACACAGGAAAGAAGTGATTCTATTGCGGCCAGGATCGCTATGGTGAATGAATCTCCAATAACGGCCCTTACTTTTGCAAAAGTAAACTGAGGAAAACTAAAAGGCGGAAAACCAGCGGTTATCGTATAAAGATCCCCGATGGTATTTGCATTAAGTCCAAGCCCTTTTACCATTCCTATTCCGGCAAATACAGCAATCAGAGAAGCGGGAACAAGGCTTCCCACCTTGGGTATCAGGGGCCAGAGGATAAGTATCGCAAGGCTCACAGCGCCCACGATCAGAGCCTGATAATTAAAGGTTCCCGCAAATTTGAAGATATTCTTTATCTTATCGATCGTTTCGATATTCTCGGTACCGGGAGCATAAGTAAGCCCCATGAAATCCTTGATTTGTCCCACAAGAATAGTCACGGCTATTCCTGCTGTAAATCCTGTTGTGATGGTGTATGGGATAAACCTTATAAGACTTCCGAACCTTAATAATCCCATGATTATAAGGATCACACCTGCAAGGATCGTAGCTATCACAAGCCCGTCAAATCCGTTCTTGGCAACAATTCCCGCAACGATCGTGGCAAATGCTGCGGTGGGGCCGGCGATCTGTACTCTGCTTCCGCCAAGGAATGAGATAAGAAAACCGGCGATAATTGCGGTATAAATACCCTTTTCGGGACCTACTCCCGATGCAAGCGCAAGTGCTATGGAAAGCGGAAGCGCTATAATGGCAACGATAAGTCCGCTGACCACGTCTTTTGCAAACTGAGCAGCCGTATACTCTTTCATGTTTGAAAACAGCATCGGCTTTAACTTACTTTTCTTGTTCATTTTCTCATAATCTCTCTCTATATTAATTTACTTAGCTTCCTTAATGCGGAAGCTGCCTGTACTTTTTCAAGACCTGTACAGATTATCATTCACCGCCAAGCTCATAAGGTGTTATCTGATATACATAGTAGTTCAGCCAGTTGGAATATAGATTATTGCTGTGCGAACGCCATGTCAGCAGCGGCTTTTTCTCCGGATCATCATCCGGGAAGTAATTAAAGGGAACCTGTATGGGCAGCCCCTTATTAAGATCCCGGAAATACTCGTTTTTAAGTGTGAGCCTGTCATACTCCGGATGTCCGGTAACAAATATCTTTTTCCCTTCCTCGGCTATGGCAAGGAATACTCCTGCCTCATCGCTTTCTGCCAGGATCGTCAGATCCTCACATTTTTTAAGCTCTTCCGTAGATGTTGCGGTATGGCGGCTGTGAGGTGCAAGGAACACATCATCAAAGCCCCTGACAAGCGGTATCTTACGGTTATTGACCCTGTGCTGGTAAATACCGAACAGCTTCTGAGGAAGCTGGATCTTGTTTATTCCGTAGTAGTGATAAAATCCCGCCTGCGCGCCCCAGCATATATGAAGTGTGGATGTCACATGGGTTTCCGCCCAGTCCATTATGGTGCAGACCTCATCCCAGTAATCAACCTCTTCAAAGCTGATATCCTCAACAGGCGCACCGGTGATGATAAGTCCGTCGAACTTTTCATGTTTAATATCATCAAATGTGCAGTAGAATCTGTTCAGATGATTGGCCGATGTATTCTGCGAGACATGAGTCTTGGTGTTCATAAAGGTGACATCTATCTGAAGCGGAGTATTTGAAAGCGCTCTTAGCAATTGAAGTTCAGTATCCTGTTTAACCGGCATATTGTTAAGGATCAGCACCTTAAGCGGACGGATATCCTGATGTATTGCACGGAATTCATCCATAACAAATATGTTTTCATTTTCGAGGATCTCCCTTGCGGGAAGATCACGCTGAATTTTGATGGGCATGGCATAATACCTCTATAGATATAATATTAAAAAATTTTCATATCATCTCTTAAGTGACGACTCAGCCAATAAAAGCTTCCGTCTAATTTAAGTATTTGGTAACGAATTCATCTTCTGTAAGAATCGGAATCCCCAATTCTTTCGCCGTCTTATTCTTAGTTGAATTAGATGTATTATCGTTATTTATAAGACATGTTGTCTTGTTGGTAACGGATCCCGTCACCTTTCCGCCCCTGCTTTCGATCACTTCCTTAAGGGCATTTCTGTTCTCAAAGGAATTAAGGCTTCCGGTAACAACAAACACAAGTCCCGCAAGATTCTGACCCGAAGCATTAATTTCAGGCTTTTCAATATCAAGCTTTGCAAGAAGACGCTCCAAAACTGCAAGATTTCTTTCATTTTGGAAGAAATCTTCCAGACTTTTCGCCATCACATCACCGATTCCGTCTATTTCTGCAAGTTCCGATGCTTTTGCCGACTTTATCTTCTCAATATCATAATCGAAAGCTTTGCAGATAAGCTTTGCATTTGCAGCTCCTATACCGTTGATCCCAAGGCCGAATATAAGCCTTGGAAGCGTTGTATGGCTTGCCTTCTCGATGGACGATATCAGGTTATCATAAGACTTTTCTCCAAATCCTTCAAGCCTGACAATGTTTTCCTTATGCTTTTCAAGCTCAAACAGATCCGGGAAGCTCTTTATAAATCCGCAATCTATAAGCTTTTCAAGAGTGGCTTCCGATAATCCGTCCACATTTAACGCCTCTCGGCTTACAAACTGTGAAAATGATTTTATCTGCTTTGCAGGGCATTCCTCATTGACGCAGTAAAGGCTTTGTGCTTCATTGAGTGCCCTTATTTCCGTTCTTCCGCCGCATACAGGGCAGATGTCCGGAATTATAACATTACCCGATTCCGTCAGATTCTCGGCGATCTGAGGAATTATCATGTTAGCCTTATATACTTTGATGCGATCGCCTATTCCGAGCTTTAACTCCCGCACTATACTCACATTATGTACGGATGCTCTGGATACGGTGGTCCCTTCAAGCTCAACAGGTTCAAATATTGCAACAGGATTGATCAGTCCGGTCCTGGACGCGCTCCACTCTATTTCAAGGAGCGTGGTTTCCGCTGTTTCATCAGCCCATTTAAAGGCAATGGAATGGCGAGGGAACTTTGCTGTTCTTCCAAGGGACGCTCCGTATGCTATATCCTCATATGTCAGCACCAGGCCATCGGAAGGAATATCGTAATCTTCTATCTTCTTTGCAAAATACTCTATAGCTTCAAAGATCGAATTCTCATCTACATGCTTTCTCTCAACAACTTCAAAGCCCTGTTCCTCAAGGAATCTGAAAGTGTTCTCTCTTGAATTGTCAAAATCATGTGCGGTTCCGTCTGATTCAACAGCGCTAACAAGGTTAAAAGCTATGAATCTTACATTTCTCTTGGCGGTTATCTCGTTATTTAACTGGCGCACTGAGCCGCTGCAGAGATTGCGGGGATTCTTGTATTTGTCGGCATCATTTGTGATCTTACGGTTTATTTCTTCAAAATCGGAATAGCTTATAACGGCTTCTCCGCGAAGTATCAGATCACCTTTAAATGATATCTCCAGAGGAACATTTGAAAACACTCTGGCATTTGGGGTTACCACTTCCCCGATCTCACCGTTTCCACGGGTTACGGCCTTTTCAAGCTTGCCGTTCTTATATGTCAGAACGATCGTAAGTCCGTCGAGTTTCCAGGAAAGAATGCCTTCATGTCCGTTAAGCCAGCTCGAAAGATCCTCCCTGTTCTTTGTCTTGTCAAGTGAAAGCATAGGACTCTCATGACGTTCCTTGGGAAGTTCATCCACTGCGGCATATCCGACTTTTACGGTAGGTGAATTTGACAGAGTAACACCAAGCTCCGCTTCAAGTAAAACAAGCTCGTCATAAAGCTTATCATACTCGTAATTGCTCATTATCTCTTCATCCTTGGCATAGTATGCCTCGGATGCTTTCGAGAGAATGGATACGAGTTCTTTCATTCGGTTCATTTTATCTGTTTCTGACATAATACCTCAAATAATAATCAATTATGATCTGACATAAATACTGCTTTCGCAGCTGTTGGATCATGCTTTCCTTATTTGCTCTTTTGATATTTCTCTCCACTCGCCCGGCTTAAGGTCGCCAAGAAGCAGATTCTCGATCCTTATGCGTTTCAGGGAGATAACATTTGCTCCGCATGCTTTGCACATTCGCCTGATCTGGCGGTTAAGTCCCTGATCTATGATAACATTGAATGTATATTTCGATCTGTTGGTAATCTTAGCAGGCCTTGTCTTGACATCAAGATCCTTCAGATATATACCTTCTTCAAACCTGCGCACAAGATCATCCGATACTTCTTTATCAATTCGGACGACGTATTCTTTCTCATGCTTATTTGCACCCCGCATCATTTCTTCTATCAGATCGCCGTCGTTAGTAAGGACCATAAGTCCTTCCGAATCCTTATCAAGCCTTCCCGCATAAGTAACTCTCACGGGATAATCGATGAGCTCACCGATAAGCTTCTCGGCATGTGCATCCTTTTCGCTTACCGTCACTCCGACAGGCTTGTAAAAAGCAAGATAAACCTTTCTGTCAGGCTTATTAAGAGCTTTTCCGTTAACGATGATCTCTTCCTCACCGGTCACTTTCATTCCGGACTCAGCCCTCACACCGTCAACAAACACCTTCCCCTCATCTATCAGCTTATCCGCATCCCTCCTGGAACAGACTCCGCAGGACGCGATATATTTATTTATACGTATTTCCTGATTAGCCATGTTTTACACAGGTTTCTTGCAGTATGTATATGTAATCCGGCAATGTGTCCGAGGCCGATCGGACGTTTTTAAGAACAAAACGTCCTACGCAGATACTTCGTATGAAATTTCGTTTTGATTCATAACGAAATTTCATGCCGCTGCAAAGTACGCAGCTGGCATCTGCTCTTGCATCGAGGACCCATAGCTCGAGCATCTTGCGAAGCAAGTGCGGGACTTGGAGCGAAGCGTAAAGCGAGAGGCGGTGCCGGATACATATACATGCGGGAAGAAACCGTCACTTATCACAAAACTCTAACTCTAATATATCACGCACCGGCGGAACACCCGATCCTTCCTCCAGTCCCCGCTTTGCTGTCTTATCAGCCAGATCGTTGTACTTATCTCCGGAATGTCCCTCGACCTTATGAAAAGCCATCTTAATATCGCTTCCCCATCCTCTCATGGCATCGCGGTATTTCTGAGTAAGCTCATTCTTGGCTTTCCATTCGCCCGTGACCCAGCATTCTATACCACTGTAATCATAATATATATCAATGGATTTATAACCGCTTTTTCTTGCGCACTGAACAGCATACATGGCACCCAGCATCTCTCCGGTCACATTCCTCTGCTTTAAAGATTCCGGGTTATCTCCGTTTCCGAGTGCAAGGTACACTTCGCCGTCATCAAGGATAAATACGCAGCCGAATGCATATCTTTTCAGTGCGTCATTATAGCTTCCATCCACATAAACAGTCAGTTTATCGTTATTCATATAAACAGATCCTAATATATATCATTGCTTATGATATTCTGTGTTTCCTATGGCATATATATTATATGCCGCCACATGGTCGTAAATGCATCTCCAGGAGCTCCATGCCTTTCCGCTCACGCAGATATATGTGTGTCCGTCATCACCCTGCATAAAGCTTGCGCCGCAGGATCCCGACTCATTTACAAATCCTGTCTTTGCTCCGGCTACGTATCCACCGGTATCCTTATCCTCGATACGTCTCAGGAACCAGTTTGAAAGGTCAAGTCCCTCGGGATGTTCTTCCGTAAGGGATGTAGTGTATCTTCTTGTGCCAAGTATCTCAGCAAGGATCGGATCATCCATTGCGGCTGCAAGGATCACCGCGATATCATTACAAGTACTGTAATTCTCATCATCATAGATTCCCACGCAATTGGCAAAATGGGATGTCTCCGATATGCCGAGAGCTTTGCAGTTCTCATTCATCATATCAACAAACGCTTCATGGGATCCCGCAACATAAAGCGCAAGCATATATGCCGCATCGCCGCCGGAAGGAAGTATCGTGCCGTAGAAAAGATCCCTCACCGTAACTACTTCCTTGGCATCAAATCCGGCGCTCGAACACTTATGAAGATAATCATAATCGATGGCCAGCTGGCTTACAGCTATGGATTCATCAAGCTGAGCTTCGCTTATATACTGCCTTGCGGTGAGCACAGTCATAAGCTTTGTCATGGATGCCGGGAACATTTTTACAAATCCGTCCTTCGAAGCGAGCACCTTTCCATCATCGACCCTTATAACGATACCGTATTCAGATAAAAACTCATCACTTGTCATAGAAACCGTCGAATCATCTGCGGTAAATACGTATTTAGAGCCATCCAGATCAAACTGCTTAATTAACTCCTCAGTATCGTAAGACGGCTCATCGGTACTTCCCTCTGTATTTCCGTCTCCACCGAATTCACCGCCTTCGGAAGTGGCAGGAGTCTCTTCCCTGACCTCTTCGAGTGCGGCTTCAGCTTCCAGAGCGGCCTGTCTATCGGCCTCTGCTATAGCTTCGATCTCCGCTTCCTTTGCAGCTTTATTAGCTGCGGCTTTTTTAGATATGTTTTTTATAATTAACACCGACGGAACTGCGATAATGCATACACACGCAAAGATGATCAGACCGCCCAGAAATAGTTTTTTGTTGCGCTGCTGTCTTGCCTTTTCAGCCTCTATTCTGGCTTGTCTGATCTTTCTTTTTCTCTCGTATTCCTCATCGGAATAGATATCATATTCGTTCATGAGTCACTCCGGGTAAGAAGTTCTTCCCACCTTCTGTCCACCTCTTCCTGGAAAGCTTCGATGAGATACTGATTCTCAGGCTTAAAGAGATGTTTGAATCTTCCCTGCTTAACAAGGAAATCTTCAAGAGGAAGCTTGTTTTTCGGCCTGTAGTTTACGATCCACTTGCCCTCTATCACTTCAAACAAAGGCCAGTAGCAGGTTTCCACAGCAAGCTTACAGATCTCGGGAAGATCGGGCGTATCATACCTCCATCCTCTCGGGCATGGAGCAAGAATATTCAGAAAAGCGGGACCGGGAGTATATATAGCACGCTCCGATTTCACATACAGATCCTTGAAATTCGATATAAAAGTGGTCTGGGCCACATAGGGTATATTGTGGGCAGCCATGATAGCAGCCAGATCCTTGCGGGTCTGGGGTTTTCCGTTTGAGCATTTTCCGGAAGGAGTAGTTGTAGTGTCGGCGTACATGGGAGTGGCGGATGAACGCTGGATACCTGTGTTCATATAAGCGCCGTTATCATAGCAGACATACACCATGTCATGTCCGCGCTCCATTGCTCCCGACAGAGATTGAAGGCCGATATCATAAGTTCCGCCGTCTCCGCCGAAAGTGATGAATTTGTATGTCTCATCAATCTTTCCGCGCTTCTTTAAAGCCTTGAAAGCAGTCTCGGCACCTGATAAAGTTGCGCCTGCACTCTCAAATGCTGTGTGGATATAGCTGTCCTGATATGCGGTGTAGGGGTATGTGTAGGTCGAAACCTCGAGACATCCGGTGGCATTTCCCACAACTGCTTTATCTCCCGGGTGAAGCGCCTTTAACACGTTTCTTACTGCGATAGTACCGCCGCAGCCCGCGCACATTCTGTGTCCGGGTGCAAGCCTCTCTTCCCTTTCCTGTATTTCCTTAAAATTGAAAACCGATTGTTCCATTATCTTCCTTTTCTTTACCGCTTTTTGACAGCGGAAAATAATATTCTGCAAAATATACTTGTTTCGATTTTTTACTCTCTGAGTCCGAGATAAGGGTACTGTTCAAACTTCTTCTCCCCTGCAGCCATCTTCTGCAGGTCTGCAAACACTCCCTCAATATCTTCAACCTTAACGTCACGGCCTGAAAGTCCGTACATGATATTTACTGTCTCTGCGGTGCATTTTCCGCGGTACATTGCTGCGGTAAGTTCCGCTCCAAGGGGGCCTCCCTGAGTAGAATAGCTCTCCGAACGGTCCATGATAGCTACTGCCTTGCAGCCCTTAAGTGCCGCTGCAAATTCCTCCCCGGGGAAAGGTCTGAACACTCTCACCTTCATAAGCCCGGCTTTAATGCCCTGCTCACGCAGCTTATCAACCGCATCCTTTACCGTTCCGCATACAGATCCGATCGCAACAACTGCAAAATCCGCATCTTCAAGGCGGTAACCTTCGTAGAATCCGTATTTCTGACCGGTGATGGCTTCAAATTCTTTTGCAACATCAAGTATCACCTGCTTGGCATTTCTCATAGCCTCGGCATGAGCCTTTTTCGATTCCATGCAGTAACTCGAAACAGCATAAGGTCCGATAGCCATGGGCTCGTTATGCTTTAACAGATAATGATCCGGCTCATACTGTCCTACAAATTTCTTTATAGGCTCATCATCCCAAAGTGTGATATTCTGTACCGCATGGGATGTGATAAATCCGTCCTGACAGATCATAACGGGAAGATGCACGCCCTTTGCTTCCGCGATCCTGTGAGCCTGAAGGAAATTATCGTACACTTCCTGATTGGTCTCGGCGTATATCTGTATCCATCCGGAATCCCTTGCACCCATCGAATCGGAGTGCTCCGCATTTATGTTAAGAGGGCCCGTAAGGCCTCTGTTAACAAGTGCCATTACTATGGGCAACCTGCTTGATGCCGCACAGTATAGCATTTCCCACATAAGGGCCATACCTGCAGAAGATGTGGCTGTAATAGTCCTTGCTCCTGCAGCTTCCGCACCCATTGCGGCGCTCATCGCGCTGTGCTCACTCTCTACCGGAATGAATTCCGTTGTGATCTCGCCGTTTGCTATCATGGATGCAACAAACTGCGGTATCTCCGTTGATGGAGTGATGGGAAATGCAGGCATTACATCGGGGTTTATCTGTTTTATCGCATGTCCGATCGCTTCGTTTCCGGACATTCTTGTTTTGGTTGACATGTTAAATCTCCGTATTCTATCTGAATTCTGATCTGTCTTTTACTCCATGGTGATCGCGCCGAAAGGACATGCTTTTACACATATTCCGCAGCCCTTGCAGTGATCGTAATCAAAGTCCAGTCTGCGTCCGTCCTTTACGGGAATGGAACTGTCCGGGCAGAAAGGAACACATAAAAGACACTGCTTACATTTTTCCTTATCAAGCACCGGAGTCTGGGTGCGCCATTCCCCTGTGTTGAAATCCTTTGATGTGGCGGGCTCATATATCTGAAGGCCTTCTGTGAGGTCCTGCCATCTGGTCTGTTCATTTATCTCTGATGCTTTTAACGCCACTGTACTACCTCCTCGATGGCCATATTGAGGGCTTTGAGATTACCGTCCAGCACCTCGGGCTTTCTTGCAAATTTATGCTCAAGAGAAGTCTTCATTTCTCTTAAGAATACATCGATCTCCATCACTCCCGATATCTTTACCATTGCGGCCAACATAGGCGTGTTGGGGAAGTACTTGCCCAGCGTCTCCATGCTTACTTTACGTGCGTCTATTACATAAACCGCTCCTTTATAATCACCCAGAAGCGGTAATATTTCATCTTTGGATTTCTGGGTATTTATAAGAATTCCGCCGTTTTCCTTAAGACCGCCCGTAACATTGACGGAATGCAGAAGCGTATCGTCAACAACCGCAACAAAATCGGGATCGTAAATATTCGAGTGAACCCGTATCTCTGTATCGCTTATCCTGTCATAAGCGGTAATGGGTGCTCCCATTCTTTCCGGTCCATATTCCGGGAAGCCCTGTACCTGCTTTCCTGCCTGGAATGCGACATCGGCAAGCAGCAGTGCTGCTGTCTTGGCACCCTGGCCTCCGCGGCCGTGCCATCTTATTTCTGTAAGTTTACTCATGAATCTGTTCCTTCTTCTTTTCCGGGTTATCTTCCCCTTGATCCGAATCCTCGCTCTCCGGTTCGGGGAGTGTTACTTCTATTTTCTCGATCCTGTTCTGGTCAATGCCTCTGACAGTAAGCTTTATTCCGTTATCAAGAACTACGCTTTCCCCATTTTCCGGGAACCTGTCCAGCTTTTCGATTATGATCCCGCCAAGAGAATCGTAATCATCGCTGTGTATCTCAGTTCCGAGCGCATCATTTACATCATCCGTGCTCATCGAAGCCTCGACCAGATATACTCTGTCATAAATCTTGGTGATCAGCTCCTCTTCGTCCTCATCATATTCATCTCTTATATCACCGACGATCTCTTCAAGCAGATCTTCAAGAGTAATCATGCCGACACAGTCACCGTACTCGTTCTGGACAAGCGCCACAGTAGTTGTACTCTCACGCATTTCCTCAAGAAGGTCGGCGGCTTTTTTATGCTCATGAGGGAATATACACTCATGAAGATGATCTCTTACAACGAAATTGTCAGTATCCTCAAGAAAAGCAAGGTCCTTGATATTGATCACTCCAAGGAAATTGTCATGTTCTCCCTCTTCGTCCTCTTCATAAACAGGAAGCCTGGTGTACATATGCTCCTTGAAGGTTTCCTTGATCTCCTCGAAAGTATCAGACACCTTAACGGTAACCATATTTACGCGGGGGATCATGATATCCTTTGCTTCAGCATCGGAGAATTCGAACACATTGAGGATCATCTCCCTCTCTTCGGATTCAAGCACTCCGTCCTCGTGTCCCGCCTCAACGTATGTCTTTATCTCCGTCTCGGTGATGGCTTCATGGTGATCTTCATCGACCTTAAGAAGCTTCTGAACGCCCTTTGTTATCGCATCAACGATAAATATGATGGGTGTCAGGATTATCATTATGGCATAAATTATCCCGGCATAAGCAAATGAGATCTTCTCGGAGTATGTCATAGCCCAGTTCTTGGGGATGATCTCGCCAAATATGATTATCACGATTGTGATCGCTGCAGTCATTATACCTATCGCAAGGCTTTCCGACATACTTGCACCTGCATTCTGGCTGATCCTGATCGCGATTACCGTTGCAAGAGATGATGCGGAAATGTTAACGATATTGTTTCCGATAAGGACTGCAGAAAGCATCTTGCTGCGCTTATTTATTATCTTGTCTACAAGCGCTGCGGCTTTGCTTCCCTCCTCTGCAAGGCTGTGTATTCTGATCTTGTTAACTGCGGTAAGCGCTGTCTCGGCAGATGAGAAAAAAGCCGACAAAACAATCAGAAATAATAAAACGATTATCTTGATAATACTGTCTATGTCCAAGTAAAATGCCCTCCTACGGCATTAAATAATATAATACCATAAAAGGGCAACAGTTTCTACAAAAAACGCATATTTATTCAATTATTCCGGCCTAAATACTTCTGCTTTATTTCATCATATTTTTCCGAAGTCATAAGCGCCGTTTCATCAGTATCCTTTAACCTTACTATATATGTCCATCTGCCGTAAGTTTCGAGCTTTTTAACTGCATCCACTCTGATGATATATGACTTATGGCAGCGTATAAACATCTTTGGATCAAGCTTTTCCTCAAATGAGCCCAAGGATTGAGATGTGAGAAGTACCTCTTCCGCGGTAACAATCCTTGTCATGCCATCGTTTCTTTCTATCATGATTATGTCATTGACATCCACAAGGTTTATCTCTTCCTTTCCCCGGATGATCAGTTTTTCGTGGGAGCCTTCAGGGACATGAGCATTCCGGTCCGACTCAATCATATTCTTTATCCTGTCCAGGGTTTTATTGATCCTCTCCATGTCAAATGGCTTCACAAGATAATCAAAAGCATATATTTCAAACGCATTCGCCATATACTCGCTATGTGCGGTGGCAAAAACGATCTTGACCTTGGGATCGACCTCGGTCATCGCTTTAGCACATTCCAGACCGTTTTCGCCGCCCAGATCTATATCCATAAAAACCACATCAGGTCTGAGTCTGACAAAATCGCTGATGGCCGATGCGAAAGTACCGCATGCCGAAACGGCGCTGCATTCCGCGTTTTTTTCTATCATCCTTTTCAGGATGTTTCGGATCTGTTCTTCGTCTTCAACCACCATAACATTTATCATGTATCATTCCTCTTTGTATCAACATATCCGGTCACACCGTTTCCGATATCCTTTTTCATTTTAGTGTCTGCCTGGATATTCTGCATCTTGTAATAATCAAACACTCCAAGATTACCGGATCTGAGGGCTTCTGACATTGCTCTGGGAACCTCTGCTTCTGCCTTTACTACCTCGGCCTTCATTTCCTGTTCAAGAGCTACAGCCATCGCCCTTCTCTCTTCTGCCTTAGCCTGAGCTATCTTTGTATTTGCTTCAGCCTGCAGGCTCTGCAGATTAGCGCCGATGTTTCTGCCTATATCGATATCAGCTATATCAATTGAAATTATCTCATAAGCAGTTCCGGAATCAAGTCCCTTTTCAAGCACAACTTTTGAAATATCATCCGGATTCTCAAGCACACTGCTGTGTGTCTGTGCCGAACCGACCGTAGTAACTATACCTTCGCCGACTCTCGCAAGTACCGTCGCTTCACCGGCGCCTCCGATGAGCTGGTCAATATTGGTTCTCACGGTTACACGCGCCTTTACAAGAAGCTCTATACCATCCTTTGCAACTGCCGAGATCTGCGGTGTTTCAATAACCTTGGGAGTAACACTCATCGTAACCGCTTCAAATACATTTCTTCCGGCCAGATCTATAGCCGAAGCCTGCTCGAATGAAAGATTCATTCCGGCACGTTCTGCCGCTATAAGTGCATTAACAACATTATCTACATTACCTCCGGCAAGATAGTGAGCTTCCAGCTCGTTTGTTTTCACCTTAAGTCCTGCTTTGGTTGCTTTGATCAGCGGTCTGACGATATAAGCCGGTTTCACCCTGCGAAGCTTCATTCCCACAAGGGAGACAATGCCTATTTTTACTCCGCTTGCTACGGCTGAGATCCAGATTCCGACAGGTATTATTGAAAAAAACACTATAAGTATCACAACAACGATTAATGATATTATCATGGGCAGCTTCATATTCTTATCCTCCTCTTTTTAAGCCTGATTTCTGATATACCCTCTTGTTATAATCTAAACATCCACAAATATCTTGTTATTCTTTATAGCGGTTATCTTAAGTTCGGATCCTTTGGCAATATAACCTGAAGTGATCACATCCAGTTTTACCCCGTCGAATTCACCCTTTCCGGATGGCTTTAGATCTGTGATAGCAGTTCCCTTTTTCCCTATAAGATATTCCATGTCTTTTTCTTCAATAAACAGATTCTTTCCCTGCAGATCTGTTTCAAGCTTGATCGGGGACTTGACCTTTTTCGAGTTGAAAACAATAATGCTCACAACAAGCATTACAGCTATTACCACTATTGTTATAGCACCGACTGTAATTCTTTCATACATCGTTTTTCCGGCCAGAAAAATTCCGCCTATGGTACAGAGTATTCCAAGAATTCCCGGCACTCCGAAACCCGGAATAAAGAATTCCACACCGATAAGTACAATACCGATGATCAGAACTATTATACCCAATATCTGTATTATTCCCATGTCACTCTCCTTTCGCAAGATTTATCGTAAATACTGTCTTATCCTCGTTCGATTCCAGCCCGATCCTTCCCTTGTTTTCGGCAAGAATACAGGAAACAATGTAAAGACCCATTCCGTGGCCTTCGCCATCTTTTGTCGTAAAACCTTTCTTAAACACCTGATCCTGCGCCTCCCATGGAATCCCCGGACCGTTATCCTCCACCTCAAAACAATAATCTTCCTTTGTCTCGGAAATACTGATCCTTATTATTCTTTCATTCTTATCAACACTTTCAAGTGCTCTTATAGCATTATCCGTTAGATTGGAAATGACTTTGCACAGTTCCCAGTCCTCGATATGTATTTTTTTAAGATCCGATTTCACCTCAGCTATAAGCTCAATACCTTTTGAATCACACTCAGCGATCTTAGCTGCAAGCAAAGCATTTATAGCGGGTTTTGATGTTTTGATAGCCTTACCTGTTTTCAGGAACTCCTTATATATCTTTTGCAGATATGAATTCATTTCTTCATATTCCCCGAGTTCCATAAGCCCGTATATGATCTGTAGATGATTTAAATAATCATGTCTTTCCATCCTGAGTCGGTCATTAAGATCGCCGATATCCTTTATGCTTTCCCGGAGCATGTTGTTCTTCTCGGAAAGCCTTAAACAGTTCTTTAAAAGAATGATCAATCCGACAGCAAATACAATTATAAGTATTATTAAAATAAGAAAATATATAGGGTTGTTTCCCACAGGATTCCTCCGTGATCACTTTATGATCCAAGAATAACACACTGATAGTTTTCTACAATACCAACCTTCTCAATTATACAAAAAAAGGGTTGAAATGTCATTCAACCCTGTACCAAAACAAATATGATCATTCAGCCTATTATCTCAGGTAATGTGCAGATCACTCTTTTCATCTGATCGTTTTTATATAATCCTCATACCGCATATTGTGGGATTTGATGGCTTCATCGGAATCAACATAAGCCAGAAACCCTGCGGTATCCACCCATTTGTAAGCCACAGTCTCACCTTCCTGCAAAACGATGGAATCCTTCTTGCAGTTCACTCTTGCGATATATGAATAAAATGTGCTCCTGCTCTTTTCGCTGAAGCTATGTCCCACCAGTTCAAGCTTATCCGCATCTATATCAATTCCGGTTTCTTCCTTAAGCTCTCTCACCGCGCACTGAAGGGGGCTCTCGCCTTCCTGGGCACTTCCGCCTGCGCTTGCCTCCCAGTATCCGGGATAAACCTCCTTTTTATCATGGCGCTTTGTGAGCAGATATGTGCCGTCCCTGTGAATAACTAGGATATCGCACACCATGTGATAAAGCCCGTCCGGAATAGGTTCGGATGAGTATCTGTCTTTCTTGAACTCACTTTTTCTGCCCATATTATCGTATAAATCCCAGATTTCTGATTGCATATAATACTCTTTTCTTAATCTTAGATTAAATATTGCTACGATCACCGATCTTTTGGAGTTTATAAACTGCTTTATGCCTCGTTATTCTCTCCGATATGTTTAATGGTTTTATCGTATATCCTCTTAAAGAAAAATGTTGTGGCGGCAGCCGACATAAGCTCCGCAATGGGAAACGACCACCAGACATAGTCAACATTTCCCGGTAAGGAAAGCAGATATGCTGCGGGAATAAGTACCACGATCTGTCTCATTATGGATACTATCATGCTGTACACACTCGTACCGAGTGCCTGGAACATGGATCCTGTCACAATGCAATAGGCGGCTATCGGGAAGTGAATTCCTATTATCCTTAATGCCACCGTTCCTATCCTGAGCATATCATCGGATGCGTCGAAAAGAAGCAGCAGATACTGCGGTATGCTTTCAAAAAGCGCAACACCAACAAGCATTATGGCCGTTGCATAGATCCATGCAAGGCGCCAGGTCTTCATCATCCTCTTTTTGCTCTGTGCACCATAGTTGAATGCGACTATGGGGATCATTCCGTTATTAAGACCGAAAACAGGCATAAATGTGAAGCTCTGAAGCTTGAAATAAACCCCGAATACGGCGACTGCTGTGGATGAAAAGCCGATAAGGATCTTGTTCATAATATAGACCATTAGTGATCCTATAGACTGCATTATGATCGACGGAACACCTATCTTGTATATGTTGCCTATCATGGCTCCGTCCGGCTTAAAGCCCTTAAATGAGATATGTATGTCCGGATTTTTTTTGATATTAAAAATGCATGCCATTACTGCTGCAACTATCTGGCCGCAGACCGTTGCTATGGCAGCTCCGGTAACGCCAAGCTTCGGCGCTCCGATAAGACCGAATATAAGTATCGGATCCAGTATCAGATTTATGATGGCACCTGTCCCCTGGGTGATCATTGTTAAAAGAGTTCTTCCGGTGGATGTAAGCAGTCTCTCAAATATAAACTGTCCGAAAATACCGAAAGAGCATGTAAGCACCACCGTTAAATACTGTACTCCGTATTCAATGATTTCAGGATCGTCTGTCTGGCTCATGTAAAAGGGCCTGACTACGGTAAGCCCGATTATCAGAAAGAGCAGGAAGCTGATTGCCGCAAGAAAAATGCCGTTTACGGCAGCTTTATTTGCTCGCTCATACTCCTTTTCTCCAAGGGATTTTGAAAGTATGGCATTGATTCCGACTCCGGTACCGCCGGCAAGGGCTATCATAAGTGTTTGAAGAGGAAATGCCATTGAAACAGCGGTAAGAGCATCCTCAGCCACTCTTGCCACAAATATGCTGTCCACTATATTATAAAGAGCCTGTACAAGCATGGATGCCATCATGGGAAGCGACATCGTAATAAGAAGTCTGTTTACCGGCAGCACTCCCATCTTGTTTTCTTTACGGCTATCTGTCTGTTCTTTTACATCATTTGATCCGGGATCATCATTCGTTTCTTTAATGTCAATATTCAATTCTATATTTTCTGCATCATTTATAATATCTTTATTTGATTCACTATAAGCCATTTTTAAACTATTCCGATTACTGTTTTTTTCACTTATTTTTTATACAGTTTATTTATATGATCATTTCCGTCAAGTACAATATTCTTTAGAAATGTCTACATGCAGTCCATGTATCTTTCCGTCTCCTCAAGCAGATCAAAAAGCGCATCCTCCGAGAGCACACCTCTTTTCAGGTCTTTGGGGAGCTCGCCTCTTTCATCTGCTTCAAAATCCTCTCTCCACTCATTCTCATAATAATCCTGAAGCTTTTCTATATCCGATGAAAGATTCCCCAGCCTGTTAAGATGCTCTCTGATGACGGTAACAACCTTATTTACTCTCTCCATGGAGGCTTCCATTTCGTTGATCCTCTTAATGCGGTTATTGTCAGCCATATTCTCTCCTTCTTTTAAAGTGATGTTCTTTGATTATACCACAAACAAGGACCCGCATCCACTGTAAGAATGCGGGCCCTTACATTTAAAATAACGCTCTGCCTTCGGCAGCAGCATTTACTTATGCCTTTGGGGATTATACAATACCCTGAGCCATCATAGCATCACAAACCTTAAGGAATCCGGCGATATTAGCACCTGCAACATAGTTGCCCTCAAGGCCGTACTTCTTGGAAGCATCATCAAGATTGTGGAAGATGTTGATCATGATGTTCTGGAGCTTAGCATCAACTTCCTCGAATGTCCATGAAAGTCTCTCGCTGTTCTGGCTCATCTCAAGTGCCGAAGTAGCCACACCGCCTGCATTAGCTGCCTTGCCGGGTACAAAGTATACCTTGTTGGCCTGGAAGTACTCGGTAGCCTCAAGAGTGGTAGGCATGTTAGCACCCTCGCATACAGCGATAACACCGTTTGCAACAAGCTTCTTTGCATCATCAAGGTTAAGCTCATTCTGGGTTGCGCAGGGAAGTGCGATATCAACCTTAACTTCCCACTGATTTGTGCCCTCGGTCTTCTTGTCATGATACTGAGCTGAAGGTCTTGCTGCTGCATATTCGGTAAGACGTGCTCTCTTAACTTCCTTAACTTCCTTAAGAAGGGCAACATCGATTCCTTCGGGATCATAGATCCATCCGGTGGAATCAGAGCAGGTAACAGGCTTAGCGCCAAGCTGCTGTGCCTTCTGAATAGCATAGATAGCAACGTTTCCTGATCCGGAAACGGCGCAGGTCTTGCCCTTGATATCGATGCCGTTTGACTTAAGCATTTCCTGAGTCATGTAAAGAAGTCCGTAACCGGTAGCTTCTGTTCTTGCAAGTGATCCGCCGTAGGAAAGTCCCTTACCGGTAAGAACGCCCTCATAGAGGCCTGTAAGTCTCTTGTACTGACCATACATGAATCCGATCTCTCTTGCGCCTGTTCCGATATCTCCTGCAGGTACGTCGGTGTCTGCGCCGATATATTTATAAAGCTCGGTGATGAAGCTCTGGCAGAATGCCATTATCTCTCTGTCTGACTTGCCCTTGGGATCGAAGTCGGAACCACCCTTACCGCCACCGATGGGAAGTCCGGTAAGTGAGTTTTTAAAGATCTGCTCAAATCCAAGGAACTTGATGATACCAAGGTTTACTGATGGGTGAAGACGAAGGCCTCCCTTGTAAGGTCCGATGGCAGAGTTGAACTGTACTCTGTATCCGTTGTTTACCTGTACCTGTCCCTTGTCATCTACCCAGGGAACACGGAAAAGAAGCTGTCTCTCGGGAGTGGTGATTCTCTCAAGAAGTGCTTCTCTGCGGAACTTCTCCTCATCGGCCTCGATAACTACTCTGAGGGACTCGAGTACTTCCTTAACTGCCTGATGGAACTCGGGCTGTGAAGGGTTCTGCGCTACTACACGCTCGTAAACTTCATCAACGTATGACATTTTAGATCCTCCTTGTATAAAAAAATTTTGATTACATGATTATGCAAAAAAGGGCGCAGGAAATAACCTGTGCCCTCTTTGGCTCAACAATAATATAATATATCAATTGTAAAAACATTTCATCAGCAAAATAGATAAATAATTTAGCAGTTCAACGCTTTACATCGGTAAATTTAGTCAAAAACCGTATAATCAATGAAATCCGCGTTCACATAGGCTATAGTGTCCTCAAACTTTACGGTACACCAGCCGTCCTCGACAGCCACAAGCTCCAGCTGATCGCCGGTTACAAGCGCACCGACCTTTTCGGAATTAACATCCGGAAGACTTCTTACATTTACCTCGCTCTTTGCCGTAGCCATACCTATGGTAGGATAGCTCTCAGCACTCTGAACCATTGAAAGATACTCGGATTTGATAAATGCTTCCCTCTCTTTGAAAATGATCTTGGTCCAGCCATTAAGAAGAACCTCCACAACCTCGAACTTTTCGCCCTGCATTGCCTCTCCAATTCTTTCAGCCTGAGCGCTGTCCGAAGCTCTGACATTAACTCTTGTTGTAGCGGTGGCATACTGAACAACTTCCTCGGCGGGAACATCCTCTGTTTCGCCCTCAGCTGCCTTCTGCTCTTCCTCTTCGGCCTGCTTCTGAGCTTCTATGGTAGAATTGATCTCGGCAATCTTTTCTCCGACGGCGGTGCTGACTGTGGTGTCCAGCTCAACCAGATAATCAAGTATCTCGGGATGCTCGATGATGATATCGTTGTACTCGACATTTACCTTATTATTGAGTTCCTTAACATCATCCTGTGATGCCACTTTGGAAATATACTCGTTTTCCTTATCAGAAAGCTCTCCTTTTACAATATATAGCTCTCCGGTATCCGCGGTTTTAACGTAAAATCCACTGTATGCGGGAAGACTTATGGTCGGAAACTCATCAAATACTACCATATAGTAAGCATAGGCAATGTAAGTTCCCTCTTCCGGGCCGGTCTGGCTGTATACATGCTCAACGGAGTAGGAAAGATACTTTGACTGCTCCTCAAGTCTGAAGCTCTCAGCTTCGTCAAGGCTGTCGCGGAGCGTCTGCAAAGTAGCCATATCGCCCTCGGAAAGGCATGCGAAATAATTGTCCACAAGCTGCCGGAGAGCTTCATCCGATGAATCCTCAAGCGGCACTTCCGCATCTTCGAGGATTACTTCTTCCTCAAGCTGCTGAGCCAGCTCTTCCTCGGCGATCTTTTTGGCTTCTTCTTCCTTTGCCCTGTATTTCATCGCGACAAAAACTATCACCGCCGCTACAATAAGAGCAAATCCGGGGAAAAAGTACTTACTGTACTTAAGAATGAATTTTCCTACCTTTTTAGCTATATCACCTATCATATCTTTCTGACTTATTTCCTTCTAAAGCAATTAGTGATCCACAACGGACTCATGCTTTAAAGCGGTAACGAAAGCTGCGGCCGACAGGAATCGAACCTGCATTAAAGGCGTCGGAGGCCTTCGTTCTATCCGTTAGACTACGGCCGCAAAATTGTTACAACTTTATTACACTGTCGTCTATATTACCATATATGCCTTAGAAACGCAAATTTTTATACGATCTTTATCTTTTTCTGACTGCGGTCAAAATAATACAGATTGTCTGACAGAACCTCATCGGCACTTACCTCCTCCCGATTGACCATACATATGATATTTCGAAGCTCGGAGGTTTTTCTGATCCATTCTTCGCTCCCCTGCTCATCATTTTCTTTATCGGGTATAAGTATCACTTCATGTATAGAGCTCGGGATCACAAAAATATTTGCCTCATTCTTATTGGCAAATTCCTCAAGTGCTTCGGGATAAAGCATGGACGAAGCTCCTCCCGAGAGACTTTTATTTGACATTACATACATGGGATAACCCCAGAACTGCAGTACTTTGAGCTCCACATCTTTTTTACTGTTTTCCATGGCATCCTTCATAAGTTTTTCGGTTGTAACATCCCATTTTTCAAGGTATTCCGACCTTACCCTGATCATACCTTTTCCCATATCACACTGCTCAAAATTAATATAGAAAAGAATGGCCAGATCAAGAAAAGGAATATAGACAGAATCCTTGAGAAGCTCGTTGTTCCGCTCAAGATTGCAAAGCCTCAGACAGATCTTATCCTTTACCTTTTCATATTCGGTGATGTATGAAAGATCGATATCACTTTTGGGAATATGTTCCCAATAGATGTTTATTATACTGTTAATGATCTCCCCAAAGCTCTTTCCTTCTTCATATTCCTGATAAAATGAATCCAGAAATATTACCGGCGTGATGTTCCTGCTCTTTGAATGTATATTAATGCTCCACAGCCTTGTTTCATTCAGTTTCAGATTTTCCCCGGTATCAACAAAATATTCATCGCCCAGCACATCCTGGACAGCTTTTCTAGCCTTGTCGGCAAATTCTTTTACAGACATAATTTCCTTTCCGGCCCCTCGGCCCGATTATAGTTTTAAGCTACAAAACAGCATATTGTTCTGCTTTTTTGCAAAACAAAAAGAGCGCACCAAAACTGATACGCTCTATCGGTCTGTAAAAGATTAAATGAAGCTTATGCTCTTCCGAGATACTCGCCTGTTCTTGTGTCGATCTTGATAACATCACCTTCGTTGATGAAGATGGGAACGCGGATCTCTGCTCCGGACTCAACCTTTGCAGGCTTGGTAACGTTCGTGGCGGTATCGCCGCGAAGTCCGGGCTCTGTCTCGGTGATCTTGAGCTCAACAAACATCGGGGGCTCAACCGAGAAGATCTGACCATTGTGTGAAAGCATGGTGCATTCCATATTCTCAAGAACAAACTTCATAGCGTCTCCGATATCACTCTCGGAAAGCTCAATCTGCTCATATGTCTCACTATCCATGAATACAAACATATCATCATTCTTGTAGAGATACTGCATCTTCTTCTTTTCGATGGTAGCAAGAGTGAACTTCTGAACAGGGTTAAAGGTTAATTCTCTGACACCGCCGTTCTTAACGTCCTTCATCTTAACGCGAACAAATGCAGCTCCCTTACCGGGCTTAACATGTAAAAATTCAAGAACCTGGAATACCTTACCGTCATATTCGAAAGTAACGCCATTCCTGATATCTCCAGCCGTAATCTCAGCCATCTCAAAATCCTCCTATGCGGTTTTAGTCACAATTCTTTATGATTTTAACAAAATATTGATAAACAATCAACAATAAATTTACCAAATTTTATGCATTCAGGCATTTGAAAGTATGGACAGCACAAAATCAATTGCCATTATGTATCCCTTAAGTCCTTTTCCGTAGATCTGTTTATCACATGCGGGTGCCGTGACGGATATTCTTCTAAAGTCCTCCCGGGCTGTGATATCGGATATATGTATCTCGCACTTGGGCATGGTCACGGATGCCAGGGCATCATGTATTGCATAGCTGTAATGGGTGTACGCACCGGGGTTTATCACTATAGCGTCAGTCTTATCGAAATATGCCTGCTGAATGCGGTCAATTATATCGCCTTCATGATTTGACTGGAACACTTCAACCGCGATCCCGCGTTCCGTTGCGGCATCTTCTATCATTTTAACAAGATGGTCATAATCCTCGGTTCCGTAAATATTCTTTTCGCGGATGCCAAGGAAATTAAGATTTGGTCCGTTTATTACAAGTATGTTATTCATTTTTCGACCTCTTATACCACTTAATATATACTTTTAATATACTTTTAAATCACCGGCGTTATTATCAATATTCCGGTCAATATGTATCTATTGCTCCGATGTCGGATTGTTTTCGGTATTTAAATACTCAAGTATCTTAGTGAGCACTTCTGCCTGGTCACACTCATCAACATCCACCACGAAATCCGCACATCTCATATAAATCGGATCTCTCATTTCCAAAAGGCTGCGTATTCGCTCAGCCGGATCTTCACATTGAAGCAGCGGACGCGAAGTATCGTTTTTCAGCCGTTCATAGATGGTTTCAGCTTTTGCGCGAAGATATATCACCTTTCCGCATTTGCAGATAAGCCCCTGATTCTGCGGAAGCATCGGAGTCCCGCCGCCAAGGGAGTATATCTTTCTTGAAGATGAAGCCGAGATGCTCTCAAGAAGCTGAGTCTCCTTCTTTCTGAAATATGCCTCACCCTTTTCGGCAAAAATCTCGCTTGTCTTCATCCCTTCCATGGATTCGATGATCTTGTCGGTATCCTCCACGGGTATCTGAAGCTTATATGAAAGCCTTATTCCCATCGTGGTTTTCCCGCTTCCCATAAAGCCGATCAGTATTACGTTTTCGCCTTTTTTCTTTTTGCTCATCTGTTTGCCTGCATTGCTTCGATCATCATGTCATATATTCTCTCAGCGATATCATCGCTTACAGTGACGGAAGAAGCATCTACACCTAGGTAGGCCTTTGATGATTTCCACAGTTCATAGGCTATGATCCCCTGATAAAGAAGCATTCTTAACCCTCCGAAAGCTTCCGCCCCGGCCCTTTTGCACAGCTTCATAAACTTTGTTTCAAGCGGATTGAATACGATATCGTATCCCGCACTTACCATACGGTAGAAGTTTTCGTCCTCGATGACAGCCTCTTCGGTATTAGGTGACATTCCGACACTTGTAGCCTGTATTACGATATATTTCTTATCAGGTAGGTTTACATAACTTTGTAAGTTGTGATAGCTGACTGAATTATGTAAACCATCCAGCTCATCTGCTATCGCTTTTGCTTTATCCACCGACCTGTTGAGTATGTAGATATGCCCTGCCCCGTTCTCAAGCAGCATCATTGCAACGGCTCTGGCCACTCCCCCTGCTCCGAGAATGATCACATCTTTTCCGGTAAAATCCACACCGTCATATTTCATGGCCCTTAAGAGCCCCGGCATGTCTGTATTGTATCCTTTAAACCCGCCCTCACATCTTACCAGCGTGTTGACTGCTCCTATGCGTTCTGCAAGAGGATCTATTTCCTTAAGGTAAGGGATTACAGCGCTCTTGTGAGGTACCGTCACATTAAGGCCCAGCATGTTTAATGCAAATGCACCTCTTACGGCATCACCCACATTTTCATTTTCCACTCTGAAAGGGGCGTAAGCAAGGTTATCACCCATGATATCCGCAAGATTATTATGTATTACAGGCGACATAGTGTGTTCTACCGGATTTCCGATCACACCGAGCAGCCTGGTATTACCGTTTATGTTCATATATACCTCATCTTTTACTTCTGTGATAAAAGAATAATACTATCTTTTCCAGCAGCCTCTTCAGAATGATCTGAATCTCCTCTTTGGGATGTATGGGCTTTGTCAGATAGGTAAGTATTCCGGCCTTTTTGGCTCCCCACACATCTGTAAAGAGCTGATCTCCCACAAACATAGTGTTCTCCGGGACCGTCTTCATTATCTTCATAGCCTTTTCATAGCCCTTTTTACCGGGTTTTCCGGCCTTAAAGAGATATCTTGAGCTCACCGCATCGGCGAACGGCTTAACACGGGCTTCCTTATTGTTTGATATGATCACCGTCTTAAAGCCTATGGCATGAAGCTTCCTGAAAAGTGCTATAGCCTTCTTGGTGGCCGGTGCTCCGTGGGGTACCAGAGTATTGTCTATATCGAACAGTATCCCTCTGTAACCTTCTTTATATAATTCTTCGTAGGGAAGACCATATGCCGAATCTTCCTCCCTGTCGGGATAAAATCTTTCTAAAAGCATTTCTTTCCTCTTCGGATCTTTCTGTAGATATGTATTCTGCGGTTCCGAACATGCATCTTTTAAATAATACTACATCAAACCGCCTTTTATCAATAAACAAAGAATAAAAGTGCCATTTATCATCGTTTGTGATATATTTATCTACGGAGGTTATTTATATGCTTTTATATCATTACACGGATTTTAATGCACTTAACGGAATAGTCGGAAATGCTGAGCTCAGACTCAACAACATTCTGAATATGAACGACACTTCCGAGATGAGGCTTTTCGTAAACGGCCTGAGAGACAACGTGCTGGTAGACTTAAAAACAGCCGGTCTGGATAAACAGTTTTCTCTTGCGAAAGAATTCTTCAAAAAAGAGTTTGCCGAGGAATTTCACTATTCCGCATACGCCGCATGCTTTTCGGAGTACCCCGATGATGCGGCCCAGTGGGAAAGATACGCAAAAGGCGGCCAGGGCGTGTGCATAGCCTTTCATAAGGATCTGCTTGAACGGCTTGTGGAGGACGAAAGCTCTGTTTCGCTTAAAAAGGTTTATTATCAGGATACCGTAGAGGGACACGAACTGATAAAGAGTTTTACCGATGTGATGAGTGATCTCTCCTCTTTTGAGGGCGAACAGACCGAAATTAGAAAGCTGATGAATGAGGCCTGGATATCATCCGCGGCGTTTAAACATCCTTCCTTTACATCCGAGAATGAAGTGCGCCTTATCTACACTCCCTTCTCTGCCGAGGAAGCGGCCGTTAAGCCCAAATACCACATCGCATGGGACCGTATCAAAAAGTACTATCCCCTCGATCTCAACGAACTCTGCGCAAAGCTTGGGATCAGGATATCCAGCCTTGTGGACCGCATAACCATCGGCCCCGCATCCCCTCAGTCACTTCCCATTCTTCAGGATTACCTGATTGACAGTGGCCTTAAGATACTTGCCGACAGGGTAAGCCTCTCAAAATGTCCGCTCAGAAAGCCTACGACCTGATGCGTTAAGAAAAAAATGCAGCCGAAAGCTCTGCAGTTGCTTTACCACTATATGCTTACACAAAACCATATACTTATACAATCAAAAAAGCGGTCCATGCGGACCGCTTTTGCTATGCTCTGATATAAATTAGTTGGTCTTTACGCCAAGGCCTGTGATGTGGGGGTTAGCACCCTCATACCAGTAAAGGAAACCTTCGCAATCGATAACATCGCCAACATTAAGGCCTTCTACTGCAGCGTAGACATCGGTGTCGTTGCCGCAAAGATAAGACTCAACGGTGAAGGTGTATACATTGCCCATAGAATCCTGAACATCGAAGTAAAGGTCGCTGTTCTCATCATGGCTTCCGGAATTGTCATACTTGTAATCGAAAGCATTGCCTGAAGGTCTTGCTACTACGGTGAATCCGTTGAAAGCAACCTTCTGGTTCATGTAGTTGATAAGATCATCTGTTCCGAGCTTGTCGGTGATATCCTTGGGCTCAGCGATGAAAGTATCACCATCCTCCACGAATTCATATGTAGCATCGGTGATCTCAACCTCACCTGACCACTCTGTCTTGTAACCGGTAACCTTGATCTTGGTTCCGGGAACAAACTTCTCTGCATCTTCTTCGGTTACAGGAAGCTCATAGAGGAAGTATCCTCCGTCCTGATCCTGGGTATAAACGGTAAGCTTGCCATCCCACCATGACTGATGAGCCTGTACGTAAGTAACGATTGTTACCTCTGACTCAAGAGCAGCCTCTGCGTACTCCTGATAAGTCATAACGCCGTCATCTGTAGCATCTGTAACCTCTTCTGCCACTTCTTCGGCAACATCGCTTACAGCTTCTGTTACATCTTCAACCTGATCCTTAACCTCTTCCACAGTGCTCTCAACAACGTCGTTTACAGCTTCCTGGACCTTGTCTGCAGCGGGAGCGGTTCCGGCACATCCTGCAAGGCAAAGCGCCATAGCAGATGCAAGAACAGCACTTGCAATTCTCTTTTTCATAATAATTTCTCCTCTCTGACTGCCGGGTGCAGTCATAAACCCCGGGAAGCCTTGCTGCGGGCTGTTTCAGCGCTGCGCAAACTGTCCCGATTAAAAAAGAACAATTGTATTATAACCTATTTTCCTATAATAGCAATAGCCACAATATATAAAAATATCGTGGCTACTGAGTTTCGTTTTGTTAAATAATTATCCAAGTCGGGATGATACCGCCGGATCATCAGTCGTAGACTACCTTATGCTTGTAGGGATATCCGTTGATGATAAAACGGTTCTTACCATGGCGGATATGTATATTCTCATCCTTTGCATAAGTATCTCTCTGGCAGGCAGTGTTGATGTCAACTCCCGTATCGGAATCCTCGATATAGATGATCGTATCACAGTCAGCATCACTGCTTCCGAAAGCAAGAGCATGTGATCCGCTGCCGGTGAGCCTTACGGATGCTCTGTCCTGATGATAGATCGTCTCGCCGTGAAGCGCTGCGATGGCAGTGATATAATCGCCTCTCATATCACAGTAGATGCTGGTATCATAGAAATGTATGTCGCACTGCTCTCCGTTAAGAGTACCGTATCCGACTACTTCGGTTCCTTCAATGCTGCATTTAACGGAGGAATTGGTGGCCGATATCTTGGCTTTATTCTCTACGGATCCGATACCTACGCCCTTTGTAACGGCAAGTTCTATCTCAAATTCGCAGTTGCTGATATGAATGTTCTGATCACTGTAAAAGCTTCCGACTCCCACACCTTCGCCGCAGTTGAGGGCCAGATTATACTTTCCTCTGTTGAGGGCTATCTTTCCGCCCTTGCCTGAGCCTATACATACGCCATTATTGCCCTTAGTCTCTATGGCAATAACTCCGTCCTGCTCAAATACTAGATCGCCGTTACCGCTCTCGAGATCATTTCCGATACCGTAAGGGCAAACACCGTCAAGAAATACGTTGAGATTACCTGCACCCTCTATCTTAAGCTTTGAGCTTTCAGGGACAAGTATTCCGCCTTTCTCAAAGTGATTGTCTCCCTTAAGGACAAAGGTTACATCGCAGTTTTCTCCGATGGCTACGCAGGGCTTTCCCTGCTCTCCCACAAGATTGATATTCTCAAGAGTTATCCGTCCCATATAATTGGACTTTATCTCCATATAAGCGTTTACTTTAAGCTTTCTGTATCCGGATATAACGATATCATCATGATCCGATCCCTCGTTTCCGATCATGATACAGCTGTAACCTATCTTTTCTATGGAGGAAAGATTGAGACGTCCCATTCCGTCGGGTACATAGATCGGTTGCTTTTTTCCGACCTTATACTCTTCCTGATATCTGCGGATCTCTCTCACGATATCATAATCAAGAGAATCTATTATCTCCTCGGAAGGCTTTGCGGTATAGAATCCCTGGATCAGGTCAACGCCCATCCGGATCACCGCACGCATTTCTTTGGCGGTCTCAACGCCCTCTGCAAGAGCATAAATATTATTATCGTGACAGAACTCGATTATCTCGCGCACAAATCTCTGCTTCTTGGGATATTCATCTATATTCTCAAGAAGGCTTCTGTCTATCTTTACATACGAAGGCATGTACTTTAACAGATTGATAACATTGGAATAACCCGTTCCGTAATCATCGAGTGCAAGGCCGATTCCCATGCTGTCGTAACGCTTCTTGATGGCGCGAAGTGCCGCATCCTCTGCCTCTGTCTGCTCCGTGATCTCAACGACCACATGGCCCTTATGCTCTATAAGTGCTGACTCGATATCAACATAATCATCCGATAAAAGCTTGGCTCCGGGTATACTGTTGATGAAAACAAGTCTGTCCTTGATCTCATCCAATCTTTCATCTATGGCGCCGGTAACATTTATGAAAGTGGCTTTCTCCACATCTCCGAGCCTGCCTGTCATCTCGGCATACTTAAGAAGCTTATACGGGCTTATGTCGATGCCTTCAAGCGTAGATCTCATAAGCGCTTCGTATGCAAATATCTCTCCGGTCTCGGCACTGATGATGGGCTGGAAGTGATAAGTAAGAAGATTTCCGTCCAGGATCTTATTAACGGCAGCGAGTTCTTCTTTCTCAGCATCGGAAAGGGCCTCTGTTCCTGTTACCGCAGCTTTATACTCTTTATTGATGTTCTTTCCCGCACAGACGATTCCGCCCGTTATGATCCTTCTTAAGATGCCTGCGGCTTCTTCATCGGTCAGACGCTCTACAGGGGGAAGCATCAGGCTTTCACATCCGTGATTTTTGATTTTTTCGGACAGCTCACTTAAGAGGACATTCTCCTCCTCTGCGGTTTCCTTATCGACAAGAATAGCAAATACTTTACTTTCCATCCCGTTCTCCCAATAATACTTCCCGTTTACCTAGTTGGTTTATTGCCTTCTTACTTCTTTTTCGTGCGTCTTTTCTTTATCTGGACATATAAGAGATATAAAAGGATGAGGGTCCATACGGCTCCCAGCGAGATGATCAGCGCCTTTGCTCCCGAAGGGAGGGGCCCGAGATCTGTCTTTGAAGCATTTGACGGATCAATGGATGCTCCCAGTTGATCGAGCCTGTACAACGCCTCTATATCATCATACAACTTTTTTACGTATTCGTCATCTACTGTCTGACTTCTTCTTACTGATTTTGTGGTATTTTCTATCAGCTGTCCGGCTGCATCCCTCACAGACGCAGAACCGTTAAATACAGGAGTGATAAAAGTTTTATCGATATTATCAAGAAGCATTTGGGTGGCATCTATCTTGATATAGTAATACTTATCGTTATCCTCTCCTCTTCTTGTCAGATAATCCTTATACTCCTCGCTCTGCTGTGCCTTAAGCGTTACAGGCACATAGCCTTCTGTCTCGGCATAGGCTATCTGTGTGTCATTTGAGAGAAGGTACTGCGTAAAGAGCCATGATGCAAGCACTTCCTGAGGATCGTCCTTATTAAAGATACATATGGAAGGCCCCTGTGATATCATCTGCGGATCGGAAGGATCCATCTGCGGGATCCTTCTGACCACCACTTCGATATCACTCTCAATATCATCCGCGCATATATCGGAAAGCGGTGCCTGCGGTCCCATCCAGGTGGCTCCGGCGGTTGAATCTATGGCAAAAATGCACTGACCCGCATTCAGGAAATTGGCCGGATAGCTTGATATCTTAAAAGTCGAGAACGATCCCTTCTTTACATGATCTGCAATATCCAGAAGGATTTCCTTTGTGTCGTCGTTAAAAAGGAGCACCTTTCCGTAATCTGTGGTGTATTCGGCACCTTTTTGGCGCAGCATCTGGATCATCATATTGTCGGTGGACTTATAGATAAACGGTATCATCACATTCTGACCGTTCACCTTATAGTTTCCGCTTTCATCCTTTTCCGTAGCCGCATCGGCCACTTCCCAGATAAAGTCCCAGGTGATCTCGTCCGGAAGCTCATATCCCAGCTTTTCGACATAGGTCTTGTTGATGTACAGTGCCTCTGTCGAACGCATATATGGAACAGCATAAAGCGCTCCTCCGATGCGGCATTCATCAAGATATTTTGTTACAACCTCATCACGTGTGGGAGCATCGAATTTAACCTCACTGCCTCCGAGTCCGTACCGCTTATCATCGATCAGTTCGCCAAGGGCAAGTACCTGGTTTGTTCCTGTCAGATATGTTGCAATATGGTCGGGATAAGTGATGCACACATTCGGTGTGGTTCCCGTTGAAATATTGGTGATAACATCATTGTAGATCTTGCCGTAATCCGTATAAAATCTGATGTTTACCGTTACGTTCGGATATATTTTTGAAAAATCATCCGCAGCCTTTTTGTAAATATCCGTCTGAGCCTTGTTGGTATCATTCTTGGCCCAGAAAACTATTTCAATCTTTTTGGATTCGTCAAACTTTTCCGGAAGCTCGAAGGCTGATTTTTCTTTCGACCCGTGGCATCCCGTCAGCACCAACGCGCATGCCAGAAATGCAGCTGCGGCGTAGGCTATCTTCTTTAAAGCTATCATCCCTTTGTACCCCCTCTCGATACTCCGGACATAACCGTCTTTCTGAACACCAGAAACAGCACAATAAGCGGCAGGGAAATAACCACCACGGCGGCCATCATTGCAGGGATATTTTCTCTTCCGAAGCCGTTCTCCCTGATCTCCTGAATGCCGTTGGACACAAGGAAGAAATTGGGATCATCCGTTATCAACCTGGGCCACACATATGAGTTCCAGCACTCTATTACTTTAAGTATGATTATCGTAACGATGGTGGGCCTTGCTATGGGAACCATCACCTTGTAAAGATACTTAAAATCGCTGGTACCGTCCACCTTGGCGGCATAGTAAAGATTATCCGGTATGGCTTCAAAATTCTCCTTTAGCAGATAGATATAAAACACCGATGCCACCGATGGAAGTATCAGGCCCGGGAAGCTGTTTCTCAGATCAAGATTGGTGATGGTCACGAAATTGGTGATTATAACAAGCTCGTTGGGGATCATCATAAGAGCAAGGAAAAGGATAAAGATTATATTCTTTCCGGTAAACTTAAGCCTTGCAAACGCAAATGCCGCAAGTATTGTTACGATAAGCATCACTGCGGTGGTGATTATGGTAAAGAGCGCCGTGTTTACCAGGTATCTTCCGAGAGATACCGTGGTGAATGCGTCGATGTAATTCTGAAAAGTGGGTGATGTTATATAAAACTTCGGCACAAATTCCGAGTTATATGAACTGTAACTTTTAAAGGATGTAAGTATCATCCAGTAAAAAGGGAAAAGAACAATAAGCCCCCATAATGCAAGCAGTATGTAGGTTATTGTCCTTGATATTATTCTTTTTACGATAATGTCTTTTCCGAGATCGTTATAGTCCGTGTTGTTTTCCATATCTTTTGCCTGTATCGGACATGCTATGCAGCAGTCCGGATCTATTCAACGTACCTGAGCCTGCGGTTACGCACAAGCATATTGATAACCGTGATGGTAAGCACTATGGCAAACAGGATGATCGCTGCCGCCGATGCATAGGAAGGATATCCGCCGCTGTCACCGTACAGCATATCGTAAACGTATCCTACTATAGTGTTCATTTCGGCCACATTAAGGTCCGTTCCGAAGAGTGCCACCGCATCGCTGTAAGCTTTGAACGCACCGATGAATCCCGTGATGACCAGATAAAAGATCATAGGTGAGATCATCGGAAGCGTAATGCGGAAAAATATCCTGTGAGGCGGCGTTCCGTCCACACGTGCGGCGCTGTAATAAACCGGATTGACGCTGGCAAGCGAGCTTGTAAGCACCAGCACCTTAAAGGGCATTACTATCCAGACGGTGTAAATACAGAGCACCATCATCTTGGCCCAGTAAGGACCCTCGATAAAGTCGACGGAATTACCTCCGAAAGCCTTGATCAGGAAATTTATCATACCGTCGGTGTATGCGGTCTTTTTGAAAAGTATCATAAACACAAGGCCAACAGCCAGGGTATTTGTCACATAAGGAAGAAAATAAATCGTCTGGAAAAGCTCTTTAAGCTTGGTGATGGTATTTAATCCCAGCGATATAAGAAGTGAAAGTATTGTTGATGTGGGAACTGTAATAGCCACAAGTATCAGTGTGTTCTTAAGTGCCTGCAGAAAATAAGGGTCATGAAGCACATAGGAATAGTTGAACCCGCCGATACCGAAAGATGTCTGTGAAGCGGAATTATAGCCCTCCTCAAATGAATAGACAAATACATCTATCAGAGGATAGACCATGAACACTCCCAGGAACAAAACTGCCGGAAGCAGATATAATAAAGCTTTTAAATTATTCTTTGCAGTTGATCCCATTCCAGTTAACGATCCTGTCTTTAAAATAGTCTCTCTTCGCTCTTATCGTCGAACAAAAACACCTTTGAAGGATTAAGGTTAAAGCTTACCTTGCTCTTTGTCGTATCTATGAGATTCTCGGAGCTTACGATGGCACGTATCATTCCGCTCTGGGAAAGATCGCTCTTGCAGATCACGCTTATATCACGGCCCAGTATTTCCACTCTTTCAAGCTCGGCGCTGAATGCTCCGTCGTCTGCCGGCTTAAAGCCTTCCGGCCTTATTCCGACATATACCTTTCCGTCCCTTACGCCGTTTACATCCAGCACTTCTTCTTTCCCGATCACGAGCTTTCCGGCTTTAACCTCACCCTCAAACACGTTTATCTGGGGCATTCCCAGGAATTTGGCTACAAACAGATTCTTAGGATCATCATACACGCTCTGGGGAGCGCCGGTCTGATGTATTACACCTTCCTTCATTACCACGATCTCATCGCAGATACTCATTGCTTCTTCCTGATCATGTGTGACAAATATCGTAGTTATCTTTGTCTCTTTCTGTATGCGTCTTATCTCTTCTCTTGTCTGAAGTCTGAGCCTAGCATCCAGGTTGGAAAGAGGCTCGTCAAGAAGAAGTACCTTAGGCATTTTAACAAGTGCTCTTGCTATGGCAACACGCTGCTGCTGACCTCCCGAAAGCTCGGCCGGTCTTCTCTCCATGAGGTTTTCTATCTGCACAAGCCTGGCCACGTTAAGCGCAGCAGTCTCCATGGCCTGCTTTGTCATTTTGTCTTTTCCTTTAAGATTCTGAAGAGGAAAAAGAATATTCTGCCTTACCGTAAGATGAGGATACAGAGCATAATTCTGGAAAACGAGTCCGATCCCTCTGTTCTCCGGAGGAATCTTTGTGACATCATCATCTCCGAAATATATCTTTCCCACCGTAGGCTTTTCAAGCCCGCTTATAAGATTCAGCGTGGTACTCTTTCCACACCCGGAAGGGCCCAGCAGCCCGACCAGTGTACCGTCTTTTACAGTATAATCAAAATCCTTTACCGCGATAACATCCTCGGGATGCTTTTTATCACGGCTGGGGAATTTTTTAGTAAGGTTTTCAAGTACTACTTTCATTTTGATCTCTCCGATCCTGACCTAAAAGGATTAGTATCAGGCCTTCATATATTCAAGTTCACCTTCGATCTCGCTCGGAACAGGTACACCAAGATTCTTTGCCTTTTGAATGATATTCTCGAACCTGTGGATCTTCTGAGCCTGATGCTTTTCGTAATATTCTATAAGGTCTTTGTAGGATGGATTCTGCGCAAGCTTTGTTCTCACCTGTACGGGGAAAGGACAATACTTTGAAAGGATGGTCCTGGTCACCTTGTTAAGCCTCGGTGAGCCGTCGCTCTCGTATGCCACCCATACCATATAGTCCATGACAAACATTTCCTTGAAGCTGTTTTTTGCCCTCTGTAGCTGAAGCTTTATCTTTTCTTTCGCATCCGGTGAAAGATCATGATTTTTTCTGTAGAACTGAGCATAGTCGAAATACTCACTGGTAAGTGACGGATCCGTAACATCATTCCATCTTGCGCCCTGCACTCTCTTACACATCTCCCAGCGATACTCGCCACACATATGCAGCATCTGAACCTTAATTTCCTCAAGATCAAATACGGGAAGCATAAATCTGGAATGAGTATTCCTTGCTCTTCCCTGTATCTCCTGCCAGAAAAGCGACCTTGTGCCCACATTGGGAAGAAGTATAAAGTCGGGCAGCATCTCAAAATTGATATACTCACCCTTGATCCCGGCCTTTTCGTTGGAATAAACCGTGTCTCTGTAAAAAAGCTGGAAATCAAGCGATCTGACGTAATCAAGGCACTCGATTGCCTTTCCTGCCGTAACAAGATCGTCGGGAAGAGTCTTCATAACATTAACGCTGTTAAATACCGGACAGAATATGGTGATAAGTCCGAAAGTAACTTTATTTGCTGAGAGAAACATGTTTTTAAGTTCATACTTAACCATGGCCTCCCTGTCGTTCATAGCCTTCTTTTCCTGCTCGGCAGTGATCTGATTTTTGACTTTCTGTTCATGCACAAAAGCCTCATAGTCAACATCAAAATCATTTTTGCTGGGAAGCCTCTGTCCGTTGTATATAGCCTCGATCCATTCAAAGAATGTGAATACGCCTTTTTCGGGTGAAGTGTATCCGCTTCCCGCTTTCTCGTAGAGATAGAAAAGGTCCTCCTTGGTGCAGAGCTCCTCGTCCATATATCCGAATTCAAGGAACATCAGTATTACCTTTGTGGGCGGATGTCCCTTCAGGACTTTAAGTGCAACTGCCTCATAGAATTTATAGAAATAGTTGGTAATATCAAGCCTTATATGCCTGCTTGCGTCATCCTGCCCTCTGGGATCTGCCAGATTCTTATAGGAAATAAGAAGTGACTTGAAATCATTGACGGTCTTTTCGTCAAATCCTCCGAAATCAAGGATCTGATCCACGGAATTCTCGAGAAGCTTGAATATTTCCTTCTCATCCTCGGAATGATCCTCTCGGAGCTTTGCCCTCTCGATCTTCATCTCAAAAGCGGATGTTCTCTCAAAGTATCTGTTCGCGTTGATATAAAGCTTTTTATTCAAAAAGCTCTCCAGTTCCTGTATTTTGGATAAAATCTGATCTGATACGGCCGAAAATGCCGTGCTGAAATAGCTGTCCGTAAGAATCCCGTAAAGATCTTTTCCCGGTTCATCAAGAAGATAATGGCCTATTGTGGCAAGATAAGCAAACACCTTTTTGGATCCGAGCACAACCGCTCTTGAATCCCTGGAAAGCTTACGTATAAAAACATCAAGAAACTCGGGCGATACTTTTCTTCCGTCGGTAATAACGGTTGAAATATCGTTGTAATAACCCTTGATATGCTCGCTGACATCGGTATCATCCACCATCTCGCCCTGAGTGAACAATCCGTCAAGAGGAGTCGGATTAACTCCAACTTTAACACAAAGAGATCTGTAGAATTCATAGTATTCCACAGCAAGAGTGTATACTCCTTTAGCCTCTCCAATATTCTTAAAAAGCTGATCACTGCATTCGAGGATCTGCCTTATCGCGCTTTTGTATATGTATGCAGAAAAATCATTCTTTTTCTGAAGCATTGCAAAGAAGCTGTCGAGTGGGATCGGAATGATGGTAGTATCTTCGCTCGCCATGTAGCTGAAAAAATGCGCATCAAATCCGACCTCCATGCATCCGATGACATCACCCTTGGTAAGGGTCATCTTGATGCCCGGAGCAGACGCCATAACCTCTCCTTCCGTTATCAGAAAGAGCATATCGTTATTCTGGGATGAGCTTACGATTATCTCGCTTTTTTCAATAGTCTTTGAAGCCATATCTCTAACCTTTTTTTCACAGTTTAGGGGGCAGATGAGCCGGGGTGTCTAAAACATCCCGGCTCAGACTATTTAATAATACTACTATTTTGCATAAAATACAAATGTTTCCGGCAATACTCTCATGCGAAAAAAGATAGCTCTCAATTCTATCTCTGAACTCTTGCTCCCGCTCCGCCCATAAGCGCTTCAACTTCTTTCTTGGATGCCATGGTGGTATCTCCGGGAGTGGTCATTGCAAGTGCACCATGCGCTGCACCGTATTCAACAGCAAGCTTTGCATCGCCGGTGGTCATAAGGCCGTAAACAAGCCCTGATGCAAATGAATCTCCTCCGCCAACGCGGTCCATGATCTCGAGTCCGTCATACTGCTTAGCCTTGTAGATCTCACCGTCAGCCCAGCAGATTGCGCTCCAGTCATTAACCGTAGCAGTCTTAACCTGACGAAGTGTGGTCGCAACTGCCTTAAAATTTGGATATGTCTTGGCAGCTTCGTTGATCATTTTCTTGTATCCGTCAAGATTAAGAGTCTTGAGGTTTGCATCATTTCCTTCGATCTCGAATCCAAGACATGCAGTGAAGTCTTCCTCGTTTCCGATCATTACATCGACGTATTTTGCGATCTCTTTATTTACTTCCTGAGCCTTAGCCTGACCGCCTATAGCGCTCCACATTGAAGGGCGGTAATTAAGGTCGTAAGAAACTATTGTGCCATACTTCTTTGCAGTCTTGATAGCCTCAAGCACTGTCTCGCAGGACTGCTCGGAAAGTGCTGCGTAGATTCCGCCTGTATGAAGCCATCTTACGCCAAGCTCACCGAAGATGTGATCAAAGTCAAAGTCAGCGGGAGTAGCTTTTGAAATAGCTGTGTTTGCTCTGTCGGAGCATCCTACCGCTCCTCTGATGCCGAAGCCTCTCTCTGTAAAATTGAGTCCGTTTCTGCATACGCGTCCTATTCCGTCAGTGGGCATCCACTTGATAAGTGATGTGTCAACACCGCCCTGAAGAATGAAATCTTCCATGAGCTTTCCTACTTCATTATCGGCAAAAGCGGTGATAACTGCGGTCTTTAATCCGAAGC
>CAMUYA010000029.1 GCA_947164865.1 uncultured Lachnospiraceae bacterium
TTTGCGGAGACAGATTTTGCGCCAGCGCGGAGACGTAGCGAATCCATACTTGAAACGCGAAGTCCGTCACTGAGTAAAAAAAGCTAGTACATTAACCTGTAAAATAATCATGATAAGGAGCAGAAAATGATTTTATATAATTCGCTTACTAAAAGGACAGAAGAATTCAAGGAGAATGTGCCGGGCAAGGTGGCGATGTACACCTGCGGCCCTACAGTATATCACTTCGCACATATAGGAAACCTTCGCACATACATAATGGAGGACGTGCTGGAGAAGCTTTTGAGATACAGCGGCTATGATGTAAAGCGCGTTATGAATATTACAGATGTAGGCCATCTTTCATCGGATGCTGATACAGGCGAGGACAAGATGCTTGCAGGAGCAAAGCGCGAGCACAAGACGGTTATGGAGATCGCCAAGTATTATACCGAAGTATTCTTTTCAGACTGCGCCAAGCTCAACATCAAGACCCCCGATGTTGTTGAGCCTGCCACCAACTGCATACCCGAGTTTATCAAGATGATATCTTCACTTCTTGAAAAGGGATATGCATACAAAGCAGGTGATAACATCTACTTCGATACCTCGAAGCTCAGCGAATACTATGTATTCGGCAATCAGAACGAAGATGATCTGAAGGTCGGAGTAAGAGAAGATGTTACCGAAGATACAAACAAGAGAAACAAGAATGATTTCGTGCTCTGGTTTACAAAGTCTAAATTCGAGGATCAGGCCCTTAAATGGGATAGCCCCTGGGGCGTAGGATATCCCGGATGGCATATTGAGTGCTCCTGCATCAGCATGAAGCACCTCGGTGAATATATGGATATCCACTGCGGCGGAGTGGATAACATGTTCCCTCATCACACTAATGAAATTGCACAGAGCGAGAGCTATCTGGGTCATAAATGGTGCAATTACTGGTTCCATGTTCATCATCTCAATGATGAGACCGGAAAGATGAGTAAATCCAAGGGAGAATTCCTTACAGTTTCGCTTATCGAGAAAAAGGGATACGACCCTCTGGCTTACAGATTCTTTACTCTTCAGTCCCACTATCGTAAGCCGCTCACCTTCTCATACGAAGCACTCGATCAGGCATCTGCCACATTCAAAAAGCTTAAGAACAGGATCGCACAGATCCCGGCAGAGGGTGAAGTGGATGATGCGGTTGTAAAGCAGTGGCACGACAAATTTGCACAGACTGTGGGTAATGATGTTAATACTGCAATGGGTATCACTCTTTTGTATGATGCCATAAAGGAGGATATGAACGGCGCTACAAAGCGTGCCGTTATCGATGACTTTGACAAAGTGCTCAGCCTTGACCTCCTGAAAACGGATTCCGGGCAGGGTGCCGGAAATGATGTTGATGACGAGCTTGCAGCCTTTGTTGAAGCCAAGATAGAAGAGAGAAGAGAAGCCAAAAAAGCAAAGGATTTTGCAAAGGCAGATGCTATCAGGAATGAACTTCTCGAAAAGGGCATCGTTATCGAGGACACCAGAGAAGGCGTAAAGTGGCATAAGGCTTAAGCGAAGGAATTCAGATTTGAACGAAGAAAAACTTAATCTTCTTGATGAGATAAAAAAAGAATTTGCCTGCGGAGAAAAGGATGTAAATGCCTATTCTCCGCTTGCGCTTGCTTACATAGGCGATGATGTCTATGACGTTGTGATAAGGACTCTCGTTGTGGAAAAAGCAAACAGGCCGGCTCATGAGCTTCACAGGGAAGCAGTAAAGTATGTGAAGGCATCGGCACAGGCTGCCATTATGGACAGGCTGCTTGAGGATGAGAAAAGCGGAGAATGCTTTCTTACACAGGAAGAAACAGATATATATAAGCGGGGCAGAAATGCCAAATCATACACCATGGCAAAGAATGCAAGCATGACGGATTACCGGAAGGCTACAGGCTTTGAGGCGATGATAGGATATCTGTATCTGTCGGGGAGGCAGAGCAGAGTGATCGAGATAATTAAGCACGCAATAAGCGATCGGTATGAAAAATAAGATCATAAAATCATAAAATCATAAAATCATAGAATAATAAAAATCATAGGATCATAAGTATTTTTAAAAGTAAATAAAAGCATTTTTAACAAGGGATTATTATGGGATACAGAGAGTTTACCATAGAAGGCCGTAATGCGGTCACAGAAGCGCTCAGAAGCGGAAAGCCTATAGACAAGCTGTTTATACTGGACGGATGCCAGGATGGGCCTATACAGACCATTAAAAGGGAAGCAAAAAAGAGTGATACCATCATCAAATTTGTGACAAAAGAAGTGTTGGACCACATGTCGGAGACCGGAAAACATCAGGGAGTTATAGCTCAGGCTGCGGCTTATGAGTATGCACAGGTATCGGATATACTTGAAAATGCGAGAAAGAAAAACGAGCCGCCTTTTATCTTCCTGCTTGATAATATCGAGGATCCGCACAACCTGGGTGCTATCATACGAACAGCCAATCTGGCGGGCGCTCACGGAGTCATAATACCCAAAAACCGCGCGGCAGGTCTTACGGCAGTGGTGGCAAGGACAAGCGCGGGAGCGCTAAATTATACCCCCGTTGCAAAGGTGACAAACATTTCCAAAACCATAGAAGAACTTAAAAAAGAGGGAATGTGGTTTGTCTGCGCCGATATGGACGGAACCACAATGTATGATCTTGATCTCAAGGGCCCCATAGGTCTGGTGATCGGAAACGAGGGAGAAGGCGTATCGCGCCTTGTAAGGGAAAAGTGTGATTTTATTGCATCGATCCCGATGAAAGGGAATATCGATTCGCTGAACGCATCGGTTGCCGCAGGAGTGTTGGCATACGAGATAGTAAGACAGCGATTATCCTAGTGCACTTATCACGTTTTTACGGCTGACACAGGGTGGCATTTATCGTAAGTGTATTTGCTCAATTATTGCGGAAAATAAATGACAACAGAAGAAAAATATACCGAATACCAAAAATACTCCGATGAGGAGCTTATAGAGAAGTACAGAGCCGGAGATAAGGGAATAATGGACTATCTGATGGTGAAGTACAAGAATCTTGTGCTCGGAAAAACAAGATCCCTTTTTATTCTGGGCGGAGAGACGGAGGATCTTATTCAGGAAGGAATGATCGGGCTTTTTCAGGCTGTGAACGATTATGATTTCGGAAGGGATGCGAGCTTTTATACATTTGCCGATCTGTGCGTCACGAGAAAGGTATACAGTGCCGTAAAAGCATCGAATGAAAAGAAGCATTCGTTTCTGAACAATTATATTTCGATATTCGAAAACCAGTCCGAGAATGAGAATAATGCAGTAAGGCTTATTGAACAGCTCCCCGGAAATGAGGATCAGAATCCCGAAAAAAGAGCTCTCACAAATGAACTCAGAGAGGCGCTTGAAAAGGCGTTTCACGAGGATCTTACCGAGATGGAAAGGGAATGCTTTGGTCTGTATCTTACCGGAATGAAGAGCGGCGAAGCAGCCAGGATAATGGGAATGAGCGCAAAGGAGACGGATAACGCCATCCAGCGTGCGAAAAAGAAGTTAAAGAAGATCAGATTCTGACAGGATCTGACACTCGAATAATTATCCATAGATATTCTAAAAAGATTATCGAGAAAAACGGAGAAAGGCATGAGGATACTTATAGCGGAGGACGAGGTGGCAACAGCTAAAGCCCTTAAGGTTCTGCTGGAAAAAGCCAAATACTCGGTTGACATCGTACATAACGGACAGGATGCATGGGACTACATTTCGGCGGGATCTTACGAGGTGATAGTCCTTGATATTATGATGCCAAAAATGAGCGGCCTTGAAGTGCTCTCCCTTATCAGGAAGAACAATATCAAGACTCCGGTGCTGCTCCTTACCGCAAAGGCGGAGATAGAGGATCGTGTCACAGGTCTTGAGGCGGGAGCGGACGATTATCTGCCAAAACCTTTTGCAACTGAAGAACTGATAGCCAGGATCAAAGCTCTGGGCAGACGGAGCGAGAATTATGCCGATTCGTCAAAAGAAGCAGGAAATCTTATCCTGGACGGAAATAAATACGAGATGAGAGTGGGAGATAAATCGGTAAGCCTTACAAATAAGGAATACCAGCTCATGGAACTTTTTGTGCTTCATCCGGGATATGTATTCTCAACCGAACACCTGATGGAAAAGATATGGGGCACCGACACGGATTCGGACATCGATGTAGTGTGGACTCATATAGGATTTGTGCGAAAGAAACTGCGCAGTATAGGAGCTGATGTGGAGATCAAAACCATCCGCGGTGCGGGATATTCGCTGGGGTAAAAAGTATGATCAAAAAGATGAGACAACGGGTGATCATCGCAGCAATGCTTGCTTTTTCAGCGGTGATAGTGATGATCGCGGTGCTGGTAAACATCGCCAGCTACATAGTTCTTACTCAAAATGCGGACAGAACGGTTTCGGCCATAAGAGTTTTCGAGGAAAGACCGGATGGGGAAGCCATGCCTTCAGAAGGCATGCCTCAAGACGGCACCTCGCCCGATGTAAAGCCGGGAGGGCCGGGTGAAGGAATGCCGGGAGGTCCGGGCGGAGCTTTTCGTGACGAGGGAAATGGCCCTATGAAGCCCTTTGACGGCCTCAAGGATGAGGAAGCCAATTATATGACAAGATTCTTTGTTGTAAGGGTTTCATCCGACGGAAGCGTGGTAGAAACATCCAGAGATTACATCGCATCGGTGGATGAGGGCAAAGCAGCGGAATTTGCCGATCTTGCGATGAAGCGCAGATCCGACCGCGGATATATCAGAGAATACAGATTCCATAAGAAACAGACATCCGACGGACAGACTGTGATCATATTCCTGAATGCATCGAGGGAAAAACTCTATATGAGGACTCTTCTTATCCTCACCTTAGCGGTATCGTTTTTAAGCCTTGTGATAGTTTTTATCCTTGTGACCATATTATCGGGGAGGGCTATCAGGCCAATAGCAAGCAATATAAAGCAACAAAAGCAGTTTATCACCGATGCCAGTCACGAGCTGAAAACGCCTCTTACATCCATCTCGACCAGCCTTGATGTCTTATCGATGGAACATGGGGAAGATGAGTGGATCGACAATATCAGGAAACAGACGGGCAGAATGTCCAAGCTTGTGAGCGAACTTGTGACTCTTTCCAGGCTCGATGAGGATCAGCCGATTCCCGATAAGGAGCAGTTTTCACTCAGCAATGCCGCATGGGAGATTGCCGAAGTATATAAACCTCAGGCAAAGGCAAAGGAAAAGACTTTTGATACCGAGATAGCGGATGATATACTGCTTACAGGGGATAAAGCCGCTATACAGCAGATGCTGTCGGTGCTGCTCGATAATGCCATCCGGTATTCCGATGAAAAGGGAACTATAAGGTTCGCCATCGATAAAAAGAAAAACAGGGCACGCATAGAGGTGTTTAACACCTGCTTTTACGAAATCCCGCCGGATACTGACAGACTGTTTGACAGATTCTACCGCCCGGATTCATCCAGAAGCACCGAGACGGGCGGAACGGGAGTGGGGCTTGCAATAGCAAAGGCTGTGGCTCTGTCTCACGGCGGAAGCATAGAGGCAAAGTGCCCCGACGGAAAGAGCATGACCATAACAATACTGTTATAAATCAAAAACAATCCTTGGAACAGTTATGATGATAGGCAGGTGATGAGCCTGCCTTTTTGCATGCAAAAAGAAGATTTCCCCACGATTACCCACAAAAAATAACCCTTGAATAAATCAAGGGTTTAGGAAAAGCTGATGACGGGAATCGGACCCGTGACCTCCGCCTTACCAAGGCGACGCTCTACCGACTGAGCCACATCAGCCTGCGCTGAAAACAGCGACCGACGATTATATTAGCAAATTGTTGAAGTAATGTCAAGGATTATTTGCAGATTAAATTATCTGAAAATTCACACAAAAAAGAGGTAAAAAAGGGGCAAAATGCTTTTCAAAACCGCAATTTAATGATATTATACTGTAAAGAAGTATGAAAAGGGGTATACTGGAAATGAAGAAAGGTTTATCCGTTGCAGGTATGATTCTTCCTTTTGCGGGAGCACTTGGGATCGCGGCGACAGATCTCTATTTTAAGAATAAGATCGACAAGGATTTTGACGGATCCGGCGATAAAGAGGTCAAAAAGGGTATTTTCCTTATAAGGCGCCATCACAACAGGGGAGCGATGTTCAATCTGGCTCAGAAGTATCCGCAGGAAGTGACCGGAGTTTCGGTATTTTCGACAGTTATCAATTTTCTTGCCCTTGCAACCATCGCCCCTAAAAGGGGACGTGTGCTCGAGAAAGCAGGATTCTCGTTTATGCTCGGCGGAGCCATCAGCAACACTTATGACCGCGTTAAGAAAAAGTACGTAATGGATTATGTCAGCCTTGATGTCAAGCCGGAGAAGATAAGAAATATAGTATTCAATATTTCGGATGTTTCACTTCTTTTAGGAGTTATCTTAGTATTTATATCTAATCTTACAGCGAAAGACAGAACGCTGTAAGCGGAAAGGAGACATTATGCTGCTTACATTAATACCGTTGTTTGACGAGAAGCTGGCAGTCAGTGCGTATTCTGTTTTTACGCAAAAGGATAATATGTTTCTTAATCCCTTAAGCCAGGTAACCGGGATCTATGACGGTGCCACTTATGTGCAGGGGATCGAGGCGGTTAACAGCATGGGTATCGAGACACTTTCGGGAAATAAGGAAGTGTTCGTACCCGTAACCAATGTATCAATATTCTCAAATATCGAGGAACAGTGCGAGGTCGCTCATGTGAAGGTTGCACTTCTTATCGACCGCACATTCCCGCCGGTAGAGAATTATGTGAAAAGGCTCAAGGAACTGAAGGCCGCAGGTTTTAAGATCGCCATCCGCAAGATCGCGGTTTCGGAATTCCAGGTATATGCCCCCATCCTCGAGCTTGTCGATTATGTTTTCCTCAACAACAAGAAGATCGCCATCGACAAGGCAAAGATCTATTTTGAAAAGCTTTATCCCAATGTTAAGCTGATAGCCGGAAACATCGATACGATGGATACATTCGAATCCCTCAAGACCACCGGCGGGTATCAGTTCTATGAAGGAGAGTTTTACCGCATCCCTGTCACAAAGGGAAGCAAGGATATCAGCCCGGCAAAGGTTACACAGCTCGAGCTGTTAAAGATCGTTAACAATCCCGATTTTGAGATCAATGATGCGGCAGATATCATAGGACGCGATACGGCACTTACGCTTTCACTCCTGCAGATGGTAAACCGTGTTGTAAAGACGGCCGAGATCACCACCATCCGTCATGCAGCGGCCATGCTGGGACAGAAGGAACTGAAAAGATGGATCAACACCGCAGTTGTCAATCAGATCAGCTCCGATCAGCCTAATGAGCTTACAAGGCTTACCCTTCTTCGTGCCAGATTTGCCGAAAATCTTGCAGGCCTTTTCGAGCTGAAGATGCAGAGCGAGGAGCTTTTCCTCATGGGGCTTTTCTCAGTGCTCGATATAATCCTCGACAAGCCGATCGATGAAGCACTCGAGATGATCCAGGTATCCAAGGATATTAAAGCCGCTTTGATCAAAAGAGAAGGCAAGCTCGCTCCCGTTCTGGAGTATATACTTGCGTATGAAACAGCGGATTGGAGCGAGGTCTCAAGGATCATGGTGCTTAGAAATATAGACACCAACAAAGTATATCAGGCTTATCTTGATACACTTAGCTGGTACAGATCCACGATCAGAGGTGTCTAGGGTGTAATAAGAATCGATGCGGGCATTCCGATCGGAATGTCCGCATAATTTTTTTGAAGTAAAAGGAAAAACAAATGAAATACGATTATCTTGTAGTCGGAGCGGGATTATACGGAAGTGTGTTTGCAAGGGAGGCTGCAGATGCGGGGAAAAAGGTCCTCGTAATAGACAAAAGGCCTCATATAGCCGGAAATACATATACCGAGAACATGAATGGAATTCATGTTCACAGATACGGAGCTCATATTTTCCACACAAACGATAAGAAAGTATGGGATTATGTAAACCGATTCTCCGAGTTTAACAGTTTTGTCAATTCTCCGATCGCCGACTATAAGGGAGAGAGATACCATCTGCCCTTTAACATGAATACCTTCAGGGAGATGTGGGGAGTTAAAGACTCTGAAGAAGCAAAGGCGATAATAGAAGAGCAAAAGAAGGAATTATCCGGGAAAGAGCCTAAAAACCTTGAAGAGCAGGCTATATCTCTTGTCGGAAGAGACATTTTTGAAAAGCTTATAAAGGGATATACGGAAAAACAATGGGGACGGGATTGCAAAGATCTTCCTGCATTCATAATAAAGCGCCTTCCCATAAGGTACACTTTTGATAACAATTACTTTAATGCTCTGTATCAGGGAATCCCCGTCGGCGGGTATACAAAGCTTGCGGAAAAGCTTCTTGAAGGCATAGATGTAGGATTAAATACAGATTATCTTGCCGGGAAAGCTGAACTTGATAAGCTTGCCGAAAGGATCGTTTACACCGGTCCTATAGATGCATATTTTGATTATAAGCTTGGGGCACTTCAGTACAGGAGCGTCAGCTTTGAGACAGAGATTCTTGATATTCCGGATTTCCAAGGAAATGCCGTAGTAAATTACACGGACAGAGAGACTCCCTACACCAGGATCATTGAGCATAAGTGGTTTGATTTCGGAAAGGATGATGAGGGAAATGATATTCCGAACACGATCATCTCGAGGGAGTATTCTTCGGAATGGAAGGTTGGAGACGAACCGTATTACCCGGTAAATGATGCCGAGAATAATGAACTGTATGACGGGTACAGGAAATTAGCCGAAGGAGAGCGTAGCGTGATTTTCGGAGGCAGGCTCGGAGAGTATAAATATTATGATATGGATGCGGTGATCGCAGCAGCTTTGGAGAAATGTAAAGAAGAGTTTTAATATGATCGGTAAATGTTTGAGATTAAGAGACTTCGGGGAAACTCTTCCCTGAGATTTCTTTACTTTTTAGGGGAAAAATGGTATATTAAACGCCGACGGTCAAAAGAAAGAGATAACAAATAAGACATAAAGAAAGAGGATTTAATATGTCAGATACGGCATCAGAGATAAAAAGAAGAAGGACATTTGCGATCATATCCCACCCCGATGCAGGTAAAACAACCCTTACCGAGAAGTTCCTGCTCTACGGCGGAGCGATCAACCTTGCCGGGTCGGTAAAAGGAAAGGCTACCGCAAGACACGCTGTTTCGGACTGGATGGAGATAGAAAAGGAACGTGGTATTTCCGTAACATCATCCGTGCTTCAGTTTGAGTATGACGGATACTGCATTAATATACTTGACACCCCGGGACACCAGGATTTCTCGGAGGATACCTACCGTACACTTATGGCTGCGGATTCCGCGGTCATGGTAATAGATGCATCAAAGGGCGTCGAGGCGCAGACCAGAAAGCTCTTTAAAGTCTGTGTTATGAGGCACATCCCCATCTTTACTTTTATAAACAAGATGGACAGAGATGCACTTGATACATTCGATCTGCTTGATGATATCGAGAAGGAACTCGGCATCGCCACATGCCCGGTAAACTGGCCAATAGGCTCAGGTAAGGGATTCAAGGGTGTGTACGACAGAAACGAAAAATGTGTTATCTGTTATTCCGACACCGAAAAGGGAACCAAGGAAGGTATCGCCACCAGGATCCCAGTATCCGACGACAAGCTCCTTAGGGAAACGATAGGGGATGAAGCTGCGGATAAGCTTCTTGAAGAGCTTGAACTGCTCGACGGAGCGGGAGCGGATTTTGACCTTGATACCGTTCAAAAGGGAGATCTTACTCCGGTATGCTTTGGATCCGCACTTACCAATTTCGGCGTAGAGATATTCCTACAGCATTTCCTCAATATGGCCACCACACCTCTTCCGAGAAAGGCCGATATAGGAGAGATCGATCCTCTTTCAGAGGATTTCAGCGCCTTTGTATTCAAGATACAGGCAAATATGAATAAAGCTCACAGAGACCGTATCGCATTTATTAGGATCTGCTCCGGCAGATATGATGCAAGCGCCGAGGTAAGGCATGTGCAGGGCAATAAGGTGATGCGTCTTTCACAGCCGCAGCAGATCATGGCAGATGATCGCAAGATCCTTACCGAGGCCTATGCAGGTGATATAATCGGCGTGTTTGATCCGGGTATATTCAGCATCGGAGATACTCTCTGCGCGCCAAAAAGCAATTTCAAATACGAGGGCATCCCTACATTCGCGCCCGAGCATTTTGCCAGAGTGCGTCAGATCGATACCATGAAGAGAAAGCAGTTTGTAAAAGGTATCGAGCAGATAGCACAGGAAGGCGCCATACAGATATTCCAGGAGCTCAATTCCGGCCTCGAGGAGATAATCGTCGGAGTGGTAGGTGTGCTTCAGTTTGACGTGCTTAAATACAGGCTCGAAAATGAATATAACGTAGAGATAAAGCTAGAGAATCTTCCCTACGAACACATCAGATGGATAGAGAACTATCAGGACTTTGATATCGAGAAGCTTTCCGGAACTTCGGATATGAAGAAGGTAAAGGATATGAAGGGCAGACCGCTTCTTATTTTCATCAATGCATGGAGCGTCGGTATGACCGAGGAACGCAACAAGGGACTGATACTTACAGAATTCAGCAGGAATTAGACTTTCAGCCGCCGGTAACGGGATAAAAAACAACCCGGATACAATGCCATAAAATGGTTTTTATTTGCTGCGATATATGGTATAATTATACAGATTTCGTAGACCGAAAGGAGGAGCTATGGCTGCCAAGACAATTATTAAAAATATAAAGAAAGCAAGACATCCCGAGAATAACACCACAAAACTTGTTGGAGACTCTTCAAACGGAGAGGTGCTTATTGCGGATGATGTTGTTGCGATGATAGCTGCACTTGCAGCAGGGGAGACCGATGGAGTAAGCAATGTGGGAAACACCTACACCAGCGAGCTTATGAGCAAGGTCGGAGTACACGACAAGACAAAGGGCGTTAAGGTCGTTATCGGGGACAATACCGTTAAGATCTCGCTCGCTATTTCCATAAAGGCAGGATGCTCGGTTCCCACCACTTCACAGCAGGTTCAGAAAAAGGTTAAGAATTCTGTCGAGAACATGACCGGTATGACCGTTAAATGTGTAAATATCCGTGTCGTGGACGTAGAAGTATAAGGCATTAGCGCTTATGAACAGACACGAACTCAGGGACAGAAGCTTTAAGCTTCTGTTCAGAAAAGAATTTAATAGTCCTGAGGATATGCCTGAACAGGTGAGGCTTTTTTGCAGTGATCCGGAATATGGCACATCGCAGGATGAAGACAGTGAATTTGTACGATCCCGATATGATAATATTATCAGCAGGATAGAAGAGATAGATTCCATCATTGATGATAATTCCGAGGGTTGGAAAACGGACAGAATGGGAAAGGTAGAGCTTTCCCTGCTTCGCCTTGCGGTGTATGAAATGCTCTTTGATGATGATATTCCGACGGCAGTGGCGATGGACGAAGCTGTGGAGCTTGCAAAGACATACGGGCAGGATAATTCCGGTGCCTTTGTTAATGCGATTCTTACCAAAGTTAAGGAATCTAAGAAATTGGGTTAATACATAACTGTAACGGGATGACCTTTTTTAAGGGGTTATTTTGTTACAGTTATACTGTTTTATGGATAACGTTTATTCAGTAGGCCAGGTAAATAAATATATCAAGAATATGTTTGTGACAGACTATCTCCTTAAAAGGATTTCTGTCAGGGGAGAAGTCAGCAACTGCAAATATATCACCTCAGGGCATATCTTTTTTACGCTGAAGGACACTGACGGAAACCTTAAATGTGTCATGTTTGCCGGAAACAGAGGCGGGCTTTCCTTCCGCATGACGGACGGAATGCAGGTGGTCGTGACGGGAAGCATTGATGTGTATGCGCAGGACGGTGTATACCAGCTTTATGCCACAAGGATAGAGCAGGAAGGCGCCGGCGAGCTGTACGAAAGGTTCATGCAGCTAAAGGAAGATCTGGAAGAGAGGGGAATGTTTGCGGCGCAGTACAAGCAGGAAATACCCTCCAATCCGCAGACTATCGGAATAGTAACCGCACCGACGGGAGCTGCCGTAAGGGACATCATAAACATTGCCACACGAAGAAACCCATACATACGGCTTATTCTTTATCCCGCAACCGTTCAGGGAGCGGAGGCACCGCGCAGCATCGTAAAAGGAATAAAAGCACTTGAGAAATACGGCGTGGATGTGATGATAGTGGGGCGCGGAGGCGGTTCCATAGAGGACCTTTGGGGGTTTAATGAGGAGTGCGTGGCACAGGCAATATTTGACTGCAGCATTCCCATCATTTCGGCGGTAGGACATGAGACGGATTTTACTATAGCAGACTTTGTGGCTGATCTCAGAGCACCGACTCCTTCCGCAGCTGCGGAGCTTGCGGTGAGGAAACTGTCGGATATCGATGATGAGATAGATGCAAGGAGGCAGGCACTATACGATTCGGTATCTGCGCTTATAAGGCGCGACAGGGAAAGGCTCAGGCTTTCCCATACAAGGCTTGGTTTTCTGTCGCCCGCATATAAGATAAAAGAATCGGGTGAAAGGCTTGCAAGAGCGCAGGAAAAGCTTCATGACAACATGCTTTCTCTCATAAAGGAGAGGAAATCAAGGCTGGGGCTTTTGTCTTCGAGGCTTGAGGGAAACTCGCCGCTTAAGAAGATAGCGGGAGGCTTTGCCTATGTCGAAGACAGTAAGGGAAAACGTGTAAAGAGCGCCGCGCAGCTTAAAGCCGGGGACGATATAAACCTGACATTTTCGGACGGAAAAGTGAAAGCATCCGTTGCGGAAACGATCATTAAGAAAACAGACGATCAATAAAAAGACGACAAGTACATGAGGTAGCGGAATATGGCAGCCGGATCAAAAAAACAGGCAGCACAGGAAAATGATAAAGAGAGCAGATCCCTGGAGGAGATGCTGGGTGAGATCGATGAAATAGTGGAAAAGCTTGATGACGAGGATCTGCCTCTTGAGGAGGCATTTGCGCTCTACAGCAGGGGTGTAAAGCTTACGGAGGAGAGCTCAAGATCCATTGACCGTGTTGAGAAAAAGGTCCAAAAGCTTATGGATGACGGAAGCACGGAGGATTTTGATTAAATATCGTTATCAGGATTAATGCTAAAAGGTTCATGATGGATAAAAATGTCTTCAAAGAAGAACTGAATAAAAGGGTGTCCGCTGCGGAAAAAGCTGTTAAAAGCCATCTTCCCGAAGCCGGGGCGTATAACGGAAAAGTGGCGGAAGCGATGGATTATTCCGTAATGGCGGGAGGCAAAAGGTTAAGACCTCTGTTTATGATGGAGAGCTTCCGGCTTTTTTGTCCCTTTGATCCTGCGGATGCGGAGAGCATGCCCGGGGAGCTGTCGGCCTTTATGTCAGCCATGGAGTATATACACACATATTCCCTTGTGCATGACGACCTTCCGGCCATGGACAATGATGAACTAAGGCGCGGAAGAGCTACCACATGGAAGGTATATGGCGACGGAATGGGGGTTCTGGCCGGGGATGGGCTTTTAAACTACGCTTATGAGCTTATGATCAGTGTAGCATCTTCCTATGCCGTAGCCGGAGAGCAGGAGCTTTGCAGAAGATGTATCGTCGCTGCAGGGATACTTGCGGACAAGGCCGGAGTAAGCGGCATGATCGGTGGACAATGTGCCGATCTCGAGGCAGAAGGTCATGGCGGCAGCGCATCCGTAGAAGAGCTTATGTATATTCATGAGCACAAAACAGGATGCCTGATAGAGGCCGCACTCATGGCAGGCGGCGTACTTGCAGGCGCATCGCAGAATGAAACGGAGGTCCTTGAAAAAATAGGATCGGATATAGGAATAGCTTTTCAGATAAAGGATGATATCCTTGACGTGATCGGGGACAGCGCAAAACTCGGAAAAAAGACCGGCAGTGACGAGGCTAACGATAAAGTGACTTATGTCTCACTTAATGGGCTTGAGAACTCCGAAACAGAGGTCAAAAGGCTGAGCGAGGAAGCTGAAAGACTTATAGATTCGCTGCCGGGGGACAAAGAGTTTCTTAAGGCTCTGGTCGGCTCCCTGACAGAGAGAGATAATTAGCGGACGCCAGATTAAAATAACATTCGGCGAGACATGGTTTTTGAGGGAATGTTGGGGAAACAAACAGAAAGAAAAGGCAGATTATGTACCTTGATAAGATAAATCATACGGGGGATATCAAAAAGATCCCAACCGAGTATCTTAACGCTCTTAGCTCGGAGATACGTGAATTCCTGATAGAAAAAATAAGCGTGACAGGAGGGCATCTGGGTTCAAATCTCGGAACCGTGGAGCTCACCATGGCACTTCATCTTGAGCTTAATCTGCCCAAGGATGAGATCATATGGGATGTAGGGCATCAGTCATACACTCATAAGCTTCTTACAGGCAGAAAAGACGATTTTGACACTCTCCGTCAGTACGGAGGCATGAGCGGATTCCCAAAGAGACGTGAGAGCGAATGTGACGTGTTTGATACGGGGCACAGCTCCACATCCATCTCGGCGGGGCTGGGACTGTGCAAAGCACGCGATCTTACAGGTGAAAAAAAGACTATAGTATCCGTTATCGGTGACGGCTCCCTGACCGGAGGAATGGCCTTTGAGGCACTTAATAACGCCGGAAAGCTCAATTCCAATTTTATAATAATACTCAATGACAATAAGCTCTCCATATCGGAGAATGTGGGAGGCATACCAAAGTACCTCAATTCCATAAGGACTTCCGAAGGCTATCTGGACCTTAAGGATAATGTTTACTATAAGATCGCGGGGACACCTGCCGGGGACAGCATCGTAAAGAATATCCGCCGTGCAAAGAATTCCATCAAATCCCTTATGTCTCCGGGTATGCTTTTTGAGGAGATGGGTGTCGTTTATCTCGGACCCATTAACGGCCACGATATAGGACAGATACGCAGAGCAATAAAGGAAGCCAAGCGCTTTAAGCGTGCGGTAATGATACATGTGGTGACCGAAAAAGGAAAAGGCTATGCACCTGCGATAAGGCACCCCGCCAGATTCCACGGCACAGGTCCCTTCGACATTGAGACGGGGCTTCCCAAGAAGTCATCGGCTGTATCCTGGACCAATGTATTTTCAACCATCATGACAAAGTTGGGTGACCGCAACCCTCAGATATGCGCCGTGACAGCCGCCATGCCGGATGGCACGGGACTCAAAAGATTTGCCAATGCTTATCCCGACAGATTCTTTGACGTGGGAATTGCCGAGGAGCATGCCGTTACATTTGCAGCGGGGCTTGCAGCCGGCGGAATGATACCGGTGGTTGCCATCTATTCATCATTCCTGCAGAGGGCATACGATCAGATCATTCACGATGTGTGTATGCAGAATCTGCATGTGATATTTGCGATAGACAGAGCGGGAATAGTCGGAAACGACGGAGAGACGCACCAGGGAGTGTTTGACCTGTCATATCTTTCGGGCATTCCGGGAATGACCGTATGTGCGCCAAAGAATAAATGGGAATTTTCCGATATGATGAAGTTTGCGGCTTCATACGGTGCGCCTATAGCCATAAGATATCCTCGCGGTCCTGTGTGTGAGGAGCTTGAGGAATTCAGGGCCGACATAGTTGCGGGTGAAGCGGAATGGATATACCGGGAAGAAGAGATAGCTCTCTTTGCAGTGGGCTCCATGGTAAGTGTGGCTGATGAGGTGAGAAGAAAGCTTGAAGAAAAGGGCCATAAGGCCAGCCTTATAAATGCAAGATTTGTAAGCCCCATCGACAAGGAGACCGTAAGAGAGGCCTTAAGATTCCACAAGCTGATCGTCACTCTCGAGGAGAATGTCAGAAGCGGAGGCTTTGGTGAAAAGATTCTGGATATCATAAACAACGAAAAGCTTCTCTATCCGGGAATCGGCACAAAGTGCCTGATAATCAGCCTTCCGGATGAATTCATAGAGCACGGTGACTGCCGCATACTCAAAGAAAAGGCAGGTATTGATGCCGATTCCGTCACTGAGAAGATACTTAACGTATTGTGATCAAACATGAAAGAAAGACTTGATGTGATACTGGTGCAGGAAGGATATGCACCCTCCAGAGAAAAAGCAAAAGCGATAATCATGTCCGGTATAGTGTATGTTAACGGACAAAAAGAAGATAAAGCCGGAAGCTTTTTCGATACCTCAAAATCAAAAATAGAAGTAAGAGGAGCTACACCCAAATATGTGAGCAGAGGCGGGCTCAAGCTTGAAAAGGCCATGGAAACATGGGGATTTAAGCTGGATGGAAAGATCTGCATGGACATAGGAGCTTCAACAGGCGGCTTTACCGACTGCATGCTCCAGAACGGTGCGGAAAAGGTTTACTCCGTCGACGTGGGACACGGACAGCTTGCCTGGAAGCTTAGAAACGATGAGAGAGTGGTTGTTATGGAGCAGACCAACTTCCGCTTCATGAAGCCCGGGGATATCGATGATAAGCTTGATTTTGCAAGCGTGGACGTATCCTTTATCTCTCTTGATAAGATACTTCCTCCCGCAAGGGATCTGCTTAAAGATGATGGAGAAATGGTATGCCTGATAAAGCCCCAGTTTGAAGCAGGCAGAGAAAAGGTCGGAAAAAACGGAGTGGTAAGAGACCCCGCGGTTCACGAGGAAGTGGTGCTGCGAATAGCCGGATTTGCCGCATCTATAGGCTTTGAAGTAAAGGCTGTTGATTTCTCGCCGATAAAGGGACCCGAGGGCAATATAGAGTATCTGATGTATATAGTCAAAAAAAACGAGACTTGTGCTCTGCCTGAAGAGATGACGCAGCAGATAAAAGAGATGATAGGAAGATCCCACGATTCTCTGTAGCTTTTATATCCTGTTAATGATCAGAGACAATACAAGAAAAGAAAAATATCATGAACAGATTTGTTATCTACACAAACCCCAATAAAGATAAAAACCTTGAAGTATCGTCGAGAGTAAAAGGCTTCCTTGAGGATAAGGGCGCCGAGGCATTTTTTTTCAAAGATTACAGCGGAGATTACCCAGGGGATGTATGCATGATCGTGCTGGGCGGAGACGGAACGATGCTCCGCGCATCCATGGAAACAGGATTTTCCATGCAGGGCCCCATGGTGGGTATCAATCTTGGAACTCTGGGATTTCTGGCCGAGATAGAAAACAGCAGTTCAAATATTGAGAAATCCCTTGAAAAGCTTTTATCGGATGATTTCAGGATCGAAAAAAGAATGCTTCTTGAAGGCAGCATCAACGGAAACGATAAGATATGTTCCCTCAATGATGTGGTGCTGGCAAGAAAGGAAGGGCTTTACGTCCTTAATTTCGATATATTTGTAAACGGGCAGCCTCTTGCGAATTATTCGGCCGACGGAATAATAGTATCAACCCCAACGGGTTCTACGGGCTACAATCTTTCAGCCGGAGGGCCTATAGCCAATCCCGCATCGGAGCTTATAATGCTCACGCCCATCTGCCCTCACTCACTCAATCACAGAAGCATTATCCTCTCTTCCGAGGATGAGATAATGATATCCATACCCGAGTCAAAGGAGGGAGGCTCGCAGGAGCTTGAGATAAGCTTTGACGGGAGCAGGAAGGCCGCAGTCTCAACGGGAGACCGCGTGACCATCCGCAGATCCGGAAAATATGCAAAATTTGCCAAGATAGGAAAAGACAGTTTTGTTGAGGTGCTCAACAGAAAGATGAATGAATAATGAAATCCAGCAGACAAAAAAGAATACTTGAATTAATTGAAAAAGATATGGCCGGCACTCAGGAAGAACTGGTCAAGATGCTTGCGGAAAGCGGATTTGAAGTGACTCAGGCCACAATCTCAAGAGATATCAAAGAGCTTGGCCTGACCAAGGTCAGAACCCCCGAAGGAAACCATAAATACATTATAATGGGCAAAGACAGGGGAGATCTTAACGATAAATATATCCGTGTGCTCAAGGACGGATTTGTATCGATCGACGTCGCCCAGAATATACTCGTTATAAAAACCGTACCCGGAATGGCAATGGCTGTGGCAGCCGCTGTAGATGCGCTTGAATTCAAGGAGATCGTGGGAAGCATTGCGGGAGATGACACCATAATGGCAGCCGTGAGGACATCACACGAGGCCAGAACACTTATGGGGAAGATCAGATCATTGATCTGATGTGTATAACGAAAGTTTATTTTGGGATGGGAGGACTATGTTACAGAGCATTCATGTTAAAAATCTGGCTCTGATTGCGGATTCGGAGGTGGAATTCGCAGAGGGTCTGAATATTATCACCGGAGAGACCGGCGCAGGTAAATCGCTTCTTATCGGTTCGGTAAATCTGGCACTCGGAGGAAAGTTTGATGCTTCAATGCTAAGACAGGGAGCCGAGAGCGGATTTGTGGAGCTGGTTTTTTATTGTAAAGAAAAGACTGTGTCGGATAAACTGGCAGAGATGGACATCACCCCGGAGGAAGACGGAAGCATAATCATCACAAGGAAGTTTTCCCAGGGAAAGAGTTCCTGCAGGGTCAACGGAGAAAGCGTAACACTAAAAGCTCTTCAGGAGCTGTCGGCAGAGCTTATAGACATTCACGGACAGCATGATCACAGGAATCTGCAGAAAAGATCAAAGCATCTCGAGATAATAGATTCATACGGCGCGGAAGAACTTGCCGGAAAGGCATCGCAGACAGGGGCGCTCTATCATGAATATAAAGGGCTGCAATCCGCGTATTCCGAGAACAAAAAGGATACGGAAACAATCCTCAGGGAAAAGTCACTTCTTGAATTTGAGGTGAAAGAGATAGAGGATGCAGACATAAAGAACGGAGAAGACGAAGAGCTCGAACAGCTCTATGTGAGAATATCCAATTCAAGAAAGATTGCAGAATCTCTTTCGGAGGCGTATAATCTTACTTCTGATGGCGAAGGAGATGCGGCAAGCAGAATAGGACAGGCCCTCAGGAGCATATCATCGGTATCCGGCTACGACAAAAGGCTGGAATCCCTTGAAGGTCAGATAACCGATATAGAATCCCTTTTAAATGACTTTAACCGGGAGCTTTCGGGATACCTGAACGATTATGATTTTGAGGAAGGTGAGTTTGAGAGAGTTGAAAGAAGGCTCAATCTCATCAACGATCTGAAGAACAAGTACGGCGGGAGCATCGACAGGATAAGGGAATATGCGGCTTCGGCACTGGAAAAGCTGGAAAAGTACGAGAATTACGAAGAATATATAAGTTCCCTTGAGAAAAAGATCGAAGCGAAGAAAAACGAACTTGAAAAATGCTGCGCAGAGCTTTCCGATAAGAGGAAAAAAGTGGCCGTAAAGCTGTCGGAGCAGCTCAAAGCTTCACTTGAAGGACTGAATTTCCCACAGGTTCAGATAGAGATAAGGATCGAAAGATCGGAAAGCATTACGTCGAAAGGCTTTGACGAGGCGGACTTTCTTATATCCACCAATATCGGAGAGCCTGTTAAGCCTCTTGAAAACGTTGCCAGCGGCGGTGAGCTTTCGAGGATAATGCTTGGCATAAAGACGGTTATGGCTGCAAGGGACAACACCGGGACACTTATCTTTGATGAGATCGATGCAGGGATAAGCGGAAGAACGGCATGGAAAGTGTCGGAACAGCTCGGGCTGCTCTCCCGCAAGCACCAGGTGCTCTGCATAACGCACCTGCCGCAGATAGCAGCCATGGCTGATGAACACTTTGTGATAGAAAAGAGTGCTTCCCTCGGAAGCACCACCACCGATGTGCGAGGCCTGGACTATGAGGAGAGTATAGGTGAGCTCGCAAGGCTTTTGGGAAGTGATGAGGAGTCGAAAGCCGCGGTGGATAATGCCCGGGATATGAAATTACGGGCAGATGAGTATAAAAAAACTCATTAGAGATGATATAAGAGGATTATGAAAAAATGAAACAGAAAAGAGAAGACGTAAGAAACATTGCGATAATCGCGCATGTTGACCATGGAAAGACTACCCTTGTGGACGAGCTCTTAAAGCAGAGCGGTGTGTTCCGCGAGAATCAGGAAGTGGCCGAAAGAGTCATGGACTCAAATGATATCGAGAGGGAGAGAGGAATTACCATTCTTTCCAAGAATACCGCGGTAATGTACAAAGGCACCAAGATCAATATAATCGACACTCCCGGCCATGCGGACTTCGGAGGAGAAGTAGAGCGTGTGCTCAAGATGGTAAACGGAGTTATTCTTGTGGTCGATGCCTTTGAAGGTGCTATGCCACAGACCAAGTTCGTGCTCAGAAAGGCCCTGGAGCTCAAGCTTCCGGTAATTGTATGCATCAACAAGATAGACCGTCCCGAGGCAAGGCCGGATGAGGTTGTGGACGAGGTACTGGAGCTCTTCCTGGAGCTTGATGCCGATGATTCACAGCTTGACTGCCCCTTTGTATTTGCATCCGCAAAGGCCGGTATCGCATCCCTTGACGCAGAAGAAAAGGGAACCGATATGGAGCCTCTGTTTGAGACGATCCTTGATTATATCCCGGCTCCGGAGGGAGATCCCGATGCGGGCACACAGGTACTTATAAGCACTATTGATTACAACGAATACGTGGGAAGGATCGGCGTCGGTAAGGTCGATAACGGAGTGATCAGGGTCAATCAGGACGTTGTGATCTGCAACCATCATGAGCCTGATAAGCAGGTTAAAGTTAAGGTGAGCAAGCTCTACGAGTTTGACGGACTCAACAAGGTAGAAGTAAAGGAAGCGGGAATAGGCTCAATCGTGGCTATTTCCGGTATTTCGGATATCCATATCGGAGATACCCTCTGCTCCCCCGAGAATCCTGTTCCGATCCCGTTCCAGAAGATATCCGAGCCCACCATTGCCATGGACTTTATGGTAAATGATTCTCCTCTTGCAGGGCAGGAAGGCAAATATGTCACAAGCCGTCATATCAGAGACAGACTTTTAAGAGAGCTCAATACCGATGTGTCCCTCCGTGTCGAGGAGACGGATTCGACCGACCGCTTTAAGGTGAGCGGAAGAGGAGAGCTGCACCTTTCCGTGCTTATAGAGAATATGCGCAGAGAGGGCTTTGAATTTGCCGTATCCAAGGCGCAGGTGCTCTATAAGGAAGATGAGAACGGAAAGAAGCTCGAGCCAATGGAGCTGGCTTATATAGATGTTCCCAACGACTTTGCCGGAGCGGTAATAGAAAAGCTCGGCCAGAGAAAGGGCGAGCTCAAAAATATGGGATCCATTTCCGGCGGAACATATACCAGACTGGAATTTTCCATACCTTCGAGAGGGCTTATAGGTTACCGCGGAGAATTCATGACGGATACAAAGGGTAACGGAATACTCAACACCATATTCGACGGATATGCACCCTATAAGGGCGATATAGCCTACAGAAAGCAGGGTTCCCTTATCGCATTCGAGGCGGGAGAAGCTATCACATACGGACTGTTTAACGCACAGGAGAGAGGCACACTCTTTATCAGCCCCGGTGAAAAGGTGTATGCCGGAATGGTAGTTGGACAGACCGGTAAATCGGAGGATATAGAGGTAAATGTATGCAAGAAAAAGCAGCTTACCAACACCCGCTCATCAAGTGCCGACGAAGCACTGAGGCTCACTCCTCCGAGGATACTTTCCCTCGAACAGGCTCTTGACTTCATAGAGACCGATGAGCTGCTTGAGGTTACTCCCACCAAGCTGCGCATAAGAAAGAAGATACTGGATTCCAGGCTCAGAAAGCGCGCGGGATTCGGCAGCAACTAAGGAAAAAAGGTACGGATCCGATGTGAATTTAATGCGAATGAATTGTGGCAGGCTCTCTATACATAAGAGATCCAAAGTGCTATAATCATTAAGTGTATGCTTTATGTAAGCGCACAAGTATCATAAACAATACGTGACAGGTACTGAAAAGAGGTTAATATGGCTATATTTACAGGTTCAGGTGTCGCAATCGCCACACCGATGAAAAAGAATGGAGAAATAGATTATCCCGCTTTTGAAAAACTGATAGAGTTTCAGATCGCAGGAGGCACAGATGCGATCATAGTATGCGGTACCACAGGAGAGGCTTCCACCCAGAGTCATGAGGAGCATCTCGAGACCATCAAGTTCTGTGTGGATGTGGTCAAGAAGAGAATCCCTGTTGTAGCGGGAACCGGTTCAAACTGCACCGAGACGGCGGTTTATCTTTCAAAAGAGGCCGAGAGCTACGGTGTGGACGGAGTGCTGCTTGTAAGCCCTTATTACAACAAAGCCACCCAGAACGGTCTGTTCCAGCATTTCAAGACTACGGCCGAAGCGATAAGCATTCCTGCAATCCTTTACAATGTGCCCAGCAGGACAGGATGCAATATCCTTCCCGAGACAGCAGTAAGGCTTGCAAAGGAAGTAAAGAATATCGTCGGCATCAAGGAAGCCAGCGGAAACATCAGTCAGATCGCTCACCTGGCAGCCATAAGCAAGGGATGCATCGATATCTATTCCGGAAATGATGACCAGATCATTCCCATCATGTCACTCGGCGGAATCGGAGTTATTTCCGTGCTTGCCAATGTGGCACCCAAGGAGACTCATGACATCTGTCAGCTCTATCTTGACGGAAAGGTTAAGGAAGCTTGCGCAGAGCAGCTCAGAGCACTTGATCTTTGCAATGCTCTTTTCTGCGAGGTAAATCCCATACCCGTTAAGAAAGCACTTGAGCTTATGGGGATCATACCCGGAGGCATCAGACTTCCCCTTACCGAGATGGAGCCTGCCAACACAGAGCGCCTGACCAAGGCAATGAAAGAGTACGGAATACTTAAATAATTGAATTAAATATCGGTTGTTATGAATAAAACACGTTTTTCATAACAACCGATATTATTTTACAAACACTGATAAAATAAAGCTTTGAGCCACATCGATAATCATTGGATTTCGAGAAAAGAACAGAAAGAGGCGGAATATGATAAACGTTGTTATGAATGGATGTAACGGAAGAATGGGACAGGTTATTTCGAGTATCGTCGCAGCGGATGACAGCCTGAATATGGTGGCGGGCATCGATAAATTTGATGACGGTCACAATCCCTATCCTGTTTATTCGGAATTGAACCAGCTCCCCTCCGGCGTTGATGTTATAATAGACTTTTCAACCGCATCGGCAGTGGATGCGCTTCTTGACTACTGTGTTGAAAAGAACATCCCCGTAGTTTTGTGTACCACAGGGCTTTCAGAAGCACAGCTTGCCAAAGTGGCTGATACATCCAAAAAAGTGCCGGTTCTCAAATCTGCAAATATGTCTCTGGGAGTAAATCTTCTTATGAAGGCTCTCAAAGAGTATGCGCCTATTCTTGCGGACAACGGTTTTGATATCGAGGTCCTTGAGAAGCATCATAATCAGAAGCTCGATGCTCCCAGCGGAACAGCTATTGCTCTGGCAGATGCGATCAACAGCGCGTTTGATGAGTCTGACAGATATGAATATGTATACGACAGATCGACCCGCCGGGAGAAGAGACGTGCAAAAGAGATCGGGATCAGTGCAGTAAGAGGCGGAACCATAGTGGGAGATCATGATGTCATCTTTGCCGGTCAGGATGAAGTGGTCACTTTTTCTCATATGGCTTACTCTAGAGCACTTTTCGGAAGAGGCGCGGTTTCCGCAGCCAAGTTCCTGGCAGGAAAGCAGCCGGGGTTCTATGATATGAGCAATGTTATAGATGAGCTGCTGGCAAAGCAGAAATAACCGATAATTACAGCAAAGAGAAAAAATAATGGAATTCAGACCCTGTATCGACATTCACAACGGAAAAGTCAAGCAGATAGTGGGAAGCTCCCTCAAGGATGCGGGGGACAGCGCAAGTGAAAATTTCATTTCGGAAAGCTCCGCGTCGTATTACGCGGAGCTTTATAAGGATAAAGGGCTTACCGGAGGGCATATAATCATCTTAAATGCCGCCGGAAGCTCTTATTATGATGAAAGTAAAAAGCAGGCTCTCGGGGCTCTGAGTGCGTTTCCGGGCGGAATGCAGATCGGCGGCGGCATCAATTCCGAAAATGCCGGGGAATATATAGAAGCAGGCGCATCCCATGTTATCGTAACCTCATATGTGTTCCAAAACGGTATGATCAATTACGACAATCTCAATAAGCTTATCAAGGCTGTGGGAAAAGGGAGAATAGTGCTCGATCTAAGCTGCAGGCTTACCGAAAAAGGATATATGGTCACCACCGACAGGTGGCAGAAGATCACCGATGAAAAAGTGGATCCGGAGCTTTTTGAAAAGCTGTCCGGCTACTGTGATGAGTTCCTGATCCACGCAGTGGATGTGGAGGGGAAGAACTCGGGGATCGAGAAGGAACTGGTAAGGATCATGGCATGTCACGGAAAGAATCCGTTAACATATGCCGGGGGAGTGAGCTGCTATGAGGATATTGAAACTATCCGGGAACTTGGCGGGGGACATATTAATGTAACCGTGGGAAGTGCACTGGATCTGTTTGGGGGAAAGCTGGAATTTGAAAAGATATGCAGGATGGTGGGAATAAATAGTTAACATAACGTTGCAAAATTATTAAATATGTGTTACATTATAAAGACTTGGTGCTATATTTGCGGATATTTATGCTTATTTTCCGCATAGCAGGAGGTTTTTTTGCGAAACGAATATGTTATCAGATTAAAATCGAGCAAGCATAAGCGAAAAGTGTTCAGGCATCTGATCCTTGCTTCCGATGACACTGAAGACAGACCTAAGGTCTTAAAGTATCATGTTATGACCATAATCGTTCTGGCGATAATCTTCAGTCTTGTGCTTGGAGGGTTTGTAGGTCTCGTTATATTTGAAAGAGGAAGGGACCAGCGTTTTGAACGGACCATAGCCGAGAGGGACAGCGTGATCGAGCAGCTTGAGGGTGATAAGGTATCACTTAACGGAGAGATCGCCTCTCTTAACGACAAGATCGAGATCCTGAGCAATACGGTTGCAACAAAGACAGCCAACGAAAACGAGCTTACGGAAACGCTGGAAGCACAGTCCATCCCTTCAGATTATCCCCTTACCGGAAGTGCCACCGTTAATCCGATGGATGGGGACGAGATAGGATGCGTATTTGAGGCATCTGACGGTGTTACCGTAGTCGCTACGGCCTCCGGAAAAGTATCGGAGATCTACGAAGATGAGAACTACGGAAATGTAGTAGTTATCGACCACGGGAACGGATACATCACCACCTATATGAATAAAGGTGATGCAATGGTAAAGAAAGGCGATGAGGTATCTCAGGGCACGACACTGTTTATTATAGGAGACGGAAATTACGAGCTGAGATATCAGATATCAAACGAAGGAACATATATAGATCCATTGGAAGTTATCCAGATAGAAGGGTAAAAAAAGGAGACGAAATGGCTAAAAACGAAACAATAAAAATTGCAACTTTGATCGGACAGGGAAGTGTCTGCGACGGAGACTTCAAGTGTAACGGCAGCGTAAGGATCGACGGAACCGTTAACGGAGAGGTTACCGTGAGCGGAATACTTGTTCTCGGCGCAGCAGGTGAGATAAACGGAAATATAACCGCAAAGGCAGTTCAGATCGGCGGACAGGTTACCGGAGATATAAATGCACCCGAGAGAGCGGAACTTACATCAACTTCGAAGGTTATCGGAAATATCACGACAAACCTTATCGTCATCGATGAAAATGCCGTATTCCAGGGTGCGGTAAACATGAATCAGGAAGCTCCCGAGAGAAAAGGGGGATATCTTTTGAGAAAGGCTATCAAATCCGGCAAAAGATCGGCTGAATCGGCTGTAAATGATGCCCTCAAAGATATAGAATCCGATTCGGATATACAGACAGAAAGCGTTTGATCAAGAATCATTTCTTGTTTTCTTCTTCACGGAGCCTTCCCAGCACAAGGTCGTAACCGTCATTGCCATATGTAAGAGAGCGGTTCACGCGGCTTATCGTTGCTGTGGAGGCTCCTGTTTTTGATGCTATGGCAAGGTAGGTCTGGTCACTCTTAAGCATTGTGGCCACTTCGAAGCGCTGAGCCATGGACTGAAGCTCGTTTATAGTGCAGAGGTCCTCAAAAAATGCATAACACTCATCAAGATCCTTAAGCTGGAGAATAGCCTTAAACAGTGTGTCTGTGGCCTCATTTTTCAGTTTGTCTCTCATAATTCAAGTCTCCCATCAATTACACTTTCATACGTTAAAACATGAAACTAAAAACATTTTAACTCTTTATTTGATTAAAGTAAAGACTTTATTATACTAAAGTCGTCTTGTAAAATACCCCCAAAAAAGTTAAAATGGATTAGTGCGGTTTAAGTGATATTCCGTGAATGAAGGAAGAGGAAAGCAAGATGCAGGAACAAAGCTTGGATCAGCTTTTGGAAAAGATAAATAACAAGATAACTGCCATCAGCCCCATCGATAAGGAAGACATTCCCGTAGTTCCGCTGTATATGGACCAGCTGACTACATTTATGGACAGCAAGCTGAGAAGCAGTCTGCGTAATTCCACCGAGGATAAGGTCCTGACCAAGACCATGATCAACAATTACGCAAAGAACGATCTGATACCGCCTCCGATCAAAAAGAGATATTCCAAAGATCATCTCTACGAGCTTCTTTTCATTTTCTACTTTAAGAATTTCATGTCCATAGGGGATATACAGACGCTTCTTTCCCCCATTACGGCAGAATTTTTCGGGAAGAGAAAAGAAAAAGGATTCGGAATAGAAGATATATATGAATCCCTGTATAACATGCTAAAAGGCACAAGAGGTAGACTGCGCGAAGAACTTGAGAGAAACTATGAATCAGTCAAAGATGCCTTTGACGGTGTTTCAGTCGATAAAAGGGAATATCTTAAAAAGTTTGCGTTTATATGCGAGCTTTCGTATGACATATATCTCAAGAAATATATAATCGAGCAGATGGTGGATGAGATTTCCGATGATTATATTATCGAAAGAGAGAGTGCATACGAGGATGAGATGCGCAAAAAAGCGGCCAAGGAAGCTACTCAGGAAGCTATGCGCATCGCAAAGTTGAAGCATGAAAAGAACAAGGCTTTGGAGAAGGCAAGGCAGGAAAAGATAAAGGGAACACAGTCGTATTCCTCTCTTAGCAAGAAGCTGATCTGAGGCCGGTGAAATAAAGGACTGATATGGCGATAACCGATTTACTCAATGACAAACAAAAAGAAGCAGTGGTTCACACAGAAGGGCCACTGCTTATTCTTGCGGGAGCGGGTTCCGGAAAGACAAGGACCGTCACTCACCGCATTGCATATATGATAGGCGAGAAGAATATCGACCCGTGGAACATACTTGCCATTACTTTCACCAACAAAGCAGCCGAAGAAATGAGAAACAGGATCGAAAAGCTTGTGGGATTCGGTGCAGACAGAATATGGGTCATGACTTTCCATGCCACTTGTATCAGAATACTCAGAAGGCATATCGATCTGTTGGGATACGACACCAACTTTACCGTTTACGATACAGATGATCAGAAATCGGTAATGAAGAATGTGTGCAAAAAGCTTAACATCGATACAAAGCAGTATAAGGAAAGAGCTCTTCTTACAGCGATTTCAAACGCAAAAGACAATCTTGTGAGCGTGACAGAGTATGCCAATTCCACTTTCGGAGACTTCACTAAAATAGTTGTGGCCAGAGCATACAGAGAGTATCAGGATCAGCTCAAAAAGAGTAACGCTCTTGACTTTGACGATATTATAGTGCTGACGGTGGAGCTTTTCGAGAAGCATCCCGAGATACTGGATTACTATCAGGAACGCTTCAAATACATAAGCGTTGACGAGTATCAGGATACAAACAAGGCACAGTTTGAATTTATCAGGCTGCTCTCATCAAAGTACAGAAACCTGTGTGTAGTGGGAGATGACGATCAGTCCATATACAAGTTCAGAGGAGCCAACATCCGTAATATCCTTGATTTTGAGGAATACTATCCGGAAGCCAAAGTGATAAAGCTCGAGCAGAACTACCGCTCAACTCAGAATATACTTGATGCGGCAAACAGCGTGATAGCCAACAATGCTTCAAGGAAGGACAAAAGCCTTTGGACTGCCGAGGGAGCGGGGCACAAGATCAGATTCCTTCAGTTGGACAACGCATACGAGGAAGCGGAGACAATTGTTGACGAGATCAGTACCGCAAATATAAAGGAAGGCATATCATACAGCGATTTTGCGGTTCTTTACAGGACGAACGCTCAGGCCCGTCTTATCGAAGAAAGGCTGGTCCTGAGGGGCATTCCCTACAATGTGGTGGGAGGTACCAACTTTTATTCCCGTGCGGAGATCAAGGACATGATCGCCTATCTGAAGACCATAGATAACGGACAGGATGAAGTGGCCCTGAGGCGCATTATCAATGTACCAAAAAGAAGCATCGGAACGGCCACTCTGGACAAACTGCTGGATTTTGCCGATATGACGGACGATTCGCTTTTTGGGGCTATGCAGAATGCCGATAATGTTCCGGGGCTTTCGAAGAGCGCTGCAAAGATAAATGCGTTTGTGAAGCTGATCGAGGACCTGCGCGGAGAGATAAAAGAGATCGGTATTTCGGGAGTGATCACTCAGATCATCGAAAGGACCGGATATGATGATTATCTCAGAGATCAGGATGACGAAACGGCTGATGACCGTATAGATAACGTTGCGGAACTAATAACCAAAGCAAAGAACTTTGAGGAGGTTCATGATGAGGTCTCATTGACGGATTTCCTTGAGGAAGTTGCGCTTGTTTCGGATATAGACAATATAGAAAGCGGCGATGGGAGAGTGCTGCTCATGACTCTCCACAGCGCCAAAGGGCTGGAATTCCCGAGGGTGTTTATTGCGGGAATGGAGGACGGTTTATTCCCGGGAATGGGAACAATATCTTCAGGAGACCTTGAAGAAATGGAAGAGGAAAGAAGACTGGCCTATGTCGGGATCACGAGAGCAAAAGAGTACCTGACACTCACCTGTGCCAAAATGAGAATGCTCAGGGGGGAGACGCAGTTTAACCCCATAAGCAGATTTGTGAGAGAGATTCCAAGGGAACTCATTGACGGAAATGCAAGAGGTTACGAAAAATCAGCCGAAAGGTATGAGAGACCGTCGGCAGTGATCGCAAGACCTGTAATGCCGGAGAGCAGGAAACCTGCCATGCAGAAGGAAATAGGCGCGTTGAATGCTCTGGCCGGGCTTACAAAAGGTGCTCCGTCAGGGCCTGTAACGGAGCTTTCGTACACGACCGGAGATACCGTTAATCACAAGAAGTTCGGAAGAGGAACCGTATTAAGCATATCGAAGGAACCGAGAGATTTTAAAGTAACTGTGGATTTTGATGCTTTTGGTCAAAAAATTATGTACGCTTCCTTTGCAAAGCTTGAAAAAGTCTGACGAATATGCTAATATTAAGAAAATTCAGTTTTAGGGGTTTTGCCCGGAAAGGCAGGATTGAGGAATGAGTAAAATTGAAGAGTATTTCGACAACATCAAGACGGAAGCTCCCGCTAAGCTTGAGCAGATGAAAGAGAATATCAAACTCAAGAATTTCCTTAAAAAGAAAGAGGCTGAGGAGATCATCGAGGAGATCGAAGAAGAGCGCAAGGTTAAAGCATGGGTAATCATCCTTGCTATTATCGGCGTTATCGCTATCGGATGTCTTGTCGGATATCTTGTTTATCGCAGCAAGAAGAAACCGTCATATCTTGATGATTTCAGTGATGATTTCGCAGATGATGACGAATTCTTTGACGACGAAGAATAATCTGATCTGACAGGAAATAATAGTTTGAACGGATAGAGCGTGTAACTCTGTCATTTGTGTAGCATATCAGGGAAGGCAAGATCGCGTTCCCTGATTTTTGTGTTTAAAGGATAAATTTTTTTACAATCGGAGAATTATGAAAAAAGGTCAGGAGATAACCGGAAAGGTAATTGATTTAAAATACCCCAATATCGGTGTGGTTGAAACGGATGAGGGAGAAAGGGTTGTTGTAAAGAATTCTCTCCCGGGGCAGAAGGTACGAGCCAGGATAAACAAACTGCGCCACGGCAAAGCGGAAGGTTCACTTCTTGAAGTGACGGAAAAATCGCCGTCAGAAACAGGGGAAAGCTGCCCTCATTTTGGTAAATGCGGTGGATGTAATTATATATCTCTGCCCTACGAAGAGGAATTGAAGATCAAGAATAACATGATCCATAAGCTTCTTGAGCCTGTTCTTTCACTGCAACGCGGCGACTATGCGTGGGAGGATATATGTGGAAGTCCCGTTCAGTACGGATATCGAAACAAGATGGAGTTCACTTTCGGTGATGAATACATGGGAGGACCTCTTGCCCTGGGTATGCATAAACGAAACAGTCATTATGACATTGTGAATGTGTGTGAGTGCAGGATCGTTGATGACGATTACCGGAAGATACTCGGGCTGACGAGGGATTACTTCGACAAGCAGGGACTTCCCTTTTATCACAGATTAAAGCATACCGGGTATCTGAGGCATCTGCTTGTGAGAAAAGCAGCAAAGACCGGCGAGATAATGGTTGCGATAGTCACCACATCGCAGCTTGAGTTTGATATGTGTGGATATGTTTACGAACTACAGAGTCTGTCTCTGAACGGGAAGATAGAAAGTATTATACATACGATAAATGATTCCTTTGCAGACGCAGTATATTCCGATAAAAGCACTGTCCTGTACGGCAGGGATTATATTGAAGAGGAGATACTTGGATTATCCTTCAGGATAACCGAATTCTCGTTTTTCCAGACCAACACATATGGCTGTGAGGTGCTGTATTCCAAGGCCAGGGAATATGCTAAGGAAGCTCTGGGTAACGACAGTCTGTCTGAAGGTTATGAATCCGGAAAAAAGTGCGGAGTGCTTTATGATCTTTACTCGGGTACCGGGACCATCGCACAGCTGATGTCTCCCTCGGCAGGCAAAGTGATAGGGGTTGAGATCGTCGAAGAGGCTGTTGCGGCAGCAAGGGAAAATGCTCAAAAGAACGGACTCGGTAACTGCGAATTTATAGCGGGCGATGTGTTAAAAGTGCTAGATGAGATTGAAGAAAAACCGGATATGATCATTCTTGATCCCCCCAGGGACGGCATTCATCCCAAGGCAATCGGAAAGATCATCGATTACGGCGTGGAGCATATCCTCTATATCTCCTGTAAGCCTACAAGTCTTGCAAGAGATCTGGAAATATTTATCGAAAACGGATACGAAGCAACGAAGCTTTGTTGTATAGACCAATTCCCTTGGACCGGGCATGTGGAGGTCTGTTGTTTGCTTGAGAGGTTAAGATCCGCAAAGGATCATATTGAAATCACGATTGATGCGGAGGATTACTATAGAATAAAGGATTCCGAGAAGAAACAGGATGAGTAAGTTTTCTTAGCCTGTATACGGAGATGATGGAAATATTGAGAGATACAACATCTTCCGGGGAAGGCTTTTAATCAGACATGCTTCAAGCGGGAAGAAATATCTTTATGATATTTTGGAAATAAAAAAAGAAACAGGCAAGTCCTGTCAGACCTAAGTCCTACCCGGTGAAAACCCATTTCTTAGTTAGAAAGATACCAAAAAAAGAGGGATTTGTCAAATTACAGGATGCATATTCGCAAGTATAGACAGATAATAGATTAAGCCGGACAAAACGGAGCATAAACAGACAGGATTTCTTTTGCAGTTCCGTGTAGTATTAATCCATCAAAGAGAAGGAGTGTGACAAATGGAGTGGCTTACCGGCATTCGGAAGGCAATCGATTACATGGAAGAGCATCTGGAAGATAACATCAGTGCGCAGGATGTTGCCGGACAGGTCTTTATGTCCTCGTTCTTTTTTCAGAAGGGATTCTCGCTGATGACCGGTTACGGACTGAGTGAGTATATCAGAAACCGCAGGCTGTACAAGGCAGCGCTGGACCTTCAGAAAACAGATGAAAAGATAATCGATATTGCGTTTCGCTACTGCTATGAAACACCCGAAAGCTTTACAAAAGCTTTTTCGCGTTTTCATGGTGTGAGCCCTTCACAGGTGCGGGAAGGCGCACCGATAAAACCATTTCTTCCTCTGAAAGTTGAAATTTCTATTCACGGAGGTAATAAGATGGATTATAAAATTAAAACTATGACCGGCTTCAAGGTAATCGGATTTGCAAGAGTATTTGACGGAGAGACTTCTTACGTGGAGATTCCCAGGTTCTGGGATGAAATCCGCAACAAATATGCAGGCAATGTCTGGAAAGGAAATGCTCCGACAAATATATATGAAAAAGCAATCGTAGATAACAACATCGGTGAATATGGTGTTTGTGTTGATGATGTCGGCGACGGCAGGTTCAGCTATATCGTTGCAGGTATTTACAAGGGCGGCGATGTGCCGGAAGGAATGACCGTTTATGAACTTCCGGATTTTGACTGGGCGATCTTCGATTGTTACGGTCCCTGCCCCAAAGCGCTTCAGGATGTAAACACAAAAATCTGGAAAGAGTGGCTGCCGGGTAACCCTGACTTTGAGTTCCCGGGTCGTGTTAACATTGAGTGGTACGGAGATGGAGACCCGAGTGCTTCGGATTATCACGCTGCAATCTGGATTCCTGTAAAGAAGAAATAAGCAGGAGGGCGAGAAGAATGGATCAAACCGTTTTGGATTGGCTTCTGGAGGATATAAATCCGGAGGTAAAGCTCAGAACCCTGAAGGAATATGAACATTTACCGGACAATGATGAAAAGGTTATAGCCTGCAAAAAAGATCTTATTGGCAGCAAAGTATACGAGCGCGGACTTAAAAAACTCGGGAAAGAAAAAAACTGGGACAAGTATGATGCGATCCTAGGCTTTGCCGAATGGGGGCTGACAAGGGACGATATCGGAAAGGACATCGATGATGAGGTGTTTGGCTTGATTGAAAGCACAGGCTTCAAAATGTTGTGCGGTGAACCGTTATTGCTGAGGAATCTGGTCAAATTGGGATACGGTCAGGAAGAAGTCGTAAAAAGAGAGATAGACAGTGTTCTTAAGCTCATCAAAGAGGACGGCGGATTTGGGTGCATTAGCACCAACAAAAAGATTAATGATCCCAGGAAACCGCATAAGAGTTGCGCTCGACTGACGGTTGAATACCTTTTGCTGGCTGCGGAACTATCGCTTAAAGGTTACAGGCCGGAATGCGCTGATGCCTTGGTACATTATTTTGCCAAAAGAAACATTTTCTACCGGACAGACGATATGCAGACGCCCATGGTAGATGTGATGTTAGGGACCTTCTTTCCGCCCGATCCTATCAAGATCGGGGCACATCAGATCGTTTATGCCCTGCGCGTTCTGGGATGTGAGCCTGAGTCGGAAGCCATGCAGGCCGGGTACAAAGTGTTGAATCAGCATATGCAGCAAAATGGAAGATATGTGCTGACAGCATCAAAAAGCGTACCTGCATTCAAGGCCGGAAACGTCGGAGAAGAGAATAAGTGGGTAACACTATATGCCTACATGGCGCGGGAATAAGGAAAGATAAGCGCATGATCTGTAAATACGGAGCAGCGGATCATTACAAGGATCTCAATCGGAAGATCGAAGGATGGCATCGCGTTGTAAAACAAAACACAGGTAAAAGGCGATCTGAGATATTTGGGGAAGGAGTGTATCATTCGTGGATAGGGACTGGGCGGATCAGGAACCGGCTTTGTAAGCACAAAGAATGATGGGAAGTATGAGAAGAGGCAGATGTATATATGATCATTAATACAGGACAAAGAACTGATATACCGGCTTTTTATGCCGGGTGGTTTGCGGGAAGGATAAAAGAGGGCTTTGTCTGTGTTCGCAATCCGTATAATCCGAATCAGGTGAGCAGGTATAGACTGGATCCGTCGGTAGTCGATGTGATAGGGTTCTGTACAAAGAATCCCGCACCTATGTTTCCATATATGGATCTAATAAAGGATTTCGGACAGTATTGGTTTGTGACGATCACGCCGTATGGACGGGATATTGAGCCAAATGTACCGGATAAACATCGTTTGATAGAGGATTTTAAGAAATTGTCGGATATGGTGGGTGTGCGATCTGTTGGATGGAGATATGATCCTATTCTTTTATCGGACAGATATACAGCGGAATATCATTTACATGCTTTCAGGCAGATGGCGGAAAGCCTGAAGGGATATACGAAGACGGTGGTTATCAGTTTTATCGATCTGTATCCGAAAGTCATGAAGAATTTTCCGGAGGCAAGAGTAGTTTCAAAGGCTGACAGATTAAAGCTGGGGAAAGAGATCATAAAGATTGCAACGGAATGCAGCATGAGCGTTAAGCCGTGTGCGGAAGGAAATGAATTGGCAGAGTACGGAGCTGATTGCAGCGGCTGTATGAAGATCAGCGATTATGAAAAGGTCATCGGCAAAAGACTTACAGCACCAAAGAAGAAAGGCGCCAGATCGGAATGTGCCTGCTATCTGTCCTGTGATATAGGCGCTTACAATACCTGCCTTCATCTTTGTAAATATTGCTATGCAAATGCTGAACCTGAAGTGATCTATTCGCAGAACAGATTGCATGATCCGGCTTCACCATTTCTGATCGGAAATTACAAGGATGGAGACAGCATACATGAAGTGCCGCAGGAATCCTGGATAGACATGCAGGAAAGCCTGTTTGCGGTGCAATGAGAATAAAACTGATTTTATCAAATGGCTGATAATTGATATAATAAGCCTGGAAAGGCAGAAGAAGATGAGTATCAAAGCATTTTTTGTGGATTTTTATGGAACCATCGTACACGAAGACGGTGAAGTGATCAAAAAGATCACGGATATCATATGCAAAAGCGGAAGAGTGGAAGATCCTTCGGAAGTGGATACATTCTGGTGGAAGGATTTTCAGACCATGTTTATGAATTCCTTTGGTGAAAGCTTTGAAACACAGAGGGTTCTGGAGGAAAGATCATTAGTACATACTTTGGAGCGCTTCGGTTCCGATGCAAAAGAACTGAGCAATATGATGTTCGCCCATTGGGTCAAACCGCCGATCTTTGAAGATTCGAAGGAGTTTTTCGAAAAGAGTCCTCTGCCGGTATATGTGGTTTCTAACATTGATACTTCCGACGTCTTACAGGCGATCGCATATCATGATCTGCATCCGGCGGGAGTGTTTACTTCCGAGGATGCAAAGAGTTATAAACCGGGGAAAGGATTATTTGAACTTGCATTGAGCTCAAGCGGTCTGTCACCGGATGAAGTGATCCATATCGGTGATTCCGTCAGCAGTGACGTGCATGGCGCGGCAAAGGTCGGGATCAGAGCCCTGTGGCTGAACCGCTTCGGAAAGAGTATTCCTGAAGGTGTGGAGAGTATTACCCGGCTTTCAGAGGCGTTTGACAGGATAGGGTAATAATAACGGACGCGGGGTGTTTCGTATGGTACGGGAAGTCGTAAAAGAAGATCTGGATGCATTGCTTGAGCTGTATCTGTTCTTACATGAAGACCGTATTCCGGTGCATGATAAGCATTTGGAGAAAACATGGGATCAGATCCTTGAAGATCCGAATCATCATTTGATCGTGAACGAGATGGATGGTCAGATCGTATCCTCCTGCGTATGCGTGATCATACCGAATCTTACAAGGAATGTAAGACCTTATGCCTTTGTTGAAAATGTAGTAACGCACGCTGATCACAGAGGAAAGGGCTATGCAGGAGAATGCCTGGCATATGCAAAGAAAATTGCTGAGCAAGAAAACTGTTATAAAATGATGTTGCTTACCGGATCAAAGAAAGCGGAGACGCTGCATTTCTACGAGCAGGCCGGGTATAACAGCAGTGACAAAAACGGCTTTCATACAATGGATAGGGATGTATAAGTAATTTATGAGATCGTGCTTTGATTTTGATAATGGAAGAAAAAACAATCTCTTCTCGTATAAGTTTAAGAATAGACAATGAATTGATTTACTACCTAAAAAATGATAAACTTTAGGTAGTAAATTTGTATTTGGAGGAAATGATATGCACAGATATGATTATTCGTTTCTGAAAAAATCTGTTCCCGGCAATATAGTCGGATTGACAGATATCATATCGGATCTCAGGTCAAAAGAAGAGTTTCGTAAACTTCAATATAGCGAAACATTTGAAATCTTGCGCCATAAAGCAATTGTTGAATCTGTTAAAGGAAGTAATGCAATTGAGGGAATTGTTACCACAGATGCAAGGATAAAGGATATTGTGGATGGTGCAACTCCTGTGACGCATGATGAAATGGAGATATCGGGGTATAAGGATGCACTTAATCTGATACATACAGAACAAGCGAATCATGATATTAAAGAGGAAACGATCCTTTCTTTTCACAGGATGCTTTTGGCTCAGACAAACCCGCGTGAAGCCGGCAAATATAAAACGAGCGATAACTTTATCATGGAAATCAGACCGGACGGAAGCAGGCATGTTCGATTTAAGCCTGTTTCTGCCGAAAAAGTAAGCGAAGAGATGGAACAGCTTCTTTTGGCTTATTATGATGCAAGACAGGATTATGAGATTTCACCGCTTTTACTTATTCCCTGTTTTGTTCTGGATTTCTTATGCATTCACCCTTTTATGGATGGTAATGGTCGAATTTCCAGATTACTGACGGTTCTGCTTCTATATAAGTCCGGTTATGACATCGTAAAATACATTTCATTTGAAGGGCAGATCAACAAGTATAAGGACAGTTATTATGAGGCACTTAGGGTGTCATCTGACAAATGGCATGAGAATGAAAATGACTATGTTCCGTTTATTGTGAATTTCCTACAGGTCCTCTATAAGTGCTTCAAAGATCTGGATGAGTCCTTTACGGATATTTCTTTGAAAAAGGCAAAGAAGTCCGAGAGAGTTGAGAGTATTTTGATGGGAGCGATAGTACCGGTATCAAAGCAGGATATTATTGCAAAACTTCCGGATGTCAGCGTAAAAACAGTTGAACTGGTTCTGGGTAAGATGCTTAAGGATAATAAGATCAAAAAGATCGGAACATATAAAGATGCCCGGTATATGAGAAATACTGACATATAGTTTCTTGCCCACGTAACAGAACGGCGAGACGGTCTGTTTGCTCGAGCAAGAATAGCGCATTTACGGGCTTTGCAGGCGTTTTTGGAGGAAATATATCGACGAAAATAGTCTTGTATGTTGTACAATCATTTTAGAATTATTTTATGTAAGTAAGGTGCTCAAAATGAGAAAAAAAGAATTAGAGGATGACAAGGATTATGTGATCTTTTCTCATCATAGCTTCACGAACCAATTCCACAATCGTGCTGTTCGCAATGGGCAGGAAGTCTTTGATCTGATTAAAGGGAAAAACATTCTGCTTTGCATGAATGGGCATGATCATGGGGATGATTTTAATGTGGTCGATCAGGTGCCGTTTTATACGTTAAATTCTTCTTACGGACCTTGGATTGGTTTCCCAAATGGTGATGCTGATTTGGTGCCAAAATATGAATACCTCCACGGCTATGTGCCTTATGACAGAGCACTTAGTGCAGTAGTAACGATAGAAAGTGATGCCAATCGAAAACATTCAGGTGTGATCCGAATTGAAGGTATGCAGGGTAATTATGAGTCAGTGACACCGGCGGAACTTGGCCTTGTGGATCCTTATTGGAATGGCGTTTCTGTAGAACCTAGAGTAAGTTCTTTTGTCATATCTTTTGATAGTATGAAGAAAGAGATAAAAGATTCAATTTGAACCTTGATATGCCTGGGCATAAGGAGGATATGAAAAATGGCTAAACAGAATATTTTTGACAATGAGAAGTTCTTTGAGGGGTACAAGGCTATAAGGGACAGGGAAGGCAACGCAAATGATCTCTTTGAGATACCGGCACTTTTTTCATTACTTCCTGATCTTAAAGGTAAGAGTGTATTAGATCTCGGCTGTGGCTTTGGTGAGCACTGCGTGGAGTTTGTAAACAAAGGTGCTTCTAAGGTTGTTGGAATCGACATATCTGAGAAAATGCTTGAAGTTGCCAAGAAGGAGAACTCCAATCCTGCGATTTCCTATATGCTTCTGCCGATCGAGGACATTGAGATAGTGGATGGTAAGTTTGATATAGTAATAAGTTCTTTGGCGTTTCATTATGTAGAGGATTTTGATGGCGCGGTTAAAAAGATCTATGACAAGCTGAATATAGGCGGAAGCTTTGTTTTTTCGCAGGAAAACCCCATCAATACGACCTATAGCGGTGAGATTCCCCGTTGGACCAGGGATGAGAACGGTAAAAAAATCTATGTTAATCTGTCCAACTATGCAAGGGAAGGTGAGCGTGAGTCTGAGTGGTTTGTTGAGGGAATAAAGAAATACCATCGCATGTTCTCGACCATCGTTAATACCTTGACTGAGAATGGATTTATTATAGAAAAGATGATAGAGCCTATTCCTACAGACGAGATTTTAGAGAGGTTTCCTGAACAGGAGGATCTTTTACATAAGCCGGATTTTCTTTTGGTCAAGGCGAAAAAATAATACATATCTTAGATTTTATTTATGAAACGTTGCTACGAACTGGCAATCAGTGCCGGAAAAAAGGGCTATGATACCAGATTCCACAAAGAAGGACGAAGAAATTGAAGGAACACATATTACATCCGATTCCGCCATTTTATGACAAGGAATCAAAAATACTTATTCTTGGAAGCTTTC
>CAMUYA010000030.1 GCA_947164865.1 uncultured Lachnospiraceae bacterium
TCGGTCGTTCCGTTGTCAGTAGTACCGTTGTCGGTCGTTCCGTTGTCAGTAGTACCGTTATCGGTCGTTCCGTTGTCGCTTCCGGATTCTCCTCCGTTTACACTCTCTTCATTTGCTTCAGGTTCAGGCTCTGTTTCAGTACCGCTTCCATTGTCGTCACCGTTATCATCGCCATCATCGGTCCCATTACCATTGCCGTTGCCGTCGTCGTCATTGGTTACGTCATCGGTAGTTCCACTGTCATTGGTTCCGTTGCCGCCGTCGTCATTAGTTCCGTCTTCGGAAGTTCCGCCGTTGTTGGTTCCATTGCTGTCGTCATCTTTGGTTCCGTCGCCATTTACATTGTTATCGTTGACAGCTTCCCAAACCTTCTCCTGGAAGTCCTTCTCCAGATTATCGAACTTTGAAACGATAGAATCCTTAATTGCCTCAGCATCGCTAAGTCTCTGTTTTGCATCGCTAATCTTTGTGGTGAACTCTTTGAGTTCCTTAAGATCAGCTTCCTTGCCAAGTTTATTAAGCTGAGCCTCAAGTTCTTCAACCTCACCTGCTGCTAAATTAACAGCCCTCTGTGCTGCTGCTGCCTTTTCAGCCAGCGCTGCATATTGAGCTGCCACTTCAGCACAGTTGTCGATCTTTGAGCGGAAGTCACTGTTATTTGCCTTAACAGTTTCATCAGTTACAGAAACAGGTTTCTGACCGGGATTTGTATAAGTGTAATCTCCACCACCATTTCCGTCAGTAGTGTATGTCTCATTCTCAAATTCAGCAAGCAAAATGTTTCCAGTGTACCAGTTGTCATTTCTATACTCAGTTCTGGCTGTATCCGCTACTTTGCTGAATACTAACTTGTAAAGTTCCTTGGTTTCTGTTGGAGTATCTTCCACAGAAACACTGACTGTTTTAATGAGATAATCTATAGCCTTGTAACCATATGTGGTGTATGTAGAAGTCGTGGTTACAGGCGTAGCCTTTTCAGCTTCATAAGAAACATTTATGATCTCTCCGTTCACTCCGGCCTTAGCAAGAGCCGCCTTTACTGCATCATCAGTGATGATGATTGTATCACAATCCTGCCCTTCAGTTCCGCTGATCGTAACATCCTTAACACCAAGTTCAATGTAATTAATCTTAACATTTCCGCTTAATTTACCGGTATTGCCATTACCGTTCTGAACATATTTTACACCTGTGATTTCGTAACCTGTTACTTCTTTGCTTTCCGAATTGCCATATAATTTTCCTGTGGCTATTTCTTTAAGTGCGTTTTCCAAATCCTGCTGGCTGGGAGTCTTTGTATGAAGATTAACATTTGTTGTATCAACCGGTACGGTCTCAGAGAACTTCTGATCGTAGGCAACACTGATAGTAAATCCGGTAGTGATCGATTTCTCGTTTTCATCCTTCTTCTCTATCTCAACAAATCCGTTATTCTCTACCTTATCTCCCTTGACATATTCTTTTTCACCAATAACTAAAGTTTCATTCTCTCCAAGAGCATCAATCTTTTTCTGAAGTTCATTTACAGCGTCCTGCTTCGCCAGATCCTCACTCTCAAATGATGTAGCCGCCTTACCTTCAACCGTACCTTCCTTTGTCACCAGCGTTCCGACGTACTTTGTTGTGGTAACATCAGCAGTTACAGTCTTTGTAAGTTTACCGTTCTCAAAGCTGTACGAAACATTTTCGGTGTTCTTATCAATATACACATCCGTAAGACGAATATCAGCCGAAATACTCGCGATATCCTCTTCGCTGACAACGCTGTAGTTAGAAGCATCGTCGATCTGGTTCTGATTGAAGGCGCCGTTATGGAACTCTCCGCCTTGAGTTGTATTGTATCTTACGATACTGCCATCGTCTTTCTTGACGTATACAAAACCAGCCTCTTCGTCAACATATAAGCCATCCTTATCAAGCTTATCCATCATATCTTCAGTGATATCACGGCACTTTTCCTTATTACCGATCACCAGATGTTCTGTTTTTTCAAAGATAATAACGCCGCTTGTAGTCTTCTCTGTATTTCCATCAGCTGTCTTGTAGTTTATATACATCTCCTGAGGATTGCCCTCAGCGTCCGTATAGGTAAAGTGACCATAATTGAGAACATTGCCAGTAGTGTTCGTCTTCACACCATTATCATACCAGTCTCCTCCCGGTGCCTTGTACCAATCAGATGTCCATTCGCCGAAAGTTCCTCCAAGCACGTCCGGAACATAATAGAACTGCATGATATTCTTAACAAGTTCTCTGTAATTTGCAAATGTCTGTTTACTCTTGTTATTCTGTATATTCTTCTCAAGTGCTGCGATAAGTTCATATCCTGTGGTATTATAGCTGTCTTTTGCTTCTGTTACTGCCTTTGAAAGAGCTTCAGCTTCCGCTTTAAGTCTTTCAATCTCTTCATCAGCCTCTCCCGCACTGTCCTTGGCCTGCTCTATAAGACTGTTATACTCTGCAAGTTTAGCGTCAAGTTTTGCCTTAACATCATTATATTTACCAACAGCATCATCGTAATTAGCCTTAGCTGCGGCAGCGGCTGCTTCCAGTTTTTCAAGTTCGTCGGAAGCATCTTCATACTCGCCTACGGCAGAATCCTTCTGCCCGCGTGCTTCCTCAACAGCCTGTTCTGCAACTTCCTTCTCAGTAGCATTTTCTACAACCGATACATATCCGTCAACTGCCTCTTCCTTCTTTTCAAGAGATTCGATCAGAGTAGTATCTTCCGTAGCCTCGGAATCACTATCCTGATCCTGCTGATTCTCAGAATTATCGGTCTGAGTGTCTGTCTCCTTTTCCTCACTGTCATCAGCAGTTTCTGTAGGCTTCTCGGTTTCATCTTCACTCTGACCGGCAGTCTCGTTCTGCTCTGCATCTTTAGCTGCTTCTTTCTCAGTCTTGGTTCCGATCTTTTCGATGAAAGCGTTGATCTGTTCATTTAATTCTGCTAATTCTTTGCTTTCAACGATCTCGTTAGCATCATCAATATATCCGTTAGCTTCGGTTACTTTGGCGTCAATCTCTGTTTCCAGCTTAGCTGCGGCATCAAGATCATCTCTTACGTCCTCAAGATACTCTATGACATCAGCATCCTTCTCGTCCACAACTGTTTCCCCGGCGGGTGCGATATCGCCATACGATGCAGTTCCCTGAGCTTCCTCAACAGGCTTGTTATCGTCACTTGATGTATTCCCCTGGCTCTCCTCTGTGGGCGCAGCATCGCCTTCTGACGCTTCTCCCTGAGTATTTCCAGCAGGCGCAACATCACCGTCTGATGCTCCTCCCTGGGTATTCTCAGCATGATCAGCATTATTATCTCCATCCTGAGTATCCCCGGCAGGCTTACCGTCATCATCTGCTTCATTCGAAGTATTCTCGGAAGAATCCTTCGAGCCGTCTTTCTCTACGCCATAATCGTCGGTAAGTTCTTCTTCGAGTGTCTCAGCCGCTTCAATGATATTCTGGTATGTATCACTCTCTTTCTGCTTATCGGAGATAAGGTCTGTAACTTCCTCTTTGAATTCATCAACAGCTTTGACAGCTTCCTCAATAAATCCGACCGATGCGCCAATCGTCTGGAGAGCAGTTTCAGTGGTATCCTTTGCATCTGCAGCAGTAACCGCTTCCTCCGCGCCCTGATCGATCGCATCTGTGCCTTCGTTTGCAGGCTGGGTATTGGGATCCCCTTCGGATTCCGCAGCAAATGCGACAAGATTAAAAGATCCTAATGTCATTACAGCCGAAAGACCTATCGTCATGGCTTTGATAATGTTTTTGTTAATAAGTTTGCTCATCATGTACTCCTCTCTCGCACCGAACGCCGATGCAAGCTTTCAAAAAACCGGCAAAGCTTATGATCTAATGCTCAGCACTGTTGGTTGACATGTAAAATATATCAGGTTAAACCTAATGCATCTTGTTTGTGGTTATAATAACACAAAGTTGCGAATTTGTGAGTAATTAGGGATGAATGGCTTGTTTTCGTGACGATTCGCCATCTAATCAGGCGTTTTTTTATAATTTATTTACTAATATAAATATAGATACAAATCAATGTTTTTATATTTGTAATGCAAACGGGCTGTCGCTAAAGCGACAGCCCGTTTTTGTCCGTTTATGTGAATCAAAAAACCTACATATCTCTTCTCTTCTGGAATTCTTTGCTCAAGGCCTGAGCAAGTTCGAGATCACCGAAAAGATTATCCGGATGGAATATCTTTATAAGATCCTTATAACGCTTTCTGGTTCCGAGTGTATTACTTCCGATACTTCTAAACAGAAATTCCGCAACGTCTGCAGCATCGGCAGGTCCTGATTTGGATTGCATATTAACACGCTCCAGATAAGCCTTTTTCTCTTTTTCAAACTTGCGGCGATCCTCTTCCAGCGATCTGAAACCTTCCGTGAGAATAGCCATCTTTTTATCAAAAAACTGATTCTCCTCGCGAAGCCTCTTACGCTCATTCAGGGTGCGCCTGTTGAGCTCATCCAACTCATCCCTCAATACAACTCTGTCCCTCATGAAATCGTCCTGAAGCTTTTTGAGCCTCTCGCGTTCTTCATCAAGGCGCTTTTTCTCGGCGGCTATGCGGAGATTTTCCTGAAAGAGAAATATTTTAATTTTCTTAAGCTCCTCTTCCGAGTTGCTCTTTTCTATCTCTTCAAAATCTATCATCTGTTAACCATCCAAACCGGCAAATGAAAGGTTTAAAACAAGTTGCGGAGGTCTTCTACGACTCGCTTTCCGGGAAGGCGATATCTTTTGCCTCATCGTCGGTCACTTCACCCTTCTTGGGTTTCGTGATCTTATTTACCACTTCGGGAAGCATGTCCAGTACCTTGGTAAGTACGTCCTGATCCTTTACACTTATGAGCCTTGTCACTCCGTCATGTATTACGAGGATCGCAGTGGGTGATACCTTTCCGCCCATTCCGCCTACTCCGCTGTTTGAGTTCTTTGTATTATTGGCAGATGAGCCTGCCGCAACACCGAAAGAAACATCCACAAGAGGGACTATGGTGGTATCTCCTATCACCGTGGGCTGTCCAACAACGGTTTTGGTGGAAACCACATTTTCCATACCGCTGAGCAGCGATGAGATCACTTCTTTAAAGTTATTATCTTTGTCAGCCATTCAAACAGCCTCCTGTTTAATCATTTGCATACAAAATAAGAATACAAAAAAATCCGAGTTATGTAAAGAGTAATTTATGCCGAGTACTCTTTTTCAAGTTCGTCCAGAGCCTTGTTATACTTCTTTTCGGCTTTTCTGCGGCAGGTCTCCATATTATCGGAATGTCTGTCAAGTCTTGCCCTAAGCTTCCTTAGTTTACGTGAAAATACAACAGGCAGAGCAAATATCACAATACCGAAGAGATTGAAAAATCCTCCGACTTCCAGTTCACCTTCAAGCATTTTTTCTTCAAAATTCGGCTTTAAAACGTATTTTTTGAGCTTCTTTGCAAATACTACCGAATAAGCTCCGAAAATATATGCTGTAGTATCGGGGGAATCCATGCCGTACTCTATATCGGCATGCCCGTATTTTGGACGCATCTGCTTAAGAATACGTATAAGATTCTTTTTCACAGTTTTAAGAAGCCCCTGAGTATCCTCGTGAAGCAAAAGCTTTTTATAGAAGCTTACATCCTTATATATAATTTTTACTTTTGCGATAACCTTGTATTTAAAGTCTTCCCATGCCTTTTTGATATGATATATGGGATTTAAGATCTTCTTTTTATCCTTGCCGCTCTTCTTTTCTGTTTTTGTATCGCCCGCAGGTTCCGAAGCATTTACCGGTTCTTCTTGTGTGACAGACTCCTCTTTTACTTCATCCGGGATATCATCAATATTTATCTCCGTCAGAGTGTTATCCGGAAGATCATCTGTATCCGAAACGTCTTCCTTTTTGATATCGTCTTTGATATCGTCTTTGATATCGTTTTTGATATCGTTTTTACGGTCTTTTTTATTATCACGTTTGTGTGCGTCTTTGATATAGTCTTTATTACCTGCCTTGGGGTCCTTGCTGTCATAGAGGTGATACCAGGCGATCCTTGCATATATGTTTCCGGGCTCGGGGTAATCATATCCCGCCCTTATAAGTCCAAACAGATAGTGAAGTCTCACCTTTGCGGTTATCTTTCCGTCATGGGCATTTCCATTTACTCTGTAGCATATCGGGCACAGCAAAACAAGGAGCAGTAAAACAAGTACCGCTCCGATAATGCATGCGATCACTATTCCTATTATTGACAGAACTTTTAATAGAATTGCCCACATGATATATATTCCTTAAGGTTAAGGTCTCCCCTGATCCTCTGACAGTCGATGGTCATCAGCTGTACCAGTTTGAGCGCATCAAGTTTATTGTCGGCTATTCCGCCCACTATAAAGCGCCTTTTGTCGTACTGTTTTTTGGCAGTCTCTTTAGATGATAATATTTCAAGCATTTCATCATCCCTCTGAGAGGGAACGATCACAAAATAACCGCCCTTTCCTGCTTTTATCTTCATTCTTATGAAAAAAAGCCTGTGCGGTTTGATGCTCTCCGATATGTAAACATGCGGAAAAAACTTAAATTTTGCGCTCATAGGGATAGTATATCACAAAAATAATCCTATTTAATAAAATTATAGGTTAAATTGTATATATTTTATTAAAATATACAGACTAATATGATATACTTGAATACAAAGGGGATTACTATGAAAACTATTACTGTATTGGAATTAAAACCGGGAATGGAATTGGCGGAAGACATAACAGCTTCTAACGGAGCCGTAGTATATGCCAAGAACACAAAAGTCGACGAAAAGATGGTTGACCGCATTAAACGTCACGGTCTGATGTGTGTTTCCATAATGGAGCCTTCCGATTATGCCACGACACATCATGAAAAACTCTTTTTTAATGAGCACTTTCAGCGGTTCTGCAAGGTTTATAACGAGAATCTGATCAAGTACAAAGGAATTTTTATCTCCTATCTTCAGACAAAACGATCTATCTTTTCAGATGACCTTATGTCCATATATGAGGATTGCGCTGCATGCATAACAAACGAGGGTGAGTTGCTCGATTTCCTTTATAATATGGTTGCAAACGAGGATGAGCTCACTTACACTCAGTCATTTAACGCTGCTCTTCTTGCAGGCGCCTTTGCAAACTGGCTGAAGTTTACTCCCGAAGAAAAAAAGATAATGATCCTGTGCGGATTTTATTATGATATAGGCAAATGGAGCCTTCCGAACGATATACTCTGGAAGCCTGGTAAGCTCACAGAGGAAGAATTTGCTCTCGTAAAAAAGCATCCCGTTATAGGTTATAATGTTGTGAAAATGGACATGAACCTTAATGAGCACGTCAAGAATGCCGTTATAATGCACCATGAAAAATATGACGGAAGCGGATACCCTTATCACATGAGGGGCGACAGGATCGACAAATATGCAAGATACATGGCTATTGTTGACACATATATCGCAATGGCCTCTCCCCGCTCCTTCAGAAATGCTTTCACACCGCTTCAGATACTCGGCAATTTTGAGAAAAACATCGATAAATATGATGTTGAGATCCTTCTTCCTCTCATGGCCAAGATAGCCAACACCCAGATAGGATCAAGGGTTGTACTAAGTGATGATTCCGAATGGGAAGTAATAATGATTAACAACACCAATTATTCAAGGCCTGTTTTAAGGTCGGATATGGGTGATATACTCGATCTTCAGTCCAAACCCGATCTGGAGATCAAGCGCCTTACCTGATTATCCGCGGTATAAGATAATACCTTTATCTGATCTCTTCAAAATACAGGTCAAACAACTGTTTTGCAATAGGAACAGCGCTTTCACTGCCGGTACCGCCCCTTTCAACTATTACGGTGATCGCTATCTCAGGGTTATCTACAGGAGCAAAACCCGTAAACCATCCATGTGAATCACCATGGTTGTTATATTCCGCAGATCCTGTCTTGCCTGCGGCTTCATAGATATCTGAGCCCAGCTGCGATCCTGTTCCCTTGGTTACTACCGCTCTCATAAGCTCTTTTAAAAACATAGATTCATCATCCGTGAGCAGTTTTCCGTAACTCTCCGGATGATATTTTTTTATTGTTAAACCTCTTGAATCCTCAATACTGTCAACTATATATGGGACCATCAGCTCTCCACCGTTTGCTATGGCCATTGTCACAAGATTGATATGATAGGGAGAAACAGAAGTATCACCCTGGCCTATTGAGGTCTGAAGCTTCTTAAAAACCGAGCTTATATCATAAGACGAAACCGATACGCCCCGGTTATAAAAGCCCGTTGGTAATTCCGTATCAAAAAGCAGATTGGAAAGTCCCTTCTTGAATTCTTCATCATTAAGGGATGTACCGATATTTGCAAAGGATGAATTGCAGGATTTTGCGAAAGAAGTCTCGAAATCCACATGTCCGTGAGCTCCTCCGTGGAAGCAGCTTATCCTGTAATCTTCCGTACTGAAATAGCCGTTACAATCAAATCCGTAAGACTCATAATCCATGCCTTCACGATAATACTCATATGCGGTAAAGATCTTAAAAACCGATCCCGGTGGATAAAAACCCTGAGTAACTCTGTTTAGAAGAGGTGACGAATCATTCTCTGCTATATAATCCCAGTCTTCTTCGATATTGTTTGGGTCAAATACCGGGTGCGAAACAAGAGCAAGTATTTTTCCTGTTTTGACATCAGTAACAAATACCGCGCCCTCTCTTTCTCCCAAAGCCTGATCCGCCAGAACCTGAAGCTTGGTATTTAAGGTAGAAACAGCCGTATATCCGTCAGCGAGACTTCCTTCTCCCGATTTCTGTGCTCTGTCCAGCACAGAATCTCCGGTATTTAAAAGATAATAATTGACCTCCGCTTCTATCCCGTTTTTTGAAAAAGCATTATAACCGACGGCATGACAAAAAACGCAGCCATAGGGGTAAACTCTTGTCTGACTTCCATCTGCATTTAGTCTGGAATAAGCCAGTACGGTTCCATCTGATGAAAGAATACTGCCTCGCAACGTCTTTTTCATCAGATTTGATTCCTGTTTGTTATAGCTGTTTGAAAGAAGCTCTTTCGATTCTTTAAAATATACAGTATTGATATAAACTGCGAGCATAACAAACAAAGCAGTAAAAATACCGATGGAAAAATAAATATTCTTTTTCTGTGGTTTTGAGTTAATTACCTTTTTTAAATCTATTTGCATTATTCCTGTCCCGGTCCGGTTTCTTATGGAAAATAAAGGGTTTTAAAGCATTATCAACTGTCTCTTTTCGCAGTTTGATATAAACTGCCTGAACTATATAATACATAACCATGGACACCAGCATCGATGTTCCGCCGTAGCTGACAAGAGGATATGTAACGCCGGTAAGAGGAATAAACTTTGTTCCTCCGCCAACTGTAAGAAATGTCTGGAATGTAAGTGAAAGGGCTATACCGTACACTACCAGTCTGTAAAAAGGATCCACTATCTTTGATGCCAATCTCATCATCTCTATAAAAGAACTAAGAGATACGAGCAGTAAACCGATGGCAAAGATTATTCCAAGTTCCTCCGCGATGGCCGAAAAGATAAAATCCGTCTCAACATAGGGTATATCCCTGGGGCTTCCGTTACCGAGGCCCATTCCAAACAGTCCTCCGCCTGTTATCTTAAACAGGCTCTGTGCTATCTGATAACCCTTATTATCAATATCACTCCAAGGATCTTTCCATATTATGAATCTTATCCTGACATGTGAAAACAGCTTGTAAGCCAATACGGAAAATCCCGCACCAAGGCCGATCAGGCCTATAAGATAAAGTGAATTACCGCTTGATACATATACCACAAACATAAATAAAACATAAAAGATCAGTGCCGATCCAAGATCCCTGGAAATAACAAGGATAATTACGAATAAAGCCGATACGAGCGAGGTAAATACAATATTTTTAAATTTATAATTATCCCAAAGCATACCTGCAAGAAAGAACACAAACAGGATCTTGACCGCTTCGGAAGGCTGAAAAGTAAGTCCGAATACGGATATATTTATTCTTGAACCGTGAATAACTTCACCCGCAATATAGACAGAAGCGATCATAGCGAGACCGACTCCGGCATAAGCCCAAGTGAGCTTTCTGAGAAAATTGATCTTTAAAAAAATCAATGGGATCGCCATGCTGACCATTAGACTGATAAGAAATACCACAAACTGTCTGAGTACTTTTCCGGTGGATATTCTTGAAAGAATAAGGATTCCGACAGTAAAAAGCATGGACATGTTGTTTAAAAGGAGCCTGTTGGAATCGCGGTAAATAAGCTTGGTAAATCCAAGCATCATAAGAAGGGCTACCACGACGCCCAAGCAGATGAGAAGATATACAGCTTTATCAGTTACATAATAAAGATGAAAAAATCCTGTTAAAGCTATAAAGATATTACACATATTCTGGCATCCGGCGATCACCGACTTGCCGGTTCCCTTTTTGACCGCAAAATCAAAAAGAGCCAGAACAGCATAGCATATCATTAAAAAAGCAAGTATATAATTGGATATCTGAGGTAAAATAAATCTCATATTCCCTATTCCGTACTTTTTTTATCAAATCCCGTGGTGTACTCCCATGTAGGTTTTCCGGGATTCTCTCCGCCTATCATCCGGGTATAGTATCTCATCACATTCGAAGTATTATCATAATCTTCATCCGTAAAGTCTATCCTGAAAGTCACATTATCGGATAATCCGGCTTTATCAAGATCATAAGCACTGTATACCACAGCATTGTATATAGTGTTATTACAGTGTTCGCAGTCAGGATAAACGGGAAGCATTCTGCCTGTTCTGTCTTTTATATAGATGAATCCTCTTTTGGATATATCTTTTTTTCTGCATTCAAAGCAGGTTTTAAGCAAACAGTTAGCACTCTGCATAAGCGGGAACCTGCCGTATATCATCTTTTCAAATGCTGTATGCGGAGCATTTAACGCTTCTGTCCTATGCTCTTTCATTGAAAGCTCGATAGGGAGCGTAAGACTGTCGGCATATATTCCAAGATGTTTTATTGCATGATCATTCCATATATAGAGAGTGTGATCGCACACCAGAATAATATCCGGGTTCTTTTCCTTAAAGGCAAGCATCATGGTGAGGTCTTCAAGATTTCTTACAAGAAATCCACTGACTGCGCCCTTGGATGCCAGCTCTTTCATTTTTTCCGTAAGAGCTATATCTTTATATCTTCTCATGTAGGGAAGCGCACAAAAGACAGGAGTATCAGCCGATAATCTTACATTTTTTATAAAAGATTCACCCTCGCGAAGGATAAGATCCTCAGGTACATATATTCTGCCAATAAAGTCACTGAAGGGGGATAATGCTCTTATCTGGTCTGCGGAGGCTACAAGCACATTAAATTTTTCACTTTTATTTATTACATTATGACTGATCTTAACATTGTTTATCTTTGAGCTTTCGATATAGTCGGAAATGTTCTCGGGGATATCCTTTTTTACGGCTGCTATCTGATTCTCCAGCTCAGACAGAACTCTTCTTCTCAACTCATTGATACCCTTAAGCGGATAATAAGCCCGTTCCGAAACTGTAACATTCTCAAAAGAACTCTCTTCTGCCTCAAATACAGTATTACCAAGTTTTTTAAGGGATTTGATAACATCATCCCTGCTTATAGGGCTGTTTTTTGCTGTTTCTACAACGTCCCCCATCACAGTTGCCTTGAAGTCACCGCATTTGGCTGTAACGGCTGCATTCTTTCCTTCGACAAAAGAAGCCTCAAAATCTACCATAAATGGCTTTAAGCCCTTTTGAGGAGATGAAGACAGATAATCCGACCTTATCCTGTTAAGCAGATAATCTTCCGCACCTTTATATGAGGGAGAAGTGATGGTTATCATGCTTTTTCCGTTATATTTATCATAATAACCGTCAGATATCTCGCTCCTGATATAAAGGTCTTCAAGAGTTCTGATATCTTCAGGGTCTATATCAAGAGATTTATTAACAAAATATCTGTCGATATACTTTCGGTATATAGCAGTTACGCCTGCAGCATATTCGGGCTTTTTCATTCTTCCTTCTATCTTGAAAGAATCAATACCCGCATCTATAAGCTTATCAAGGATATTAAGAGTGCACATATCCTTCATGCTTAATGGATAAATCTCTTTTCCATCCACTTTGTAGGGCAATCTGCAGGGCTGAGCACATTTTCCACGGTTACCGCTTCGCAGACCAATGCATGAGCTGAAAAGACACTGCCCCGAGTAGCTGTAACACATGGCACCGTGAATAAAGCACTCAAGTTCAAGCCCTGTTTCAGCCTTCATACGCTTAATTTCTGCCAAAGAAAGCTCTCTTGCGGGTACTACTCTGGTAACGCCCATTCCCTTAAGAAATTCCGCCCCATATGTGGTGGTTATGCTCATCTGGGTACTGGCATGTATCTCAAGATAAGGAAAATTTTTCTTTATTATGCTGATAATACCTATATCCTGAACAATTACACCATCGACACCGGATTCGTAAAAGGGCTTTACAAAGCTTATAAGGTCATCGGTTTCACTGTTTTTAATAAGGGTATTTATAGTTATGTAAACCTTTTTGCCGTATAAATGTGCATATCTGATGCAGTTTTCGAGCTCTTCATTTGAAAAATTCTCGGCATAGGCCCTTGCTCCGTAATGCTCACCTGCAAGGTATACCGCATCAGCTCCTGCCCGTAAAACCCCAAAAAAGCTCTCCTTGCCCCCGGCGGGAGCAAGGAGCTCCGGTTTGTAGATTATATCATTATTGAATGCTGTCATTTTTTATTCTTTAGTTCTGTTTCAAGCCTCATTATCTTTGCAGCGTTTTCCGCAGCGCCGTTTTGAAGCTCCTCCACTTGTTTCTTGGCAGTCTCAAGCTCTTTTTTAAGGCTTTCGCTCTCTCTTTTAAGCTCGTAGATCTCTTTATCTCTTGATGCAAGATTGGTCATGGCTTCATCGAGTCCGCTCTTTGCGGAGATATAATCATCTCCCATATTGAGTTCGAGAAGCATGATCTTTGTATCGTTGGTCATTTTATTGTATCCCGGAGCAGCCTGTGCTTCGGATAATTTTTTATTGACATAATCGGCAACTTCCTGTAAATGATCTTCCGATTCACTTCCGGATATTACAAGGGATTTACCGCCTATCGTTATCTTTGATTCTGCCATGGTTAATACTCCTTTTTACCTTCTCCTAATATGTCAAAGCCCCATATGCCTGTACGCATTCTCGGTTGCGACTCTCCCCTTGGGAGTACGGTTAATAAAACCGTTAAGCACCAGATAGGGCTCGTATACATCTTCTATAGTGCCCGGATCTTCCCCGGTGGCGGCTGCCAGCGTATCGAGTCCCACAGGTCCGCCGTCAAATTTATTTATTATAGTCGACAGGATATTTCTGTCTACATGATCAAGGCCAAGCCGGTCAACCGCCATCATATCCAGTGCTTCTATAGCTATCTCACCGGTTATTATTCCGTCATACCTTACCTGAGCATAATCTCTTACTCTTTTGAGTATACGGTTGGCAAGACGCGGGGTCCCACGACTTCTTCTGGCCAGTTCTTTTGCACCGTCGGGACTGATCGTTACACCAAGCTTATCGGCAGAAGCCATGATGATCTGTGTAAGCTCGGGAACGGTGTAGAATTCGAGCTTATAAATAAGTCCAAACCTGTCTCTCAAAGGCGCCGTAAGAAGTCCTGCTCTTGTTGTTGCACCTACCAGCGTAAAATGCGGAAGCGGGAGCCTTACCGATCTGCTTGATGAAGAAGAATCCTTTCCGATGATCACATCTATGCAAAAGTCCTCCATTGCCGGATAAAGAACTTCTTCCACCTGTCTGTTAAGCCTGTGGATCTCATCAATGAAAAGCAGATCTCCCTCCTGGAGAGAATTGAGTATAGCAGCCATCTCTGCGCTTTTCTCGATGGCAGGGCCGCTTGTCACCTTAAGATGTGTGCCCATCTCATTTGAAAGAATTCCGGCAAGCGTTGTCTTTCCAAGGCCGGGAGGCCCATATAAAAGCACATGATCCAGAGCATCTCCCCTTGCTTTTGCAGCTTCTATTGCTATTGAGACGCCTTCCTTTATCTGTGACTGCCCGATATAGGAAGATAAGGTCTGCGGTCTTAAGGATGTCTCTATTTTTTTGTCTTCTTCTGTAACTCTGGTCTCTATTGTTCTTGGCATATCAAACCACTATTGCATAATTTTCTGATCGGTCGTATTAATAAAGCTTCTTTAAAGAAGCGCTCAGAAGCGCGCTTGAATCCATTTCCGAAGCGCCTTCAACGCTTCCCACCGCTTTTCTGGATTCGGTGATACCATAACCCAGAGCCACAAGTGCAGATACAGCATCTTCCATATCGGATGTAAATGAAGAATCTCCTCCGGCAGGTACCGCGGCTGCGTTGTCGATTCCCGGAGCAAAATCCCTGTCGGTTATCTTTACCTTATCCTTAAGCTCGAGTACTATACGCTGGGCCGTTTTGGCGCCGACACCCTGAGCTTTTGCTATAGCCTTTGGGTCTTCCGAGATTATGGCCATTCTAAGAGCTTGAGGATCCATTGCCGATAGTATTGAAAGACCGGCCTTCGGACCAACTCCACTGATACTTATAAGCAGTTTAAACAGTGACAGCTCGTCCCTGTCCGCAAACCCGTAAAGGCTTATACCGTCCTCCCTGACTGATGTATAAGTATATAGCTTAACATGTTCGCCAAGTCCCGGCATTAAAAGGGATGTTCGTGAGCTGATCCCGACATTAACGCCGAATCCTCCGACATCCACCACACATGAATCAATATTCAGTTCATCAAGTAATCCTTCAACAAAAGCAAACATAGAATTATTTTAACATAAAAACGATCTGTTTTCTACTCTTCTAAGATTGTGATCTTCCTTTGCTAACCCTTCTAAAACATATCGCAAAACAGATAAGATGAACAGCCGTTGTGATAAACCAGCTTATGGGATAAGAGATATACAGAACCTCAAGCTTGTGAATCTGTCTGAAGATTGTAAATATCCACACTATCCTGAAAAGGCAGGCACCTGTCAGGCTGACTATCATCGGCATGATGGAATACCCCATGCCTCTTAAAACGCCCACTATAGTATCCATTGTTCCGCAAAGGAAATAAGCGGTACAGATATATCTGAGCCTCAGCACACCGTACGAAATAACCGCCGGGTCCGTTGTATAAAGATGCAGCAGCGGCTTTGCAAACAGTATAAACGTTCCGCCGAAGATAAGTCCGGTAACAGTGACGCAGATAAGTGATAGCCACATGATCTTCTTTATCCTGTCGAATTTGCGCGCACCGTAGTTCTGCCCGGAAAAGCTTAAGGATGTCTGTGAAAAGGCGTTCATAGCCATGTAGACAAATCCTTCAAGATTCATCCCGGCAGTGTTTCCGGCAACGGCCGTTGTATCAAAGGTGTTGACGGATGACTGGATTATTACGTTTGAGAAAGAGAAAAGTACCCCCTGAAGCCCTGCCGGAATGCCGATTCCGATCATTTTAAGGAATTTATCTCCGGTAACATGCAGCTTTGTGAGAATAAGCCTGTAGGCCGCATCTGTATTCATAAGGCATCTGATTATAAGAAATGCGGCTATACCCTGCGAAATGATAGTGGCAAGCGCCACTCCCGATACACTCATCTTAAAGGGAATAACAAATACAAGATTCAGGACAAAGTTTATAAAGCCCGAGATAAACAGATAGATAAATGGCCTTCTGGTATCTCCGATAGCACGTAAAATAGCGGCTCCGAAATTATAAAGCATCATAAAAGGCATGCCGCAAAAATATATACGTATATAGATCTTGGCAAGAGGCAATGCATCTGCGGTGGTACCCATGGCCGTTAGGATAGGGCCGGTCAAAAAAAGACCAACAGCAAGAAGAACGCCCCCGCTTATCAGCGCCGTTGTTATTGCTGTGTGCACCATATCCGATAGCTCGTCATCCTGGTCGGCGCCGTAATATCTGGCAACCATAACATTTGCGCCAACCGACAATCCCATAAAAAGGTTGGTGAGCAGGTTTATCAGTGAAGATGTTGAACCGACAGCCGCAAGTGCCTCCGGACCCGCAAATCTTCCCACAACGATAATATCCGCTGCATTGAAAAGTAACTGAAGCATTGATGAAGCCATTAAAGGGAAGTAAAACTTCAGCATCTTTCCAAGCAGCGGGCCGTTGCACATGTCTATTTCGTATTTTTTAACAGATAAAGAACCAGATGCCATATTTGTATTTAGCGATTGTTTATGCGCGACAAATAATCATTAACGATTATTTATGTAATTTACCAATCCTTCACTTGCGATGATCTTCTGCATGAATTCAGGGAAAGCCTGACCTTCAAAAGTCATATTTTTTGTAATATCTGTAATGATGCCGGTATCGAAATTCACTTCCACTTCATCTCCGGCTTCTATAGCCTTTGCTGCCTCGGGACACTCTATGATGGGAAGTCCGATGTTAATGGAATTACGATAGAAAATACGGGCGAATGTCTCTGCAATAACACAGCTTACACCCGATGCTTTTATCGCGATCGGAGCATGCTCTCTCGATGAACCGCATCCGAAATTCTTGTTAGCGACTATTATATCACCTTTTTTTACCTTTCCGACAAACTCCTTGTCGATATCCTCCATGCAGTGAGTTGCCAGTTCGGCGGGATCACTGGAATTAAGATATCTTGCGGGGATTATTACATCGGTATCAACATTGTCACCGTATTTAAATACTGTACCTTTAGCGTTCATTTTATCAATCTCCTATATCAGACCTGTATATGTTCCATAAAAGCCGCTCAGTCAAGCTCACAGGGGCAGCTTATAGTACCTGTTACTGCGCTTGCCGCGGCAACGGCGGGGCTTGCGAGGTAAACTTCCGATTCAACATGCCCCATACGTCCTACAAAGTTACGATTTGTTGTAGAAACACAGCGTTCACCTTCGGCAAGCACGCCCATATATCCTCCAAGGCAAGGCCCGCAGGTGGGAGTTGAAACGACCGCTCCGGCTTCTATAAATGTCTTGATAAGTCCCTCCTCCATGGCCTGCATGTACACGGCCTGAGTGGCAGGGATCACGATCAGGCGCATATCCTTTGCCTTCTTACGGCCTTTCAATACGGAAGCAGCGATCCTGAGATCGTCTATCCTTCCGTTGGTGCAGGATCCGATAACTACCTGATCTATCTTGATGGGATCCATCTTTTTGATCTCATCTATAGTGTGAGTGTTTTCGGGAAGGTGTGGAAAAGCTACGGTAGGTCTTAAGCTTGAGAGGTCAATAGTGTATTCCTCATCATATTCCGCATCTGCATCTGCTTCAAACACTTTGTATTCTCTGTTGGTATGTTCTTTAAGGTAAGCTATGGTCTTGTCATCGACAGGGAAGATTCCGTTCTTTCCGCCGGCCTCAATAGCCATATTGGCAATAGTAAATCTGTCATCCATTGACAGCTCATGCACGCCTTCACCGGTAAACTCCATGGATCTGTAAAGAGCACCGTCAACACCTATCATTCCGATAATATGAAGTATCACATCTTTTCCAGAAACCCACTTCGGAAGCTTACCTACAAGGTTGAATTTTATGGCTGAAGGCACTTTAAACCACGCTTCTCCTGTTGCCATTCCCGCAGCCATATCTGTAGAGCCCACTCCGGTTGAAAATGCTCCGAGAGCACCGTACGTGCATGTATGTGAATCTGCTCCGATTATCACATCTCCCGGAACCGTAAGGCCTTTTTCGGGAAGGAGCGCATGCTCAATCCCCATATCTCCCATCTCAAAATAATTGGTGATATCGTTTTTTCTGGCAAACTCTCTTACACATTTGCAATGCTGTGCCGATTTGATATCTTTATTTGGTGCAAAATGATCGGGTACAAGAGCGATCTTGTCTTTGTCGAACACTCCCGTGGTCTTCATTTTTTCCATCTCTTTAATGGCTACCGGGCTTGTGATATCATTTCCAAGCACCAGATCAAGCTTAGCCATTATGAGCTGTCCTGCCTTTACTTCACTGAGCCCTGCTCCGTTAGCAAGGATCTTCTGGGTCATTGTCATTCCCATTTTGTGTTTCCTCCGATCATTTTATAATCAATACTATTTGGCTCCGAAAAGCTTGCCCACATAAGGTATTTTTCTGAGGAGCCAGGCGAAAGGTATTCCGATTGCAAGTGCACATACAGTCCAAAGAATACCTGCAGGGAACCATTTGATTGTCATATAGGTCTTATCATATACAAATTCGGTTATCCTGTGCAGCTGAGGATCGAGCAGATAGGTCACGATTCCTGCGGCAGCGCAGAATGAAATAAAGGATGCAAATTTCTTTTCACCCAGCTTTAGCTTATCGCTGATAAATTTGACATCGCAATAAACTATAAGAGCAGTAAACAGCATCAGACCTTCGAGAGTATCAAGACTTCCGGTCTCTACCAGTATTCTGTGTGAATAGTAAATATTGAATACATAAAGCAGAAGCCCTGCACCGTTAAGACACAGCAGGAACTTCTTATCATTTACTTTATCACCCAGTCTGGTTATAACAAAATACCCGATCAGCGGCTTTATTATGATCTGATCGAATAAAGGGAAATATAGATCTATCCTGTCATATCCCATAAAGAATTCGAAGATAACAAGGACAACCTCGAATATGAAATAGATAACGATCAAATACATAAAGTGCTTATCCTGCATATTACGTGCCAGAATACGCAAAAGAGGCAGCAGGATCAGAAATGCCATGTAGAATGCCAAAAACCAGTATTGAGCAACAACATGCTGGGTGTAGATAACTCCGAAGAAAGTCTTTACCGGATCGGTCTGATAAGCTGAATTCTGTGCATATTCGGGATTGGTCAGCAATATATATACAAGCTGCAAAATCTTAAAAGATACAAGCACTATGGCATATCTTAAAATGCGCTTTTTAAGCACATCTTTTATGCTCTCTTCTTTTCCCAAAAGAAGCCCGCCCGATATAAAGAAAAACATGGACGGACTTGCAATGGTAATAACATGGAAAGCGATGCAGAAAAAATAAGAGAACGCATCGCCTTCGACAAGATAATGATTCATTGCCTTGTTTCCCGTATGACCGTACATAACAAGAAACATGGCAATGAATCTGAAAATATCCAAATGAACTTTTCTTTTAGAAACAGAATTGGTCATGATCAGTTATTGATAAGCTTATCCTCTTCATTGTTCCAGCTGTAAAGCTTACGTACTTCTTCACCGACCTTCTCTGAAGGATGCTCGGCATGAAGCTTTCTCATGGCCTGGAAATGAACCTGCTTTCCTGCAGACATCTCAAGAAGGAATTCCTTTGCAAAGGTACCGTCCTGGATATCGGAAAGGATCTTCTTCATAGCCTTCTTGGTATCCTCGGTGATGAGCTTGGGACCGGTGATATAATCGCCGTATTCTGCGGTGTTGGAGATTGAATATCTCATTCCGGCAAATCCTGACTGATAGATAAGGTCAACGATCAGCTTCATCTCGTGGATGCACTCAAAGTAAGCATTTCTGGGATCGTATCCTGCTTCAACAAGGGTCTCAAAACCTGCCTGCATAAGTGCACATACGCCGCCGCAAAGAACTGCCTGCTCACCGAAGAGGTCGGTCTCTGTCTCGGTTCTGAATGTGGTCTCGAGAACGCCTGCTCTTGCTCCGCCGATTCCGAGTGCATAAGCAAGTGCGATGTCCTGTGCTTTTCCGGTAGCATCCTGCTCAACAGCTATAAGACAGGGAACGCCCTTGCCTGCCTGATACTCGCTGCGTACAGTGTGTCCGGGTCCCTTGGGAGCGATCATGGTAACATCAACATCCTTGGGAGGCTTGATGCATCCGAAGTGAATGTTGAATCCGTGTGCAAACATAAGCATGTTGCCTGCAACAAGGTTGGGCTCGATATCATTCTTATAAAGATCAGCCTGCTTCTCATCATTGATAAGGATCATAATGATGTCAGCCTTCTTTGCAGCTTCCGCTGCTGTATATACGTCAAATCCCTGCTTTACAGCCTTGTCCCAGCTCTTTGAGCCCTCATAAAGGCCGATAATGACTTTGCATCCCGAATCCTTAAGGTTTAGCGCGTGAGCGTGACCCTGACTTCCGTAGCCGATAATAGCTATGGTCTTGTCCTCAAGCAGTGAAAGATTGCAGTCTTCCTGATAAAAAATCCTTGCCATTTCTTTTTCCTCCGTTTGGCTTTATATTTGTCTGCCCTTATTAAGGCAGAAAAGTCACATTTTCAATACCTCTTGAAAGTCCGGCCATACCCGTTCTTGCAAGTTCGAGTATCTCATGTCCCTCAAGAAGGTCTATAAATTTGTCTATCTTTTCAACATCTCCGGTTATCTCAACTATCAGACATTCGGTGGCAACATCCACTATCTTTCCGCGGAATATATCCGTGATGGCAATAATGCTCTGTCTTTCGTCAGCCGAGCATCTAACCTTAACAAGGGCAAGCTCTCTGTATACGCTCTCTCCGGGCTTAAGCTCTTTGATAACGCGGATATCCTCAAGCTTTGCAACCTGTTTTTCTATCTGTTCAAGTACTTCGTCATCTCCGCTGGTTACTATTGTGATCCTGGAATAACGGGGATCTGCCGTCACACCTGCGGTAATGCTCTCAATATTGTATCCTCTTCTTGAAAAAAGACCTGAAATACGGCTCAGAACACCCGAAGTATTGTTTGCAAGAAGCTGAAAAACCTTTGTTTTCATCAAAAAACCTCACATACATCATAGATTATGGACGAACACCTTAACTTTAGCAATTTAAAACCCTGATGTCAACCTTCATTCTCGGCACATTTTGAGAGAGAAAGCGTTCCTGTTCGTGCAATTTCCACAATGCTTATTGACTTAAACATATTGATAAGGAGTTCGATCTTTTCAGGGGTATCACATATCTGTATCATCATAAAGTGCATTGACATATCAACTATATCAGCCTTCATGACTTCGCATATCTCCATGATCTCGTTGCGGTTTGATTTGTTGTATTTAACCTTCATGAGCATTAACTCTCTCGACACGCACTGATGCTCGTTGAAAGTCTTCACCTTAATTACATCAAGCTTTTTGTTGAGCTGCTTCTCTATCTGCTCAAGAGTTCTCTCGTCTCCGCTTGACACTATTGTCATGGATGATACTGCAGGATCATCTGTCTCACCGACCGCAAGCGAGTCGATATTAAAGCTCCTTCTTGCAAAAAGGCCGCTAACCTTTGAAAGTACACCGGATCTGTTTTCAACTGTAACGGAATATATACGTTTTGCTTTCATTTCCGAAATCCTTATCCTATCATTGTTTTACAAGATCCATTGGATCTATCATAACTTCAAGGAGTACATTATTCTTGTCTGATATAAAGCTTTCAATGGTCTCATCCAGATTCTTCATATCCTTCAGTCTTAAATAATCAAAATCGTAAGCGCTCACAAGCTTTTCAAGATCGGGACTTCCTTCGAGCGAAACCATCGAATAATTGTCTTTATAGGAATAATGCTGGTATTCCCTTACCATTCCGAGGTAAGTGTTATTAAACACTATTATCTTGGCATTTACACCAAACTGCCTGAATGTGGCGAGCTCCATCATTGACATCTGAAATGAACCGTCGCCGCACACCGCAACAACCTGTCTCTTGGGATCCGCAAGCTTTGCACCCAGTGCTGCGGGAATAGAATAGCCCATAGTGCCCATTCCGCCGGATGTAAGAAAACTTGTATTTTTCTTAATCTTTGCATATGCACAGCTGAATATCTGATTCTGTCCGACATCTGCGATATATACCGCATTATCCTTGAGCTTATCGGTCAGAGTTTCGATGAATCCCTGAGGATCAACATAGGCTTTATTGGGATTTCTCTTTACCGCAAGTTCCTTTTTAAATGCCCTGAGTTCGTCCAACCATTTGGATGTATCGATGCTCAGATCTTCGTCTGCCAGATCATCAAATACAGCCTTGCAGTCGCCCACAAGAGGGATTGAAGAGACCGCATTCTTTCCGATCTCGGCAGGGTCGACGTCAATGTGTATCAGCACTTTATCCTTGGTGATAAGATCAGGCTGGCTGATAGCTCTGTCTGCAACTCTCGCGCCCACCATCATGATCACATCAGCCTCGTTCATGGCCTTGTTGGCATAAGGTTTTCCGTTATTTCCCACCATTCCGAAATACAGAGGATCCTCTGTCTCGATAGTGCCGATACCCATCATTGTTGTCACAACCGGGATCTTATGCTTATGTACAAAATCCAGAACCACTGCGCCCGCTTTACCGAGCTTTACACCACCTCCGAGACAAATGATAGGCTTTTTAGCTTTTTGAAGCTCTTTAGTAACCTTTTTTATCTGTGCCGAATTACCTTTAACTGTAGGTTTATAAGTCCTGAGTGAGACACTTTCGGGATACTTGAAGTTCTTAACAGGTGCATTCTGGATATCGATAGGTATATCTATGAGAACCGGGCCTCTTCTTCCTGAATCGGCTATGTGAAAAGCTTCCTTTATTATCCTCGGAAGATCATCGGCGTTTTTGACAAGATAGCTGTATTTAACGAAAGACTCAACGGCACCGGTGATATCCGCCTCCTGAAACACATCGCTACCGATAAGATCACTTTTTACCTGACCTGTGATGACTATAAGAGGTATCGAATCGGCATAAGCAGTTGCAATACCGGTAATAATATTTGTAGCCCCCGGGCCGGATGTAACGGCGCAGACACCTGGTTTTCCGGATATTCTTGCGAGCCCGCTCGCCGCATGGGCTGCATTCTGCTCTGTCCTTACAAGAATTGTTTTGATATCGGAATCGAGAATACTGTTATAAAACGGACATATCGCCACCCCCGGATATCCGAATACATATTTTACGCCTTCTTCTTCAAGGCATCTGACTATTGCCTCGGCACCGTTCATAATAGGTTTAACCTCCTGAAACAAGCTCACTGACTATATATTTTAACATTTACATCTGTATTTTGATAGTACTAATTTTAATCATTTACCCTTAAGAATTGACCTTGTTTAATATACGGAATTATGATAAAGTTGTTGAGTATTCGATTTGATGTCTGCAGGAGTTTATACTTTATGAAAAAGAGATATTTTATTGCATTGATAATGCTTGTATTATCAGTTTTTAGCATTACAGGCTGTAAAAGCATGAATGCGGATAAGCATGAGGAACTCTCCTCTTTCAGATCAAGAGTTGATGAGTTCTGCGATTCGATCTATCGCATAGATAATAATATAAATGAGATTGACACTGCAACCGAAGATTATACCGAAGTGCTGATACAGAATCTCGATGCTCTCGAGACTAATTTCAAGATCTTTGCCGACATGGATTTCCCTTCCGATTACGATTATCTTGAAGGGCTCGCGGATGAGGCATCATCCTATATGGATACAGCTGTAGCTTCTTTCCATGATCTATTTGAAAACAATTATACCGAGGAAGCTATGACGGAAAAATATGATTACGCAAAAGAAAACTACGAAAGAGCATACAAGAGGATAAAGATAATAATCACATTTCTTAACGGTGAATCTTCCGAGGATGTGACTGTCGAGTAAACAGAATAACGCTCAGCACTGCTGATACGGCCATCAATCCCGCAAAAACAGCTCCGCAGAGTTTCCCCGCATCCACAAAAAGCTGCTCCGGACAAAGGTATATCAGATTATCATATCTCGGATCCAGCAGCCAGTCCGAATTATCGAAAATGATCTTATGGCAGAATACCACCAGAGCGTTCAGATCGATGGTTGCGAATAGTACTACAACAATACATACAAATATTATGATCGCATCGGATATTATTATGCCTGTTGCGATCACTTTTTTTATCTTCTCTTTTTCTTCACTCCCGCTCTTTCTCCCGGCTTTCAGAATAAAAAAACATAAAGAAGCCGTCGCAAGGACAGCACTTACTATCATTATTGATCTGATAGACGCAATTATCCCTGCGACGTCATTCATATGCGATACATCTTTTTTATTGAAAAAATCAGAAAAATCGCCTCTCACATTCGTCTTGATCTCGATAGATTCTTCCCTTCCCTTGACAAAGTCAACAAGGCGATCCGTCACAGCTTCAAGATCGCTTTCTGTCATGGAAAGCATAGATGCGGTACCGTACGCGCTGTATCTGTTCATGAGGTATCCCTTACTGAACACCACAAAATAAATAAGTGCACAAAACGTAGATACAAAAATCGCAAGCGGAAGAACTATCGAAATAAGCCGTTTTAAAAAAGTCATTTTTTATTCTACTTCCTGTAAGATCAGCGTAAAGGCAACCCCCTTCTTGGTAACGTAAATATCATTTGTTCCCTTATTGATATCTCCGTTAGCTCCGTAGAACGTTACTCCCATCTCCGGTCTGAAGAAATTGGCTTCGTCGTTTAACAGCTTTTTTCTTCCGCCCTTATAATAATATAATTCTCCGGTGTAACCGTCATATTCGGTAAAGTAAAGGAGCACTCCGTCATAAGTGATACCCATTGATGTAACATCATCGGCAATCTTCTTGGGCTTTCCGTTGCCTTTCTGAATATAGAGAGCATCCTCTTCGTCGATAAAGAAGACTTCAGCACCGTTACTTGTAATGGTGAAATCATATACATCATCTCTGATCTTGTCGGAGATAGCTTTTGCTCCAAGTCTGACTCTATAAAGAGTATCATCCGAAGATGTATAATAGAGCACTGAAGCATTCTTATCAACCATGAAATAATCCATTCCGCCCACAAGTTTCTCACACTGCCAATCCTTTGTAAGCCTGAATACTTCGTAGGAATCACCGGAATTAGCGTAGCAGACCTGGTTGGCAAAAGTAGCAATAGGATAATGGAAGCAAAGTGCATAACTGCTCATATTATCTGAAAAGACTGTATTATATCCTCTTGCCTGATAACCGTTTCTTGCGGTAACAAGATCCAGATCTGAATAGGATCCGCTCAACTTAACCTTATCCCCTCCTCTTTCCGAGATATATAATCCCGAATCAGTTGTAAACAGGATCTGGGAAAGATCATTATTAAATGTAAAGTAATAATCTGCAAGGTCACCGGAAATCTTATTCGAGTTGGAATTTTTATCTGTAATGTAAACAGCTGATTTTTCAGGATCCGTATAGTAGATATATCTCATATCATCTGAGATTGCTATAGGAAGAACATCTCTGGTAAGCTTATAATCCTTTCTGCCATTATATGCATAAAGAGTATCATCGCCGTCTTCTTCTATATTGAATAGAAGCGCTTTTCCTTTAGGTGAGATTACGGGGGTAGTCGATACATCATAAGCTATGGTATTCTTGCGCCCACTCTTGATGTTGAAGGTATACAGAGTGTTATCGTTATCCAGATAAGCAATGGTCGATCCGTCATCCGATACGGTATATCTGCTGTTCTTTATGTCATAATCGACAATATCCATCTTGTATGAAGATGTTGCATAATACAACGTATTTTCCTCATCCATAAGAAGAGCTACTGTATTGTCATCGTTCTGTTGTACGAGATATGCCTGGCCTTCAAACCAGTTATTGAAATTTTTTTCATTGTAGAAAATGTAAGTAATATCTTCAGCGGGATCATAGAATGTATTGAAGGTTCCCGTTACTTTGCCGTTTCCGCCGCCAAGCTTGGTTACCGCAATAATAACTCCGACTATAATGGCGATGATTAAAAATAATGCTCCGCCCCCTGCAATAAACATCCATGGCTTAAATTTGGACTTCGGCTTAGCCTTAGTCTCGCCGTTTGCGGTATTGCCTGTGGTCCGGTTGACTTTTACGGGTGCAGCCTGAGGAATGGGCGCCGCTTGAGGGATCGGAGCCGCCTGTGGAACAGTATTGGCCTGAGGTGCAACCGGTGCAGCCTGAGGTACAGGATCAGCCGCAGGTGCCTCTGCAGGTACTGCTTCCGGTACGGAATCGGCTGCAGGTGCTGCTACTGTTACGCCGATAGGTTCAGCAGTATGAGGAATTGGATCCGGAGTTACCGGAGCAGGTGCAGCCTCTTCTACAGGCGCAGGCTCTGCTACAGGTGCAGTCTCAGTAGTAGTTGCCGGTATAGGCTCTGCTACCGGTGCGGGCTCTGCTACAGGTGCAGGTGCTGATTCCACAACCGGAACTTCAAGCTTTGTACCGCAGTAGGCGCAAAACAAAGCATCATCATCATTTTTTTTACCGCAATTGGAACAGAACATTTTTAATCCTCCTCTACAACCTTTTTCTTAGCCGTATAGCATTTCTCAAGAATATTCTTTGATGTGGGACATACGAGGCAATAAATCCCGAAGGGAACAACAAACAGACTTATCCACTGTGACGTGGAAAAAGGTCCCCAGATTCCGCGCAAAAGATCGCCGCGCCAGAATTCCAGAATAAACCTCATAGTACCGTACAAAACAAAATATATACCCATGGGTCTGTAATAAATCGGTTTAAGACCCTGTATAAACAGATTAACCAAAAGTATGATAAAAATCAATAGCAGTCCTAAGGACTCATAAAGCTGAATGGGAAGTGTATAACAGCCGATCTGGGCATTATATATATCACCATTATGGAAAATGGGATTTGCCCCCCGTTCATAATAACCGGTCTCGGGATTCAGGGTTCCAATCACGCCGGTCACCTTATCTACAACGCCAAAACAACATCCTCCGAATACACATCCAATCCTTCCGAGAGCATGAAACATGGGAATGGCGGGTATTGAGGTCATAAGCCACTCTCTTGTGTCCTCTTTAAAGAATTTGGTATACACCATAAGACCGATAAAGATACCTATCATTCCGCCATAAAACACTATTCCTCCGGAAAGATAGGTTTTGAACAATTCAAAATCCGTAAACAGATATTTAAATCCCTGAACCGTGTATTTAAAAACTGTGATCTGATAAAGAAGAAAAGCTCCAATAGCTCCAAAAACACCACCGAAAACAATATAGATCGCTCTGCTGAAAAAATCATTTTTGCGAACGCTTTTTTTATTCACGAGAAAACTGTACAGAACTATAAGCCAAAGCCCGACATAAGCTATAATTCCGTAAGTGCTTATATGTCTGCCGAAAATTTCAATCTGTGGATGCATTACTAAACCTTATTATTTCTGATATTTTTTATATTAAATATTATTATGCTTTAAGGAAAAATGTTATAACTGCCAATAAAGTAAAATAGGCCGGTACCAATCAACAGTACCGGCCCTAGAGAAAACGAAAATTAATAGTTGCTAAGTGCAGAAGCAAGTCCTGAGCTAGCGGCGCCACATGCTGCACAAGCTGTGCAGATGATAGCTACAACAATTCCGGCAATGCTGAGTCCGATACCGATAAATCCGGTGATCTTACCAACCTTATTGAAGGTGTTCTCTCCGCCTGCCTCTACTGCCTTCTTTGAAAGAACTACACCTACGATAGCAGCTGCAAGGCCAAGGATTCCGCCCCAACCAGTCCAGCAGCATACGCAACCTGCGATACCGCATGCCATTGATGCAATGCTTAAACCTTTATTATTGCTGTTCATCTTCTTTTCTCCTTTTCTAAAAAAAGTATTAAATCAACATCTAGTATGTTATCACAATTGCATCACAATATCAACGCTTTTTGAGAAAAAATATTAAATTTCGTTAATTTTTCGGACTTTTCTTTTTTCCTCCGGAATAAAACTGACTTGTATACCTGACACAAGCAATTATATCGTTCTGATTATTCATGGATTTCACGGCGTTTGTCCACTTTGTCACATAGTCCGAAAGCTTCTTCATATACTCATCCGGCTCGATCTCCTTTTCGGCCACTCCTGTCAGTCCTTTTTCCCAGCTTGCCGTAAGGGATGGATTAAGCAGTGACCTGATCGAATGATCCACCGTATCGTATATGGCTTCGCCCAGTAAAGTAGGTGTAAGTATCTGTGTCTTTTTGTTAAGAGCGATATATTCGTTTGTCAGAAGCTTTTTGAGGATCTCGGCTCTGGTGGCACTCGTCCCGATACCGCTTCCTTTTATCTGGCTTCTCAGCTCGTCATCTTCTATGAACTGGCCGGCATTTTCCATCGTAAGTATGATGCTTCCGGAATTGTATCTTTTCGGCGGGGAAGTCTCTCCTTCCTTTAGCTCATAGCCTTCCACTTTTACTTCACTGCCCGGCTTCGCTTTTTTGAGTTCCTCCAGAAGGCCGGCATCATCTGTCTCTATCTCTTCCGACTCCGAAGCATTCTCCTTTTCATCCTTGGCTTCGCTGTCTTCCTTATCGTTTCCGGACTTTTTGTCCTTATCCCCGGCATTCTCTTCAATGCTCTTTTTAAAGGAATAATCCATCACTTTAAGGTACCCTTCATCTTCCAGCACCTTAAAGTTTGCAAAGAACTTTTCTCCCGCGATCTTTGTAACCACTGCGTATTTGCGGTACAATGCAGGCGGATAGAATACTGCAAGGAAACGTCTTACGATCATCTCATATGCTTTTGCGGATGTCGGATTCAGCGACGTAAGTGCGCCAAGTCCCTGACCGGTGGGAATGATTGCATAGTGATCCGTTATCTGTTTATCATTTACATATCTCGTCTTTTCAAGACCTTTGTACTGTTCTTTCTCAAGTATCTCCGTGGCTATCGGCGCACATATTCCATAACCTTTGAGCCCGCTCAGATTCTTGGTTATCTCTTTGGCTACAGCAGTGGAAAGTACTCTCGCATCTGTTCTGGGATATGTAGTAAGCTTCTTTTCGTAAAGCTCCTGAGCAATTGCCAGAGTCTGGTCGGGACTTATCTTGAAGTACTTTGAGCAGTCGTTTTGCAGTTCGGCCAGGTTATATAAAAGAGGTGCATTCTTGGTTTCCTTTTTATTTGATGATGAATCAATAACGCAAGGGCGCATTTCTTCCATGCCTGTTTCAGGATTAATGCATGGTTTTGAAAGCGCATTTATAAGCCCCTGAGCATCCTCTTTTGTCTTAAACCCATTCTCTTTATAAAGCTTGGGAGACTCATAGAAATGAGAACCTTCCACCGCTCGCCATTCACCTGTAAATGTGTGTCCGCCCAATGAGAAATTACCTATAACTCGGTAAAACGGTGTCTTAGTGAATGATCTTATCTCTCGTTCTCTTTGAACAATGATACCAAGCACACAGGTCATGACACGGCCAACAGCTATAACGCTTTTGTCGCGTCCAAGGAATTCTTTGATCTTGTATCCGTATTTAAGGGATAGAGCACGCGTGAAATTGATGCCCATCAGATAGTCTTCTTTTGCGCGCAGATATGCCGCAGCAGAAAGTGCGTCATATTCAGACCAGTCTTTAGCTTCGCGTATACCCCTCAAGATCTCTTCTTCCGTCTGAGAGTCTATCCATACCCGGCGTCTTTCCTTATTGCCGACGCCTGCCATTTTATCGACCAGTCTGTAGATATATTCTCCTTCGCGTCCCGAGTCGGTGCAGATATAGATACGCTCCACATCTTCCCTGTTAAGCAAACCCTTTACTATCTTAAACTGCTTGGAAGCGGAAGGAATGACTTCATACTTAAACTCTTTCGGAATAAAAGGTATGGATGAAAGCGCCCATCTTTTCAGGGTTTCATCATAAACCTCAGGATAACTCATCGTCACAAGGTGACCAACACACCATGTGACGACGCTGTTTTCGCTCTCCAGATAACCGTCGGAGCTTCTCATATTTTCTTTTAAAGCATTTGCGAATTCCCTTGCTACGCTCGGTTTCTCCGCAATATATAGATTCTTACCCATCTAAAACTCAAACTTCGGTTTTACTGTCAAGTATTTTCTCGATCTCAATCGCAGGAAGAGGTTTTCCCATATAGAATCCCTGTATAACATCACAACCTATATCATTCAGATAGTTGTACTGCTGTTCGCTCTCAACTCCCTCCGCGATCGATTCAAAGCCCATATTACTGGACATATTGAGAATGGATTCAATTATGATATGAGTCGAGTCGTCTGAAAGTGCCGAATCCACAAAACTCTTATCTATCTTTAGAGTGTCAATTGGCATCTTCATCAGATATGAAAGAGACGAATATCCTGTTCCGAAATCATCCAGGGATATCTTGATCCCTCTTTTCCTGAGCTTGATCAGTTTATCGGTAACTATTTCAAAATCTTCGATAAGCACGCTCTCTGTTATCTCAAGCTCTATGTTTTGAGGATCCACTTTATACTTATCGATCACCTCGATAACACTGTCGACAAAATCGTCTCTCTTGTACTGAACCGCAGAGATATTAACAGACATTGTAAAGTCTATTTCGTATTTCTTCTCCCACTCGGCCAGCTGCCTGATCGCATTATCGAGCACGAAATTACCGATAGGAATGATCGAACCGTTCTTTTCGGCAATGGGAATGAATACAGAAGGAGCTATAAATCCCTTTTCCTCATCGCGCCATCTAACAAGAGCCTCCATTCCGCGGAGTTTCTTTGTACCGGAATGGAACTGCGGCTGGAAATAAACCTCAAAATTGTTGTTGAGCACAGCAGAATTAAGCTTATTCTCCATATCCACATTATGGAGAAATTCATCCAGCATCCTGGCATCAAAGTAGATGATCTGATTATTGCCCATAGTCTTGCTCTTAAACATGGCAATATCGGCACAGTTTATAAGATCAAGAGCTGATTCTGCATGATCGGGAAATTCCGCTATCGAAAAGCTGACGCAAACGGAAACTTCATGTCCGGAGCTCATTTTAAAAGGCTTTTCAAGTCTCTTTCTTATCTTCTCGATAAAACTTTCAACCGAATACTCACCATAAGGATTATATATCCCAAGGCAATAAATATCGTTTGACAGATGCGATGCTATAACTCTGTCGCACTGGAATTCCTTGAGGTAACCTCCAAACTGCTGAAGGAACTCATCCCCGATGATCATTCCCAGACCATCATTGACCTTTTTAAAATCATTGATATCGATTGTCAGTATTGCAACTTTTTCGTCTTTTTCCTTGGCACGGTCGATATATCCGTCAAGGAGAGTTATGAAATAATTACGATTATATATTCCGGTAAGTGAATCATAATAAGCCATGTAAAGAAGCTCTTCACTTCTGGACATATCCCTTGTTATATCGATAACCTTGATCACCTTATCGGTAAGAACATCGCCATCATAAATCTTTGAACAAATGATCCTGAACCACTTTTCTCCGTGAGAATCGAGTACATCGATTCCCTCCTCATTACGGCTGAACACTTCCGAAAAGAAAACCTCTTTGATGCGGCTTATCCTGCTTGCATCAAAGAATTCAAAAAACCTGTCAAGATCCTTCGGTCCTTTTATGTCAAAACCAAAGAATCTGTTAAAGGCGCCCATTGAATAATACTTATCCTTTTCAACCGAATAATAAATAAACGAAAGCGATGCCCTCTCTACGATGAGCTTATACATCCTTTCGCTTTCGCCTATTTTATTGTTCACAGCCTTTAGCATATCAAGCTGGTACTGAAGATCATCCATCAAACAAAAAACCTCATCAAGCGTATTGGTGAATAATCAGTTCTTGGCACTGATATATCCCTGAGCCTTTAACAGCTCAGCGCAGAGCACAGCTCCACCTGCCGCGCCCCTTACGGTATTATGTGAAAGTCCGACAAACTTCCAGTCATAAATGGTATCCTCGCGAAGTCTTCCCACGCTGATCCCCATTCCGTTCTCATAGTCAACATCAAGAGCCACCTGAGGTCTGTTATCCTCCTCCATGTAGCGGATAAACTGCTTGGGAGCGCTTGGAAGCTGAAGCCTCTGAGGCTCACCGGAGAAAGAAACAAGCTTTTCGATAAGCTGCTCCTTGGTGGGCTTCTTGTTAAACTTTACAAATACCGAAGCGGTATGTCCGTTAAGAACGGGCACACGGATACACTGGCTTGTGATCTTAGGTCCCTCAGCGGGAACGATCACGCCGTTTTCTATCTTACCCCATATTCTGAGGGGCTCTTTCTCACTCTTTTCTTCCTCACCGCCGATGTAGGGGATAATATTTCCTTCCATCTCGGGCCAGTCCTTAAATGTCTTTCCTGCGCCGGAAATAGCCTGATAAGTGGATACCACAACCTCGTAAGGTTCATATTCCTTCCATGCGGTAAGAACGGGAGCATAGCTCTGTATAGAGCAGTTAGGCTTAACCGCAACAAAACCTCTTGTGGTTCCGAGACGCTTTTTCTGGAATTCGATAACCTGCATATGCTCGGGATTGATCTCGGGAACGACCATGGGAACATCCGGAGTCCAGCGGTGAGCACTGTTGTTTGAGACAACGGGAGTCTCGGTCTTTGCGTACTCTTCCTCTATTGCCTTTATCTCTTCCTTGGTCATGTCAACTGCGCTGAATACAAAATCAACCTCGGAAGCAACTTCCTTAACCTGCGTAACGTCCTTAACAATAAGCTTCTTTACGCCTTCAGGCATGGGAGTGGTCATCTTCCATCTTCCGCCCACTGCCTCTTCATAAGTCTTTCCTGCGGATCTGGGGCTGGCTGCTACGCTTACCACCTCAAACCAGGGATGATTCTCAAGCAGAGAAATGAATCTCTGACCTACCATACCCGTTGCACCAAGTATACCGACCTTTAACTTTTCACTCATAATCTTTCCTCCAATCAGTTTATCTAGACTTGCTATCGCTTTGCGGCTAAGCTAAAAACACAATTTAAAATGTTTAAGCATTAAGGTAATTCTCCGCTTCTTCTATGGCCTTTTTCATGACCTCACTGCCGGGAGCTCCTTTGGTAAGTCTCTTTTCGACACAGGTCTTAAGGCTAACTGCCTCATATAGATCATTATCGAACACCAGGCTGATTTTTTTTAGCTCATCAAGGCTCATTTCTTCAATGGATTTGTTCTTGTCTATGCATGCAAGAACCAGCTCTCCTACGATCCTGTGGGCATCTCTGAATGCAACACCTTTTCCTACCAGGTAATCGGCCGCATCGGTGGCATTTGTAAAGCCCTTCATAGCACTTTCTGCCATCCTGTCTTTACGGAACTTCATGGTCTGTATCATTCCGGTAAACAGATGAATGCAGCTATCGCAGTTATCCATTGCATCAAAAGCGATCTCTTTATCTTCCTGCATATCTTTATTATATGCAAGCGGAAGGCCTTTCATTGTCGTAAGGAGCGACATAAGCGCTCCGTAGACCCTCCCTGTCTTTCCTCTTACAAGCTCCGCTATATCCGGATTCTTTTTCTGAGGCATTATACTGCTTCCGGTTGAGAATGCATCATCGATCTCAACAAAGCCGTATTCATTTGTATTCCAGATGATGATCTCCTCACTGAATCTTGAAAGATGCATCATAATGGTCGAAAGAGTAAACAAGTATTCCAGCAGATAATCTCTGTCAGCGACAGAATCAATACTGTTTCTTGTAGGTCTGTCAAATCCAAGCTCTTTTGCGGTAAAATCCCTGTCAAGGGGATAAGTGGTCCCGGCAAGAGCACCGGCTCCCAAAGGGCATTCATTCATACGCTTAAGCAGATCGGCAAGCCTTCCTCTGTCTCTGCGGAACATTTCAAAATAAGCTCCGTAATGATGGGCAAGAGTAATGGGCTGTGCTTTCTGAAGATGAGTAAAACCGGGCATATATGTCTCGGTATTCTCTTTCATGGTATTAAGAATGCTTTCAAGAAGAGTCTTTAAAAGCCTGTCTGTTCCCTCAGCCCTCTCTCTGGTATAAAGTCTCATATCAAGGGCAACCTGATCATTTCTGCTACGGCCGGTGTGAAGTCTTTTACCCGGCTCTCCGATCCTGTCGGTAAGAACAGCTTCCACAAAGCTGTGTACATCTTCATACTCTGTGGTGATCTCAATCCTGCCGACTTTAAGATCTTTAACTATGCTGTCTAAACCGGATAAAATGGCATCCCTGTCCTCTTCGGTAAGGATTCCCTGCTTTGCCAGCATTTTGACATGCGCACGGCTTCCTGCGATATCTACATCTATAAGCCTTTTGTCAAAGCTGATGGAAGCATTGAAATCGTATACTTCCTGATCCGTATTATCTTTGAATCTTCCGCCCCAGAGTTGAGCCATACTTTATTCCTCTGCTGTGTTAAACTATTTCATTCTTGCAATAAATGCGAGAGACACTTGATATGAATAATTCACAATGGCTCTCGCATTATGTGTTTTACAGCTGAAAAAGGGACTCGAACCCTCGACCCCTTCATTACGAGTGAAGTGCTCTACCAACTGAGCTATTTCAGCAGGGTGGTTTATCCACAACTCAAACTATTATACAGATTATACCGGCAAATTGCAAGCATTTTACTTACTGTATTTAAATTCTACCGATCAATACATCAATCACGCATATGCACATCGATCTGGGGATATGGGATATTGATGTCTGCAGCAGCGAGCCGCTTTCTGGTATTCTCGGTAAGCCTGTACTTTGCATCCCAGTACTCCGAAGTCTTTACCCAGAATCTTACTATCAGATCTATCCCGCTCTCCGCAAGCTTGTTGACTACTGTGCGGTGTTCTTTATCCTTAAGCACGGAAGTATCTTCCTCCAGCATCAGGTTTAAGGTATCTTTGGCTTTATCTATGTCAGCATCATAGGATATGCTTACAGGGATATCTATCCTTCTTTCGCTCTCTTTTGTTACATTGGTAATAACATTATTGGCAAGATTACCGTTTGGAAGGATGATTATCTGATTGTCAAAAGTGCGAAGTCTTGTATGGAAGATCTTTATCTCAATTACGGTTCCTTCCTTTCCTGAGCCTGCATCGGCAATATAATCGCCAACAGTAAAGGGCTTAAGAAGGAGTATAAGTATTCCGCCCACCAGATTCGATAGGCTTCCCTGCACCGCCAAACTTATAGCCACTCCGGCCGAACCGATAATGGCTACTATACTTGCCGCATCAATACCGCATTCCCATGCGATAAGCAAAATCAGAACAACAAAAAGGATTACATTTACAAGTGAATCTATAAACTGCGTGGCACCAAGGTCTGCTTTTGCCCGAGTCATACCTTTCCGAATGCCTTTTCTTACCAGTTTGATAAGCTGTATCCCAACAAATAAAAGAAGTGCGGCTATTACGATCCTGACGCCCATATTCAGCGCCTTAGGCATTAAGCCTTCAAAATAACTCTTTAAAAAGTTGGCCTTGAAGTACTGCGGAACATCGGTAATGCTTATAGCCTGAGAAACCGTCTCCGTAGCCTCTGCTTCATTTGCCGCAATAACAGTCGCTGCCGTTGTATTATCATCTGCAGTAAAAAACATTTAAAAATCCTCGACTTACTTTGATGCCGGTTTTTTACCGGACTTTTTGATAGGAGTGTTTCTCCTTATCCTCTCCTCAATAACCTTAGCGAGCTCGGTCTCCGTGTAAGGAACGAATTTCATGATCGATACGGAAAGCGGAGCAAGCTTAACAGTGATAGACTGTGCTCTTCCGTCGGACTGTTTATCTATAGCACGTTTTACCTGTGCGTTGACAATACCCGTTCCACCATAGGAGGCATCATCCGTATTAATGAGTTCCTTGTATTTTCCTTCGTAGGGAACTCCTGTCGTAAATACCTGCTCTATCCCGGAAAAATTAACACAAACAATAAGCATTTCCTCGGGATCGTCCGTTTTTCTGATAAATGAAATACATGATTGCTCACGATTCATATTGCTCAGCCATTCAAAGCTATCCTGGTCATCGTTGTGATCGCATAGAGCCGGTTCATTAAGGTACAACTCATTAAGTTCGGCAAGAAGGTCTTTGCAGGCAGTATCAAATTGCTGAGAAATAAGCTTATATCCGGGATGCATATAAGCAAATGCAAGGCTGAGTCTTAAAGTTGAAAGGCGCTGTTCTTCATTTCCGGGGAAAAGATCCAGCACACCACGATTATTTAACAGCAGACCGTCCGAAAGAGGGATCACAAACTTTTCCGCAAAGGAATATACCAGTTCATCGGTGAGCTCCGCAAGCTGTTCTCCCCTTTCTATGGGATCATGTGAGATATAATCAAAGTATTCCGATAAGAATCCCTCATTCCACTTAATGTCAAATCCGATTCCTTCATCTCCGCCTGCTGTAATATTCTTGTGTGTTGAGCTGTCCTCTGCCATAATTATGACATTTGAATTAAGCTTTTTGGCTTGTACGATAAATTCCTTTATAAAATCAATGGCCTCAAGGTTTTCGTTATTTCCATACATATTGGGAATCCACTCGCCATATCTCTTTCCATAATCAAGATAAAGCATCTGGGCCACGCCGGCTATGCTGATACCGTCTGCATGAAACTCCTTTATGAGTCTGAGCCCGCCGGAAAGTAGAAAACTCTTTACCTCACCTCTTCCATACTGGAAAAGGCCTCTCTTTCCGTCGGCGCTGACTCCCTGCTTAGGATCCAGATGGCCGTACAGACTGGTACCGTCAAAGTATTTTAATCCGTTTTCTTCTAATGAAAATCCGGCAGGCATCCAGTCAAAGATAACTCTTATACCGGCATCATGAAGCGAATTTACAAGCTGTTTTAAAGCTGTCGGAGATCCCACCGCATGACCTGCATTGAAGAAATAACAGCACCCGCCCCCGTATGGATCTGCTTTTTCAAACGGATTAAGCATTATATATGTATACCCGTTGTCCTTTATATGATTAATAAGCGCTGCGATTTCTTTTCTGAACTTTTTAGGCTCATTTGAAAAATAATCATCCGATAACTCGTAGATGATCATATCTTTAAGATTTCTCTTTTTTGAAAAGAAGGTCTTGTCGTTCCAATTATAATCGTCAGCCTTTGAAACTACGGACATTCCGTCTTTCAAAACAGTACTGTACGGATCGTTTTTCTTAAAGATCTTGTCTCCCTTAAGCTTGATCTCGTATTGGTATTTCATTCCTTCAAGATCACCCGGAATAAATATCTCGAAAAAATCATTGCTGATACGGGTCATCTGATAAATGCGTCCGTCCCATTCGTTAAATTCACCGACAACGCTCACTCTCATAGCTCCGGGAGCCCATACGATAAAGGATGCACCATTCTCACCTTCGTGCTCAAAAACATGTGAACCAAGGAAATCTCCGGCATTGTAGAGTTTACCTTCACGGAATTTCTTTATATCAGCTTCTTTAAAAATGCGTGAATGTCTGTAGGGATCGCCTTTTTCATAGGATTCATTTCTATCATATCTGACAAGATATTTGTAATCGGTAATTCCTTTTTCGGGCAAGAGGGCTGCAAAATAGCCGTCATCATCCGCAATTTCCATCTGAGTGATCTTTTTATCTTCTGATCCTTCCTGAGCGGCCCATCTTACTTTAACATCCGTCGCTCCGGGAAAATAAGCCTGAATAAGTGTGTTATTACCGGATTTATGGGGTCCTAAAAGTGTCCCCGGATTATCACATTCTGAATAGATTATCTCTTCGATTTTAGCCCAATTCATGAGTTTATATAGCTTTTTGTTCATATCGATTACCCCTTATCTGTCAGATTTGATAATAAAAACCTACACCTATTGAAATACCTGCACACAGAAATTATTTTACCATAAAGTTAAGGAGTGTGGTAAAATAGTTTAGGATTTTGCACTAATATATTGCAGTTTAACTTACTAATAGTTTTATGATTTGACTGTGTGACGGACTTCGCGTTTTCAAGTATGGATTCGCTACGTCTCCGCGCTATCGCAAAATCTGTCTCCGCAAAGGGCAAAACCGCCCTGCTACAACTCGCGACGCTCGCCTCATCAGGCGAGCTGCTCGAACATTATCGCAGGGACCGGTTTATGCTCCGACATTTTGCTTGCGCTCCCGACGTACTCGCTCACCATATCTTGAAAACGCGAAATCCTATCACCTGAATAATGTTAATAGAATAATACGGATTATTATTGACTTAATTTAGTCC
>CAMUYA010000031.1 GCA_947164865.1 uncultured Lachnospiraceae bacterium
TCTATGTGACAGGATTTCGCGTTTTCAAGATATGGTGAGCGGAGTACGTCGGGAGCGCAAGCAAAATGTCGGAGCATAAACCGGTCCCTGCGATAATGTTCGAGCAGCTCGCCTGATGAGGCGAGCGTTGCGAGTTGTAGCAGGGCGGTTTTGCCCTTTGCGGAGACAAATTTTGCGCCGGCGCGGAGACGTAGCGAATCCATACTTGAAACGCGAAGTCCGTCACTAAGTTAATCAGGATAATTGTTACTAAGTTAACCTGTAAGATAGGTGTACAATGGAAAGAATAGCATGTTTCGAGGAGGCGGTGGAATATCTGTATGATATTCCCCGCTTCACTTCTAAGCACACAATTAAAGAGACGCGGGAATTTTTGGAGAAGCTGGGAAATCCCGATCTTTCGATGAAGATAATCCATGTCGCAGGCACGAACGGCAAGGGTTCAACCTGTGCTTATCTCGACAGCGTCCTGAGGGAGGCCGGGATAAGGACGGGCCTTTTCACCTCTCCCCATCTGGTTGATGTGTGCGAAAGGATAAAGGTGGATGGGGCAGACATTTCACACGATGAATTCCTCGAAGCCTTCAATGACATATACAGAAGACTGGACTGGGATAACAGCGAAAGCCCCGATTTCTATCATCCCACTTTTTTTGAGTACCTTTTTTTCATGGCAATGCAGATATTCAAAAAAGCCGGAGTGGAGTGGTGCATACTCGAAACCGGCCTCGGCGGCCTCCTTGATGCCACCAACAGTGTAAAGACAAAAGAGGCAGCAGTCATAACCCGCATAGATCTTGACCATACGGAGTATCTCGGAAATACCAAAGCCGAGATCGCGGTTCAGAAAGCGGGAATAATCGCTGAGGGAAAACCGGTGGTGTACGGTGATTATGTGCCCGAAGCCTCCGAGGCAATATTGAGGGAAGCAAAACGGATTCAAAGTGGAAAACTGTATCCTGTTGGTGAACAAAATATTAAAGTTTTACTAATTTCCCCCGAAAATATTGATTTTTCGCTTACGGACGGATATTATAAGAATGTATCATTATGTTTGGATACCAATGCCGTTTACCAGCTTGAGAACGCGGCTCTTGCCGTGAAAACTGTGGAGGCGGCAGGCCTTACCGAAAGGATTACTCCCGAGATGCTTAAAAGGGGCATGAATAAGTGCCGCTGGGCAGGAAGGATGGAGGAAGTCCTTCCGGATGTTTTTGTGGACGGAGCACACAATCCCGACGGAATACGCGCTTTCCTCGAAACCGTTAAGCGTGACGGGTGTGACGGCGTTAAGCCCAGAAAGCTCCTGCTCGGAGTAGTTTCCGACAAAGATCATACCAAAATGGTCAGTGAGATCGCCCGGTCCGGTCTTTTCCGTGAGATTGTGATCACAAGGCTCAAGACCGGCAGGGGATTGGATCCTGTCATGCTGAAAGAAGATTTTAAAGATGAACCCGGCGTACTGATCTCGGTGTCCGGAAGCGCAGATAAAGCATTCGAAGAAATGCTTGAAAACAAAAGAAAAGCGCAGGGATCACACGAGGGGGATTTCAGGATCTATATTGCCGGAAGCCTGTATCTTGTAGGCGAGATAAAAGGAAAGATCAAAAATGATAAGCTTTGAAGAAGAATTAAAAAAATTTAATCCCAGTCTTGAAGTTGAGGAGCTTGAACCGGCTCTTCACGCTCTCGATCTGACGGATGCTGCAGATATGCTCGTAGGAATGATGAAGGAAGTAGAAAGCGAACAGAACGGACAGTATTAGGAGGCGGGTATGTTTTGCTACAACTGTGGCTGCCTTCTCACTGAATACGACTACTGCCCGACCTGCGGCGCGGATGTAAAGATGTACAAAAAGATCGTATTTACATCCAACCGTTTCTACAATGAGGGACTTGAGAAGGCTCAGGTAAGAGACCTCTCCGGAGCTATCGTCAGCTTGAGAGAGAGTCTTAAATTCGATAAGAATAATATTGATGCCAGGAACCTTTTGGGACTGGTTTATTTTGAGATAGGCGAAGTGGGCGCCGCTCTGACGGAGTGGGTCATCAGCCAGAATTCGCGTCCTGAAAAGAATCTTGCAAACGAATACATCAGTATGCTTCAGTCATCCGATTCCAGGCTTTCGGATATGAGGCTTGCTATTCATAAATATAATACTGCGTACTCACTCTGCCTGCAGGACAACAAAGATGTGGCCAAGATACAGCTTCGCGGCGCATTGTCCAAGAACAGGCAATATGTGAGAGCACATCTTCTGCTCGCCCTTTTATATATGGCGGGGGAAGAATGGGAACGTGCAGAGAATGAGCTTCAGGCCACTCTCAGGGTGGATCACGGCAACATTCAGGCACAGCTCTATCTGCAGGAAGTGCAGCACATGCTCGAGCCCGAGGAGGGCGAGAAAAAGCCTGCAAAAAAGAATAACAAAGATGTGATCAGATACGAAAGAGACGACGAGCTGATCATACAGCCTGCAAGCGTTAAAGAACCAAGGAATACCGGAATAGGTACGCTCATAAATATTCTCATAGGCCTTGTGCTGGGTGCGGCAGCCGTATATTTCCTTGTTGTTCCCGCACGTGTTTCAAAAGCGGGGGCGGAAGCTCAGGAGAGCATAAAGGATATAAGCAGCCAGCTGGATGTAAAGACAGCCACGATACAGGAACTTGAGAATAAGATCGCTTCGCTTGAAAAAGAAAAGGAAGCGCTGGACAGTGTTATCGAGGATTACTCGGGCGATAACGGAATGCTCACGGAATATGACAGGCTTATAGGGGTCGTCAGAGAGTACCTTGTAAACAAGAATAACGATGATACAGCCAAGGCCCTTGATGAGATCAGGGACAGCGTGGACATCACCACCATGCCGGAGGAGTATCAGAAGACATACAGGGCACTGCTTTCACTTATCGGTCCGGCCCTTGCCAACACCTACTATGAAGACGGAATGGAAGCATACCGTACCGAGGATTACGAGACGGCAGTCGATAAGCTTACAAGAGCTTTCTACTATGATGAAAGCAATGCCGATGCGCTCTTTACTCTCGGAAATGCTTACAGGCTTCTTGGCAATTACGAGGATGCCATATCGATCTATGAGCAGGTTGTAAGGACCTTCCCCGAAACCGAGAGAGCTACTAAGAGCCAGCAGTATATAGATGAATTAACGAATTAAACTGTAACGGAGAATCAGGTTTTTAATGGAAATTCAGGATTACGATCTCGACGACGAAGATGTAGTTGAAAAAGAGAAGCCGGCCCGCAAAAAAAAGAGCGGGAACGGTCTCAAAGCACTCCTGGCCGTCGTTATTGCAATACTTGCAATGGTCCTTCTGGTAGTAGGATGTATAGTATACGGCTACTTTACCGGAAAGATCATCATAAAAGAAAATGATGCACCTGCAGACGAGAATGCAGAGGCACCGATCTATACGGAATCCCAGATGCAGGAAATGCTCGAGGAAGCAAACGAAGATGCCGAAGAGAAGATCAAGGTTGAGACCGAGAAGGCATACGAGGAAGGCTACAGGATCGGACGGAACGAGCTCCTTGAGTTTATAAGGGATAAGCTTCTCACCACCAGCTCATCCATAAGGACATTCAATACGATATTCCCCGATCACCTTGTGGTGGTCAGCAAATCGTCATATCATTTTGTTCCGATAAACCGTGATCTTGCTCAGAGCGAGATCGTCGACGACAGAGTGATGATGCTTGAGAGCGGGGAGTATCAGTATACCGATGAAAGCGGAAACGTCATATCCCACAAGGGCATAGATGTGTCCGAGCATCAGGGTAAGATCGACTGGAAAAAAGTAAAGGACGACGGAGTGGAATTTGCCTTTGTGAGAGTGCTTTACAGAGGATGGGGCTCCGGAAAGCTTGTGGAAGACAACACCGGAGAGGATAACATCCGCGGAGCGATAGCTAACGGTATCAATGTGGGAGCCTATGTGTTCAGCCAGGCCGTCACTCAGGAGGAAGCCGTGGAGGAGGCACGCAGAGCGATCGATATAGTTTCACCTTATGCGCAGGGAATACCGATCGTTATCGACGTGGAATACGTCGCGAGCGATGATGCCAGAATGGATGTGCTTACCCCTGAAGAGAGGACGGATGTGATCCTTGCTTTCTGTGATGAGGTAAGTTCTCAGGGATACATTCCGATGCTCTACTACAACACCGAAATGGGTGGACTCGGCGTTGAAAATGAACGCCTTGAGGGCATCACCAAATGGTATGCCTGGTACTCGGAGGTTCCGTATTATCCCTACAAGTATGACATCTGGCAGTACTCTGATAAAGGAAGCGTGGACGGTATTAAAGGAAATGTCGATCAGAATATTTCCTTCAATGCCTTTTGGGAATAATGATAGATATACTTTTTGTTTTTAACAGCATTTTACTCGGTGCGGGCCTTGCGATGGATGCGTTTTCCGTATCCATCGGGAACGGTCTGGCCGAGCCGGATATGAAGCATGGCAGAATGGGACTTATGGCAGGCTGCTATGCTTTTTTTCAGTTTCTGATGCCTATGATCGGGTGGGCACTGGTTCACACCATCATAACCTTTTTTAACGGGCTTTCCAAAGCAATCCCGTGGATCGCACTGATCCTTCTTTTATTCATCGGCGGAAAGATGATATTTGAGTCGGTGAAGGAGATCACGCAGTTGAAGAAAAAAGAAGCTTCCTGCGATGCCTCCCCGGAAGATGAAAACTCTGATGAAAAAGAAAAAAGCATTGTAAAAAAGCTTTCTTTTACAATGCTTATTTTGCAGGGTATAGCCACATCCATAGATGCTCTTTCCGTGGGCCTGGCCATTTCGGAATATCATATACTGGCAGCGCTTGTGGCCTCGATCATCATAGCCGCAGTGACCTTTGTCATCTGCCTGGTGGGACTTAAGATAGGGAAGATGGTCGGAAAAAGGCTTGGCGTCTACGCGGGCATTCTGGGCGGTACCATTCTGATCGGAATCGGAATAGAGATCTTCATCAAAGGGATGTTCTTTTAAAGGCTTCCCCTCGAGGGAAAGCAGACTGATGAGGTGTTAAGCCCTTACTGCTATTCCGTTTACCTCCACGTCACCGTTTAATTCCACCACAAGGCAGGGTCTGTCATCGATCACCCGGTTTCCGATGAGATCTGTGCGGTCGGGCTTGACCTTGATGGTGACATCGGGTGTTTTCACATCAAAGGAACGGGTGTTGTAGACATTATTCATATAGATCGGAGTGTCCGGACCGGCGGCTTTTTCGTAATGCTCGTCGAATTCGGACATTTTTTCGTTTGATACGCCGCTGGAAGCAAAGAGCGTCTTTACTTCGTTTTTATCGAGAACCAGGGGCTTTAACTCCTCCTTGTGATCCTCAATGAGCTCAGCCATCTTTTCGTGGATATTCTTGACGGCCTCAAATTCGCAGGTTTCCCCAAGAGTCTCCTCCACAAGGGCTTGGAAGGTCTCTTTCTGCGAGCCTGCCGTAAGCGGAAGCTTGCATCCAAAGAGCATATCCATCATCTCTTCGTTAAGGTTTTCTGCGTTTTTGGAATAATACATCATGCTGCTTATATCGGAGCAGCGGTCGTTAAATGCGGGGAAAAGGAATCCCATCATGGGCATATCCACAACCCAGTCGCGAACCCTGTTATGGAACTCGTTGGTTACGGGATCGTAAGCCAGGCCCGGTTCCGAAAGGTTGACGGGGCAGATCACTGTGTATATATATTCATATACATCATCCGATGCGTCATCCAGATCCAGTCCGTCGCTCGTCTTTCCGGGGACGTCATACGCATCGTGGACAACCATGATAAGATAATTCCCCACATACTCAAAGGATGAGATTATCCTGTTGTAATATTCATCGAGAAGTGCATCATCCTTAAGACCGCTTTCACGCAGGCGGAGCATAAAGCCCTGGGGTGAATCGTCGGTGGTTTCCTCCAGGGGAAAAGTGAGATCGATGCAGGTCTTACCGGGTGTTCCCGAAAGGCCCTTTCTCAGTATCTCGAAATACTTGAACATCTCCTCATCAGGGAGAGCAAGGAATGAGCGTGCAAACACGCTTTTTTTATTCTTATCGCCATCTACATAGCAGCCGGCTATCCTTGTGACGGTACAGTTTTTCTGGGTATAGAGCTTTTTGAGCTCCGCAAGTTCCGATTTTATCATTATTAAACAGTTCCTTTCACAGATGTAATAACTATTCTGTTCTTTTTTTTCTGCGGTGTCAATATCATTGTAGAAACTAGTGAAAAAAACATTTAAAAACACCCCGCAAACCCAGTAAAATCAAGGGGTTGACAAAAATAGGGGGGGATGGTACATTAGCAGTACAGTGAATCGGTTTTCTCTAAAAACTGACAATCCGATTCACAATAATATTATTCTACAAAGGAGAATGTAAGATGGCAAAAACAAAGTTTTTTGCAAAAGGCAAAGAAGGCTTTTTGAAGAAGCTGTTTGGGGCAGCGGTTTTATCGCTGGGATTGTTTGCTTTTGTGGGTACTAAGGCGATGGCTGCAACAGAAGCAGAACCCAACGATACCCTTAGAAATGCAACAGAGTTTTCAATAGATGAGGAAGTATCCGGTACTCAGCCTGATCAAAGGGATGTAGATTGGTATAAGTTTACGCTTACCGAACCCGGAACCGTTTACGTAGTTGTTAATAACGAGTACACGCGCGATGGTTATGGACGAGTTGCATTGTATAATGAAGATGGATTTACAGAGTACTGGAATTTAGATTATAATTTCACTCAAACCTCATTAAGGGCTGAAAGTGAAGGAATCAATCTTGCTCCCGGAACTTACTCTATAAAAGCTTGGGATTTTTTTCATTGGGATATAAATACAACTGCAAGGAAATATTCGATAAAGATTGATTTTGTCACCAATGAAGGCAGGTCTATTGAGGCGGAGAATAACGATACAGCTGATAGAGCAAATGAAATAGTGTTAAACCAGAAAACAGAAGGTCAGTTATCCTACGAAAGTGATGTGGACTGGTACAAGTTTACGATATCCGAGAGCAGCGCTGTTTCAGTATCATTTGATCATTTTTATTATGGTTTTACTGCGTCTCCTTGGAGGCTTAATCTGTACTCTGATCTGAACAGCGAAACAGTATATTATTCTGAAAAATATTACGGACCGGAAAAAGCGATCATAACGAGTGATAAGTATTATTTGAGTCCCGGAACATATTACATAAATGTTGAGAGAGGTAATAGTTATGTCAGTCTTCCGTACGGAATCACAGTAAATTGCGAAGGAACTGCGGTCATCACCATGCTTCGTCTCTACAACCCCAACACGGGTGAGCACTTCTACACCTCCAGCGAAAGAGAGAAGAATGCTCTTGTAAAGCAGGGGTGGTCATTTGAAGGAAAAGCATGGGAGGCACCGGAATGGTCGAACACCCCCGTGTACAGACTTTACAACAAGAACTCAGGTGACCATCATTACACTCCCAGCAAAAAGGAAAGAGATAATCTGGTAAAGCAGGGATGGACAGATGAAGGCATCGGCTGGTACTCAGATGATAACAAGAGCGTGCCCCTTTTCAGACTTTACAATCCCAATGCCGTAACAGGACAGCACCACTACACCACAAGTGCACGTGAGCGTGACAAGCTTGTACAGCAGGGCTGGAAGGACGAAGGTACCGGCTGGTACGGCTTACCTGAATCAAAATAGAATTCATAAAAATATCTATATACGGTAAGAAACCCAGGGATACCCTGGGTTTCTTCATTATGATTATGGATTCAGCTTCTCTGCAGGGCTTTAAGTTTTTCAATTTCCCTTTTTAAGCTTTCGTTTTCAGCTTCAAGGCGCTGTCTTTCTGCTTCTCCTTCTTTAAGACCTTCTTGTCTGCCTTCCTCTTTGAACATATTCATGGTTTCAGCTTCATCATATTCTGTCAGGCACATGATCTTTACCTCCATAAGGTATTTAGTCCTGCGGGCGATACGCCCTCAAATGTTCGAAGTTCTCAGAAATATGATTCCCACAGTGATCTCGCAGGAAGAATGATTGAATGATACCACCGAAAGCGAAGAAAGTACAGATGGTAGATTTCACAATTTGACCTTATGAAATTTTGTTTATTGTGTATAAAGTGAGACGTAAAGAAACCGCCAGCTATTGTTCCAGGATATCCTCAGGTTCGCAATGCAGAGCCCGGGAAATCCTGAGAATATAATCGACTTTTGCGTTGTTGATGTTTTTCTGTTTTTGCTCGTACTGCTGAATAGTGCGGACGGGTATCCCGGTTATTGAGGATAATTCACTCTGACTGATGCCCGCATAAGAGCGGACACGCTTGAGCATCGAGAGATTTTTTTCATCAAGGCGCATATTATCAAGTTCTATAACAAAATGGGATATATCCAGTTCATGGAATTTCCTATACATTAACAGAATGCATTCAATTCCGATGCATTCTGTTATTTTTTTGAAGGAAACATTCTTTTCCCACTGATAATATGCAAGAACCCAGCCTAGCCAGTACTCGGGACTTCGGGAAATGCGGCCGGAAGGTTCAGGAAAAGATGCACCCGGTTCATTCGTGCTGATGATCTCTCTTGCCAGCTCTATACCTGACATGCCTGCTATTGTCTTCGAATCTCCGTGTTCAAATCTCTTTGAGATCACAGAGCTTAGGAAAAGGGTATAGAATACTTCGAGCTTATACATACAGTCATTTACGGCGTAATCAAACATGTTCGCCAGGCTGATCCTCGCTTTATTCAGTAATGTTCCGTCGTATGCGTTCATCATCTTCTTTTATTTCCTCGTCAAGAAGCTGCATTATATACAGATCGCCGCGCTTCCATTTTTCATTTCGCATGTCATGACATTGTTTGCGCGCCTTGCTATCCCTGTTTTCTTTTCTCGGATACCAAAGCAAACTGCTGACAGGTTCAGCATTGATAAACCGGATGTTGTCAAAAGCCCTTTTGCTTTTAAGGACTATTTGTTCTCCAAGGTTTCCGAGGAGCATGGCACGGGATAATGTTTTCAAAGAGATCGTGTTGTTCAGAAAATCCTGCGCAAATGAAAAGTAGCTGTCATCAGCCCGGTATCCTATGATAATATCATAGCTTTCATAGTCGGGAAGAAAGTTTGACAGAAGGTAGCTTTTCGCTTCATTTCCGAAATCCGATTGAATGTCAAATTGCCTATTGTTAACAAGTATAGCCAGCCAGTGAAGTATAGTGTATTCCTTTGAATTGAGATTCAGAATGGAAAGGTTTTTAGTGTTCAGCTTGTATTTGTTTGCAAACCCGTCCCTGTCTTTTGAAACGGCCCATTCTCTTGCAAGCTCGGGGCTTTCGGTACAATAAAATCCTCTGCCGTAGTCATTGTACGGTTTCCCTGCTCCGAAAATAGGAGTCTCTATTATTTTTTCAGAACCGTGAAATATTGTGATCTCGTTTTTCATAGTTAAACTATACTCCTACAGGAGTACACAAGTCAACTTTAACTTTGCGTCACCAAGCCATTTAGGCCTCACAAACCCAGCTGTTTTTTTCTGCTTGTTCTTTTTGGGGTTATGTCTTAAAATTATAGTGTTATGAGAAAAAGAGATTATTTTAATATTCCCAACATGATGGGCTATTTCAGGATACTGATGCTGCCCGTTTTCATGATCTTCTACCTCAGAGTTGAACAGATCGGTGACAGGTACTATTTCATTGCACTGATCGCACTTCTTCTCTCGATACTGTCGGATCTGTTCGACGGTAAGATCGCCAGAAAATTCGATATGGTAACGGATTGGGGCAAGATGCTCGACCCCATCGCAGACAAGCTGACACAGGGTGTCCTTGCGATCACTCTCGGGATCAGGATCACGGAAAAGATCGGATATCCGCTCATGTGGATCTTCCTTGGGATCTTTCTTATAAAGGAACTCTACCAGGGACTGATGGGGCTCTACATCATTAAGAAAAAGAATTTCGTACAGGCCGCCAAATGGTTTGGCAAATTCTCAACGGGCGGAATAGATATGACATTCTTTGCCCTGCTCTTATTCCCCAACATCCCCAATCATGTGGTGTCCATTTTGTGCTGGATGATAATACTTGTCATCCTGTATGCGTTTTTCTGTTACGGCCTTTATCATATAGGGATCCTTAACGATAAGCCCACGTGGAAGCAGCAGGTAAAGATCCAGATCGGAGTTGGAGCGGTATTTATTCTTATCCATGTAGCGATAATGGTTTACATAATTTTGGGATTCTACGGAATCAGATTATTCTGACAGAGAGGCGGCAGATATAATATGGAACAGTACAAGCAGGAATTTATTGAATTTATGGTGGAGAGCAAGGTCCTTAAATTCGGCGACTTCACCTTAAAGAGCGGACGTAAATCCCCTTTCTTTATGAATGCGGGAGCGTATGTTACGGGAAGCCAGTTAAAGAAACTGGGTGAATACTACGCAAAAGCTATCCACGCAGCCTACGGCGATGATTTTGATGTGCTCTTCGGGCCTGCATATAAGGGTATCCCCATCAGCGTTGTGACAGCCATCGCGTTCAGCGAGCTATACGGGAAAGAGGTCAGATATTGTTCCGACCGCAAGGAAGAGAAGGATCACGGAGCCGATAAGGGAAGCTTTCTGGGAAGTGCACTTAAGGACGGCGACAGAGTTGTTATGATAGAGGATGTCACCACATCGGGTAAATCGATGGAAGAGACAGTGCCCAAGGTAAGGGGGGCTGCCGATGTAAAGATAGTCGGCCTGATGGTTTCTTTAAACCGCATGGAAAAGGGGCTTGGAGGCGAGAAGAGCGCCCTCGAGGAAATAAAGGATACATACGGTTTTCCGACAAATGCAATAGTTTCTATGGCGGATGTCGTCGAAGTATTGTATAATAAACCTTGCAGGGGAGAAATATTGATAGACGATACGCTTAAGGCGGCGATAGATAAGTATTATGAGCAATACGGAGCTTAAAAGCTCAAAGGAGGCCGGAATGAAGGAAGATATCTACAAGTCCATGAACAACATCGGAAGCGGAAATATTGCAGTAGGTGCGGTGCTCATAGTTCTTGCCGTAGCAGCCGGAGTGCTTGCAATCGTATCCGGTGCAAAGCTTCTTGCAAAGAAAGATAATCTGCTGTTCTAAAAGGACAGCAGATTTTTTAGTTATGTAACCTTTTATTCCCGGAGACCCGATCTTGAAAAGACATTTTATCTTCACCAACAAAAAGCATCCGTTGATCGCCATAATGTCCACGATCCTCGGCGGCATAAGCGTACTTTCTTTTGCTTTCGGGATAATAAGGAGTTTTGTTCTCTCGGGAGAGATCCCCGGAAGGTTCGGATTCGCCGGAGCGCTGGCGGTTCTGTATGCGATAACGGGGCTTATCTTATCGCTCATCAGCTTTAAGAAAAAGGAATCATTCCACTTGTTCGCGGTGATAGGAGTTGTGCTCAACGCCGTAAGCCTGCTGGTGGCAGGGTTTCTGCTATGGCTCCCTGAATGACGCGCACTGCAGGAAAGTATGCAGCATCGCTAAGATCGCATAATAGAATTGATAATATAAAAGAATAATAAAGAATTTATCACAGGATCAAGGAATCAAAATGGATTTGGAAATACTCACGGAGCGCAGGCAGCTCTCAACAGAGAGGCTTGCGGAAAAAAAAAAAGAGACGGAAGCAGGCGAGACGGCCATCACAAAGCCCTATTCCGATTATTTTAGGGTTTGCGCCGACTTCATGCTGCTTGCGGATGAGACATGGGATATCGTATCTTCGGGCGCTTTGAAGAAAATGACCGTGAATGAGCTCGCAGAGCTTAATGACAGATTATATGATGATGTAACGGAAAAAAATTACGAGCGCAGTTACTCCGAGCCCGCATTTGCCGTAAAACAGTTCGGCGAAGAATACGGGAAGATCCTCTGTGCGCTTTATTTTGAGCTGAGGAGAAGCATAGGAGCCGTTTATGAAGGCGATCTTGAGGGACTTATTATCAGACAGGAGCTGCTTCTTGAGGTATACGGCCTTTTTGAGGAAGCCGCAAAAGGTGAGTCCGGAGAGAATAAAGGAGAGCTACCCAAGGCGTCCGAGATCAAGGATGTGATCTACTGGTATTTCAGTGACTATGCCGATGTCACTTATGAAAAGCGTATTAAGTCGATGGTGGATACTTCCGAATGCAAATGGGCCGAGCTTGTAAAGGGTATTAATGATTTTTCGGATATAAGATACCTTTACGAGTATGGATACTACATCAGTGAGAATGAGATAGAGACCGCGAAGTTCATCGCTTCTTTGCCGGATGAAACCGTTAAAAAGATGGCGGACACATACACGGAAGGTTATCGCATCGGATTTGAAGTTACCGGCAAGGACCTTTCCATAAAGGATACAGTGGAAATAGTTTATCCGGTCGGATTTGAAAGAATGGTCAAAGAAGCTGTCGCAAATTTTGACAGGATGGGATTAAAACCCGTGATCCGGTGGGCAAGGCTCTTCGGAGGAGAAGTGAATCGCCAGTATTATTACGATCACAAGGATGACCGTGCCCTCTATTTTGACAGGAATTATATCACGAGGGAACTTGAGTCTCTCCAGAATGCTTTTGAACAGTACAAGAAGCAGGCAAAGGGATACGCCGGGCCCGCGGTCATCGAGAGCTTCGGCGAAAAGGATTTTGATCCCGAGATCAAAAAAGAGGCTCTGCATCTTTCCGATGAGCAGAATAAGCTCTTTGTCGATTATATGACCAGATACGGACAGATCCAGCGAGGCTACATCATCGAGGAGGAGCGCAGCTTTACCATAATAGCATTCCCTGTTCCCGAAATAAGGAGCGCACTTCCGGATAAATCCATAGAAGGATACAACAGATTTTTTGAAGAGATAATAAAGGTCAACACTCTGGACTACAAGCTCTATCAGGGCATTCAGCAAAAGATCATAGATGCCCTCGACAAGGCAGAGTATGTGGAGGTGACCGGGCGAGGGGACAACCGCACCGATATCAAGGTTCACGTATGGCATCTTGATGATCCCGGAAAGCAGACAAAGTTCGAAAATTGCGTGGCGGATGTCAATATCCCGGTGGGAGAAGTGTTCACATCACCGGTACTCAAGGGCACGAACGGCAAGCTTCATGTTACGAAGGTATTCTTAAACGGCCTGGAGTTCCGGGATCTTGAGATCGATTTCAAGGACGGAATGATAGAGCATGCCCGTTGCGGCAATTATGAGGACGAGGAAAAGAACAGCACTTACATTTCCGAGAACATTCTTTACCGCCACAAGACTCTTCCCATAGGTGAATTTGCCATAGGTACCAACACCACGGCATATACCGTAGCGAGAAAGTACGGAGTAGAGGCCAAGATGCCGATCCTTATAGCGGAAAAGACAGGTCCTCACTTTGCTGTGGGGGATACCTGCTATTCTCACGCGGAGGATATCAAAGTATACAATCCCGACGGCAAGGAAATAGTGTCAAGGACCAATGAAATAGCGGAGAAGCGTCACAGCGATCCTTCCAAAGCCTATTTCAACTGCCATACGGATATCACGATCCCCTATGATGAACTGGGCGATATCGTGGCGGTATCGGAGGATGGAAACAGGACGTATATCATAAAAGAGGGGCATTTTGCTCTGGAAGGTACGGAAAAGCTTAACGAAGCACTGGAATAAGCAATGATACAGGAGGCATTGAAATGAGCGGAAAAGTCGGTATAGTGATGGGCAGCGATTCCGATATGCCCATAATGGCAAAGGCAGCGGAGATCCTCGATGAACTCGGGGTTCCCTACGAGATGACCATAATAAGCGCACACCGCGAGCCGGATGTATTTTTTGAGTACGCCAAGAGCGCGGAGGCAAAAGGATTCAAAGTGATAATAGCGGGAGCGGGAATGGCTGCACATCTTCCGGGAATGTGCGCTGCAATATTCCCCATGCCGGTCATCGGCATACCGATGCACACCACATCTCTCGGAGGAAGGGATTCTCTCTATTCAATTGTGCAGATGCCTTCGGGAATACCCGTGGCAACGGTTGCTATTAACGGCGGAGCTAACGCCGGGCTTCTTGCAGCCAAGATCCTGGCCACATCCGACGAGGCACTTCTTGCTAAGCTCAAGGATTATTCCGAAAAGCTTAAAAAGCAGGTGGAGGCAAAGGATGCCAGGCTTAAGGAAATAGGGTATAAAGAATACCTGAATAATAAATAATATTCCATATCTTAATAAATTACAGGAGGTACAAGAAATGGGACTTGATTACAAAAAAGCGGGGGTCGACCTTGAGGCGGGGTATCGCGCAGTCGAACTGATGACGGATTACGTCAAAGACACGGAGCGCCCTGAAGTGCTCGGAGGGATCGGAGGATTCTCGGGAGCATTTCTTGCAAGTGCATTCAAGAACATGGAAGAGCCGGTTCTTCTCTCCGGAACTGACGGAGTAGGAACAAAGCTTAAACTGGCATTTCTTCTTGACAAGCATGATACCGTGGGAATCGACGCGGTGGCAATGTGTGTTAACGACGTGGCGTGCGCAGGCGGGGAGCCTCTCTTTTTCCTTGACTATATCGCTTGCGGTAAAGTATATCCCGAAAAGATGGCTGCTATCGTAAAGGGAATCGCAGACGGCTGTAAGCAGGCGGGCTGTGCCCTTATCGGCGGTGAGACTGCAGAGCATCCCGGTCTTATGCCCAAGATCGAGTATGATGTTGCCGGATTCTGCGTAGGTGTGGCGGAGAAAAAGGATCTGATCACCGGCGAAAATATTAAATCCGGTGATACTCTTATCGGTATTGCTTCCAACGGAGTTCACTCCAACGGATTCTCAATGGTAAGAAAGATCTTCAAGATGAAGAAGGAATATCTTGAGAAATATAACGAAGACCTCGGAACCACCCTGGGAGAGGCTCTTCTTAAACCCACTATCATTTACGTTAAGGCTCTCAGATCCATCAAAGAGGCCGGCGTTACCATAAAGGGATGCAGCCATATCACAGGCGGCGGATTCTTTGAGAATATTCCCAGAATGCTTCCCGAAGGGATCAGAGCCCTCATCAAGAAAGACAGCTATGAAGTACCTCCTATTTTCAGACTTATGCAGAAGAAGGGCGAAGTTGAAGAGCAGCAGATGTACAACACCTTCAACATGGGTCTCGGAATGGTGCTTGCGGTAGATCCTCAGGATGCGGACAAGACCATCGCAGCCATCGAGGCAGCAGGCGAGAAAGCATTTGTCGTGGGAAGCTGCATTTCCGGCAAGAAGGGTGTTGACTTATGCTAAAGCTTTTGGTGTGCGTATCCGGCGGCGGAACAAATCTGCAGGCGATAATCGATTCTATCGCGGACGGCAGGATCACAAATGCCAAAATAGTGGGAGTGATCTCAAACAATCCGGGCGTTAAAAGCCTGGAGCGGGCGGCGAATGCGGGGATTCCCGCCTGCGTGATCTCTCCGAAGGATTATGCGGACAGGGATGCATTTAACAGGGCTTTTCTGGAGAAGGTTAAAGATACAGATCCGGATCTGGTGGTGCTCGCCGGTTTCCTGGTAAGGATCCCGGAGGAGTTCGTGAAGGAATATTCCAACCGGATCGTCAATATTCATCCGTCACTGATACCTTCATTTTGCGGAGTGGGCTATTACGGGCTCAAAGTGCATGAGAGGGCGCTTGAGCGCGGAGTGAAGATAACCGGGGCAACGGTTCATTTCGTAAATGAAGGGATGGATGAAGGACCGATCATCGCGCAGAAAGCAGTGGAGGTGCTGGACGGGGATACGCCCGAAGTGCTTCAGCGGCGTGTGATGGAGCAGGCCGAGTGGGTGATACTTCCCAAGGCGATCGATGATATAGCAAACGGGCGCATCAGCGTTACAGACGGAAAGGTAGTAAGAATATAATGAAAGTATTGATTGTAGGCAGTGGCGGAAGAGAGCATGCCATCGCAACGAGTGTGGCGAAGAGCCCCCGGGCGGATAAGATCTACTGCGCACCGGGAAATGCGGGAATAGCGCAGATAGCGGAGTGCGTTCCCATAGGAGCGATGGAGTTTGACAAGATAGTAGCTTTCTCGAAAGAAAAGGCTATCGACCTTGTTATCGTAGGAATGGATGATCCCCTTGTGGGAGGACTCGTTGATGAGCTGGAAGCTGCGGGGATCCGTGCATTCGGACCGAAGAAGAATGCGGCTATCCTTGAAGGAAGCAAGGCTTTCTCAAAGGATCTTATGAAAAAGTATAATATACCCACCGCTGCTTACGAGAACTTTGATGATGCGGATAAGGCCATCGAGTATCTCAAGACAAAGGCAGAGTTTCCCATAGTGCTCAAGGCTGACGGTCTTGCACTGGGAAAGGGAGTGCTCATCTGTCAGAATCTCGAAGAGGCGCTTGACGGCGTGAAGGAGATCATGCAGGATAAGAAGTTTGGAACTGCAGGAAACCGCATGGTCATCGAGGAGTTCATGACGGGACGTGAGGTCAGCGTGCTGTCGTTTGTGGACGGAAATATAGTGAAGATCATGTCTTCCGCACAGGATCATAAGCGTGCCAAAGACGGAGATCAGGGCCTGAACACCGGCGGGATGGGTAATTTCTCCCCAAGTCCTTTCTATACAAAGGAAGTGGATGATTTCTGCCAAAAGCATATTTTCCAGCCCACGGTGGATGCCATGAAAGCAGAAGGGAGGCCTTTCAAGGGTGTCATCTTCTTCGGGCTCATGCTCACACCTAAGGGACCAAAGGTACTTGAGTATAATGCAAGGTTCGGTGATCCCGAAGCGCAGGTTGTTCTGCCGAGGCTTAAAAATGACATACTTGATGTGATGGATGCCTGCATTGACGGAACACTTGATAAGCTCGAACTCAGATTTGAGGACAACGCGGCGGTATGTGTGGTGCTTGCAAGCGACGGATATCCCGTCAAATACGAAAAAGGATTTCCTATCAAGGGGCTGGATGCATTTGATGGAAAAGATGATTATTTCTGCTTCCACGCAGGTACAAAATTCGATGAAAGCGGTCGCATAGTTACAAACGGCGGAAGAGTGCTCGGAATAACGGCCACCGGCAGGGATCTTAAAGAGGCGAGGAAGAAGGCTTACGAAGCCACGGAGTGGGTGGATTTCGAAAATAAATATATGCGCCACGATATAGGCAAAGCCATAGACGAGGCGTGATACGGTTCCGGTAAACAAAGTATTTGCTTTTGTTTACCGGATATTTTTTAAGATTTCTTAAGCAAAAAACCTTAAAAAAGGCTGGATAATCATTATTTAGTGTGATATTATAGGTATGGTATCTATATCGTGTGGTTTTTGGCGTTTCGTCTGACGGCGGAATGTTTGATTCATTGGAATAGAAATGCGAGGATTTAAACATGAGATTAACTGAACTTTTCCCTCGAAAGAAATGGCTTGTCAGTGCGGTTGCTACCGTGGCTGCGGTCGTTGTCGGGGTATTTATGATAAAGATAACGAGCCTGGCGGCAAGCACGGGTAAGATCACCGGTAACGGTGTAAACGTTCGTGCGGAAGCAAGTACAAGCAGTGAAGCGGTGGGAACTCTTCAGAAGAATGATACGATCACCATCAACGGACAGGTGACAGGAGCTGACGGAAAGATATGGTATCAGATCTCCTTAAACGGAGGCATCGGATATGTCCGTTCAGACCTGGCTACAGTTACCGACGGATCGACTCCCGACACCATAGGAGCTGACGGTACCGTTACAGAGGGCGGTGACCCTTCGATAGATATGTGCAACCCCATAGAGGCTACTGTCACAAGCGATCAGGCTTGCAGAGTGCGTCAGGATGCTTCTACCGCATCCACGATCCTCGGCTCGGCACCCAGCGGAACGGTTGTTACCATAAAGGGTTCAAAGGTGGGCGCTTCCGACAGTATGACATGGTATTACGTGGATGTTCCTCAGGATGACGGAACCACCATCACCGGATTCATCCGCTCCACATTTATAACACCTTCGGGAGATCTTACTCCCCTTACACCCGAGGTTCCCGAAACACCGGAAGAGCCCGAGCCCACAGAGCCCGAACCCGAACCGGAACCTGTAGTGCAGAAGGATTATGACACTCAGCTTCAGGGCGAGGACTGGTATCTGCTCGATTATAAGGCAAATGACGGTGCAGGACTTCAGTATAAGATCACAGAGCTGTTTGATAAGACAAAAGAAGTAACCGCACTTAAGAGTAAGAACAAGAATCTTGTGATCGGACTTGTGATCGCGATCATCCTTGCAGTGGCAGGGCTCGGAGCGGCAGCATTCTTCTTCCTTAAGCTTCGCGACACCAGGGATAAAGCGGCTTTCGCCGATGCTGAAAAAGAGCGCCGCGCAAGGCTTGCCGGCAACAGACCCGCTCAGGGCGGAGCAAGACCTGCTCCCGGTCAGGGAACAGCAAGGCCGGTACAGGGTCAGCCCCATCAGCGTCCCACAGGACAGGGCGGAGCAAGACCTGCTCAGGGTGGTCAGCGCCCTATGCCGGGGCCTAACGGAGCAAGACCTGCTCAGGGTGGTCAGCGCCCTATGCCGGGGCCTAACGGAGCAAGACCTGCCCAGGGTCAGGGAGGTCAGCGCCCTATGCCGGGACCTAACGGAGCAAGACCCGCTCAGGGTCAGCCTCATCAGCGCCCCGCAGGACAGGGTGGATCAAGGCCCGTACAGGGTCAGCCATCGCAGAGACCTGCAGGACAGGGCGGAGCAAGGCCGGCTCAGGGCGGTCAGCCGGGACCGAACGGTCGTCCCGCACCCAGACCGGTACAGAACGGCAATCCAAATCCTCAGGCTTCCAAGCCGGTATCGGATGATACGGACGAATTTGAGTTCGGCTTCCTTAACTGGGAAAGCAAGGATAAAGAATAATCCTGATTTACTATATTTCTCCCCTCTGTTATAATCAGCAGAGGGGAGTTCATTTAATAACCTAATATAGCTTATCTTATATCGCAGGCAGGGGTATATGTTTATAGAGATAGATTTTAACAGCGATGAGGCCCTTTATCTCCAGCTCCGGAATCAGATAATCCTCGGCATTGCTATGGATGAATATCATGAAGGGGACGCACTTCCGAGCGTGAGGCAGTTGGCTGAAGACATAGGAATAAATATGCATACCGTCAACAAGGCCTATTCCGTGCTCAGACAGGATGGCTATGTCAAGGTAGACAGAAGACGCGGAGCATTTATAGCGGTAGATTCCGTAAAGGAAGAGCATCTCAGGGGAATGAGGGAGAGGATGAAGGCTGTTGTAGCGGAAGCTGTGTGCAGAAATGTTTCAAAACGCGAGCTCCACGCGCTGATAGACAGTATTTATGAGGAGTATGGGCTGGAGTAGATTTCGGTTTATGTTAATCACCGGAAAAATTATGTAAATGACAGCTTTGAATTATGTAAACTGATAACAGGGTTTATTTTATGCAGTTATGTAAACCAAATACACATTTGAATCATGTGAACTAATCGGAGGAATTTCAACTTGCAGGGAAAATACACACAGAAAGCTCAGCATGCACTCAAGGAAGCTGCAAAATGTGCCAGAGCTTATCATCAGGGATATATCGGGTCGGAACATCTGCTGGCGGGGCTCGTGGCCGATGAAACGAGCGTGGCCGGAAAGGTTCTCAGAGAAAACGGAGTGGATCCGGCCAAGTACAACGAAATGATAAAGGAGATGATCTCCTTTGACGAGAATGTTGTAATAAGAGAAAGAGGACTCTACTCGCCCCGGGCGGAGCTTATACTGGAGGAGGCTGAGAAGACAGCCGAAAGATTCGGACAAAAAGATGTGGGAACAGAGCACATCCTTCTGGCTATAATAAGAGAGGGCGAAAATGTTGCTATAAGGCTGCTCATGACTTTGGGCGTGAACATTCAGAAGCTTTATTCCGAGGTGCTCTCCGCCATCGGTCAGGATCCCGCACTTGTTAAGGAAGATCTCGGCGCCAGGAACGGCAGGGGGAAAGGCTCCATGCTCGCACAGTACAGCAGGGATCTCACCAAGCTTGCAGAGGAAGGTAAGCTCGACCCCGTGATCGGAAGGACGGATGAGATCCGCCGCATGATCCAGATATTAAGCCGCAGGACCAAGAACAATCCCTGTCTTATAGGAGAGCCGGGTGTGGGAAAAACAGCCGTTGTTGAGGGACTGGCACAGAGGATCGTTTCGGGGGATGTGCCTGCCACGGTGCGCAATAAGAGGCTTCTTACACTCGATCTTTCGGGAATGGTGGCAGGAAGTAAATACAGGGGAGAATTCGAAGAGAGGATCAAAAAGGTGATCCGCGAGGTTATAGATGACGGAAACGTTATCCTTTTCCTCGACGAGCTGCACACTCTCATTGGAGCCGGAGGAGCGGAAGGCGCCATAGACGCTTCCAATATCATGAAGCCCTCGCTTGCCAGAGGAGAGCTTCAGCTTATCGGAGCTACGACTATCTCGGAATACAGAAAATATGTGGAGAAGGATGCTGCGCTTGAGAGAAGATTCCAGCCCGTGATGGTGGAAGAACCCACTCAGGAGGAATCTATCAGGATTCTCGAGGGCGTTAAGGAAAAATATGAAGAACATCACCATGTACGCATAACACAGGAAGCTGTGGAGGCTGCCGTAAGGCTTTCCGCACGTTATATCAACGACCGCAATCTTCCCGATAAGGCAATAGACCTTATTGATGAAGCTGCCGCAAGTGCCAGATTAAAGGGTATGGAAAAGCCGGATAAGCTCTCGGAACTTGCAGAGCAGATAAGAAAGCTTGACCGTCAGATAGAGCTTTCCATCAGGATGGAAGCTTTCCTGCAGGCTCATGAGCTTAAGGAAAAGCAGGATGTGATCCTTCAAAAATATGAAAGGATGCAGACCAGGCTTCAGGAAAGGTCGGAAGAATACACATATTCCATAGGTGAGGATGAGATCGCCGCAGTTGTTGCAATGTGGACTAAGATCCCCGTCACCAAGCTGGCGGAGAAGGAGAGTGAAAGACTGCTAAGGCTTGAGAGCATCCTTCACAAGAGAGTCATAGGCCAGGAGGAGGCAGTTTCATCCATCTCCAAGGCTATGAGAAGAGGCCGCGTGGGGCTTAAGGCACCCGGAAGGCCCATAGGGTCATTTTTGTTTCTCGGCCCCACAGGTGTGGGAAAGACCGAGCTTTCAAAAGCTCTTGCCGAGGCAATGTTCGGATCGGAAGATGCGATCATAAGAGTTGATATGTCCGAGTATATGGAAGGTCACTCCGTATCCAAGATGATCGGTTCACCTCCGGGATATGTGGGATTTGAGGAAGGCGGACAGCTTACGGACAAGATACGCAAGAATCCTTATTCCGTGGTGCTCTTTGACGAGATCGAAAAGGCCCATCCCGATGTGTTCAATGTGCTGCTTCAGGTGCTTGATGAAGGCCATATTACCGATTCAAAGGGACGCAAGGTGTCCTTTAAGAACACTATCCTTATAATGACATCAAATGCCGGTGCGCAGAGGATCGTTGATCCCAAGAATCTCGGATTTGCCACCGAAAAGAGTGAGCAGAAGGATTACGAAAAGATGAAATCCGCAGTGATGGAGGAGGTTAAAAAGTCCTTCAAACCGGAGTTTATCAACCGTATCGACGATATTCTCGTATTCCATCAGCTTACGGATGACAATATGAAAGCAATAGCAAATCTGCTTCTCTCCGAGCTCGCTAAGAGGAGTGAGAGCCAGATGGGCATCAAGCTTTCATTTACGGCAGCTCTCAAGGAGCATATCGTCAAAAAGTTCGCCGATAAAAAGATGGGTGCCAGACCCTTAAGAAGAGGTATCCAGTCCGAGGTGGAGGATGCATTCGCCGAGGAGATCCTTTCCAAGAAGATAAAGCCCGGAGACAAAGTTACTGTGGGCGCAAAGGACGGAAAGGTTACTTTTAAGGTAAAGGCCTGACACCTTTCGACAAGTGTGAACTTTTCTTAAATATTTGTTAAGCCTATTTACCATGACACATGTTATGAATTAAAATCATAATATGCAGGGAGAATTTCCCTTATGCTGTTTGCGCGACAATAGAGCGCGAATCGGTCTATTGTAGAGAAGGAGGATCAGCAATGGCTGTAGTAACGGAGCTTATCCGCAAAGAGTCGGATGGCAGTATCAGTTTTGGAAATTATGAGCTCAGTCAGAAATCAAAAGTAGAGGACTTTCCTTTTGAAGGCGACCGTCTTAAGGTTAAGACCTTTAACGAGATCACAAAGCTGGAAAAGAACGGATCATTCCTTTACGAATCGGTGCCGGGAACGGCGGTAAACAATTTCAAAGAGACTGAAAAAGGCGTGGAATTCACCGTAGAGGCAAAAGAAGATGTGCAGATAACTCTCGGGCTCGAGGATGATACACTCTATGAGATATTTGTCGGTGGTGAAAACACGGGAGCAGTTCAGACAGGCCTCGGCGGAAAGCTTTCGATCAGTGTTGAGACTGCGAATGCGGATGCTGTGGCAGTCAAAGTAGTAAAAGCATAACAGAATAATGAAAAGATCAGCGGCGCGGCGTATGATGACAATATGCCGCGCCGAGTTTTTAATCAGGGGTATTATAATGGCTAAAAAGATGACCAGCGTGTTCTTCTGCCAGAGCTGCGGCTATGAGTCATCCAAATGGATGGGACAGTGCCCGGGCTGCAAAGAATGGAACACATTCGTGGAAGAACAGTTCACAAAAGAAGAGATCAGGAAAGGATCCGCTTCAAAGGGTGCAAAGGCTACAGAATCAGAGGTTGTCGCACTTTCCGAGGTGTCGGTTAAGGAGGACGATAAGCTCCTTACCGGGATAGGAGAGCTCGACAGAGTGCTTGGAGGGGGAATAGTTGCGGGCAGCCTCACTCTGGTGGGAGGCGACCCCGGAATAGGAAAGTCTACGCTGCTTCTGCAGGTGTGCAGAAATCTTTCTTCGAATGATGTGAGCGTGCTTTATGTATCGGGAGAGGAATCTAAGATACAGATAAAGATGCGTGCGGACAGGATCGGACAGTTCACGGACAAGATGGAGCTGTTGTGTGAGACAGACCTTGGTACGATCTCAGAAATAATCAAAAAAAGAAAGCCGCAGGTTGCTGTTATCGATTCTATTCAGACCATGTACAACGACAATGTTTCATCTGCGCCCGGCTCCGTAAGCCAGGTGAGAGAGACAACGGGAGTGCTGCTGCAGCTTGCAAAGGGGCTTGGAATATCAATCTTCATCGTGGGTCACGTGACCAAGGACGGGTCTGTGGCCGGCCCCAGAGTGCTGGAGCATATGGTGGATACGGTTCTCTACTTTGAGGGCGACAGACATGCATCATACAGGGTGTTAAGAGGTGTAAAGAATCGTTTCGGCTCCACCGATGAGATAGGTGTATTCGAGATGCGGCAGGATGGGCTTGCGGAGGTCATGAATCCATCGGAATTCATGCTTGATGGACGCCCCGTGGATGCGTCGGGATCGGTCGTGACATGCTCAATGGAAGGGACCAGACCTCTTCTTCTGGAGATACAGAGCCTTGTCTGTCAGACCAATTTCGGGCTCCCCAGAAGACAGGCCACGGGAACGGATTATAACAGAGTAAATCTCCTGATGGCTGTGCTTGAGAAAAGATGCGGTCTCAGATTGGGCGACTGCGATGCGTATGTTAATATCACAGGCGGTGTGAAGATATCGGAGCCTGCCACGGACCTTGGGATCGTGCTTGCCATAATATCAAGCTTCAGAAACAAGCCGCTCGATCCGGGGCTTGTGGCCTTCGGGGAAGTCGGCCTTTCCGGAGAGGTGAGGAGCGTATCCATGGCAAGGCAGCGTGTGGCCGAGGCCGCCAAGCTGGGCTTTAAGACATGCATCGTGCCGGCGGGCTGTGAAGCTGAATGTAAAAAGGTAAAGGGAATAGAGGTTATCGGAGTTTCAAATATAAGGGAAGCACTTGATAAGGTTTAATATACACTGAGTGGATAGTTTAGATGATCTTTAGCTTTTGGAGCTTAACCCTGATATAACTCAAACTGTTATACCCAATTATACCCTTGAATTGTTATTCAAAATGGGTATAACGGGTATAACAGATAAAGAGGGTATCTCCAATGAATGATGAAATCAATAAAAGAATAGTTTATATAAAATATATAATTTCTATTGACAATATATAAATTATATAATTACATATCATTGTAAGGGGGTCAGCCGAATGGATATGAGCGGTAAAGACCTGTTAAAGCTTTCAAAAAAGGAAGGCTGGGAAGAGGTCCGGATAGAAGGAAGCCATCACATAATGAGAAAAGACGGAAAGGAGCTTGCAATGACAAAGGTTTATCCGGCTATAGTGAGAAAAGAAGATGATGGATACTGGATAGAGTTTCCGGATCTTCCGGGATGTTACACGGATGGGGATTCCCTGGAAGAAATAATGGAAAACGCCGAGGAAGCTTTGGGGGCTTATTTGGCTGTAAAAATGGAATATGGTGAAGAGATTCCCAAAGCATCAGATATTAACGATATTTCCTCGGAAGGTATCAAAACATATATTTCCGTTGATGTAAACAAGTATCATAAGGACACAAAAGCAGTAAAAAAAATGCTTTCAATTCCTTCATGGCTTGCCAAGGAAGCCGAAGACAGGCATTACAGCCTATCAAAGGTTCTTCAGGAAGCGCTTATTGAAAAAATGGATCTCGCATAATATAGTATATATGAGAGTGCTCCGCTGACCGTTATTTGGTTGGCGGAGTTTTTTTGTGAAAAAACGAAGTTTCATCTGTTGTGTGAATTATCGCAAAAGTAAGGTTATTGTATGCTATAATGTTTTTGTCGCGAGTTGTTTTTTTGTATAAATTGATGCGACATAAAATATGATGCAAGGACAATCACTCAGACAGATGTAGACAGATATGGACTTTGATGCCATAAGTTGACGAAGAGGTAAAAATGGCTGATTTTACAAAAAAAGCAATTAAAGAATCATTTATAAAACTGCTGAATGAAAAGCCTATCTCCAAGATAAGTGTCAAGGATATAGTAACTGACTGCAAGGTCAACAGAAATACATTTTATTATCATTTTCAGGATATTCCCGCACTTATCGAAGAGATAGTGACAGAGCAGGCCGAGGAACTGATTGAAGCATATCCCGAGATAGAATCCCTCGAAAAGGGAATAGAAGTCGCGACGGAATTTGCGATCAAGAATAAGATGGTTGTTTTTCATATATATAATTCCGCCAATAGGGACCTATACGAGCAGTATACGATGAGGTTATGCAAGCATGTAGTGACGAAATATCTCGAGGTTGCATTCAAGGATGTGGAGGTGTCCGATGAGGACAAAGAACTTGCCGTAAGGCTTATATCCTGCAGCCTTTTCGGGTTTGTATATGATTGGCTCGACTCGGGGATGAGTGAAGACAGACCTGCTGATATCAAGCGCCTGTGCGAGGTCTGCAGGGGCATTCCCGACATAATAATTGAAAGAAGCAGAAATTAGGCAAATAGATGTAAATGCCCAAAAATCAGATTATTTTAAATCGGTGTTCGAATTTCGGACACCGACTTATTTTTTGTCCATTTAACTAAAGGCTGCGGGGGAGTATCTTAAGCTTGTTCCAATTGATATGCGTTAAGCATTTTTAATTGATTGAAGGAGTGAATGGTTATGAAATTTTCAAAAGGAGTAGTAAAGGCAAGGTTCATAATTCTTATTGTTGCCCTTGCGCTTCTCGTACCGAGTCTGTACGGAATGCTCCACACAAGGATTAATTATGACATGCTCACTTACCTTCCTAAGGATATGGAGACAGTCGTAGGCCAGGATATCCTGATGGATGAATTCGGAAAGGGAGCATTCGCATTCGTTGTTGTGGAGGGAATGGAAAATAAGGATGTCAGCGCCCTGGCTGAAAAGCTTCGAGGCATAGAGCATGTTGACACGGTTCTCTGGTATGATTCGTTTTTCGACATGAATATCCCGATGGAGCTTTTGCCCGACAAGGTCTATGACACCTTCAATAAAGGCGACAGTACGATGCTCGCGATATTCTTCGACAGTTCAACATCGGCAGATGTGACGATGGATGCTATAAAGAAGATCAGGAGCACATGTAATGAAAGCTGCTTCGTATCGGGTATGTCGGCACTTGTTGCAGATCTTAAAGCGCTCTGCGAAATAGAGGAGCCTGTCTATGTCGGGATTGCAGTTGCACTTGCAGCAATTTCCATGATGGTATTCCTTGACGGATATCTTGTTCCTTTCGTTTTCCTTGCAAGCATAGGAATGGCAATCGTCTATAACCTCGGGTCCAATTATTTCCTCGGCGAGATGTCCTATATAACCAAGGCTCTGTCGGCAGTGCTGCAGCTCGCGGTAACGATGGATTACTCAATCTTTTTGTGGGATTCATATAATGAAAAGCTTGAGTCGATAGAAGACCATAAAGAAGCGATGGCACATGCGATAAAAGACACTCTAACATCGGTTGTCGGAAGTTCAATCACAACAATTGCAGGATTTATCGCTCTTTGTTTTATGAGCTTCACATTGGGCGCCGATCTCGGAATCGTGATGGCGAAGGGTGTTCTTCTCGGAGTAGTAGGATGCGTAACAATCCTCCCGTCATTGATACTGGTTCTTGATAAACCGCTTCAGAAGACAAAACATAAGGCAATACTTCCTAAGATGGATAAGTTTGCGGGAGTAATCGTAAAGATATTCCCGGTTATGCTTGCACTGTTTGTGGCAGTTACGATACCTGCATATTACGGATACTCACGTACACAAAAAGAAGTTTATTATGACATGGGAACATGCCTCCCCGACAATATCGAAGTCGTAAAAGCAAACCAGAAGCTTTCAGATACATTCGGAGTTGCTTCCACTCACATGCTTTTGACCGATGCAAATCTTCCCGAAAAAGAGACAAGGGAAATGCTTAGAGAAATCGAGAAGGTTGAAGGCGTAAGCAACGTGATCGGAATGGAATCGGTTGTCGGTCCGCTCGTTCCCGAATCGGTGATCCCCGATGAAATTAAGGAAATGCTTCAGAGCGAAAACTGGAAGCTTGTGCTGATCAACTCAGAATACAAGGTTGCAAGTGATGCGGTAAACGAACAGATCAGTGAGATCAACAGCATAATAAAAACTTATGATAAAAAGGGAATGCTGATCGGTGAAGCACCCTGTATGAAGGACATGATCGAGACGACCGGGCATGACTTTGAAGTAGTAAATATCATTTCGATAGTTGCGATCTTCGTGATAATAATGATCGTTGAAAAGAGCATATCGCTTCCGTTCATACTTATAGCCGTTATTGAGCTTGCGATATTTATCAACCTCGGAATTCCTCATTACATGGGACAGACACTTCCGTTTATCGCTCCCATCTGCATCAGCACGATACAGCTCGGCGCAACTGTCGATTATGCGATCCTGATGACTACCAGATACAAGAGTGAAAGAAGGAACGGAAACGATAAAAAGCAGTCCGTAAAAACGGCGCTTTCAACATCGATAGGATCAATAATCGTCAGCGGAATGGGACTTTTCTGCTCGACATTCGGAGTGGCTGTCTACTCCAAGATCGATATCATCAGTTCAATGTGTATGCTGATGGCAAGAGGAGCAATCGTAAGTATGCTCTGTGTAATCTTCATACTTCCGTCACTGCTTCTTTTATGTGACGGAGTAATAATACATACTACTTTCGGAATCAAAAAGAAGGCAGAAAATTCGGATGATCTCTTAACCGGGAAAGGAGATGCTTTGGCATGAAAAACAATACGAAAAAAATTATTGCGGCAGCACTGGCGCTGACTGTAGCCCTGGGAGGAAGCTGCTACGCTTTTGCATCCCAGGCAAAGAATGAAGATAAAAAAAATACTGATAGTACGGAAACTGTTTCGGAACTTACGGAAGCAGTATCGGGACCTGAAGTGCCGGCTGAGGAAGAAAACAGCATAGAAGATGCAGTCAAAACAGAGGATGAAAAGATAGTATCTGACGATGAAGTAGTGTATGTATTTACCGACGCAAATGGTCAGGTAAGTAAAGTCATGGACAGCATCCTGATCGAAAATGATAAGGAAACGGAAGAAGCCGAAAAGGCTGAAAATGCAAAAGACATTCCGGTAACCATTAAAGTAAGTTATTCTCTCGACGGAAAAGCTATTGCCCCCGAGGAACTTGCAGGAAAGAGCGGTCATCTGTCGATCGATGTGACATTCACCGATAACGCATACGAAGTCCGTGAGATAAACGGAAAGAATGAAAAGATTTATGTTCCTTTCATAGCAAGTACCGTTATGGTTCTTGACAGCGAAAAGTACTCAAATGTAACCGTAAGTAACGGTCGAGTAGTATTTGACGGTGCAAGATATGCGGTAGCGGGAATCGCTCTTCCGGGCCTTAAAGAAGACCTGCAGCTCGATGCTGAACTTGAAAAAGAAAAGGATAAGATTCCTGAGTCGGTAAAGATCGAAGCAGATGTAGAGAACTGTGAGATATCGGGAATGTATATGCTTCTTTCAGACAGCGTATTTTCAGACCTTTCCGTCGATACCGACGAGAAGCTGGAAGAACTTCGTGACGACCTTGGAAAGATTGATGACGCGATGGAAGCTCTCATGAACGGATCCGATGAGTTGTATAACGGATTAGATAAGCTGCTTACCGGAAGCAATACATTCAGAGACGGACTCACACAGCTTACCGATGGACTCGATACTCTTGCATCAAATTCGGATGCACTCACAAGCGGAGCAGCGCAGGTATTTAATTCACTTCTTCAGACTGCACAGGCACAGCTTGCTGAGTCAGGAATAGATGTCGACACTCTGACGATCGATAATTACGGAACAGTTCTTGCAGGACTGATAAACGACGGATATGTAAGGAATATGGCATATGCAAAAGTTGAGCAGACCGTAAGGGAGAATACAAGTACCATTAATGAAGCTGTAACCGCAGCAGTTTACGGTCAGGTTGAATCAGGGGTGGAAGCCGCTGTAAGGCAGCAGGTAACCGAAGGTGTGAAAGAGAAGGTTGCTGAAAGTATTCGTCCGCAGGTTGAGGCAGCTGTAAGAGCTCAGGTTGAAGCGCAGGTAAAAGGAACAGTCGAGGAGCAGGTAAAAGCAGCGGTAGCTGCAACTGTGGCCCAACAGTACGGAATAACCGCAGAGGAAGTACTTGCGGATGAAACAATGTCAGCGGCTGTCAATGGTCAGGTTGAAGCAAAAATGAGCTCGGATGAGATCCTGGCAACGATCGCTTCCAACACGGATGCGCAAATGTCATCCGACGATGTAAAAAACCTGATCGAGAGTAAGGTTAATGAGCAGCTTGCCACAGAGGATGCACAGAAGATCATCACCCAGAATACGGATGCGCAGATGAACACAGATGAAATTAAAAGCATCATCGATGCAAAGACCACAGAGAAAGAATCATCATCTGAGATAAGTGAGCTGATTGATCAGAAGACCGAGGAAACCGTTCTTTCGAAGATAAGTGAATACCAGAATTCTGATGAGGTAAATGCACAGATTTCGGAAGGAGACCGGAAGATACTTAATCTTATCGCATCACTTGACGGATACGCACAGTTTTACAACGGAGTAATTAAGTATACTCAAGGCGTAAATGAGGCCGATACAGGTGCAAACAAGCTTAAAAATGCAATGCCTGAACTGATCGAAGGAATCAAGGCACTTAAAGAGGGAAGCGGAAAGCTTTCGGACGGACTTAAAGAGTTCAATGACGAAGGAATCGTAAAGCTTAACGATATCGTGGATGATACGCTTGAAGGATTTGTTGAAAGATTTGATGCTGTTAAGGAAGTGGCGGCAGATTATACATCATATGACACAGAGAGCGGTATATCAAAGAACAGCGTAAAATTTATTTATAAAATTGATTCTGTCAAAAGTGGCAGATAATGCCCGATAGTGGTAGAATAATACTAAGTCAAAGGTGAGTCATGGAATACTTCCTGACTCACCTTTTTTGGAGGTAAAGGATATGTCGGTAGAAAACGGAGAGTGGATTATGCGCGGTCTTGACCGGGACGATCCGTTAAGAAATGTATCCCGGGGCGGATGATAATGATGTTATCAGACTAATCGGAAAGGCTCCGTAGGGCTTATAAAGACCGGTGAAAGGGGAGAAAGAAAAGAATTGTATGAAAAAAAGAATCCTTACGGACAATGTCATTAAGTTAAGACGAAAACAATAGTAAACAAACACTGACATACACTTTATTTTCTGTTTTTATTCTTTTTAATGTTGATTCCGGGATCTTTGAATCATCATACATAAACCAAATCAACGAATGCGTGTCAAGAAGGATCATGACATATACTCCTTAAAGCAATCCGGGGTTTCATCGAAGTCATCAGACATAAAAACCAATCCCCCTGCAAGGAGATTTGACTTTCTCTCCGTGTTAATATGGCTTTCCTTTGATTTCAGGAATTTGATAAAATCCAGAACTACTGCTGCACTGTTTTCCGATAAATCCTTTGCTTCTTCAATTATTTCCGCGTATGCCATAATTGAATCCTCCTACTGACATTATTATAGCATATTTCAAAAATCTATAAAGGGGAGAGATTACCCTCCCCTGCTATTACTCCTCTCCCTTAAAAGGGGCTGTAAAAGGCCCCTTTTTAAACCCGCAGTTTATTGAAATGTGAGGGTTTATTTGATATAATTAGGTTAGTTAAAATGCAACATGTATCCTATTGAGGTGAAAAATATGTTTACATTGTCAAAAGAAAAGAAAAATGATCCATACAGTGTGATAACAACAAGTGACGAGATCGATAGGATTAAATTACATGGACTTAATAATACAAAATACCTTAAGATCACTGTAATCCCGATCTCTGAAGAAGAATATAAAAAAGAGGGGTTTAAATCACTGAAGGGTATAGCTAAACGGAAGCTATCACTTGATTTGGTTAGGGAGGAGAGGCTCGGAAGATGAAAATTCTGCTCGATACAAATATTGTTCTTGACTATCTTGGGGCAAATGAAGGGTTTACTGATGAAGCAGAGGCGGTACTTGATCTGGCAGATGGAAATAATCTGTTCGAGTTTGTTTCTGCTTCTGCTGTAACAGATATTTATTATGTTCTAAAAAGAGCTTTAAAAGACCGGGAACTTGTAAAAGAAAAGTTTTCCCAGTTTAGGGAAAAAATCGGAATCCTGCCTGTTTCAGCAAAAGACATTGATACAGCGTTCTTAAGAGACTGGAAGGACTTTGAAGATGCTGTCCAGTACACCGTCGCAGAATCAAATGGTGTGGATTATATAGTGACTCGGAATGTTAAGGATTTTGAAGAAAACACGATCCCTGTTTTAACTCCGGTTGACTTTATTGAATTGATTAAAGAGCAACTAAATAACAAACAGACTCAATAGGGAGTGAGTGAAAAGAGGCTTTTCATTTTATAAAGACTCTTTTTTTCGGAGATATCTATTAGTTAAGGACTCTGGACCCTTCGCTTTCAGCAATGGGTCGAGTCCACTCTTAACTATTTTATCCTTGCCCAATCATTACTTATTCTGATTTTTATCAAGAGCTTCTTTTAATTCTTTGGGAGAGAGATCCTCACTTTTTCTTTAAAAGCAGTAGTTTCAAAATCCCAACTATCGCTTGCAAAATTTGTTATTACGATTTTCTCTTCACATTCTTTACTTACTATCATAAAGTCTCCTAAGGGAGAGGCTTGAAAGTCCCCCTACCATACCAGCCCACCACAATCATCACAGATGGTAATATTCTCGTGATTATGAGCTGATGTTACTCAGTATTTTATCTTCAAATTCTTTAGGAATTTGCAAATTATACTTGTCCATGACATCGCAAAAGACCTCTTTGAGGCAATCAAGGCAATCGTTAAGCAGGCTCAGCGTAGTCTTGAGCTGGAGCAGAACTGAGATAACCAGCATTATTCTTGAAGAAGAGTTAAAGACTATTATTGTAAAAAATCATCTCAAGGAAAGCTTTTCCAAGAATCTGGTCGGTTACTTCCGGATGATGTTTCGATTTGCATACAGATCGAGATTAGTCAAAACGAATGAGTTTGATTTTGTGGATACGGACATCATTCTTGCGTTTGCAGAGGATAACAAAGTAAAGGCTGAAGAAGAGCAAGTTTTGACTGCAGATGAGTTGGGTAAACTTGTTACTGCCACTCGTCATCATGAAATAAAACATCCTAATTATATGCCTGATTATGCAATAGAGCTTGCATCGTTGACAGGTATGAGAGCTGGTGAACTTTCTGTTCTGCGCTGGACTGATATAGATGTGAAACATGGATACATCCATATCGATTATTCAGAGCACAGGATTGATTATGAGGATCACAGTGAGCTGGTGATTGATGAACCCAAATGCTTAAAACACAGGAAATTTCCCATAGGTGATGCAATCAGGGATTTGTTTGAGAGAATAAGGTCTTTAGGGATTGATTCAGAGTATGTCTTTGGTAAACCAGGAGGAGGACGTTATACTGGGCACGATATTTCCTGTGCCTGCGGTAGGCGAGCAAAGGAAGCTGGAGTTGGAAGAACAAGCATTTATCGCATACGGAAAACCGTGGTTAGCGAAATGCGAAAACACTATCCGGCAAAGCTTGTATCAAATCTTGTGGGTCATCTTGAAGAAACGGATGAGTGCTATTACAACTTTGATAATTCCGAAGCCTATGAAAAGCTTGAAGCAGTTAATAGCTATGCATCAGTCATAATCCCTTTTAATCGCGAGAAACCTCGAAAAATAAGGAGTAGCATATAATCTGTGCTCATTTGTGCTCATTTCTAAGCTCAGAAGGAGAAAAACAAAAAACGCGGAAACCCAGTCAAATCAAGGGTTTCCGCATCCTTTAAACTCATAGCGAGAGGGGGATTTGAATTCTACGCTTCGCTCCGGTCGGCGCAATGCCGGCGTCCCCCGGACGCCGTGCGCCCTCTCCCCCGCGCCGCGGTGTCTCGGGTTCAAATCAATAATCTTTATACAAACAAAAAAAGAACCCTAACGGATTCTTTTTTGTTTGTATAGCGAGAGGGGGATTTGAACCCTCGACACCGCGGGTATGAACCGCGTGCTCTAGCCAACTGAGCTATCTCGCCGTGGAGCCTATAGGGATCGAACCTATGACCCTCTGCTTGTAAGGCAGATGCTCTCC
>CAMUYA010000032.1 GCA_947164865.1 uncultured Lachnospiraceae bacterium
GCGCTCGATTGCGTGTTGGAATCGCTTATGTCGGACACGCGGAGCAGCCGGAAGCATAAAATAACGTGTCGCTCGCCCAAGCGACAGACACGTAGAATGGCAAAAAGCGCCCGATTACGTGTCGCCAGGCATAAAAGCTGACACGTAAAAAAGGGAAAAGCGCTCGATTGCGTGTTGGAATCGCTTATGTCGGACACGCGGAGCAGCCGGAAGCATAAAATAACGTGTCGCTCGCCCGAACGGCAGACATGCGGAGCAGCAAAAAGAGCTCGCTCGCGTGTCGGTGATAAAAAGTATCAAGGAAAAGACGGAAAAAGACTGAAAGAAAGACGATAGAGAAGTGGAAGATTACAAAGAAGTAGAAGATATAAACAGCGCCGGCGAAAGCACTGACAAAGGTTCCACCGGAAACAAAAGCGGTGAAAATACAAGATCCTCCGAATACGAGGATGTGTGCTTTGTGTGCCGCAGGCCCGAGAGCAAGGCGGGGGAGATGTTCCACCTGCCGAACCATATCTCAGTGTGTGCAGATTGCATGCGGCGCACCATGGAGACTGTGAGTGAGTTTGATTATCAGGGAATGTTCACACCCACTCCGAACGGCGGATATTTTGGAAATCCCTACATGAGCAATGGAATCAACGGCAACGGAAATGGCGGCAACGGGATCAGCGGTGACGGAAATGGCGGCAACGGGATCAGCGGCGACGGAAATGGCGATGGCGACGGAAGAGGCGGCAACGGCAACGGCAACGGTGACGGACCGGATTACCCCAGGTTCAGCTTTATCAACCTGGCTAACCTGACCGGTGACGGCGGCATCCCCAACAAGCAGAAGCTAAAGAGAAAAAAGGATAAGGGGGAGCCAATCCTGGATATCAAAAACATTCCGCCTCCGCACAAGATCCGCGAGAAGCTGGATGAATATGTGGTGGGTCAGGACCACGCAAAAAAGGTTATTTCCGTAGCGGTCTACAACCACTACAAGCGCGTGGCTACCGGCACCATGGACGATATCGAGATCGAGAAGTCCAACATGCTGATGATAGGCCCCACAGGCTGCGGAAAGACATATCTTGTAAAGACTCTTGCAAGGCTTCTTGATGTGCCTCTTGCCATAGCGGATGCCACATCACTCACCGAGGCCGGTTACATCGGAGACGATATAGAGAGCGTAGTTTCAAAGCTTCTTGCCGCTGCCGACAATGATGTGGACAGAGCGGAAAAGGGGATCGTATTTATCGATGAGATAGACAAGATCGCCAAGAAGCAGAATGCAAATGCAAGAGATGTGTCCGGCGAGAGCGTGCAGCAGGGAATGCTTAAGCTTCTCGAAGGCGCTGATATAGAAGTTCCCGTAGGGGCTTCCAGCAAGGGCGCTATGGTGCCCCTTGCCACGATCAACACCAGAAATATCCTGTTTATCTGCGGTGGTGCTTTCCCCGATCTTGAGGACATCATCAAAGAAAGACTCACCAAGAATGCACTTATAGGATTCGGTTCAACTCTCAAGACTGCTTTTGACAAGGAAGATATCCTGTCAAAGGTCAAGGTTGAGGATATCAGAAAGTTCGGAATGATTCCCGAGTTTATCGGACGTCTTCCGATTATATTCACTCTTCAGAGCCTTACCAAGGAGATGATGGTGAGGATCCTGAAAGAGCCCAAGAATGCGATATTAAAACAGTACGCAAAGCTCCTTGAACTCGATGAGGTTAAGCTTGTATTTACGGATGATGCCATGGATGCGATCGCGGAAAAGGCCATGGAGCAGGATACAGGTGCAAGAGCGCTGAGATCCATCATCGAAGAATTCATGCTCGACATAATGTATGAGATTCCCAAGGATGACAATATCGGCACAGTGACCATCACCGGAGATTATATCAAGGGAACCGGCGGCCCGGTCATCGGACTCAGGGGAGACGGTACTCCGCTGATCGAGGAGAAGACAGTGGAGTAGGATAAGTAGGGATTAAACCAAGATGGGGGAGTAAACCAAGATGGGGGAGTAAACTAAGACAGGGGAGTAAACTAAGACAGGGGAGTAGGATAAAATAAGGAGTTAAAATGAGTAAAGCTAAAATAGTTGTGGCGCTGGGACATGAAGCGCTGGGAAATACAACACTTGAGCAGCTGGATGCCGTAAAGGCCGCGGCAAAATCCCTGGCAGATCTTGCATGCATGGGTTATCAGCTCACCATCACCCATTCAAACGGACATCAGGTGAGCATGATCCACAAGGCCATGACTGAGCTCAGAAGAGTTTATATCGATTACACTCCCGCACCTATGTGCGTGTGCTCCGCCATGAGCCAGGGTTATGTAGGCTATGATATCCAGAATTCGCTTCGAGCAGAGCTTATAGACAGAGGAGTTTCTACCCCTGTCAGCACCATCCTTACGCAGGTAGTGGTGGACCCTTATGATGAAGCTTTTTATGAACCCACCAAGGTTATAGGAAGGTTCATGTCTGCCGAGGATGCGGAGACAGAAATAAAGAAAGGCAATTATGTAAAGGAGTATCCCGGTCAGGGCTTCAGAAGAGTGGTTGCCGCACCCAAACCGGGAAAGATCGTAGAGATAGACGCTATCAAAGCGCTTGCCGATGCGGATCAGATAGTCATCGCCTGCGGTGGCGGCGGAATACCTGTGATCGAGCAGAATCATGCCCTTAAAGGTGCTTCTGCGGTCATCGAAAAGGATGCCATAGCCGGAAGGCTCGCATCAGAGCTTGAGTCTGATGCACTCGTGATACTGACAGGTGTGGAGTATGTATACACCGATTTCGGTAAAGAGACCCAGGCTCCCATCACCGAGATGAATGTGGAAAAGGCAAAGGAGCTTATCGCACAGGGACAGTTTGGGGAAGGAAACATGCTCCCCAAGATAGAAGCTGCAATCGATTATCTTGAGAATAAAAAGGACGGAAAAGTCGTTATTACATCCATCGAGAAAGCGGCGGAGGGACTTAAAGGAAAGACCGGAACAGTGATCCATGCGTGATATCAGAAAAAAAAGCATAAAAAATGACAAAACGATATATGCTTTATGCGCCGGTGCATTCCTGCTTCTATTTGTTCCGGTGCTTTTTGCCGTTATATTGGGCGGAAACAAATTTGAGTATGAAGCCAACAACAAGATAGTCACAAGCTTTTCAAATCCTGTGCTTCTTCTTTTCGGGATCCCGCTTTTTATACTGATATGCTTTCTTGTATTCTGGGGGATGAAGCTTCGCGTAAATGAGAAGAAAAAAGGGTTTTTCATTTTTGTCGGTCTCATAGCGGTGTATGCACTATGGTATGTGGTGAATCTCAGGATCTGCCGGATGATCGTGTACGGAACCGGCTGGGATGTGTCGGTGGTAACAGGCACGGTGTATGACCTTTGGAACAACGGAGAGGTCGGAACCGACACATATTATTCTATATATCCCAACAATATACCCATCCTGTGGCTGCTTCACAGGATATATGAAAAAGCGTTTGCACTTAAGGATTATCCGTATTTCCCCGAGTTTCTGTGGATACAGGTGCTCTGTGTGATGGAATCCGTAACGGGAGTGGTGCTCGGCGCCGCGGCTTATGCAGCCACCAAAAAGGCGGTACCTGTTATCGTATCAGGGATCCTTTTTTTGGCGCTCTGCGGAGTATCACCGTGGACGATCATTCCCTACACGGATTCGTTTACGATAATCGCGCCCATTTTTGTGATATGTTTATATATCATATATACTAAGACAGATAGCAAGCTGAAATACCTGCTGATCCCCTTCATCGAGATCGCCGGGATAGCAGGCGGGCTTCTCAAGGTTACCAATTATGTGGTGCTGATAGCGATCGTTGTTGTTGAGATCGCAAGATGCTTTTTCGATATCAATAAGAGATGGAAAACACTCTGCGTCATTATTCTTCTGTGCGTGGGAATGTTCTTTTCCCAGAAGATGATGAATGACAAATTCATCAAAGATACCGGAGCAGAGATAAACAAAACGGTCTCCGTGAGCTGGCATCATTATTTCTATATGGGTCTGATGGAAGGAAGCACCGGTTCGTACAATCCGCAGGCGGCATCGATTTTGGGAAATTATGAGACGCAGCGGGAGAGACAGAAGGATGAGCTAAGGCTTGCGGGAGATATCATAAAGAGCAGGACTTTCGGGCAGAATGCAAATTTTGCCCTGCGAAAGATGGTGATGACCTTCAATGACGGTTCCTTCTCGTGGAACTGCGAGGGAGGCATGAGAAAAACCGAATACAGGAGCATCTCGGAGAGCAGGTTTAAGCCGCTGATGAGGGACTTTTTCTGGAGCGGAGGAAAGGATTACAAGGCCTTTCTCACCTACAGCCAGTGGATATGGATATTTGTGATGGTGGGCATCCCCGGTGCGTTTTTCGCGGGATTTGAGCTTATAAAAACCAAAAAGGAGAATGCGCTCTGGCTTGGAGCTGCGTTCCTTTCACTGCTGGGGAATTTCCTGTTTATACTTTTATTTGAAGCAAGAGCAAGATACCTTATCAGCTTCCTGCCGGTATACATACTGCTTGCAAGCCTGGGATACTGCAGGATGGCGGAGGCTGTGGTCAGGACGCTGAAGAAGAGGTAACGGAAAGAAAACGCCAGATAGAAAATAAATAATTAAAACAAAAAAGAAAAAGATAACAGAAAAAAGAGACAGAAAAACAAAAAACAGAAAGACAAAAACAGAAAAAAAACAGATAAATGAACAAAGAAGAACTGAGTTTATGGAAAAATAAATATTCGGACATTTCAAGTGATGTTTACATCCGCCCGATGAGGGAAGAGGACGTGGACCGGTGGGTTACATGGAGAAACTCTGACCATGTAAAGAATTATTATATTTACCGTGGCGTGTTTACCAGGCAGTCGCAACTTGAATGGATGAAGGCAAACGTAGAAACGGGCAAAGCCTGCCTGATGATCATCTGCCTGTCGGAAAACGACAGACCGATAGGCTGCGTTCATATAAAAGATATCGACCGTGTTCACAACAAGGGCGAATATGGTATATTTATAGGTGAGGCGGATGTGCACGGAAACGGATACGGAAGCGCCGCCGCCAAAATGATGCTCCGTTACGGCTTTGAAGAGCTTTCGCTTCACAGGATATATCTTGAGGCCATCGAGGGAAATGACAGAGCCATAAAGAGTTACGAGCATGCGGGGTTTGTAAAAGAGGGCGTGCTCAGGGATAATGTTCTGATCGAGGGGACATACAGGAACATTGTCTGGATGGGAGCGATCAATCCAAAGGAGAATTCTTGATGAACATAGAAGACAGATATAAAATACTGAGCTTTCCCGATCTGGGCGACGAGAGAGGAAATCTGGTGGTCGTGGAAGGCGGCATGCAGATACCTTTTGATATAAAGAGGATATTCTATATTTACGGATCCGATGATACCGTTGTGAGAGGTCAGCATGCAAATCTTCGCTCGGAATTTGTGCTCATAAATGTGGCCGGAACCAGCAAGGTCAAGGTGGACGACGGCAAAGAGACCAGAGTGATCGAGCTGAATCAGCCCAGGATGGGTGTGTATCTCTCAAAGATGCTCTGGAAGGAAATGTACGATTTCTCGGCAGACTCCGTGCTGCTGGTGCTCTCAAACGAGCATTATGATGCGGGCGAATATGTGAGAGAGTATGACGAGTATCTTAGATTATTAGGCCATTGATACTACGGCGGGTATAGCTGATCATCCATAAATAACCGGACAATATTTCAGGCAGGGGATATAAAAATAAGAGACGGGGGGACATAGGAGAAAAAATGAGTAAGATTTCGATAGTTGTACCTGTATATTATAACGAGGATACGTTGGAGCTTCTGTACGAGGATATGAAAAACAAGATCCTCGATCAGCTCGGAGATTATGAGATCGTGTTTGTCGATGACGGTTCCGGGGATTCTTCATGGGAAGTGATGAACCGCATCAGAGAGAAGGACGATAACGTTAAATGCGTGAAGCTCTCGAAGAATTACGGTGAGCACAGTGCGCTCCTTGCCGGGCTTTCCGAATGCACCGGAGACTGTGCCGTCACCAAACAGGCGGACCTTCAGGAGGATTCCGCCATCATCCTTGAGATGTACGAGAGCTGGAAAAAGGGGAACAAGGTTGTCCTCGCGATCAGAAAGGAAAGAAAAGAAAACCCTGTAAAGGTGTTTTTCGCAAACTGTTATTATGCAATCGTAAGACGGATGATAAATAAAAACATGCCCAAGGGAGGGTGTGACTGTTACCTTATCGACCGTAAGGTCATCGAAGTGCTCGAGAGGCTGGATGAAAAGAATTCATCCCTCACTCTGCAGGTAATGTGGGTCGGATTTAAGACCGATATGATCTACTTTGTAAGGCAGGACCGCGAGATCGGAAAATCTCGCTGGACACTGTCCAAAAAGATCAAGCTGGTAGTGGACTCGGTGATGAGCTTTTCCTATGCTCCGATGCGCATCATGATGGGTGCAGGAGTGGTATTTGCCATAGCGGCGCTGGGAGTCATGATCGCCGTTCTGGTGGAGAAATTCACTGTCGGAACTCCCGTTGCAGGCTGGGCTTCTCTTATGTGTGTCGTTCTTTTGGGATTCGGTGTGATAATGATAATGCTGGGTGTGCTGGGTGAATACATCTGGAGAACCCTCGATGCATCCAGGAACCGTCCTCCTTTTATCATCGAAGAGGTACGTGAGAACAAGGATGCTCACATTGAGAAAAATGAAGGATAACGGGAAGAGTAAAAGCATTGAAAAAATAATACTCGTGCTTCTGTGGACAGGCGCCGTGCTCGTATCGATCAAGAGCATCTTTACCGATTTCGGAGCGGATGGGGCTTATCAGGTCGCCATGTCTTACAGGCACATAAGCGGTGAAGCGCTTTTACTCAAGATGTGGGAGCCGCATCAGACATCCGTATTTTTAAACGATATACTATTATTTGTATATCGTTTATTTGTGCCGTCACTTACAGGAGCTGTCATATATATCCAGATAATGGGAACGCTCCTTTTTGCCCTTATCGGATATTTTTTATACAGGAATATCAGAGAATACACCGGAGAATTCATTGCAAATGCGGCCTGGATCTTTTTTATTGTGTTCAGAGCAAAGCAGGTTCCCACAATAGAATTCGCCAATCTCGAAATAGCCGCAGCGGCGGTGGCATTCATCCTTCTTCTAAGATTTATTAAAGGCGGGGAGAGATCGTTTATTCTTCCCCTTATCGCCTTATCCGTTTTTTTCCAGATCCTTTCATACCCAACCTGCATTCTGAGTGCGGTGTCGGTGGTTCTTTTTATGATCTTCTGCACAGAAAACAGACTCAAAAACATTCTGATATTTATAGCATCCCTGGCGGCTTTCGGGCTTTCATTTGCGCTGTATTTTGTGATAAAGATAGGTCCCGCTCTGCTGATCAGGATCGTAAAAAACGTATTTTTGTCAGATACCCATTCTACCTTTAAGTTCGGCGGATACTGGAACGGCTTTCTGATAATGATCGGTGCTGCATTCGCATGCGCAGTTGTCGGGATACTTATATCATTTGTATTTAAGCTGATCAGAAGTCGACAATCTCACGGTTTTCCCGACGAAATACCTAAAGAAGGAGCAGCAGAAAGGTTTAAAGAAATCTCCGCAGAACACTCTGCAGAAAGCGGCATCGGGAATCACTCAAGAAAACCCGCTGTTAATTTAGATGCTGTATCTGTTGCAGCGGTTGTATCTGCAGCTATTTTTACGGTGCTTGAACTTGTCATGCTCATTCTCCAGAAAAGGACGGGAGCCGACTGGATGTGCAGCATCTATATCATTCCGTTCGTGCTTCTTTTGATTGGTTTATTTGGCATAAAAAAGCTTGACAGGCGTGAAAGAAAAGTGTATCTTGCCGGCATGCTGCTTTCCGCTTCATCCTTTTTTGCCACTATGATGCTTACAGACCTTGGAATGATCACTATCGTGGCATATCTGATATTGGCGGCAATAGTTTCGTTTATCCCCATAAGCAGGATGATCCCCAATTACAAAGCTTTTATCACACTTGTTCTGCTAACGATCCTTTTCCACAGAGGGATCGTGATCTGGGGAATCGGAAACACCAACGGACGTGTGCACATGATATGGGAGGCACAGAACTTTATCAGGCAGGGCCCTGCTGCAGGCGTGGTGTGCGATCACTTCAACAAGGCATATACGGATACGAACATAGAAGAATTCAAGGCAGTCATACAGCCCGATGATAAAGTCTTCTTTGTGGGTGAAGATCTGATGGATTCGCTGGTTTATGTATACAGCGGCGCCGAAATATCCAACTATTCCACAATAGATACCCCACTCTATAACGAGTGCATGGAAGAATACTTCGAGATCAATCCCGAAAAAAAGCCGACGCTCATCGCATCGGCATCATGGTTCGGTTCATCCTCAATTCCCGAAGACAGTTACGTTATGAATTGGATAAATGATAACTACGAGCTTGTCTACGACGGAAGCTACTGGAGGTTTTGGAGAGAAGTTAAGTGACAAGAGAGAGCTCACATATACTATGCATAAAAGCAATGTGTCTGAGGCCGGCACTTAGCGAAAACAAGCGTTAGCGCTGTTTGAGCTTAGTACCGCTGCTCGAAGACCCATAGCTGCGAAGCGGTGCTTGTTGCATAGTATATGTGAGCTCTCTCGTAAAAGAGTCTTATTTTCTCTTAGTTAACTCATACCAGAAGTACTTAAGCAGCTTCTTCCCCGTCGCAAACGCCTTAAAATGGCTGTCTCCGGCAATCCGCTGCTTTTCTTTTGTGGGAAACTCTATCCTCTTTAATCCCAGTCGGTAGCTCCTGCACACCATCTCGATATCGATCGAGGGTGACATATCCGAAATATCACACTTCTTAAAGGCTTCCACCGTCATTCCGCGGAATCCGTGAAGAGTGTCCCAGATAGTGTTTCCTTCACGCTTGAAACATATCTTTGCGGCGAGACCGAGGCTCAGAACAAACCATTTGCGGGGTTTGAAGAATTTATCGTCCTCCTCGTTCCTGGCGCCCTTCATCATGCGGCTTGCCACCACAAAATCATAACCGGCTTCAAAATACTTACGGAATTTGTAAGTGTCCTTTACCGGAACGCTTCCCTTTGGATGGAAAAATACAAACGCATCGCAGGTGCAGTGGTCCACAGCATCCTTGCAGGCCTGATTGAGCCCTTTTGCGGTCTGTTTATATACAGGGATTCCCTGGCTTTTCAGATACTCCACTGTTCCGTCGGTGCTTCCGCCGTCTATGCAATATATCTCTTCAAATTTGGTTCTGTCTATCAGTGGAATATCGTGCCTGCATCCGTCAAGCTCGTTCCATGTTATCAGACAAAGTGCTATTTTCATGCCTGTTTTCCTTTTTATCCGTGCTTCTTTTATCATCGTTTCTGCCGGCGGTGAGATATATTATACCTTCCGCAAATGCACATACGAAAAATGTTCTGAAATAAGACGTTACTCCTGCGGGCATCACTATCGCTATGGCAAAGGCCTGAAGGAGCAGGATCAGCGCAAAGAAGGCATAGGTAAAGCTCACAAAGAGCAGTTGTTTGTCTTTCTTTTTTGCTGTTCCCGAAAAGAAAAAGCAAGCTTCACGTATGAGTATGAACACTTCAAAAAGCGAGATGCATACGAGAATAGCCGTTTCCAGATATATCTTTCTGCAAAAACTGTTAACAGCCGCTTTTAACCCGTCGAAAGCCGTCTTTATCTTTACACGCAGTTTGTTATTATACCACACATTTACGCCGGGCGCATCAAAAAGGTCAGCCCTTCCGTTTTCCCAGGCGGGGTAATCATAATCGGGGTAGTCTCTTGAGAGAGGCATGTTTCCGTGGATCTTTTCGATATAATCACGTTGTGCAAGCCTGAACACCACCTTCAGCATTCCTGCCTGCGTAAGAACATAAGCCTTCGGATTGTGAAGAGCTATATTGTGAAATGCCTTGGTGTAGGCCTTCCCGTCCTCAAAAGATGTGATGGACTGATTGATATCGGTATGCCCGTTAAGCACATTATTTCGCCTGTAGCCCTCCATACCGTAGAGCCTGAGAGCTTCGATGGGCACCACTTTATCTATGGCCGAAATGTCTTTTTCCGCACCTTCGTAAGTAAGGTTTGAGTCCTCCCGGTTAAAGGTATTATGGAGCACCGCAAATGAATTGATGATATTATAATCACTTCCGTAATACTTCACATCGCCGATCTTCTGAGGGATGAAAAGTGCAATAAAAGCGATGATGAAGGATATCGCAAGGGGCAGCACTTTCTTAAGTGCGTTTTCTTTATTGCGGCTTATAAGGCTCCGCACTATAAGGAAAACAGCCGCGGCACCCCCGAGGATTATCCCTTCGGAACGCCAGATACATACAAAAGCACAGAGAATGAGAAGCGCGACGGCTTCGGTCTTTTTGTATTCTATATTTTCAAGTGTATCCAGCAGGATCTTTGACACAAGGAAAAGACAGCTCAGCGCATATATTTCCGTGCGGTAGGGATCGCTCATAAGTATCAGGCTTTCCGGGATGAGAAAAACGGTAAAGACAAGGTAAGACGCAGCCTTTTTTTCAGGGAACAGCTTTCTTATCCGTATCGAGATATATGCCAGATCAAACACAAAGAATGTCCACTGTAGGAAAGTGATTGAAAGAGGGCTGGGGAAGAACATCAAAAAAGCGCAGTACACAAAGGAAGTGTAGGCACTGTGCCAGTAATCGGGAACAAAGCGGATCGCATCGGCATATGTTACCAGATTGTCGATGCTCCTGAAAAGACTGTCGGGCCACAGGAATAAAAGAAAGATAAAACCAAGCACATAAAAGGCCGCAAAGAGCCTGATCTGCGGAGATTTTTTGAAGTTGCCCGCAACATAAAAGACAAGCTTCCAGAAAAGGAAAATGATGATTCCGGCTATAAGCTTAGAAAGCACATATCCTATGACTTTTTCCGCGCCGAAGCTGATGATCTCATTCTTGGAAACGGTGGTGAGAAAGGATTCATCCGCATCAAAGATAAGTATGATCCTTTCATAGGCAAACGATGCCAGAAAGTGAATGACAGGTATAAGATATAACAGTTTTGATAATTTTCCTTTTGATGCGTTCATGGACTAAAGATACCACACTTTTAAGATTTTATGAATATTTTCCTTAAAAATAGACATAAAATGGTATTTGAGGTAAAATATAGGCTGTGTGTTTGCATGATTCCCAAAGGGAAAGCACAATTTGTACAGCTTAGGAGGAAACTGATAATGAATATTGTCTGCCTTGATCTCGAGGGCGTATTAGTACCGGAGATATGGATAGCATTTTCACAAAATACCGGCATTCCGGAGCTTTCGAGGACAACGCGTGACGAGCCCGATTATGATAAGCTCATGAAGTTCAGGATAGGTATTCTTAAAGAGCACGGCCTCGGGCTTAAAGAGATACAGGAAACCATTGCAAAGATAGAACCCATGGAGGGGGCAAAGGAATTTCTCGACAAGCTCAGAGAGCTCACACAGGTGGTGATAATAAGCGACACCTTCAGCCAGTTTGCAAAGCCTCTGATGAAGAAGCTGGGATGGCCTTCCATCTTCTGCAACGAGCTCATTGTAGCGGATGACGGAATGATCACAGGCTATAAAATGCGCTGTGAAAAGTCGAAACTTACCACAGTGAAAGCACTTCAGTCCTGCGGCTTTGAGACTATAGCAAGCGGCGACAGCTTTAACGATCTTGCCATGATAGAAGCCGGCAAGGCGGGATTTTTGTTCAGGACCACTGATGCGATCAAAAAGGATTATCCCCAGTATCCTGCTTTTGAGACATATGATGAATTGTACGAGGCGATAAAGGCGGCTTTATGAGGCGTATTCTAAAAAAGCTGAATATACTGCTTGATAAAAAGCAGAAGAGGCAGATGGCGGGGCTGCTCGTCATAATGACCATAGGCGCCTTTTTGCAGACACTCGGTGTCGGAATGCTGGTGCAGGTGGTGAATGTTGTCATAGATCCCGATGCCGTGATGGGTGGAAAGGTTACAGGCCTGGTCTATGATCTGCTTGGTTTTAAAAGTTTCAAGACGTTTTCGATCTTTACGATGTCAGCGCTTATTTTTGTGTATATAGCAAAGAATCTTTTTCTGTATATGCAATATAAGCTGACATATTCTTTTATTTACTCAAATCAGTTCAGGACATCGGAGAGGATGCTCCGCAATTATATCCGCAGGGGATATGAATACTTCCTCAATGCGGATTCCGCGGTGGTGCAAAGGAGCATTACATCGGATGTAAACAACATGTATGCACTCATCCTTTCACTGCTTACCATGTTCTCCGACGGTGTGGTCTCCCTTTGCGTGATAATATTCTGCCTGATAAAGAGCGGGCTTCTTACCGTGATCCTGGCAGCGGTGATGCTGATCGTGATGTTCCTGGTAAAGAAAGTGCTAAGGCCCGTTATGCACAAGGCAGGCAGCGACAATCAGGAATATTACAGCGGGCTTTTCAAGTGGATATCACAGATCGTGCTGGGTATCAAGGAAGTAAAGATAACCGGCCGCGAGAAGTATTTTGTAAACAGATACAATGAGGTCGGAAAGGGATATGTGGGGGCTGTGGAAAAATACAGCCTCTACTCCAACACTCCCAAGCTCCTGATAGAGACAGTCTGCGTGGGTGCGATGATCGGATACATGATAGTGCTCGCCGCCATAGATGCACCTACCGGCAATATGATCTCGGTGTTTGCCACGGTGGCCGCAGCGGCGCTGGTGCTCCTTCCCGCCGTCAACCGCATCAACAACCAGATAGGATCCATCGCTTATCTTGAGCCTTTCTTTATGAATGTCAGCGACAATCTGCAGGATGAGATCGGCGATGAGAGAGTGGATCTCACCTTTGCAAACAGCGACATCACCAAGCTACCGGTCGAGAAAGGAATATCTTTAAAGGGTATCACCTATGCCTATCCGGGCACGGATAAATACATTTTTGAAAATGCGGACATCGAGGTAAAAGTGGGAGAATCCATCGGTATCGTGGGTGCGTCGGGAGCCGGAAAGAGCACGGTGGTCGATATCCTGCTGGGGCTTCTCATCCCCGAAAAGGGAGATATTTTTGCCGACGGAGTAAACATCACACAGCGTGATGTGGAGCCCGGAAGCGACCGGATGAAGAACTACAGAAGATTCCTTCTGAACATCGGGTATATACCCCAGATGATCTACATGCTGGATGACACTATCAGAAAGAATGTGGCTTTCGGTATCGAGGAGAAAGACATCGACGAGGAAAGGCTCTGGGAGGTGCTCAGGGAGGCACAGCTCGACGAATTCATCAAGTCGCTCCCCGAGGGACTTGACACTACCATAGGCGAGAGAGGGATAAGGCTCTCGGGCGGACAGCGTCAGAGAATAGGCATAGCACGCGCCCTCTATCACGATCCCGAGGTGCTGATCCTTGACGAGGCCACATCGGCACTTGACGGAGACACTGAGTCGGCGATCATGGATTCCATCAACTATTTTAAGGGCAGGAAAACCCTTATCATCATCGCGCACAGGCTCCAGACCATAGAAGGCTGCGACCATCTTTACAGGGTGGATGAGGGGAAGATCACGAGAGAGAGATGAGACTTAAAGCACATCACCCGTCAGCCGAAGGATTAGGGAATGTGCGGGTAATGCAAGGAGTACTGATTGGACAGTAACGCTAATACCGAAGAAAAAAATGAGATAAATACCGGTGCGGCTCCCCGGCTCCCGATAAAGGCGATATTCAGCTTCGTTATTGCAGCTGTGATGTTTGCGGTGGTGTTTACGGCTTTTTACAAAAATGAAAAAGCCGACAACAGAGATTACACTCCGTCGATAGTGATAATGGGTGACAGTATCATGGCCTATTATCAGGATGAAAGATCGGTGGCTTCAAAGCTCTCGGAGCTTACGGGAGAGGAAGTACTGGATGCTTCCTTCGGAGGAACCTGCTTTTCGTATCAAGACAGGGACGGAAGGCTTGATAACTGTGTGGATGCTTTTTCCATAGCGGCATTAACCCGGGCCATAGTATCAAACGATTTCAGATATCAGTACACTTCGGATGTGAGAATGAGTGCCACGGAATACTTTCCCGAGAGGGTAAAGCAGCTTGGAAAGGTTGATTTTTCAGGTGTCGATATTCTCATCATAGAAAGCCTGGCCAATGATTATCACAACAGTGCAAGGATAAAATCCGGATCGGATAAATATGATGAGTACACCTATGAAGGTGCCATGAGGAGCGTTATAGAAGCTCTTAAGAAAAACTATCCGGATCTGCGCATTATCATCGCCGCACCCCCCGAGACCTTTTACCGGGATGCGGATGGGAACATGGTATCATGCATGGAAAAGGACTTCGGCGGAGGAACGGAAAAGGATTACATTGATGCGCAGAGGAAAATAGCTTCGGAATACGGGATAGAGCTGCTTGATCTGTCCGGAAGCTACGGGGAGATAAACGAAGAAAACTGGAATGATTATTCCATCGACGGTCTGCACCCATGGCCATGGGGCGCAGAGAAGATCGCGGAATGTATAGCCGGATATATCGGCGCAGATTAAAACCTGAGATTACCGGAGACAAAACAGGATGACATTCACCGGATGCATCGGAAAATTAAAGACAGCGCTTAAAAGTGTGCCGGGAAGTGCCTTTTTGGCTGCGTTTATCGGCGGACTTGCCGCGCATATGATCGTGATCACCAACAACTGGCCCAATCACGACGGGCTTGCCAGCGAGTATTTCGATCAGAACATGATCACTTCCGGAAGGTGGTTCCTCGGAACGGCCTGCGGGATTTCGAGCTATTTTGCGGTACCGTGGATCATAGGCCTTCTGGCGCTTTTTTACCTTGCCATAGCTGCGGGTGTGACAGCGTCGGTGCTGGAGCTTAAGAGCCGTATAGCCGCTGTTTTTACCGGTCTTTTGATGGCATCTTTTCCCGCCCTTGCCTCGGGTTTTGCATATATCTTTACAATGGACGGATATATGCTGGGGCTTTTGTGCGGAGTGCTGGCGGTGTATTTTACCAAAAAGTACAAGACAGGATTTATCGAGGGAATGGTGCTCCTTGCCTTGTCGCTCGGCTCCTATCAGGCATATCTTCCGGTGGTGATAATGCTCTGCATCTTCTGCGTATGCATCATCCTTTCGGAAGAGGGAAAGATAAAAGATAAGATCTTAAAGAGCCTTAAATTCCTTTACATGGGCGCCGGGGGAGCAGTGCTCTATTACGTGATACTGAGAGTGCTTCTTCTCATTCAGGGAAAGACGCTTGATACCTATCAGGGGATCAACGAGGGACTCGGAGCGGGCGCATCCGGCATCGGCATCGCCGGAATGTATCACGACTTTGCCGCATTTACCGTAAGATCGGGAGTGTTTATTCCCAATGCATTTGCGGCAGTGGCCCTGGGGCTTCTTACCGCAGCCTTTATCGTGATCCTTATCGGGACCTGCCTTAAGAAGGGCTGGTTTAAAAAGCCGTGGATATATATCATCGCACTTATTTTCTGTGCGATATTTCCCGCGGTTATGAATGTGGTCATGATCGTATCGGGGGAAGTGACATATCATGCGATAATGAGATATCAGTGGGTACTCATACCCATCGGGCTTATAGCTTTCTGCGACAGATCCGGAGATGTTTTCGGCGGGGAAAAGGCCGGGAAAAGAGATGTATTTCTTTCATGGATCGTGGCAGCGGGCGCGGGAGTGCTGATCTTTTGCTATATCCTCACCGACAATATCGGTTACACCAATCTGCAGAAAAAGTATGAGAGGACTTATGCATACTGCGAGAGGCTTCTCGACAGGATAGAACAGACAGATGGCTATTACAGGGGAATACCGGTAGCTATGATAGGAGTGGTGAGCACGGATGAATATCCCGAAGCAGACCTTACGGGGAGTGTTACGGACGGGCTTATCGGACTTAACGGAGATTATCTTCTTTACAAGAACCGCGACTACGGATATTTTATAAAATACTATCTTGGAGCGGAGCTCAACATCATCGAGGGCGAAAGGATAGCGGAAATATACAACAGTCCCGAATATGTGGCGATGGACAGCTTCCCCGGAAAGGATTCCGTCAAAGTCGTCAACGGAGTCATGTATGTAAAGACCGAGAATATTGATAAAACCCTTCGAGGAGAATAAATATGCCGGAGCTTTCAATAATCCTTCCTTCGTACAACGAGGAACAGAATATCGAAAATACATATAATGTGCTGACAGGGATCTTCGGTGAAAAGGAGCTCAGTTACGAGCTTGTGTTTATCAGCGACGGCTCCACCGACGGCACCTACCCGGAAATATGCCGCATGATGCAGAAGGACAGCCGTGTCAAGGGCGCAGAGTTTTCACGGAATTTCGGTAAGGAAGCCGCGATCTTTGCGGGACTTGAGATATCGAGCGGGGATGCGGTTGTGGTGATGGACTGCGATCTGCAGCATCCGCCGGAAGTGGTGTTTGAGATGCTGGAAAAGTGGCGTTCCGGCGCGGAAGTTGTCGAGGGAATAAAGTCCAGCAGAGGAAAGGAAAGCATATTCCACCGCGCAGTCACGGGAGTGTTTTACAGCATCATGACCGGTCTTATCAAGATGGATATGAAGGCTTCCTCAGACTTTAAGCTGCTGGATCGAAAAGTAGTAAATGCGCTGCTTGAGCTTCCGGAGAGAGACACATTTTTCCGTGCCCTCAGCTTCTGGGTAGGGTTTAAGACCGAAAAGGTTTACTACGATGTGCAGGAGAGGCAGTTCGGAAAGAGCAAATGGTCTACCGCCAGCCTTGTCAGATATGCGATCAGCAATGTGACAAGCTTTACCACGTTCCCGCTTAAGGTGGTGAGCGCCGTGGGAACCGTGTTTGTGATCCTTAGCATAGGGCTTGGGATACAGACTCTTGTCAGATTCATAATGGGAACCGCGGCTACAGGATTTACCACTGTGATCCTGCTTATACTTCTCATCGGCGGCCTTATCCTCGTAAGCCTGGGAGTGATCGGCAATTATCTTGCAAGAGTATACGAAGAAGTAAAGGGAAGACCCAGATACATAATCAGCAATGTGACGGAGAATATTCCTTCCCACATGTATATCAAAGGAGAATGGAAAAAGAATGATTAACTTTAACGTACCGCCTTACATCGACACGGCAATAGATTATATAAAAGAATGTGTGGCGAATCAGAAAATATGCGGTGACGGAGCCTACACCAAAAAGTGCAACGAATGGATAGAGAAAAGAACCGGCACAAAGAAAGCGCTCCTTACCACATCCTGCACTCATGCTACGGAGCTGGCTGCCATCTTAAGCGGCGTGGGGCCGGGGGATGAAGTGATCATGCCTTCGTATACCTTTGTATCCACTGCGGATGCTTTTGTGTTAAGAGGTGCGGTTCCCGTGTTCGTTGATATCAGGCCGGATACCATGAATATCGACGAAAAGAAGATAGAAGCAGCCATCACTCCCAAAACAAAGGGCATTGTACCCGTTCACTATGCGGGAATTGCCTGCGAGATGGACACCATCATGGATATCGCCAAAAGGCATAATCTGTGGGTGATCGAGGATGCGGCCCAGGGCGTCATGTCTTTCTACAAAGGAAAAGCACTGGGAACCTTCGGCAACTTTGGTGCATTCAGCTTTCATGAGACAAAGAATTACAGCATGGGTGAGGGCGGTGCACTTCTCATCCGGGATGAAAAGGATATAGAAAACGCCGAGATCGTGCGCGAGAAGGGGACAAACAGAAGCAAATTCTACCGCGGACAGATAGATAAATACACCTGGGTGGATCAGGGATCGTCCTATCTTCCCAGCGACATGAACGCGGCATATCTCTATGCCCAGCTCGAGGTGGCGGACAGGATAAACGATGCGAGATTAAAACTCTGGAACAGATATTATGAGAGGCTCAGCGTGCTTAAGGAAGCCGGAAAGATCGAGCTTCCCACCGTGCCCGAGGGATGCGTTCACAATGCGCATATGTTCTACATCAAGGCAGCCGAGATAAACGAAAGAACAGCGCTGATCGACTTCCTGAAGAAGAATGAGATCCTTTCGGTATTTCATTATATTCCGCTTCATACCGCACCCGCCGGCATAAGATTCGGAAGATTTGACGGAAAGGACGAGTACACGACGAAAGAGAGTGAAAGGCTTTTAAGGCTTCCGCTTTACTACGGACTGAAAGAAGAACAGGTCGATCACATCTGCGATAAGGTCTGTGAGTTTTATAAATAACGCACGACCCGCCCGCTTCGTGGCACCTTCCCATGAGCGGAAGGCGAAGGAGTAGTAATTGACATCGGATAAAAATATAGTCCGGGCGGTGCTCGAAAAGTTTCTGTTCATCGGATTTACGGTGCAGATAGGATTCGGCATAGCCTGGATATTCAAGAATATAGGATATGTGCAGCTTTTCGGAGAGAGCGCTGAAAATGTCGCTGTCTCCGGTACCTTTGTGTGCAACATTTACACAGGTGTACTGTATCCCGCATTCCTTCTGCTGATAAGGGCAGCAGGGATGGCACTGGGGCTTCCCTGGTACAGCTTTATCTACATATTCCAGCTCGCTTTGGCATTTATATCCGTCCGTATCTTTCTCAGATCATTCGGAGGAAAGAGATACGGCGGGTTTTTCTACACTTGGGCAAGCCTTGTTGTCACCACATTTCCGTTGATCCTGCAGACCCATCTTGCGATACTTGGAAATTCTTTTACCATGAGTTTTGCGCTTCTGGAGCTTGCATACGTAAGGCGCTCATGGAACGCCGAAAGCCTCATGGGTGAAGGCGCGGGAGGAAGGTCTTTTTCTTTTGATGCAGGCAGGGTGTGCCTTTTCTGGCTGCTCTCGGCTCTTATGGAATGGGATTATCTGTTTATCGGTGCGATACCGGTGATCATCCTGCTTGTCAGAGCCGCTGTGATACTTGTAAAAAAGAATCCCAAGGGAGCGCTTTTCCCGGTGCTTATAAGCATATTGTTTGCCGCACTGATAGTGGGGATGTATAAGCTTACGGAAAGCAGGGAGGAGAAGCACCTTCCCACGGAGAGCATATCTGTCGCGCTGTTTGACAGGACAGCATGGACAACATATATCAGCAAAAAATGGAACTGGCCGGACAGCCTGATATCCCTCGTGGGGGAGGATAACATGGAGGCTGCAAGGCTTGGCCGGGAGAACGTTAAGCTCGTGATAGAGCCCGAGATAGAAAAGGCCCTCGGAAACAAAGAGGCAAAGCGCTATTACCGAAAGGTAGCCCTCGATGCGGTAAAGGCGGGAGGATCTGAGCTGATCCACAACGCATCTGTGGATTTTGCCGGGTATATGAACCCGCCGCTTATAACGAGAATGCTTTTTGGCAAAGATACTTTTGTGTCATTCAATCCCAGGAATTATGACATCATGAAAAGGAATGCTCCCCTGCTCACAAAATGGTATGTGGATTATTCTCTTTTATGGTTTGCAATATCCCTTATGGAGGGATGCATTCTGTGGGTGCTCAGGATGTTTGAGTATCTGCGGAGCAAAAAAAAGCCCGCAGCTGTTCACATTATCATCCCTGTGCTTTTTTGCATCGCAGTATCGGTAAGAAACACATTCCTCGGATGCGGAATGTATGATTACAAACTCTCCGGAGTGACCACGGCTATGTGGATAGCCGCTGTTTTGTTCAGCGTGAGTGCTGTTATGGATAAAGGCGAAGATCCGGCAGTGGCAGGATCTGCAGTGTGATGATCCCTATTGAGGAAGATTGATGACTTTTGGTTCTGTTTTGCTTTCAATTCTATGGCTTATCCTTATTCCGGTCGCAGTGGGAAGTGCCTTTGACTTCGGGCGCGGGAAAAGGGAAAAGATTTGCTGGAGCTGGCTTTTCGGACAGCTCCTGCTTTGGTCTGCCTTTCAGGCGATAGCAGTGTTTGAGGTAAAAAAAGGCAATTCGTTCCCGGAACTGAAAAAAATATATCTTATGATCGTGATGATATCGGTAGCGGTATCGCTGCTGATCACTCTTATCAGGGCTCTTATCAGAAAGAAGAAGGGTGAGAGCGTATTCGGGGAAAAAGATGTGAGCATAGCATCTTATTTTGAGGGAGAGAGCAAAGTAAAAAAAGTATTGTCTATTCTGAGTATTGTGATCATCCTGACGGAAATGGTACTGCTTGTGGTCCTGTCGTATGCGGACGGTGACGATTCGTATTATGTGGCGGAGACTACTATGACGGCGGCATCCGATAAGATGTATTTTGCTCTTCCTTATACCGGAAGAGAGATACCTCTGGACATAAGGCATTCTTTTGCACCGTTCCCGACATGGCTGGCTTTCATCTCGGTGATAACGGGCACCGTACCGGTGAGCATGGCTCATGTGATGTTCCCGGTCATATCGCTTCCCGTCACATATCTTCTCTATGCACTTATGGGTAAAGAGATCCTGGAAGAAAAAAGATCGGAATTGCCGGTCTATATGTTCTTTACCACATTGCTGGTGCTTTTCGGATTCTATTCATACATGACTCCCGAAAAATTCCTGTTGACGCGTCTTCGCCAGGGAAAGGCGACCCTTGCATCACTGGTCATTCCGATGATCATGATGTGTCTTTACATGGTGCTAAAAAGCCTGAGGGATGATAAAAAGACGGATTTCAGGATTTATATTTTGCTGTTCATGCTCAACACCGCAGGATGCCTGTGCAGTAGCCTGGGTGCGGTGCTCTGCGCCGTGCCGCCCGTCCTGTGCGCGCTATTTTCCTGCATCATGTACAGGAAATTCAGACATGTGCTGCCCCTTCTTGCAAGCTGTGTGCCCTGCGTGCTCATGGCTGCCTTTTTGAGATTTGCGGTGTAGCCCGTCACGGAGCTTAAGATATGTGGGAACTTGTGATCAACAATTTCAGAGAATATATAGGCAGAGGCTTTATCATAGCCGTCTATCTCTGCGCCCTCGTTTATCTTTTTGTCACGGAAAAGAGGAAGGAGAGAAGGATACTTTTTGTATATATGCCGCTTACGGTCCTGATCATATTTTTCAACCCTCTTACCGCAAGATTCTTTGCCGGTTCCACGGATGAGAATATTTATTTCAGGATACTCTGGCTGCTGCCTGTGACGGTCACTCTTGCGGACTTTTTTACGGAGATCTTTCTGCGCTTTAAGGGCAGGGCGAGGATCACCGTTCTGACAGCAGAGGTGCTTCTGATAGTGCTGGGAGGAAGGCTTATGTATACAGACGACGGAAGGCTGGATAATCATTACGAGCTTGCACAGAATGAGTATCACGTACCTCAGACGGTTGTGGATATCTGTGATGGCATGATAGTGCCCGGAAGGGAGATAGTGGCGGCATTTCCGAAGGAGCTGTTTTTGTATGTGAGACAATACACGCCTTATGTGGTGATGCCATACGGCTGGGATGATGTTAAGAAAGCGGGATACGGTGCCACGGTGCCTCTAAGAGGCTATATAGAAAACGGGGGAGCCACGGCGCAGGAGCTTGCCGGGCTCGGACACGAAGCCCAGTGCCACTATCTGGTGGTGCCCGAGGAAAACAGGCCCGAGGGCGACATGGCGGAATGCGGCTTTACGGAAGTGTCAAATATTGACGGATATATCATCTATAAAAGCGAGCTCCAGTATTTTGGATTGTGGGACGAATAAAAAACAGACCCCTAAATGAGATCACCTCAGTCACCTCATTTTGGGGTCTGTTTTTCGATTCGCCTGTATTATTGTTTTTACTTGTTTTACACAGTTTTTTCGGGTTTCTTATTCTGCCTTTATTCTGTTTATTATTCTGTTTTATTGTTCTGTATTTAATGCGGTTTCTTCCCGGTCAAAGAGCTTTATGGCATATACCAGCCTGTCGGTCAGAAGTTCTTTTCCGGCTTCGTTAAGGTGTATGCCGTCTGTCAGGTAGTCTTCGTAATTATCCTCATTTATTGACCCGAAATAATTATCGATGAAGCTGGCGGTTGAGTGGATCTGGACGGCACCTCCCACCGAAAGCGCAAAGTCCGAAGGAGTGTGCCCCTCAGAGGTCTGATGAAGCTCGGCGCTCTCGGGATCGCCGTTTTTATCGGTAAATGCGTTGTAATAGGGCGACATGCAGATTATCCTGGTATCGGGCAGGAATTTCTCAAACAGGTTGACGGCAAGCCTCAGGTTACCGCTTGTGGTGTCTTCTTTTGCTTCTATTTCGCCCACGCTCAAGGGGTGATCCATGTAAAAGTCGGTAAGATCGTACATAAAAACGATCAGGTCCACGGTGGAAAGATCCAGCTCGGAAAGAGCTTTTCTGATGGCGGGAAACTCCGGGGGCAGATCGCTTCCGAGCATCTGCTGAGCGCTGTCGAATGTTTCTCCCACCTCCTCGGGGAAAAGTGTGAGCACGCTCATGTAATAGGGCGTGAACACGTCCATTGGATCGGAGAGCACGTTCCCGGCCTCGCTCTGACACATATAGCTTCCGGAGACAGCGCAGTTTATGACATCCGCCCCGGTCTTCCGGGCGAGCATTGCTGCCATGGATGAGCCGGAATCGGGAATGTTTGCAAAGGGATCGTTACCGAAAACCAGGATCTTTTTAACATCCTGCTTGACTGCGAAGCCGTTTTCGTCCATAAGAGGCAGGATCACGTCATAGGATCCCTCACCGAACTCGGCATCTATTTTCTCGGAATAAACCTCCGCCGGAGGCTGGATGGTATAGATCCACGCTCTTACGCGCAGAATGGCAAAAGTGATAAGTGCCACTATCACAAGAGCGGGGATGACTATAAGAATTATCGGAATGTGTTTTTTCTTCATCAGGCAGGTCCCGGGCATTTAGCCCACTTTTTCCATAAAATCACAAACTATTATACCATGATGGCACTGGGATGCGGGGCATTATTATCTTAATATTTCTTAAAGAACCGAAAACTTGATAAAATGGGCTTTGTGTGATAAAATCATACTATCTTTGTGGTGTTTTTTAGGAGAGAAAAATGAGACGGAACGACCGTGAAGAATTTTATAACGGAAATGCCGATCTTCCGGGGGAAGATGAATATATAGACGACGGATTTGACGGTTACGAAGAGGACGAAGACGAGTTCGACGGATACGAGGAAGCCGAGGAGCCTGCCGACGAGTACGACGGATACGAGGAAGCCGAAGAGCCTGCCGACGAGTACAACGGATACGAGGAAGCTGAGGAATCTGCCGAAGAGTTTGACGGATATGAGGAAGCTGAGGAACCTGCCGAAGAGTTTGACGGATATGAGGAAGCTGCAGGGGAGGAAGAGTACGACGGCAGTGAGGAAAGCGCCGATTACGAAGAATATGACGACGGCGCGGAAAAATCCGATTACGAAGAATATGACGATGGCGCGGAGAACGACAGATACGATAATTACGAAGAGATCACTGATCGTGCCGGCAACGTAGATGCCGGAAGCCAAAGAACCCGGGAATACAGAGAAAAAGAAGACGACAGATACGGTAAATACGACAATTCCGGGGAGGATGACAGATACGGCAGAGATCCGAGAAAGGGATATGTAAGACCCGCAGGACATAACAGATTCGAGGATATAAAGCTCACCGACGATGAACCGGAGGATGAGGACGGAGAATATGTTGAACCCGCTGCGGTCTACAAGATAGCCATGGCTGTGGTAGCAGCTCTGGTGGTGCTGGTGGGAGTGACGATCTTTACTCTTGTGCTGTTCAAAAAGAACGCCAATAAATCCCTTCCGGGTGAGGGCGAGGTCGTGGCAAACCAGGAGCTGATGGGCGCGGGCGCTCAGATAGCGGGCATAGACTTGATAGGAGAGCAGGGCATCCAGACTGTGTATAATATTAAGCGGGATGAAGTAAAGGCTCTCGAACTCGCCGAAGCACAGGCATCCGAGGAAGATGAAAAGAAGGAGTACAACGAGGGAGAGATCGCAAATGATGTAGCGATCTCGATGGAGACCGTTACCGTACTCAAAGATTTAAAGGTCAAGGTGCTTAACAAAAACACCGGAAAGCTTCTTGCCAACATTCCCTTTTCCGTTACGGTTTCCTATCCGGACGGCACGTCAAAGACCTGGAGCGACGACGATAAGGACGGGATCATTTATTACACCGACCTCAAGGCGGGTAAATACAATATACATTTCAATGAGCTCACCGATGAAAAGTATGCGGATTACGCACTTCCCACAGATGTGAGCGCAGAAGTCAAAGACAAGATCGAATACAAGGCTGTCGATGTCGAAGATGAGATACTCGATGCTTCCCAGGTTAACGAGAACCAGGAAGATACAGCCAGAGGCGGAGCCGACAGCGGCGGGGAGGGAGAACAGGAAACTCCTTCGGAACAGCCTGCATCAGGCTCGACTGATACGGTGGAGTGGGTAGAGAGCTCTACTAAGGAAACCTACGTTGAAGTGGATAAGAGCACGCTTCTTCTTGCGGCGCCCGTGACCGACCTTGGAAAACCGGAAGCGAAACTGGTAAGGACCACCGCGGAAGGAACCGGAGATCCCGCCCAGACCGACCCGACACAGACCGACCCGACACAGACAGATCCCGCATCATCGGAAAAGGGCCCCGATCCTTTGGCCGATGCTTACATTACACTTGCAGTTAACAGCGTATCCGTGGAGGTCGGAAAGAGCACACCTGTTGTATTTGAGCTGACAGGGTTCACAAATGATCAGCTTATGATCAACTCATCCGACAGTACCGTGGCATCCGCTTCTTTATCCGATGACGGAAAGTATGTGCAGATCACCGGAAACAGCAAGGGAAGCGCCATGATAACCCTGGCCTACACCGAGAACACCATCGTGTCGGGAACTGTAATGGTTACGGTAACGGATACTGACAGCAGCATTTCCCTTGGGAAAACTTCCATCGAGCTCTACAGCGAGAAGAGCACGACAGTGGATATGGTGCTCACGGGGATCGAGAGCGCACAGATCACTGTGACAAGCTCAGATGATTCTATAGCCACGGCATCCGTTGTCGATGCCACCAAGATAAGCATCACTGCCGGCAAGTCGGAAAAGGGCGGTACTGCCACCATCACTGTCGCAAAGACCGATTATCCGGATGTGAAAGCTTCGCTGACAGTGAATGTTTCGGGTTCCGAAAGCGTGTTAAAGACTTCGGACGGCAAGGAAATATATGTCGAGAATGCGGACGGAACTTACAGAGCCGCAACATATGAAGATTACAATTCCGGTGCTAAGCTTTTTGTAAAAGAGACGGTATATACCGGCTGGCAGACCATCGACGGACAGACATATTATTACAGATCCGACGGCACATATGTGACGGGCGAGCAGATAATCCAGGGAGTGGCATACAACTTTGACAGCAAAGGCTGCCTGCAGGTGAGCGGGGGCGTGCTGGGTATCGATGTATCGAAATGGAACGGCAGCATCAACTGGGCAAAGGTGAAGGAAAGCGGAGTCAATTTCGCCATCATCAGGATAGGATACCGCGGATCCACCAAGGGAGGTCTTATCGACGATTCGGCATTTAAGGCAAACATTGAGGGAGCCTCTAATGCGGGGATAAAGGTGGGCGTTTACTGGGTTACCCAGGCGGTCAACGAGGTCGAAGCCATAGAGGAGGCATCCGCAGTGCTCAGCCGTATCTCGGGATACAGGGTATCTTACCCGGTATTTCTGGATGTGGAATCCAGCGGAGGCCGCGGAGATGCGATAGATAAAGCCACCAGGACAGTGGTGTGCAAGACTTTCTGTCAGACAATACAGAATTCCGGATACACTGCGGGCATTTACGCCAACAAGAACTGGATGACCAATTACATTGATGCATCGCAGTTGACGGGTTATAAGATCTGGCTGGCGCAGTACAGCAAAGAGTGCACTTACAAGGGTAGTTATTCGATGTGGCAGTATACCGATTCGGGTTCCATCAGCGGGATAAACGGCAAAGTGGATCTCAATCTGTCATATCTGGGATATTAAACAAGTATTATATTTTTAGGAGGCAATATGCGTACTTATCTTGTAACCGGAGGAGCCGGGTTTATAGGCTCCAACTACATTCATTACATGTTCAGAAAATATGGTGATGAGATCCGCATCATTAATGTTGATGCACTTACTTATGCAGGTAATCTCGAGAATCTTAAGGATATCGAGAATAAGCCCAACTACACATTCGTTAAGGCTAATATCTGCGACAAGGAAGCCATCGCAAAGATCTTTGCGGAGAATGACATAGACAGAGTAGTTCACTTTGCGGCAGAGAGCCATGTAGACAGAAGCATCAAGAATCCCGAGGTGTTTGTTCAGACAAACGTGCTCGGAACCGCTGTAATGCTCAACTGTGCAAAGGCGGCATGGGAGAATCCCGACGGCAGCTTCAAGGAGGGAAAGAAATTCCTTCATGTCTCGACCGACGAGGTATACGGATCGCTTCCGGATGATGAGAATGCGTTCTTCTACGAGACCACTCCCTATGATCCCCACAGCCCTTATTCGGCAAGTAAGGCCAGCTCGGATATGCTTGTAAAGGCTTATATGGACACATACAAGTTCCCTGCCAACATTACAAACTGCTCCAACAATTACGGACCTTATCAGTTCCCCGAGAAGCTCATTCCCCTTATCATCAACAATGCGCTTCAGGGAAAGAAGCTTCCGGTATATGGCGACGGCAAGAATGTGCGCGACTGGCTCTTTGTTGAGGATCACGCAAAGGCTATCGATATGGTGCAGGAAAAGGGCAGGCTCTTTGAAACCTACAATATCGGAGGCCATAATGAGAAGCAGAATATCGAGATCATCAATATCATTCTCGAGACTCTTCAGGAGATGCTTCCCGATTCCGATCCCAGAAAGGCTCACATCAACAAGGATCTGATCACTTATGTTGAGGACAGAAAGGGTCATGACCGCAGATACGCCATCGCGCCCGACAAGATCAAGAAGGAGATCGGATGGGAGCCGGAGACCTACTTCAAGGAAGGAATCAAGAAGACAATCGCATGGTTCTTCGAGCATGAAGAGTGGATGAAGAATGTGACCAGCGGCGATTACCAGAAGTACTACGAGGATATGTACTCGAATCGCTGACTGAGTATAACAACTTAGTGACGGTGGTGAACAACGATAGTATCGTCGCTCACGCGCCTCGCGGCTCATATCGCGCACACAGCATTAGCAGACGCTAGCAGCGTACTTTGCTGCAGCGTGAGATTGCGTTATGATTCAAGACGCAATCTCATACGGAGTATCTGCGTAGGACATTTCGTTCTATGAAATGTCCGCTCCGGCGGCGCTACATGGTGCGCTTTCGATAGCTGTCATTGGCACCACCCTGAATACAATAAACGGATATACAACTGCAATAGAGCCGCGGACTATGACAGCTTCCGTGAGCGAACCATGTAGTAACGTCAGCACTTGCAGAGAACAAACGAAGTGCAGTTCGATGCTAGTACTGCTACGTTACGATATGTAGCGAGAGCGACGTTCGCGACGGAACTGTCATAGGACGCGGTGACAGTAGGATAAGGATTTAGATTTTTAGTATAATACGAAAGGCAATTACAGTTATGAAAGGTATCATACTCGCAGGAGGTAGCGGCACTCGTCTCTATCCTCTGACAAAGGCAATTTCCAAGCAGATCATGCCTGTTTACGACAAGCCCATGATCTATTACCCTCTCTCAACTCTTATGCTTGCGGGAATCCGCGAAGTGCTGATAATATCAACACCCCGCGATCTTCCTGTTTTCGAGGATCTCTTCGGCGACGGAAGCCAGCTGGGGATGAGATTCGAATATGCGGTACAGGAGACCCCGAGAGGGCTTGCGGATGCGTTCATTGTAGGACGTGAGTTTATCGGATCCGATGCGGTTGCACTCGTTCTCGGTGACAACATTTTCTACGGCCAGAGCTTTTCGAAAGTGCTCAGAGAAGCTGCTCACCGCGTAGAGACGGAAGGCGGAGCGACCATTTTCGGATACTATGTCCGCGATCCCAGAGAATACGGCGTGGTAGAGTTTGACGAAAACGGAAAAGCTCTTTCCATCGAGGAAAAGCCTCAGAATCCGAAATCAAACTATGCTGTTCCGGGACTGTATTTTTACGACAACAAGGTAGTTGATATAGCGGCTAATGTTAAGCCCAGCGCACGCGGAGAGATAGAGATCACATCCGTAAACAACACTTATCTAGATGCGGGCGAGCTCAGCGTAGAGACATTGGGACGCGGCTTTGCATGGCTGGATACGGGAAATCACGACATGCTTCTTGCGGCTGCCGATTTCGTATCATCGATCCAGAAGAGGCAGGGATTGTATGTTTCCTGCATCGAGGAGATAGCATTCAAGAGAGGATTCATTGATAAGGAGCAGCTTTTAAAGCTTGCCGAGCCTCTTTTGAAAACAGAGTACGGAAAATATCTTACAGAGGTAGCTAATGGACTCTAGGCTTAAAAGATTGTCCATATTAGGCTGTATAGCGTCAGTCATCCTTCTGATAATGCTTGTGATATACGCAAACGGAGGGATCAAAAAGCAGGGAAAGAGTGAAAGCCCCGCGCCGGAAAATACGCAGGAAACACAGGTCACCGAAGAGGTAAAAAGTTCCGCTCAGATAGGAGACAATCTGAAGGGATTCCTGGAGGACGAGGAATTTTTCGATTCGGATAAAGGCGATTTCCTTGCAAATGCACTGGACGATTCTAAAAGGCTTTCCATAATGACGACATCCGTTGAGAAGGATATCCGTGTGACGGTGCTAGACTATGAGGGAAAGGTGGTAAAGGGCGAGAGTTTTACCGTCCGCATCACCGATGAAGATGGGGATTCGAGCGATTACAAGGATATCGACAAAGACGGGATAATCTATGCGGCAGGTCTCAGCTCGGGGAATTACGAGGTAAAGCTTCTTCCGATCACATCCTCGGATTACCGGGTGCCCGTGTATTCCACCACCATCAGAGTCAAGGAAAAGGTGGAATATGTGGTGATCAGCGACATCTCCAACCTGATCAAAACGGAGGATGAGATCGATCCAAAAAAGGAGGATACCGCCGAGAACGAAGCGGAGGAAACCGCGGACGAGACAGAGCTTGTCAAGCTTCAGTTTGGCGGAACAAGAAGAAAAGCCGGAATCGATGTATCGAAGTATCAGGGCGAGATCGACTGGGAAAAAGTGGCGGCAGCCGGAGTGGAATTTGTAATAATCCGTTGCGGATACAGAGGCTGTGTCACCGGAGCGATAGTAGTCGACCCCTGCTTTGAGCAGAATATAAAAGGAGCTCTGGCAGCAGGGCTCGAGGTTGGCGTGTATTTCTTCACCCAGGCCGTTAACGAGGCCGAGGCTGTGGAGGAAGCATCCGCAGTAGTATCGCTGGTTCAGGACTATGAGCTCAAGCTCCCCATCTATATCGACATAGAAAGCGCCGGAGGAAACGGACGCGCGGACGGACTGAGCAAAGAGGAAAGGACAAAGGTCGGCGATGCATTCTGCAGAACCGCCAAGAACGCCGGTTACAATTCCGGAGTTTATGCCTGCAGATATTGGCTGTACAACAATCTGGACATGAGTGTACTTGAAAAGTACGAGGTGTGGGATGCCGAGTATGTGAGCGTTCCGCAGTACACGGGTTATTACACGATGTGGCAGCACTCATCGAAAGGTAAGGTCGACGGAATAAACGGAAATGTTGATCTGGACATTTATTATTATTGATCCGGACCGGCAGCCGGTGCAGGTGTGTTGATATTAATTCCTAAAAGGAGAATTGAAAATGGGAAAGATTTATGTGGAAGACTGTGAGATCGAAGGACTTAAAGTAGTGATACCAGAGGTTCACGGTGATGCAAGAGGATACTTTACCGAGACATATAATGCCAGGGATATGAAGGAAGCCGGTATTGACAGAGTGTTTGTTCAGGACAATCAGTCTGCTTCCAAAGGGGGAGTGTTAAGAGGCCTTCACTTCCAGATAAACCATCCGCAGGCTAAGCTTGTAAGAGCCATCAAAGGTGAAGTGTTTGATGTCGCAGTCGACCTTAGAAAAGGCAGCGCTACCTATGGAAAGTGGCACGGCGTGGTGCTCTCTGCGGAGAATCACAAGCAGTTTTATATACCCGAGGGATTCGCTCACGGTTTCTATGTAATGAGTGACTATGCCGAATTCTGTTACAAGTGCACTGATTTCTATACTCCCGGAGATGAGGGCGGTATCATGTACAACGATCCCGATATAGGCATCGAGTGGCCTTTTGTGGACGGTCTTGAGCTTACTCTCTCCGACAGAGATACCAAGTGGGGCGGAGTAAAGGATCTTGTAAGATGAGCAGTTCTCACAGGCAAAATCGAAGTATTCTGGCAGAGGGCTTCAAGGGAAGAAAGCTTATCTGGAAGCTGGCCAAGAATGATTTTAAAAAGCGCTACGCAGGATCATACCTCGGAGTGGTCTGGGGTATGGTGCAGCCGCTGGTTACGGTAGCGCTTTATTTTGTTGTATTCGGACTTATTTTTCCGAGCCAGCGTTCAAGCGGTTCGGACATTCCGTTTGTTCTTTTTCTCACTTCGGGCCTTGTGCCATGGTTCTTCTTTAACGAAGGTGTCATGACGGGCACGAATGGTCTGATAGAGTATGATTACCTTGTCAAAAAAGTGGTATTTAACATCAGCATCATTCCTATGATCAGGGCGGTTGCCGCTACATTTACGCATCTGTTTTTCATTCTTGTGGTCATAGTGATGGGATGCGTTTACGGTTATTACCCGAGTTTTTACACGATACAGGTGATCTATTACAGTCTTTGCATTTTTGTGCTGGTGCTGGCGATCAGCTATGCCACAAGTGCTGTCTGTGTTTTTTTCAGAGATTTAAAGGAGATCGTGACCATAGGGCTTCAGATACTCATGTGGGGTACGCCCATCATGTGGGATCTTTCATCACTGGGTAACGAGACCGTCAAAAAAGTGCTCATGATCAACCCGCTGGTATATATCGTTAACGGTTATCGCGAATCGATCTACGGCAAGGTCTGGTTTTTTGAACATGCTCTGTACACCCTGTATTTCTGGGTCGTAGCGGCGCTTCTTATGCTGGTCGGCACAGCGGTTTTCAAGAAACTGAGAGTCCACTTCTCTGATGTATTATAAGCAATCGCATTTCGTCCTTTGAAATGCGATCGAAAGCGTGATGATTTAACACGCTTTCGAAGGCGAAGCCGTTGCGACATGCGTACCGTATTGAGGTACGCATGGTTACCTTGTTTATATTAGGAAATATATATGACTGAAAATGAATATGCCATCCTGTTAAAGGATGTTTCAAAAGTATATAAGCTTTACAACAAGCCCAAGGACAGGCTTTTTGATGCCTTCGGGCTTCTCCGCGGAAAGAGAAAGCCAAGGCCGAATCACGCTCTGGACAAGGTCTCTCTTGAGATAAAAAAGGGAGAGACGGTGGGCATCATCGGAACCAACGGATCTGGTAAATCCACGATCCTTAAGATCATTACCGGCGTGCTCGCCGAGACTTCGGGCGATGTGGAGATAAACGGCAGGATATCGGCTCTTCTGGAGCTCGGTGCCGGATTTAACCAGCAGTACACAGGTATAGAAAATGTGTATCTGAACGGCACCATGATGGGCTTTACCGATGAGGAGATAGAGGCCAAGCTTCCGGAGATACTTGAGTTCGCCGATATAGGAGATTACGTTTATCAGCCTGTTAAAACTTATTCGAGCGGAATGTTTGTGCGCCTGGCCTTTGCCGTGGCGATAAACATTGATCCGGAGATCCTTATCGTGGATGAGGCGCTCTCTGTCGGAGATGTGTTCTTTCAGGCAAAGTGTTATGCCAAGTTTGAGGAATTCAAGCGCAAAGGAAAGACGATAGTATTTGTCAGTCATGATCTTTCCAGCATCGCAAAATACTGTGACAGAGTGTATCTTTTAAACAAGGGAAAGATGCTCGGTAACGGCTCGCCTAAGGAGATGATAGATCTTTATAAGCGTGTTCTCGTGGGTCAGTATGATGAAGACGGAGACGGGCAGGATGAAGCATCCGAAAGGTCTTTCAATGTGGGCGAAGACACGCTCGAATACGGAACGAGGCAGGCCTTCATCGAGGATGCATATATCACGGATGAGGGCGGACGAAGGAATTCGACCATCATAAAGGGGACGAAGTTTACGATCCATCTTAGAGTAAGGTTTGAGGATCATATTCCCGGTCCGATCTTTGCATATTCTTTCAAGGATGCGAAAGGAACGGAAATAACGGGCACAAACTCGATGTACGAGAAGGCGTACACGGGATGCGGCGAAGCCGGGGATGTGATGGATATCACCTTTACGCAGGTGATGAGTCTGCAGGGCGGAAATTATCTTCTATCCTTCGGAGTGACAGGGTTTTCAGGAGCGGATTTCGAGGTTTATCACAGGTTGTACGATTGCCTGGATGTGACGGTTGTTTCCGACAAGGATACCGTGGGCTACTACGATATGTTCTCGGAAGTTGAAGTGAAGAAAGAATAGTAAGCGGCCGCTCCGCGTGTCGCCGAGGTAAAACAGCTACACGCAGAATAAAGCAAGTGTTCGCTCCGCGTGTCGCCGAGGTGAAGAGGAGACACGCAAAATGAAGCAAATGGACGCTCCGCGTGTCGCCGAGGTGAAGCAGCGACACGCAAAATAAAGCAAGTGGTAGC
>CAMUYA010000033.1 GCA_947164865.1 uncultured Lachnospiraceae bacterium
AGCGAGAAGCACTTTGCGTAAATCGTGTCGAGGGATTGTCTGAGTAGCTCGCGCCTAGATGCGTAGCGAAGCTACGCATTTGTGCTCAATGCTTGACTCGGATTATAGTATCGGTATAGCGCGAGCGTTACGTCAGCACTAAAATCCGAGTTAAGATTGGTGCCCAACACGCAGCTGTGCTGCGTGCTCTGTTGCCCGAGACCGATTTTGCCCTTAGCTAAGTGAGCGCGAATTTAGCAGCAGAGCCCATGAGACAAACTACAACTCATATTGTCCATGCCGTCACTAAGTAATAACGAGCTACTGTTGGTCCATTAAACTGCAAGATAATCACGGAAAGGGGATAGCATGATAAGGGTTATAAACGATTGTAAATTCATAATAGATACAGCCGCGACTACATACATGTTTGCGGTCCTTCCCACAGGACAGCCGGAGCACATATATTACGGCAGAAAGCTCACGATCCCCGAGGGTGCGGAAGAGGGTACATTTGCCGCGCTTACCGAAAAACACGCATTTTATCCGGGAAACACCATCGGATACGATCAGGAGCATCTCCAGTATTCACTCGAAGATATGCGCCTCGAGATGTCTTCATACGGAAAGGGAGATTTCAGGGAGCCCTTTGTGTGCCTGACACATTCCGACGGAAGCACCACATCCGATTTCCTGTACGACTGCTATGAGATAAAGGACGGAACCCTAAACCTCGGCGACATGCCTGCTTCCTATGATGAAAATAAAAAAGCACAGACACTTTCCGTAAAATTGATCGATAAATCCTACGATCTTGAGCTGTATCTCAATTACGTAGTATACGAAGAATGTGATGTTATCACCAGAAATGCAAAGCTCATAAATAAAAGCGACAGCACCGTCATATTAGACAGATTGATGAGCATGCAGATCGATCTTGACAGGGCGGGATATGTGTTTACCACATTCCGCGGCGCCTGGGCCAGAGAGATGCAAAGGGACGACTGCCTTGTTACCGGAGGGAAACATATCGCGTCATCCATAAACGGGACAAGCTCCAGCAGATGCAATCCCTTCTTTATGGTCCATCCGATAGAGACAAGCGAGGACGCCGGTGAAGTATATGGGTTCAACCTTGTATACAGCGGGAATCACTATGAGTGTGTAGAGGCAAGTGCTTTTGGAAAAACGAGAGTCGTATCGGGGATCAATCCCGAGAGCCTGCGCTATGTCCTTGACGGCGGAGAATGCTTTGATACCCCCGAAGCGGTGATGACATACAGCTGCGAAGGTTACAACGGTATGAGCAGAAATATGCATAGATTTGTGCGTGAGCATATAGTCCGCGGAGAGTGGAAAAAGAAGACCAGACCTGTTCTTCTCAACAGCTGGGAAGCTGCTTATTTTGATATTAACGAGAGCAAGCTGGTAAGGCTTGCAAAGGCGGGAAAAGAAGTCGGTATCGAGCTCTTTGTCATGGATGACGGATGGTTTGGGGAGAGGGATAACGATTCCACATCCCTGGGAGACTGGGATGTTAATACCAAGAAGCTTCCCGGAGGCTTAAAGCACCTTGCCGATAAGATAAATGCTCTGGGACTTGATTTCGGTATATGGGTCGAGCCCGAGATGATCAGCGTGAAGAGCAAACTATACGAAGCTCATCCGGAATGGTCGATGGAGATACCGGGTAAGCCTCACAGCGAGGGAAGGAACCAGCGCATACTTGACCTTTCAAATCCCGAAGTACAGGATTTTATCATCGATAAGATGACGGAAGTCTTCTCCTCCGCAAATATTTCATATGTGAAGTGGGACATGAACCGTCCTTTCTCGGACTGCTTCTCACAGAATCTGCAGGATATAAAGCAGGGAGAACTGGCCCACAGATACGTGCTCGGACTGTACCGCTGCATGAAGACACTTACCGAAAGGTTCCCCCACATTCTTTTTGAGGGATGCAGTGCCGGCGGAAACAGATTTGATCTCGGAATACTCAGCTACTTCCCTCAGATATGGGCGAGCGATGATACCGACGCCATGTGCAGGCTCGCCATCCAGACGGGATACAGCTACGGATACCCGATGTCGACGGTGACGGCTCACGTCTCTGACTGCCCGAATCACCAGACGCTTCGCACCACTCCTCTCGAAACCAGATTCAACGTGGCTTCTTTCGGAGTGCTGGGCTATGAGTGCAATCTCTGCGACATGAAAAAGGAAGAGGTTGCCGCCATAAAGGCACAGATCGAGCTCTACAAGGAGTGGAGAGAAACTCTCCAGTGGGGTGATTTCTACAGAGGAAGAGGCAGTGCAGCGATGCCGCAGGTGAGTGCATCTGTGAGCGGAGTGGCTGCGGTTCCCTTCGGAAGCGAGAATTTCACCGAATGGACATGCGTCCCCCCCGATGGCGAAAAGGCCGTGGGAATGGTGATGCAAAGGCTCGTGGTCCCGAATGCTCCTTTCCATTCCTATCAGGCAAGAGGATTAAAGAAAGATGCTCTTTATCATTTCTATAACAGAGTGCTTAAAATAGATATACGGGAATTCGGAGATCTGGTAAACACTGTGGCGCCCATCCATGTGAAAAAAGACGGACTGCTGATAGATATCATCGCTAAATTTGTCAAGATGGACGGGGAGACGGAAGATGTTACCGCCAGCGGAGATACACTTATGAACGGCGGCGTACATTTGAAACAGGCCTTCGGAGCCACCGGCTACAACGGAGAAGTAAGACATTTTCAGGATTTCGGATCCAGGATCTACTTTATGGAACGTAAGTAAAATATTAACGGCGGTTGTGAATTCCGACACAACCGCCTTTTCTTTTTGATCGATCTTTAAATCGGCTCAGCAAAAGGCCTTCAGAATTCTTCAACGGCATATTGCACAAAATTTCATTTTGTTTTTTGACACCACATTTAGTTATTTATTCTTTACAAACACACTATATCTTGTTAGAATAATATCTCGAAGGGCACATAGGGATAGTTTCGCGCTCTCGCGGACTGCTTTATGTAAACCCATCTGGTCGCCGATGAGCCAACGGGCATCCATCGGCAGTACGTTTCAAAGGAGAGTGTTTTTTACATGAAGATCATCAAGCGCAGTGGTGCGGAAGTAGAATTTGACCGCCAGAAGATCATTACCGCGGTAACAAAGGCGAATAATACCGTCATTCCCAGTGAAAGGATGACAGACCTTCAGATACGCCGTATTGCGGAGGATGTAGAGATAGCGGTGGCAAATATGAACCGTTCCCTCGGCGTGGAAGAGATTCAGGATATTGTCGAGAATCAGATTATGAATCAGCGCGCTTTCGAGGTTGCGCGTCATTATATTACCTATCGTTATACCCGTGAGCTCGTTCGTAAGTCCAACACCACCGATGAGCAGATACTCTCTCTTATTGAGTGCAATAACGAAGAAGTAAAACAGGAGAATTCAAACAAGAATCCCACGATTGTCAGCGTTCAGCGCGACTACATGGCAGGTGAAGTCAGCAAGGATATCACCCGTCGTTTCCTTATTCCCAACGATATTGCGCAGGCTCATGAGCAGGGCTTGATCCATTTCCATGATGCGGATTATTTTGCGCAGCATATGCACAACTGCGATCTTGTTAACCTCGAGGATATGCTTCAGAACGGAACCGTTATCAGCGGCACCATGATCGAGAAGCCTCACAGCTTTTCAACCGCCTGCAATATCGCAACACAGATCATCGCACAGGTTGCGTCCTGCCAGTACGGCGGACAGAGCATTTCGCTCACCCATCTTGCTCCCTTTGTGGATGTGAGCCGTAAGAAGATCCGCGAGCAGGTTACGGAAGAGCTTAAGGATCTGAACGCAACTCAGGAAGACATCGAAAAGATAACTGAAAAGAGACTCCGCGAAGAAGTAAAGAACGGTGTGCAGATGGTTCAGTATCAGGTCGTAACCCTTATGACCACCAACGGACAGGCACCTTTCGTTACTGTGTTTATGTATCTCAACGAGGCAAGAAGCGAGCAGGAAAAGAAAGATCTTGCGCTTATCATAGAAGAAATGCTCAAGCAGCGTTACGAGGGCGTTAAGAATGAGAAGGGCGTGTGGATCACACCCGCATTCCCCAAGCTTATTTATGTTCTTGAAGAGGATAATACCACTGAGGACGGAGAGTTCTACTATCTGACTCAGCTCGCTGCAAAGTGCACCGCTAAGAGACTGGTTCCGGATTATATCTCCGAAAAGATAATGATGCAGAATAAGATCGACAAGAACGGAGAGGGCCACTGCTACACCTGCATGGGCTGCAGAAGCTTCCTTACCCCCTATGTGGATGAGGACGGAAAGCCGAAATATTACGGACGTTTCAATCAGGGTGTCGTTACCGTTAACCTTGTAGATATCGGACTTTCAGCCGAGAAGAATCTCGACCGTTTCTGGGAGATCTTTGATGAAAGGATGAAGCTCTGCCACCGTGCACTTCAGGCGCGTCATGAGCGCCTTACGGGAACAGTTTCGGATGTTGCACCTATTCTCTGGCAGCACGGCGCGCTTCTCAGATTAAAGAAGGGCGAGAAGATAGACAAATATCTCCATGGCGGATACTCCACACTTTCTCTGGGGTATGCGGGCCTTTGGGAATGCGTATACAGCCTTATCGGAAAGAAACTCACCGAGCCTCAGGGCAAGGAACTCGGCCTTCAGATCATGAAAAAACTCAACGAGTACACCGCTCGCTGGAAGGCAGAGGAAAATATCGACTACTCACTCTACGGAACACCTCTTGAGAGCACCACATATAAGTTTGCAAAGTGCCTGCAGAAGCGCTTTGGCATCATCGAGGGTGTGACTGACAAGAATTACATCACCAACAGCTATCATGTTCATGTTACAGAGCAGATCGATGCATTCTCAAAGCTCTCACTTGAGGCTGAGTTCCAGGCACTCTCACCCGGAGGAGCCATCAGCTATGTAGAGGTTCCCAATATGCAGGATAACCTTGAGGCTGTGCTTTCGATCATAAAGTATATCTACGACCATATCATGTATGCCGAGCTCAACACCAAGAGCGATTACTGCCAGGTATGCGGTTATGATGGGGAAATTGAGATAAAGGAAAATGAAGACGGCAAGCTGATCTGGCGCTGCCCCAATTGCGGCAACACCGATCAGAACAAGCTGAATGTAGCAAGACGTACCTGTGGTTATATCGGAACACAGTTCTGGAATCAGGGACGTACACAGGAGATCAAAGAAAGAGTGCTTCACCTTTGATACGTGAAGACATCAATGCGATAACAACGGAAGCCTTGTTTCGGTTTCGAACAGGGCTTCTGTTTTTCTGTAAAAGAAGACTCCATCGTATTTGTTCACAGTTTCTTCTATATTTGAGAGCCCGATACCTAAATGATTTCCGCCTTTTTTTGAAAAAGATGAGCCTTGGTATTGTCTGTCACCATTTTTGCAAAGGAAAGTGTTTCGCGTCCTGATTATAAGAGTATTTCCGTCATTTGTGCACTCAAAGTAAAAGCGTCTGGTTTGTAAGTCTGTTACGTTTAATTCGTCGACCGCATTCTTGACAAGATTCGAAACTATAACTGTAAGGTCTCTATCATCAACATTTGCGCATACCCCGGCATTCCCCGTAATGACTATTTCGGTATTTTTTTTTATTTCTGCCAGGTAATAATTTAAGACGATGTCTATTACCTCATTTCCAACGGTATATATGTTTTCCCTTATCCGGATCGAGGAGTCGCATATTTGATCGAGGTAATCGGTGGCCTTTTTGTATTCCTCCTGTTCAAGATATGCTTTCAGCATAACGAGATCTGAATTATAATCATGTCGTAATTTCTTTGTTATTTTATCCCTTAACAGAAGCTCCTCAAAGTGTTTCCGCTGAAGATCACTGAACAGGACTGACTCCGTAAGCTTTTTCTGATAATCCTGCATGCTGTTGATATTGTACAGCAGTACAAAATAAAGAATAAAAATGATAAACCCGCCAAAACCGGAAAGAATGACTCCGATTATTTTCATATTATCGTTAACAGGAATCTCACTTATCAAAAATTGATAATTTGTAAAAGCGGGCGTGATTACTATGGTAATAAGAAGATAGGGAAGCCATATTCGATCTTTGATTTCAAAAGAGTCTTTTTTAAATCTTTTACCAAGAACAGCATAATAAATCAAGATTAAAACAACAGTGATGAACGGCACATAAGGGTCTGTTGTCTCCGATGGTAACGAAACAATCGTACGGTATAAAAATGATTGTGTGGAATCAAACAAAGTAAGTATAAAAAAGGAAATGGAAAACAGTCGGAATGACTTCGGAAAGCTTAACGAAAAAATAAAAAACGCACAAAGATATGCAGGAATGTACCCAACTAAGGTTGCCTTAACCGGAAGCAATAGTGTAAGAATAAAAAACACAATGACAGCCACGACAGAAAATACCGGTAATAGCCTAGGCTGTCTTCTTATTTTACAACGGTAAATCAACAAAAAAAAGAAAAAAAATTCCAGCGTTATACCTGTTATGGTTAAAAAATTTTCTATTTCCTTCGGAAGATTCATAAGCAATTATTTTCTTGACTATTTTAAAAATTGAAAACATAATCCGATAATGCCGTTTCAAACCCCTTACGCTTTGATCTGGAAAGAGGTATCCTGTCGCCGCTTATCAGTTGGATGTCATTTCCCAGGGTTTTCCTTACTTTGCCCAGGCATACGATGTATGAACGGTGGCATTGGTAGTAAGTACCCTTTGTCAAAAGATCTTTTATCGAGCTTATCGTGATATAAAGGCGTCCGATTCCAAATCTGGTATATATATTGCAGAAATTGCCGTCAGATTCGATATAATTAATATCCTTTTCATAAACATCCTGACTTCTGCCATCAATCGTAACCGTAAACTTGTTCCCGGGATTTCTTTCTCTGAGGACGTAATCCAGAGAAGAAAAAAACTTCTTTTTTTCAATAGGCTTTATAATGAAATCACGCGCTTTGATGTGGTATGTTTCCTGAAATCGCTCCGGAAGGAAACTTAGCATGATTATGTTGCAGGAATCAGTTTTTCTTGAATTCATTAATGCTTCTGCGGTTTCTATGCCGTCCAGACCGGGGAGATCTATATCTAAAAAAAGGATATCATAGTCAGACCATGCGCTTACCAGAGCTTCTCCGGACAGGAAAAAGTCGGTCTTTGTTTTGATCTTTCTTAATTCGCTGTATTCTGTTAGCAAACATTCCACTGTATGCTTTATCTGTTCTTCGTCATCACACACAGCGATCTTTATTAACTGCATACGTTTAACCCCGGATAAACAGATGTAACTAATACTATCTGATCACACAATAGTCTTCCAGATCATATTGTATCACAAATATGAAGTTATAAAGATCTTTTTTATCGATAAAAGCTAACCATTCGTCAGATATTTATACCATTCGTCAGATAAGTCTTGAAATAAGAAAAAATATCGTCTATTTTGTAAACACAAAAACTATTAGTGAGGGAGGAGAAAAGAAATGTCATTGCTCGAAATGTATATAATAGATGTGATTCCATACTTTGTTTTAGGCTCGCTTATATCATTTATTATCAGTTGCTTTATTAGCATTAAAAGAAAGACGAATATCAAAAAAAGAATTCTCATAACAGTCTTTGGCGGTTACATGTTGGCACTATTTTCACAAACTGCATTTCCAAATATTGAAATAGAATTGATTAGCGCTACGGGTGAATTACGTGATGCGAGGTTAAGCATTGATATATATACGCCTCATTATGGGGCGCGTTCGGCGAATATTATACCATTCAGAAGCATTATCCAATATATGTATGAAATGATTTCATCAAGGGAAGGAGATGTAAGAGCCGCCGGTATGTTGAATGTATTAGGGAATATCGCTATTTTTATTCCTATAGGATTCTTCCTTCCATTGGTGGATGAGAAGTATAAGAAAATATGGATTTATATACTTATAGCCGCGATTGCTTCACTCTTAATTGAAATTTGTCAGCTTTTTATCGGCCGTAGCTTTGATATAGACGATGTTATATTGAATACATTTGGAGCATATTTGGGATGCCTTATTATTTATGGTATAGGTAAACTGCCTTTTGGTGTTTGCTTAACGGCAAACCATAAAAAAAGGATGTGAAGATGAAAGGGTAATGTCTCTGATGCGAGTGCCTCTGTAACAGTGACCGGAGCTGTGATGCAGGGGGTATATGCTGAGCATAGGGTGGTATATGGAAGTACGGATTGGAGCCCTGTTACGCAAAAAGGACTCTCGCCTGCATATCAAATATACTGATAAGGAGAGTTGCTACAGATGAGAAAGTTACTACACACTGTTACTCTTATAGGAATGGCTGTTATGATGACAGCCTGCCAGGGAAAATCCATGCCCGATACTTATGTACCGGGTATGGATTTTCAGTTCTTTACAGGTGGAATCGCTCAATACACGGAAGATGGCGCTTATATAAGAGTGGGCGATTTTGTATATTTTTATGACAGAAGCACAAAGGAAATGATTCCTCTCTGTGATAAACCGGATTGCCTGCACGACAAGGAGACCGATCCGGACAGGAAAAGAAAATGCAATGCAAATCTATATATGATTGATGATAGAAACTATCAGCCCTTCATTCAGTATTACGAGGGAAACCTATACATAATGTATAAGTCGCTCTTTGCCGATGGGGGACAAAGAAAATCTGATCGAAATACTCAATTCGTCCTGTATAAGCATTCCGGGAATGGTTCGTACAAGGAGGAAATATGGAGAAGTGAGGAAGTAGTATCATCTTTTTTGGTGCATCGGGGCAGTGTGTATTACACAACGGGAGGTTATAAGAGCGAAGAAGATGGTATAAAGTGTAATATATTCCTTAAAGCCTTTTCCCTTGATAATCCCAAAAGGGAAAAGGAGCTTTATCATCTTGGATCAAATGTAGCGACATCAAGTATAGATAAATTGACAGGATATGGTAATCATTTGTATTTTAGCACAAGCATTTCCAATGTATTGGAAGATGGAAGTTATGAACATGAAAATCACTTTTTTGAGATGAGTCTCAGGGACTACTCAATTAACGAGTTGTCAGTGCCCGGTCTGTCATCGAAGACTCTTGTAAATGGGATAACCTTTATGGATGACAAGCTTATAATCATTCCATATACTGTTGAAACCAACAGTACAGATGAATTCTATATACCTACGGATATATATGAGGCAGACCTTGACGGTGATAACATTAGGTCTGTATTAAAGGGTATTCCACAGGGATATTACATAAAAGGTGATGGGCAAAATCTGTATATTGATAATGCCATCTGCGCATACATGGGAGATCCGGAAAGAGACCCCGAATTAAAATATTATGTATATGATTCGGACTATCATATGACGGATACCTATACGATCTCTAATAGTCTGATTAAAAACTGGGCATGGGATTTTCCGGTCGGATGTCCGGAATGGGGCTGCTATACGCTGAACAATTCGGCAGAAGGTGTCAGAAGTGCGTATTGTTGGGACAAGAAAAACATCGGAAGCTACGATGGAAAGGAACTGGATATTGAGTTAATTGACTACGATTACCCGGAGCCCTATGTTGTTCAGGAGTTGTTTACAGATTAAACAGGCAAGGATTGCAACGGCATGAAGCTTTTCAAATATGAAGCATATAAACTATTATACTCAAGGCTTTATATAATAATCTCTGTTATCCTGCTGGCCGGAAACATTGTATGGCTTTGGAATTATGAAAAAAAATCTGACGAATACTTTTATTATTACGAAAACAGGGAGCTTTACAGAGAGTATCAAAGAGGTGGTCTGCCGGCTGAGAGCAGCAGCTACTATGAATCTGAAGAAAAAAAGCAGGAAGATTATGTCCGGCAATACAGATTATTTATTGATGATTTAAAAGTACGGGCAGAAAGGATGAGCGGAACAGGCATTTTTTCCTCGGAAAACGGGTTTCCCAATAGGAATATCCAAAAGACGCTTGTTGATTATGAGCCTGTATTTAATCTGGAAATAAAAGCTATAAACACACACGCAATCGATAGGTTTGCGGATTATGAGACAGGAGTGTATTTTCTGCTGATCTTTACAGTGATCTGTACATGGTTTGTCATGTATAGTGAGAGGAAATCCGGGTTGATCGGCTTCATATGTACAACGGAGAACGGTCGGTTCCCTTTGGCTGTTTCAAAATATATGGCAGTTCTCTTATCATCTACGATTTTTACGCTGATTCTTTCCTGCTCGGAGCTGCTTTTTGTGTTTTATATTTACGGAATTCCTGACCTGTTGGCTCCCGTTCAGTCATCAATGATTTTTCGCGGCTGTCCATATTTGATGTCTTTTCTAAAAGCATTGCTGCTTTCCCTGCTGGTGAGATTGTGTCTGACAGCGGTTGTTTCATCGGCGGTGTTTGCACTGGGCGTGATGCTGAATGATGAAGCTTTGTATGCGCTTTTATCGGGTGGTATTTTCGTGATATTGAGAATCTGTTACGGAGTGATCCCGATCAATTCACAGCTTGGAATACTAAGATGCATTACACCATTCTATGTGTGGAATATAAAGGAGAGCATAGGAGAGTATTACAATCTCAATCTGTTCGGCGTTCCTGTTTCAAAGAATCTGATCAGCCCGGTATGTGGCATGGTTGTACTTGTCTTGGCAATAACCATCAGTATAGCAGCTTTTTGCAGGAAGAACCTCTGCCGAAGAGATAGCTTTTTAGAGCGCCTGATGATCGTGCTGCGTACAAAAGCCGGTAATCGCACAAGATATACCGGACTGGTTAAATATGAGATATATAAATCTCTTTTCCAGCAGAAAAAGATCCTGTTGATAATGGCTCTTGTGGGAATGAGTGTCATAAGGTGCGGTGATTCGCTGAAGGAGGAAAGATACACCGAATTAAAAGAGGCAGCTTATCACTTTTATATGAACAAGGCGGAGGGAAAAATAACTTTATACAATATTGAACTCATTGAAGAGGCAAGGAGGGAGTTGTATGATTCGGCAAAGGAAATAGCCCTGATGTTTGAGTCGGAGGATCCCAATGAGGTGTTTTTGGCCGGCATCATGATGGAAAATAACAATGTGTACAGTGACGGCGTAAGGATGGTCGAGGAACAGCTTGAAAAGGTTGAGCGGTTGCCGCAAGACAAATATCCCAGATACCTGGTGGACGGCAAAGCGTATGAAGGTCTGTGGGGCACCCCGCGAAGAGTTATCTTTTATTCACTGATACATATAATCTGCGGTGTGATATTGGTCTCGGGATTATATCCGGTGGATATATGCATGAGTAACATAGTTTCCGCAACTTTGAACGGAGCCGGGCAGCTTAGGAAAGCAAAAGCCTGTTGTGCAATACTATACGGAGCCTTTGTATATATCGCCTTTTCGGTTCCTGAGGTGATAGCATTGTACAGGGTGGACAGTTTCAAGTGTCTGCCCGCCAGGCTGGAGGACTTTGTCACCGTACCATACAAGCCTGTGATCACAGTGTGGATGGTTGTGGGGATGGTAGCACTGACTCGGATGATTCTATATTTCGGATTGATTTACCTTGGGCTGCTGATATCAAAAATCATAAAAAAAGAGATGGTTTCGATTTGCATAGTATTAGGGGGCATTATCCTGTCGGCATTGTTTTTTTATTATCTGTCATTTGATATCAACCGGTTTGTATTGAGCCTTTTTAGAATGTAAGGCGAGGAAAAGAAGTTGGAACTTAGAATAGACAGAGTATCAAAAAAGTATAAAAGCGGTAAAGAGGCTGTAAAGAATGTATCCTGCTCTTTTACAAACGGTGTATATGGTCTGTTGGGACCAAACGGCGCCGGTAAGAGCACGCTTATGAATATGATCACCCGAAATATCAAGCCCACCGGGGGAGAGATCAGTCTGGATGGCACAGAGATTGGAGGGCTGGGGGCAAAATACAGGGGGCTTCTTGGCTATATGCCACAGCAGCAGGAGCTGTACACCGAATTTACGGGGGACAGATTTCTGTGGTATATGGCATCACTTAAGGGGCTGGATAAAAAGAATGCGGCTTCGGAGGTGGATCGCGTCCTTGATATTGTCGGCCTAAAGAGTGAAAGACATAAAAAAATAAAGACCTATTCCGGAGGAATGAAGCAGAGGATACTTCTGGCTCAGGCTCTTATCGGGGAACCTAAAATATTGATCCTTGACGAGCCGACTGCCGGGCTTGATCCCAAGGAAAGGGTGAGGCTTCGCAATCACTTGAGTGATATTTCCAAAGGAAAAATAATCATTATCGCGACTCATGTAGTATCGGATATTGAATATATTTCTAATGAAGTGATCATAATGAGGGATGGAGAATTTATAAGAAAGAATCCACCTGCTCTTTTGCTGAAAGAAATGAAGCATAAGGTTTTTGAAGTGACCGTAAACAGCGAACAGAAAAAGATATACGAGGAAGATAACTATAAGATAGTTGCTTCGACGCTTACTTCTGACGGTAATGTTATGAGAATAGTATCCGATGAGCCGCCGGGACATGGAGATATCCGAGAAGTACCGCCCTGTCTGGAGGATCTGTATTTATATCTTGAGTGATCAGTGATTCCGCCACAGCGGCAGCTTACCACTTATATTCCGATTCATTCGGAACAAATGATACTACGCGGTTTCTGCCGCTTTCCTTTGCATAATACAGCCTCTCGTCGGCGATCTTGATCAGGTCGTCCTGAGACAGTTCGGGCTCGCAGGCCACACCGAAGCTCATGGTAACAACGATAGAAACATCATTATAAGAAACCTCCGTGGCCCTTATCTCTTCCAATATCTCCCACAGCTTCTTCTCAGCGGTTACGATCCCGATCTTATCAAACACCATAAGAAATTCCTCACCGCCCCATCTGGCTACAAAGCCGAGGGGTTTGAGGTGTTTTTGAAGGATATTCGAAACAGTCTGAAGGATAAGGTCTCCCGCATCATGTCCGTAAGTATCATTGACCTTTTTAAAGAAATCAATATCACCTATTGCTACGGAATAGGTGGTTCCGTCATTTTCATAATGTGAACGTATAAGGTCCAGTTTTCTGTTTGCGCTGCGGCGGTTATACAGCTTGGTCAGAGCATCTTTGTCCATCATATCGCGGAGCGAGCGGTGCATCTCAAGCACGGAGGCAGCCACTCCTCCAAGCTCATCGCCGCGTCCCAATAAAGCCGCATCGAGCTCGGCAGCATCATTTCCCGATGAAGCCTTTTTGGTGAATTCAAGCAACTTGGCGATAGCGGACTCTGTCGACTTGTTATGATTAAGAATAAGCACCATCAGTATCGCCATAACCACAAGAATAAGCACACCTGTCACGATAACAGGCACCCAGGCAAGTCCCGAAATGGATGAATATGGGCTGCATAGCTCGATGGCACCGGCATAGGATCCGTCGGAATTAAACAGGGGATGATAATATGCGTAGTATTTGTCCTTACCTATAAGAGTGTTGGAGAAAGTCCCTTCATCGTTTTTCAGTTGATCGTGAACCTTGTCAAAAATACCGGTACCGACATATCTCGCTTTGTTCCTGTCGTAAACGGTAGTGAGGATACGGGTGTCGTCGTATATAAGGCTTGCTTCAAGGCCGGTCATGTCGTTTATCCTGTCCACAAGGTCGTATCTGGTAGTGATATCTTCATCACCCTTAAACAAAAGCAGCGATCCGTCTCCCTCAAGCCTGTAATCCCCCGGAATAAGGGTATCTATAACCATTTCCGTCATGATCGCAGCACTTTGCAGCTCCTCCTTTTTTGCCGCTTCAAGTGAATTCAGCGTGAGCCTGTAGCCGATGAGGGTGCTGGCGGCGGCAAGCAGCAGCATGGGAAGTATGACTATCACCAGCAGCTTTTGTGATATGACATTTCTGGGTTTACTTTCAGACATGGCATTTCTCCCTGTAAAGACCTTTTGAAAAGAGTATAAAAAGAATAATAATACATACTCTGAATGACAGACCAAGCCGCATTCTTTCTATAATTGTATCACAATACACAAAAAATAAGAAAAAAAATAATTGTATACATGTATATTTTTCATTGACAAATCAATTGTAACCTATTACAATGCCTTTAAAGCCAAAGGTGGCCTTCCATATTTAAGGAAGGCTTTTTTTGCAAAAAGCGTTTCGACGCTCAAGGCTTTGAGAATTTATAGGAGGAAAAGATTATGAAAAAGAAACTGCTTTCAATGATCCTTGCAGGTGCTATGGCATTTTCACTCGCCGCTTGTACCTCGGGGAATGACACAGCAGGAACGGAGAATAAGTCCGAGCCTGCCGCAACAACAGAGACCACCACGGATGCCGGCACCGAGACTGCAGACGTAGCCACTGAGGGAGACGGAGTACTTACCGGTACTCTTAAGGTAGGTATGATAGGACCTCTTACCGGAGGAGCTGCACTTTACGGAAACGCTGTAGATAACGGTGTAAAGATCGCAGTTGACGAGATCAACGCAGAGGCCGGAAGCTTCCAGATGGATTACAATCCTCAGGATGATGAGCACGACGCAGAGAAGTCAGTAAACGCTTATAACCAGCTTAAGGACTGGGGCGTACAGGCTATCATCGGAACTGTTACCACTACCCCTTGTATCGCAGTCAGCGCAGAAGCAAACAGTGACCGCATCTTTATGCTCACTCCTTCCGCTTCAGCAGCAGACGTAACCGCAAACAAGGATCAGACATATCAGCTCTGCTTCTCGGATCCCAACCAGGGCTCCGCGTCAGCTCAGTACATTTCAGAGAACAGCCTTGCTACCAAGGTTGCCATCATCTACAAGAATGATGATGCTTACTCAACCGGTATCTATCAGACATTCAAGACCAAGGCAGCCGAGCTCGGACTTGATGTTGTATCCGAGACCACATTCATGGACGGAAGCGATACAGACTTTACCGTACAGCTTACCGCTGCAAAGGATGCAGGCGCAGATCTTGTATTCCTTCCCATGTACTACACTCCCGCATCACTCATTCTTTCACAGGCCAATGCAATGGGATACGCACCCACATTCTTCGGCGTTGATGGAATGGACGGAATCCTCGGAATCGAAGGATTTGATACCTCTCTTGCAGAGGGCGTAATTCTTCTTACTCCCTTCGCCGCAGATGCTACAGACGATCTTACCGTTAACTTCGTTTCAAAGTTTGAAGCAGCTTATGGCGAGACTCCCATCCAGTTCGCTGCAGACGGATATGACTGTGCTAAGGTAATCTACGCAGCTCTTAAGTTCTATGCCGAGAACAACGGCGGACTCAATGTTGACGGAATGTCTGCTTCAGACCTTTGCGACATCCTTATCCAGGTTCTTTCAAACCCTGCATTCTCTGTAGACGGTGTAACCGGTGAGCAGATGCAGTGGTCATCAAACGGTGAAGTAAACAAGGCTCCCAAGGGTATGGTAATCCAGAACGGCGTCTATGTTGGACTTTAATCGAGAGTTTTAATGTTATAAGTTTTATATTTTTATTCAGGGCAGGGCGCCTTGCGGAGTCCTGCCCATAACCCTTTTTTCAGATCCGGAGATAGATTTATGCTTAATTATCTGATCAGTGGAATAAGCCTTGGGAGCGTGTATGCGATCATCGCCCTCGGCTATACAATGGTTTATGGAATTGCGAAGATGCTTAACTTTGCACACGGCGATATCATTATGGTCGGCGGGTATGCCGCATTTTGTGCCGGAACATATCTGGGATGGCCGGTTCCCCTTGCCATTCTCTTTTCGATGATGATATGTACGATACTGGGTATCGTGATCGAAAAGCTTGCATATAAGCCCCTTCGAAATGCCACAAGCCTGGCAGTTCTCATCACCGCCATAGGTGTGTCATATCTGCTTCAGAATCTGGCACTTCTTATATGGACGTCAAATCCCAAGGCGTTCCCCAATATGGTTAATTTCATTCCGTCAATAGTGCTCGGAAAGAATTCCGACAACCCCATCACAATTTCTTCTGCAACAATCGTAACCATCGCAGCGAGCATTATCATAATGGTTGCCCTCACCCTCTTTACCGGAAAGACAAAGATGGGAAAAGCGATGCGTGCGGTTTCGGAGGACAAGGGTGCTGCCCAGCTCATGGGAATCAATGTAAACGCAACCATATCCGTTACATTTGCAATCGGTTCCGGACTTGCCGCCATAGCGGGCGTGCTACTGTGTTCGGCTTATCCGACACTGATGCCCACCACCGGCTCCATGCCCGGTATCAAGGCATTTACTGCGGCGGTTCTCGGCGGAATAGGTTCAATCCCCGGAGCTATGCTCGGCGGTATTCTCCTCGGCATTCTGGAAAAATTCGCACAGGCTTATATATCCACACAGCTCTCTGATGCAATAGTTTTTGCCGCACTTATAGTTGTGCTTTTAGTTAAGCCCACCGGTCTTCTCGGCAAGAAGATGACCGAGAAGGTATAAGGGGGGTGAGTAAAATGGGAAACAAGATCAAGATCCTCGGTAAAACCAACAAAAACTCCCTCATGGGGTTTATCAATTACGGCATCATCATTCTTTTCTTTGTGGTAATAACCATAGTAAAGCAGGCCGGAGCTCTTACGAATGCACTCAGCGGTCAGCTCATTCCGATCTGTGCTTATATAGTGATGGCTCTTTCACTTAATCTGGTGGTCGGTATCTCCGGAGAGCTTTCTCTCGGTCACGCGGGATTCATGAGTGTCGGCGCATTCTCCGGTGTTATCGTGTCAGGTGCCATGAATTACGGCGGAGTGACAAACGGCGCCATAAGACTTATCGTGGCCATGATAGTGGGTGCGATACTCGCGGGAATCGCAGGCGTTGTGATCGGAATACCCGTGCTCAGGCTCCGCGGAGACTATCTTGCAATAGTTACTCTTGCATTTGGCGAGATAATCAAGAATGTGCTCAACTGTCTGTACGTGGGTGTCGACAAGGCGGGACTTCATTTTTCCGTAACAGACGAAGCTCACATGGATATGTCAGCCGAGGGAGTCACCCTTGTGCGCGGTCCCATGGGGGCTGTCGGAGTGGTTAAAGCTTCCACATTCCTGGCGGGAATTATCCTTATACTGCTTACACTCTTTGTGATACAGAACCTGATAAACAGCCGCACAGGACGTGCCATCATGGCCATCCGTGACAACCGTATCGCCGCCGAGGCGACCGGTATCAACGTCACAAAGTATAAGATGATAGCCTTCGTAACATCCGCTGTGATAGCGGGGTCTGCGGGTGCGCTGTACGGACTGAATTTCTCCACCATCGTTCCCAAGAAATTCGACTTTAACACATCGATACTTATCCTTGTATTTGTCGTGCTCGGCGGAATCGGAAACCTTACCGGATCGATAATCGCAGCAGCGCTCCTTACCGTTCTGCCCGAGATATTCAGGCCTTTTCAGGACTACCGCATGCTTGTCTACGCCATCGTGCTGATACTTGTTATGATAGCCACCAATAACGAAAGGCTTCGCGCCTTCTGGAAGCGGATAGGACATGTATTTAGGAAGAAAGGGGGCGAGGTAAATGAGCAGTAATCCGAATGATACAAAATACGTAGCTGTTCCGGGCCCCGGAATGATACCTGAAAGAGATAAGGATAAAAGACCCGTACTGGAAGCCAGCCATCTGGGAATAGACTTCGGCGGACTTACAGCTGTTGATGAGTTCAACATCGCGATCGGCGCAACCGAGATAGGAGGCCTTATCGGTCCCAACGGTGCGGGTAAGACCACGGTTTTCAATCTGCTTACCAAGGTTTACCAGCCCACCCGCGGAGTGATCATGCTCGACGGTAAAGACACCCACGGCATGAACACCACCCAGGCCAACCAAGCCGGAATCGCAAGAACTTTCCAGAATATAAGGCTTTTTGACAAGCTAACGGTTGAGGAAAATGTCAAGATAGGACTTCACAGTTCCATAGGATATCATCTTCCTTCCGCAGTGCTCAGGCTTCCCAGATATTGGCGTGAAGAAAAGAAAGCTCATGAAAAGGCTCTTGAGCTTCTGGACATTTTCGACATGGCTGATATGGCAGATGTCAGATCTTCATCACTTCCTTACGGTGCGCAGAGAAGGCTCGAGATCGTACGCGCGCTGGCAACAGGCCCCAAGATACTCCTTCTTGACGAGCCCGCTGCAGGAATGAACCCTTCCGAGACAGAAGAGCTCATGAACAATATCAGAAAAATCCGCGACACGTTCAATATCGCGGTGCTTCTTATAGAGCATGATATGAATCTCGTAATGGGTATCTGCGAAAACATAATCGTTCTCAATTTCGGAAAGATCATCGCAAAGGGGAATCCAAAGACGATCCAGAATGACCCCAAAGTTATCGAAGCATACCTTGGAAGCCAGGACGCAGAATAAAGTCTCACCAAAACGCAACAGTGAAAGCAGAATGAAAGGAACTTTCATATGTCAGATTCACTTCTTAAAGTAGAAGATTTAAATGTATATTACGGAAGCATTCATGCGATCAAGGGTATTTCCTTTGAGGTAAATGAGGGAGAGATAGTCACGCTTATAGGTGCAAACGGCGCCGGCAAGTCCACATCCCTCAATACTATCGCAGGTCTTTTAAAACCCCGTACCGGAAAGATCACTTTCTGCGGAAAAAACCTCGTGGGAGTGCATGCGCACAGGATAATAAGAGAGGGTATGGCGCTGTGCCCGGAAGGAAGAAGAGTGTTCCTTCAGCTTTCCGTAAAGGAAAATCTTGAGATGGGCGCATACACACGCCCCGATTCGGAAATAGCTGATTCCCTCGACATGGTTTACGGCCTCTTCCCCAGATTAAAAGAAAGATACAAGCAGGTGGCCGGAACTCTTTCCGGAGGCGAGCAGCAGATGCTTGCAATGGGACGTGCGCTTATGAGTAAGCCCCGTCTTATGATGCTGGATGAGCCCTCCATGGGACTCGCTCCTATCCTGGTGGATCAGATATTTGATATCATCAAGAATCTTCACGCCGCAGGCACAACGATACTTCTCGTTGAGCAGAATGCGCGCAAAGCACTCGGTGTGGCTGACAGAGCGTATGTGCTCGAGACCGGCCGGATAGTCAATTCCGGAACCGGAGCTGAGCTTCTTAACGATGACAGCGTAAAGAGAGCATATCTCGGTGGCTGATCGCACGTAATTGTATACGACGGACTAAAAGCCGTTGCTTGACAGCTTTTTCCCTGATATGAAAAATGCTCCGCGAGGATATCGCAGAGCATTTGCTTTCTTGTCAGATGATAAGCTATAATATGCTGTAGGTTTGGCAAAGAAAAGCAATGAAAATAATAACGGATAATTCAAAAAAGCATATAGAACTATGTATGATGATCATACTTGTCGTAGCCGCTGTCGCAGTAAGCATCAAATCGGTGTTCATTGACTTCGGATTTGATGACGCATACTCGGTTGCGATGTCTTACAGGCATTTATCCGGCGACCGGATGTTTCTTGAAATGTGGGAGCCGCATCAGTCATCGATTTTTATTATTGATTTTCTGATGCTTATTTATCGTATTTTTGTTCCTTCTCTCGAAGGGGCATCTCTCTATCTCAATGTCTGCGGAACGCTTCTTTTTGTCGGGCTTGCTTTTTTCTTTTACTCAGAAGTAAAAACGATTTGTGACAAATATGTCGCTTTTGTTTCCGCACTCTTTTTGATCATATACAGAATAAAAGCAACCGTGCTTCCGGAGTTTGCAAATCTTTCGGTATTCTTTTCGATACTTACTCTTTTACTTTTGGTTAAATTTCTGAAAAATAACGAAAAGATCCTCTGGCTGATTTTGGCTTCATTATCTCTCTGCCTGTGGGTGCTTGCTTATCCTGCCTGCGTCGTCGGATACGCCGGAGTGCTTCTCATTCTTGTTCTTTTTTCAAAAAACAGGTTAAAGAATTCACTTATCATGACCGGCATCTGTGCGGTAACAGGTGCGGTATATGTATGCTTTTTCGCATTCCGCATCGGGATTAAAAAGTATTATCATATCATTAAATATATAGTAAACGGTGATACACATATCACCGAGTATACGAGCGATAACGGAAAGCTGAGCAATATACTTTCAGGATCCTATTTTTACGATTTTCTTATCATCAGTATTTACGCCTTGATCATACTTGCAGTGCTTCTTTTGGTAAAGCTTGTTGCCCATCTGATCTTCAAAAAAAGCATAACAATCCTGCCGGCCTTTTCGATCCTTCTTTTTGTGGCGGATACGGTTGTGCTTGTTATCTGGAGGCCGGGAAGAACACCGGTATGGCGGAATTTCTGGCATATAACTCCGATGATCCTTGTTCTGGCGGCAGTTTTTTTCTATAAGAAAGCCGATACTCTGCAAAAGCGGTTCTGGCTGATGGGGCTGATCCTTTCGTCCGTCACGATGATAGCCGGAGTGGTTTTTTCGGATCTTCATTTTTTGTATATAACACCTTATCTTGTCCTTGCGGGTGCGGTTTCTTTTATCCTGATAGCAAACAGTCCATATGGGAAGATTGTCATAACCGCATTTCTGCTTCTGGCGATTATCAGAAGAGCATTCTATGCCGGAGGATATTCGCAGATTGATTATCATCACACGGTGCTGACAATGGACACTGCAGCGGTTACTGAGCACGGACCGAATAAATGGCTCCGCACGGATTCTTCGACAGCTGCAAAGGAAAACGCGGCATACTACGAATTCAGGCAGAACCTTTTGAAGGATGATAAGGCGTTTTACGCCGGAATGGTAAAAGTAAATTATATAATAGATCCGGCATGTATGATCATGATGAATTGTGAGATATCCAATCCTTCTACAATAGATACGCCCATTTACAATGATGTGTTAAACAACTATTACGAGATAAATCCCGATAAGTTTCCAACGGTCATCGTGCTTGACTCTGTCGGAACGGAAGAGGATATGGCGGCCGATCCCTACATAATCAGATGGATGGGAGAACAGGGATTTACGGAAGTAACTTACGGGCAATATTACAGATTCTACAGGAGACCGTAGTATTAATTGGTAAATGTCAAGAAATAACACAGAAATCAAAAAAGCTCCCCGCGAGGAGCTTTTTAATTGTCTTTTTTATATGAAACAATATCTTCTATACGACAATCAAGTATTTCACAGAGCATATCCAAGGTGTGAGTACTAATATTTGAATTAGCCCGCAGTCTCGAAAGCTGACCTGCACTGATACCATATTCATTGATCAGCTTATACTGAGTGATGTTTTTGTCACTCATAGTCTTCCATAAATTATCATATACGATCATTAATGGCACCCACATTAAGCAGTAACATATATTCCATTGAAATATTAGCCGAAAGATGCTAACATTGATATTAGCCATAAGTGGGCAATATACCTGCCGCTAAACAGTTGTTTGCCACCATGACGGTGGCAACCGGAACAAGAATAATGTGATATATCTATAAGTAGAAATTATGGGATTATCTAAGACCTGCCTCTATAAAAAACAGTGTTAATAATGTGACGATTGTGGATGCTATTGCGAAAATTAATCTACCAAGTATGATCAGAACTTTTTTGTTTGAACGGCATAAAGGCATAATCCTGCAAATGCCAAGGTAATCAGAAAAGATAGCTATTGCAGAAAAGAAGATTATAAAACAACTGATTCTTTCAAGGACGAGAATACTTGCAGAGGAGGTATTCTGCGACTCAAATGTACAACACAGCCAAATAGTTAATCCGTAAAGCGGAAGGGATACTATAATATTTGTAGGATTTCCGCTTCTGAATCCCGGAGGTAAAAAACGACGAAATCCATCAAAACTACTTGCTTTTGACTGGCCCATAGAAAGAGATCTTGTAATGGCCGAAACAGATTTATATCTGTCAGATGGATTAAGCTGTGTACATTTTGCAATGGTTTTACTATATTTTGAGTTTTTAAATACTACGTGGTTATATTCTCCCCACAAAAGAGTATTAATAAGCATTCCAATTGCATAGATGTCGGTTTTTTTGTCAGATGAGCCAAATCCGTATTGTTCCGGAGCGGCATATCCTTTTGTGCCAAGGAGAGAGGTGTCCTCATCTTTAGCTATTTCCGGACGTGAAGCGTTAAAATCGATAAGAAAAACATTTCCGGATGGAGTTATCAAGACATTGGAGGGTTTTATATCCCGATGGATTATGGGCGGATCAAAGCTGTGAAGTCTGGAAACAATATCACATAATTGGCAGATATAGCTGTCGATTTCCGATTCGCTTAAACCTGATCCTTCATCGAGTAAGTGTTGAAGTGTGGAGCCGGAAATGTATTCCTCTATTAGTATCAGCGTATTATTTTCTTCGTAAAGAGCTATTATTTTCGGTATACCCGGGACAGGCTTTTCTTTCAACTGATCGTAAACTGTTTTGTTATAAACAGAAAGGATTTTTTTAACACATATTTTCCCTGATTCCCGATGCCTGACTAAAAAAATGTGGTGTTTTTCATTAAGGGGAACTATGTTTTCAAAAAATGAAATCTCAAGTCTTGATTCTATGTCCATTTTCACACCTCAAGGCTAACTTTTAATTTGATTATATCAAAAGGAATTCGAATATGGGAGATAAAAATACCGACGAATTGGAAAGAGCATTAAAGACAACGCATCCGGAGGATTATGATAGATTCCGTGACAGTAATAAGGATAGTTTTCTTATGGATAAAGGATCGTTCTCTGAATACATAAAAGAAATACTGAACAAAAACAGAATACTGCTTCAAACGGTATTCTTAGAGGCGGATATTCCGGAAAGATATGGGTATAAGCTTCTTTCGGAAGAGAAACACACAAAACAAAGAGATGTAATTCTTCGTATATGCTATGCCGGAAGGCTCACATTGGACGAAACGCAAAGAGCACTGAAAATATATAAAATGGCGGAATTATACGCTAAAGATGAAAGAGATGCTTTGATAATGATCTGTTTTAATGAAAGACCCGGAACGATATTAGATGTAAATGCATATTTGAAAGAATATGGAATGCAGCCATTAAGATCAAGCGGATTACAAGATTAATGATGAAAGACAAAAGAGCAGTTCTCCCAAGGACGGCCACAATGGCGTTGGAGATCCTTCTTCCTTTAGTTATAGCAGGACTATTTTACTATCTATATTGTCCGGATGTGTTTTTTGCTAGAGGAATAGATACCATTATAGGTTCGGACTGGCTTCATATCGTTCCTTGCGAAGGGCGAAAATTATACTACTTTTTCAGGAATTATTGTTTGGATTTTATATGGGCTTTTTCATTTTCTGTTTCGGTCCGTTATTTTACAGGAAGCTATAGATGGATGAGCGCCGTTATTCCGGTTGTTTTCGGGGGAGCATTTGAATTGTTACAGAAGGCAAATGTCTTTCCGGGAACATTTGATTATTATGATATACTTGCGGAAGCCATAGGAACAGCTCTCGCATATATAATTATTTATTTTCAGGAGGTTATGATTTATGAAAAAAGTTGTTAAATTCTTGGGATTGTTCTTATGTATGGGCACTTTCACCCTTTTTGCACTTGGAAGCGGAAGCTCAGGAGACAAGAACAATTCAGAGAAAGTTGGTGAAGTAGAGACCAAGCAGGATGAGAAAAAAGATTCTTCTTCTGAAAATGGTGAATCAAAAACCGAAAAAACCGAGGAAACAACAAAAGACTCTGAATTATCAGAGTATCATGTCGGAGATGTACTTACATACAAGGGGCTCAGTATTACCTATGTGAGCAGTTCGGATTATGTGAGTGACAATGATTTTATGCAACCGGCAGACGGAAATAAATATATTCGTCTAGAATTGTATGCTGAAAATAATTCCGGCTCCGATAAGTCGGTAACAAGCTTTGAATTCAAGTGTTACGCTGATGGATACGAGTGTGAGAGTAAATACTTTGATGATGATATCTCCTTGTCGTTATCTGATGGCAGAACCGGAACCGGTGCTATATATTTTGAGGTACCACAGAATGCAAGTGATATAGAAATTGAATATGAGTTAGACTGGCTTTCGGAGAAAAAGGCAATTTTTATATTTGATGGAAACAAAGACAGTGGCTTCGTTGCAAATACTGAAGTAACCGAATCTGCTGATGCATACAAAGTGGGCGATATAATAGAAAACGGAAGCTTGAGAATATCTTATCTCAAGGCAGCCGAGTATGAAAGCGATAATGTATTTTTACAGCCCAAAGAGGGAAATAAGTATATCTATATCGAATTAGAAGTAGAGAATATATCTGATAGTGACAAAGCAATTTCATTTTATTCTTTTGAATGCTATGCAGACGGAGCACATTGCGAAGGATACTATGGAATGGACGACGCACTGTCAGCGACTCTGTCAGCGGGAAGAAAAGCAAAGGGAACTATTGCATTTGAAGTTCCAAAGAATGCAAACACTATAGAAATAGAGTTTGAAGATAATATATGGACAAGCAGCAAAATAATATTCAAATACGAGTAATAAATTGGGGTAAAACAATATGAAAGTTTGGAAGTTGATAGCCGGAGTTCTCTCAACAGTAATCTTTGTGATCATGATGGTTCAGTCATGCGCTGCGGGGTTCGTAAATGTTTTGGAGGATAACGGATCATCATCAGGTACAGTCGGTTTTATATGTGGACTTCTTATTTTAGCCGGTGGGATTGTTTCGATTGCTACTTTTAAATCCAGGGCAAAGGGCGGAAATATAACTATTATTGTGCTGTTTTCCCTTGCAGCTTTTTTAGGATTCACCGGATATGATAATTATGGAGATTTAGTTATATGGTCTGTTTGGGCAATGATAAATGTTATATTGGCTATAGTGGGTTTGGTAGTTAATTCCCGCAAATCGAAATAAACCGTTGTTGATATTTGTCTTAAGCATTTATTCGGGTGAAATGAGTCATGAGTATTATTTCAGAGTCGAAAACTAAACTATCGTTTTTTGGATATTTAAAGCGGCTATTATTAATACTTAGTTTCGAGGTGGTAGTAACTTCGATTATGATATATTTCGTAAAGATAGCATTTAACGACACCAGGGAATTGCTTAAGAGTTTCTGACTTTTACGATGGTATGGAAAGAGCCCTATGAGGGCAACGTCATTAAGTTAAGAGTCGATTTTGATAATCGGCTCTTTTCTTATGCTTCATGGATACAAAAGCCGTTAAGTTACGGAAAAGATATGAAAACAGTATCAGCAATCCGATAAATTGGAGTCTCTGATACTGAAAATGGAGTGGTTCCTGCAACTGGTTGAAATACTTATCAAGTAACGCTTTGCTGATTTATTAGGCAAAAAATAATGCTCCCAACCGAAGTTGAGAGCATTTGTGATTACTGAACTTTTAGCCTCTTAAAACGATTTCTCTGGGCTACTGCACAAGCAAGCGCTTTTTCCATTTTAGGTGTCATCTCAGGACAGTCATCATCATATACGATATCTTCGTCCTTTAATGCAGATAATCGTTTTATTGCTTCTTTTGATGGTTTTTGATTTTCTTTAATCGTAAATGCCGTCATAATAGTAGCTCCTTTCAACAGAATTTGCTTTTCTTGCAGAAATAATTCTGGTTACATCTTTTCTTTCTGTGAAAACAACATATAAAACTGTTCCAACCAATCCAATAGCAACATACCTATCTTCATTATCGCTATGTTCGGCATCGAAAAACTCTATTCTGTTTTCATCTTGGAACACATAAACCGCATCTTCGAAGGCTACTTTGTGTTTTTTAAGGTTGATTGCAGCCTTTTCCTCATCCCATTCAAATTTTAATTCCATTATTTTTCTCCTTTTTTACTAAAAATGCATACAAAGAAGAAAATCCTTTCGGATTCCCTTCAGTTTCTCCCCAAGGGAATCCTTCTTGGTAAGGATATTATAGCATATTTCGGATTAAATAGATAGCGCTTCGTCAATAATAATACCCTGAACTTCTCCAAGATTCATTGTTCCTGAAATTACAATTGGTCCTATGTCAATAAATAGCGCAAATTAAAATGAGAGATTTGCCCACTAAGCA
>CAMUYA010000034.1 GCA_947164865.1 uncultured Lachnospiraceae bacterium
AGCAGCGACACGCAAAATAAAGCAAGTGGTAGCTCCGCGTGTCGCCGAGGTGAAGAGGAGACACGCAAAATAAAGCAAGCGGTCGCTCCGCGTGTCGGCGAGGTGAAGCAGCGACACGCAAAATGAAGTAAGTGGTCGCTCCGCGTGTCGCCGAGGTGAAGAGGAGACACGCAAAATAAAGCAAGCGGTCGCTCCGCGTGTCGGCGAGGTGAAGCAGCGACACGCAAAATGAAGTAAGTGGTCGCTCCGCGTGTCGCCGAGGTGAAGCAGCGACACGCAGAATAAAGTAAGAGTAAGTAAGCAGGAAGAATATGGAAAACGAACAGATCGGAAAAGTAAAACTGGATTACCGCGAATATCCCGGCGAGGATAAATACTGCGACGGTGCAGTGGAAAAAGAGATCCTCTCCGTGGTGAAAAAAAGCGCAGAGGTCGAGTACCCCGGAATAATCGCCGAAAAGGCAAGCTGGCCCTTCCTCTACCACCTGTCACCCATAAGAGAAAATATCGCAGAATGGATCCCCGTTCCCAAGGACGCCAAGATCCTGGAAGTGGGCAGCGGCTGCGGAGCTATTACAGGTGCCCTTACCAAAAAGGCATGGCGGGTGGACTGCGTTGACCTGTCCAGACAGAGAAGCCTTATAAATGCCTACAGACACGAGTTTTCCGAGAACGTTACGATACACGTGGGCAACTTCAAAGACATCGAGCCCACACTTCCCAAAGATTACGACCTTATATGCCTTATCGGCGTGTTTGAATACGGCGAAGCTTACATAGGCGGCGACGACCCCTTTGTCACATTCTTAAAGACCTTAAAACGCCACCTCAAAGAGGGTGGCAGGATCGCCATAGCCATCGAAAACAAATTCGGCCTTAAATACTTTGCGGGATGCCGCGAGGACCACAGCGGCAAACTCTTTGAGGGTATCATGGATTACCCCGATCCCGCCCCGGCCAGGACATTCACCGAAAAAGGACTGCTGGAGATAGCAAAAAAGAGCGGCTTTTCGGAAGACGAATGCCACATGTACTACCCCTATCCCGACTATAAATTTATGCACACCCTTTTCTCGAAAGAGCGACTTCCGGAAGAAGGTGAGCTAAAGGATAATATCAGGAATTTCGACCGCGACAGACTGCTTCTTTTCGACGAGAAACTTGCATTTGAAAACATACTCAGGGAAGAACAGTTTCCGCTTTTTTCAAATTCATATATGCTCATTCTCGGTAAAAAACCCGAGATCGTGTATGCGAGATACTCCAACGACAGAGAGCTTGCCAAATGCATAGTGACCGAGAAGGTCGTTTATGACAAGACGACGGGAGACGGAACAAAAGAAGGAGAATACATCGTAAAACGCGCTCTCACGGAGGAAGCGATCCCCCACATCAGACAGATGAAGGAGAATTACGAACTTCTGAAGAAACGCTACGAAGGCAGCAGCCTCACCATCTGTCCCTGTGAATTGTCCGAGGACGGAAAAGAGATATTCTTCCCCGTTGCAAGCGGAAAGAGACTCGAGGAACTGCTGGACGAAAAAGTATCAAGCGGCGATGATGAAGGCTTCAGAGACCTGTTTATAGAATACTTCAGCAGGATCGGCTACGGCGAAAACGAATCCGTTGCCGATATGGACCTTATCTTTTCCAACGTGATAATAGACGGTGACAGATGGGTCGTAATAGATTATGAGTGGGTGGTAAAGGAAAAGAAATTCGCTAAAGAGATAGCTTTCAGAGCTCTCTACTGCTATATCCTCGAAGACGAGAGAAGAAACCGCTTCGATGCGGGAGAGCTGTTTACGGCCATCGGGATCACTCCACAGGAACTTGCGGAATACCGTATCGCAGAAGAGACATTCCAGAAAAATGTGACCGGCGGACACAGATCCCTTGCGGAAATGAGAGAGCTTATCGGAAATGAGATCATCTCCGCAAGCGGCTTTGAAAAGAGCGGAAGAAGCGCGATAATGGGAAGGCTCCAGGTGTATACCGATGAGGGAGAGGGCTTCTCGGAAAAGAAATCATTCTTCCCGGAAAGATCCGGAGACGGTTATGAGATAAAGATAAAAGGAGAGCTGAGACAGCTTCGCCTGGACCCCTGCAATTATCCATGCCTGGTGAAGATAAGGGAACTTTCACTGAACGGGGAAGAGGTGGATGTAGGCAGCAGAGAGTTTTCGTCGAATGGATACAGAGTAAACGGAAAAGTGTTTGCATTCGGCACTGCGGATCCCAATTTCACCCTAAATTTCAGGGGAGTGGATCTGAAGGACGAAAACGTGATAAAAGCATCCTTTGAGATAAGCCCCATCCCGGAGGGAATATCGGCAGATCTTCCGGAGCAGCAGGATTCAAGAGGGCTTATAGGCAAAATAAAAAAAGCAGTAAGAAAAGAAAAAAATAAAGAGTAAGAATTACAGAGTAAAAACAAAAAGTAAAAACAAAAAGTAAAAACAAAGAGTAAAAACCAAGAGTGAAAAACGCAAAAGCTTTTTTGAAAAAGAATAAAGAAAAGCTCATCCGCGGCTATATTTCCCTAAGGTACAGGGAACTCAGCAAAAAGGGCGAAGAGCTCCACAAGATGCCGCTCTTCAAGGAATGTGAAGAGGCCTGGGAGGAAGAACTCTACGACTGGCTTTACCCCTACGAGTACTGGATCGAAAACGATGAGTGGGAAAAGCGTGTAGCCGGAGAAACTTTTACCGCATCACCCGGAGATGAGTTTGAGGTGGAAAACAGATCCGGAAAAAAGGTGAGATACATCCTTGTGATGGCGGAGGATTATACCTGCGTCGGCGGCTTTAAGACAGCGGTATACGAGAGCCTCAAAGACATTGATAAGGAGCCGGTTTTTATATACGGCGACGAGGATGTGTTTGACGGATTTGAAAGAAAAGATCCATACTTCAAACCCGATTATTCTCCCGAACTCCTGGAACAGTCCTGCTATGTGGGAGGGGCTGTGCTGATCAGGAAGGATATCCTGCAAAAGGCTTTGGAATCCCGCCCGGGTAAAAAATCCGGATCAGGTACTGAAGAAAAGGATGAAGCTCCCGCAGACAGAAAACTCAAAAAAGAAAAGCTCAGAAAAAATGAGTTTTACGATCTTATAAAAGAAGTGTCAAAAAGTGCGGAAGAAGCGGTGTTTAACGAGGATGAAATAAAGACTCATCTTTATAAAAACGTGCTTCACATTCCGCATATCATATGCCACTCAAAAAAGAAAATCGCTGCTTCCGAGTGGGAGAAGCAGGATTACGCAGATTATGGAAATGGTGGCGATTACCGGGAAGCTTCGCCGGCTGTTTCAGGGGAAGGAAAGTACGAGGCTTCGATAGATATCATCATTCCCACAAAGGATCATCCCGATGTGCTTGAGACCTGCATCGATTCCATCAAGGAAAAGAGCAGCTACGGGAAGTTCAGCATCACTGTTATAGACAATGGCAGCTCCGAGGGCGCAAAGCTGCAGAATCAGAAGCTCTCGAGAGAATACGGCTTTGATTATATATACGATCCTCAGCCCTTTAACTATTCGAGGATAAATAATATCGCCATCAGAAAGACAAACTCCGATCTGGTGCTTCTTCTGAATGATGATACGGAAGTTATAACGGGAAGCTTTCTTGAAAAGATGGCCGCCTACGCGTTAAACCCCGAGGTGGGGGCCGTAGGAGCAAAGCTCCTGTTCGCCAACTCAAATAAGATCCAGCATGTGGGAGTTACCAATCTTGCTGTGGGGCCGTCCCACAAGCTGCTGGAGGCCGATGATGAAAAGGATCATTATTTCGGTGCCAACAGACTTGACAGAAATGTATTCTCCGTGACCGGCGCATGCATGATGATCGAGCGAAGGAAGCTCGAAAAGGCCGGGCTGTTAAACGAAGATCTGGCAGTTGCCTACAACGATATCGATCTGTGCATGAGGCTCTATGAGGCGGGATTCAGATCCGTTCAGTGTAACAGCGCCGTGCTTTATCATTACGAATCCCTCACAAGAGGCGCCGATGAAGGAAGCGGGGACAAATGGAAGAGGCTTCTCGAAGAGAAAGAAAAGCTCTACAGCTACCACCCCTGGGCAAAGGGATTTGATCCCTTCTACAATCCCAATCTAATTGACAATTCCGCGGACTATCTTCCTGCGGCAAAGGATTGCACGAGAGACACGGATGCCTTCTGCGAGCTTCTTGAAAAGCCGGAGAGCCTGCCCACTGACTCGTTGATGATAAAGGCAAGGCTCGACAGGGCGCAGAGTCAGCGCAGGAACACATCCGAAGGAAAAGACTTTATCTGGATGGACGGATGGGGATTTGCAAGAGGATGCGATAACAGAAGATTTGATAAATCACTATGCTTTACAAGAGAGGATAAGAAAGAAATCCTGAGGTATGAGCTTTTTGCCACCTACAGGAAGGACATTATCAGGGCATTCCCGGGGGAAGATCACATTGATCTTTCGGGATTCTATTTAAGGATCCCTGCGGATGATCTGGGTGATCACGAATGGCATGTATCTATTATGATGACTGATATCATGAGCGGAAAAATGCTCTGCAGAGATCTTAAAACGGTAGTTAAAAACGGTATGATCGTAAGCAGATAATAGCAAACAGGGAAGTGCGGACAACAGAACGAGGAGCCTCGCAGTGAGGCAGATCAATTTCAGAGGTTAGGTATGGAAGAATTAAAAAATGTGCATTACGACGCGTTTATAAGCTACAGACACTGCGAGCTGGACAGTTTTGTGGCTGAGCATCTTCACAGAAAGCTTGAGAAATTCAAGCTTCCCAAAAGCGTACGCTCAAAGGTGAAAAGCGGAAAGACCGGAATAAGCAGGGTTTTCAGGGATGTGGATGAACTGCCTCTTTCGGATAATCTTTCCGATCCCATCAACAATGCTATTGCAAACACCGACTTTCTTATCACCATCTGCACTCCGAGATACCCCGAGTCGAGATGGTGTATGAAGGAGATCGAGCTCTTTTTGCAGACTCATCCGAGAGATCATATACTTGTTGTGCTTGCGGAGGATGAGCCCGTTAACTCATTCCCGGAGATTCTCACATATGAGGAATTCACAAGGCTTGACGAGAACGGCAATGAGGTTAAGGAAAGAAAAGAGATAGAGCCTCTCGCCGCAGATACAAGGGGAGAGAATCATAAAGAGATCCTAAAGGCCATGGATACCGCTGTGATAAAGCTTTGCGCAGCTATCTTCGGGCTTAATTACGATGACTTAAAGCAGCGCCACCGCGAGCAGAAGATCAGAAAGATGGCAACCATCTTCGGATCGATCGGTGCAGCAGTGCTGGCATTTGCCGTATTTGCCACAGTGATGCTGATAAGGATAGCGAACCAGAACAGGGTCATAACCGAGCAGTATGCGGAACTGAACGATAAGTACGCGGGATCTATGGCGAATGCGGCGGAACAGCTTCTTGGGGAAGGAAAAAGAAAGGATGCCGTTTATGCGGTAAGAAATTCACTTCCCGACACCGCAGACGGGAATGTAAACGTAAATGCGCTGGGAAAATTGTACAAAGCCATGGAGATCTACGACAACGGAAATCTTTACAATCCGGAGTCTGCTTACGATATCGGCGAAGAAGTGGCTTCCTTTGATGTTTCCTGTGACAATAAATATGTGCTGGTAAGCGATATGGGCCATGCGTATATCTTTGACGCGGAGACTGAGAAGCTTGTGATGCCCTTAAAAAAGGAATCAAAGGATCCCTACTCGTTTCTTGCGACATCTTTCTGCGGTCCCGAAGGGATCATATTTGCGGAGGACACATACGCAAATTACTTCAATTTCGTAACCGAAGAAATAAAGCCTCTGGAAGGCTTAAACGGCAGCTGGAATTATTTCCCTTCCCCCGACGGAGAGGTGACTGTAGCTATCGACGTATATGATGGGATCATAAAGGGTGTCGGAAAAGAGGGAGATATCCTCTACACCGTAGATGTTAATGAATTATTTAATGAAGTGGGCTTATCGCACCAGGGCTACGTGGTGATCAAAGAGGGAAAGGTACTCACATTCTTTTCCGGTACGGATCATTTCTATGTTTTCCTTTTTGACGAGAAAACAGGGGAAAGGATCGCCATATTCCAGGGTGAAGGGGATATGCAGCTGACAGGTGATTTTGAGGGGGATAATATCTGCTTTTCGGCAACGCCTTTAACATCAAATGATTCATCTGTTTTTCTGGCAGACATATCGACGAACAGCGTGGTCTGGAGCAGGCAGGAGGATGGAATACTGTTCGACAGGGTTACGATGGCCGGGGACTTTATTTATCTGAATGATGCCTTCAGAGTTGAGGTACTCGATAAGCGTCTGGGAGAAAAGTTCAACCTGTATGAGGTTGATTACCAGATAATAGCATGCTGGCCGGAGGATGATTATTTCCATTTCCTGACCGAAAACGGCAAGGAGTACCAGTGTGACACGAATTACTACTTGGATTATTCGGGAGGATTCTTTAACGTACAACCCACCGGGCATATTCTTGAGGCAAGATTCGTAAACGACGAGCTGTTTGCACGTTTCAACCGGGGATCGTATATAACAAGATACGCAAAGAAAAAAGATGCTCCCGAGCCTTTTAACGGAGATGACTATGAGATCGATGTATTTTACGAATATGATGCATCGGATGTAATGGCCGCCGCTGATCTGAGCGATGAAAGATATTACGGATACGATCTTTGTTTCTTCTCGACGGACCGCAAGTATATCGTGGCGACATACAGCAATCATGTGGTAAGGATATTTGACGCCGCCACCATGGAAGCTGTGGCTGCGCTGGATATCACGGATTCCGAGCTTATCAGCCTTAAATACTTTGAATCCCTGGGGGGATATGTACTGAGCTCATCTGTGTATTCTTATATACTGGATAAGAATTTTAAGCTCCTCTACAGAAGTGATTTCATCATTGCCGAGGAGGGGGATGAGATAATAACCGGGTATGAATACAGCGATAAATACAGATTTGATGTCGTTAAATATGAAGAGCTGATAAGAATGGCCGATGAATATCTGGGAGATTACGAGCCGTCACCCGAAACCAAGGAGAAGTACAGCATCAGATAAGAGCTTAAGTGTGATCCACAGATAACAGCTTAAGTGTGATCCACAGATAATCGTTTAAGTGTGGCTCACGGCTAATCGGCTGTATCTTTTGAGGGGCATGTGTGGTAAAATGAATGATACAAGGGTCACGAGGTAAAAATGCGAATTATGCTTGCATAAAAATATATTATATCAGGAGGTCTTGTTATGGGTTACAAGGAAAATTACGATTATTGGATCAGTGATGACTATTTTGATCAGGCCACAAAGGATGAGCTTCTTGCCATCAAGGACAATGAAGCCGAGATAGAGGACAGGTTTTACAAGGAGCTTGAGTTCGGAACAGGCGGACTGCGCGGAGTGATCGGAGCAGGTACCAACCGCATGAACATCTACACCGTGCGTAAGGCTACGCAGGGGCTTGCAAATTATATTTTAAAGCACGGCGATCCGAAAAAGGGCGTTGCAATATCGTGCGACAACCGCCGCATGAGCCCCGAGTTTTCGAGAGAGACAGCCCTTTGCCTTGCGGCAAATGGAATAAAGGCTTATATTTTTGATTCACTCCGTCCCACTCCGGAGCTTTCATTTGCACTTCGCGAGCTGGGATGCACCGCGGGCGTAATGGTAACCGCTAGCCACAATCCCCCTGAGTATAACGGATATAAGGTTTACTGGGAGGACGGCGCTCAGATCACCGCACCCATCGATAAGGATATCATCACGGAAGTTAAGTCCATTACGGATTATCACACTGTTAAGACCATGGACAAGGATGCCGCAGTGGCAGCAGGCCTCTATGAAGTGATCGGAAAAGAGATCGACGACAAGTACATGGCCGAGCTCAAGAAGCAGATCATCCATCCCGAGGTTATAAAGGAAGTGGCAAAGGATCTCAAGATCGTTTACACACCTCTTTGCGGAACGGGAAATCTGCCCGTTCAGCGCATCTTAAAGGAGCTGGGCTTTGAGAATGTTTACGTGGTTGAGGAGCAGAAAGGTCCCGATCCCAACTTTACCACTCTCGAATACCCCAATCCCGAGGATCCCAAGGCATTTACCTACGCTCTTCGCCTGGCAAAGGAGAAGGATGCGGATATCGTGCTTGCCACCGATCCCGATGCCGACAGACTCGGTGTATACGCTAAGGATACAAAGACCGGTGAGTATGTATCGTTCACCGGAAATATGTCCGGAATGCTCATCGCGGAGTATATCTTAAGAGAGCGTACAGCTACGGGAACAATGCCGGCAGATCCCGCTCTTGTAACAACTATAGTTACCACCAACATGACCCGCCCCATCACCGCTGCATACGGTGTTAAGCTTATCGAAGTCCTTACCGGATTCAAATACATCGGAGAGCAGATCAAGTGGTTCGAGCAGAAGGGCACCAACCATTACGTATTCGGACTTGAGGAAAGCTACGGATGCCTGGTGGGAACCCATGCAAGAGACAAGGATGCCATCGTGGCAGTTATGGCTCTGTGCGAGGTGGCTTCGTTCTGCAAGAAGCAGGGCAAGACTCTCTGGGATATGATGATCGATGTTTACGAGAAGTACGGATACTACAAGGAGACTCAGTACACCATCACCATGAAGGGAATCGACGGTGCAAAGCAGATTGCCGACACCATGGAGAAGCTCCGCAACAATCCGCCCAAGGCATTTGGAGATCTCAAGGTTCTCAAATTCAGAGATTACGAGAAGGACGTTATCGTGGATATGGAGACCGGAGAAAAGACTTCCACCGGGCTTCCCAAGTCAAATGTTCTTTACTTTGAGCTTCCCGATGATTTCTGGTGCTGTGCGAGACCTTCGGGAACCGAGCCCAAGATCAAGTTCTACATGGGCGTTAAGGGAACCAGCATAGAAGATGCGAAGGAAAAGGTTGAAAAGCTCACCGAGGAAGTAAAGAAAGCGGTAGGCTGAAAGACTTGAAGGCAGCAGGCCTTAAACTGCAAATAGTAATTTAGAAAGCCGACGAAGGTCAGATGGAAAAGAAAAATTTCGGCAGGGAAAACAGAATACATAAAGCTTTCAGGATCTTGTTTTCGAAAGGCCCTGCCGAAGTGGCAAGACGTGTAAAGCACAAGATCGAGATGCCGAGGATATATCATCAGTGGTTTCTTGATCACAGAGTGACCGAAGAGGAACTGGAAAAGCAGCGTACAGAGGAATTTGATTATATGCCGAAGGTGAGCATACTCGTCCCCTGTTACCGCACCCCGGAGAAAATGCTCCGGGAGATGATAGAATCGGTGCTTGCGCAGTCATACCGGAATTGGGAGCTCTGCATAGCAGACGCGAGCTGCGGCGCGGCCATCGACTCGGAAGGTAATCAACAGGAGAGGAAGGATGAGAAGGGATCCGAGGGAGACCGGCCGGGAGAAGAGGCGCTTAAGTCTCCTCTTGAGCCGATCATTTCGGAGTATGCAGGGAAGGACAGCAGGATAAAATATAAAGTGCTTTCCGAGAACGGGGGCATTTCGAGGAATACGAACGAGGCACTGGCGATGGCCGAAGGAGAGCATATCGCCCTGCTCGATCACGATGATCTGCTCGAGCCCGATGCACTTTATGAAGTGGTAAAATGCCTGCAGGATCCCGTGACCAAGCTCTGTTACACGGATGAAGATAAAGTGACGGCTGATCTTAAGCGCTTTATCGATCCCAACTTTAAACCTGATTTTTCCATAGATTTATTCAGAAGTCATAATTATATCACTCACTTTTTTGTCTGTGAGAGGGTGATCGCCGAAAGAGCGGGCGGATTTAATCCCGAGTTTGACGGAGCCCAGGATTATGACTTTATGTTTAGATGCATAGAGGAAGCGCTGTGCTCGGAGATGATGCCCAGAAGAAAGATCCCTCTTTCCGAAGTGGAATACGGAGATCCCAGAGCCCAGGATATCGTGGGACATGTGCCCAAGGTAGTGTACCACTGGCGTCTGGCCAAGGGATCCACAGCGGACAAGCCGGAGAATAAGCTCTATGCTTACGAAGCCGGAAGAAGAGCCATCGCAGAGCATCTGAAGCGTGCCGGGATAAGTGCCGAGACGGAGCTTACCGGAATGTGGGGAATGTATCACACCACCTATGCGGTAAAGGGACTTCCGCTGCTTTCCATAATCATACTGAACAAGGATCATGCGAAGGATCTTGAGAACTGTATCAGATCCATTCAGGAGAGATCCGAATATAAGAATTTCGAATTTATAATAGCCGAGAATAACAGCACCGAGGAAGCCACCTTTGCACTTTATGACAGGCTGCAGAATGAAAGCGACAATATAAAGGTCGTTACATGGGATAAGGAATTCAATTATTCCGCCATCAACAACTTTGCGGCAGAGAGCGCAAGGGGACATTTCCTTCTGTTCCTCAACAATGATACCGAGATGATAAGTGAAAATGCGATCTCGGAAATGCTCGGCATCTGCATAAGAGATGATGTGGGAATAGTGGGAGCCAAGCTTCTCTATCCCGACGATACGGTCCAACACGCCGGAATAGTGCTGGGCTTTAATGGTTATGCGCAGCATGTATTCTCGGGAATAGGCCGAAATGATTACGGATTTATGGTCCGCGCCAGGATCAATATGAACTACAATGCAGTGACCGGCGCATGTCTGATGATCTCCAAAGAGGATTTCGAGAGCCTCGGAGGGTTCGATCCGTATCTGCCCATCGCGGGAAATGATGTGGATCTGTGCCTGAGGATCAGGGAAAAGGGAAAGCTTGTGGTATATGATGCTTTCTCCGAGTGGTATCATTATGAGTCCAAGACAAGGGGCTATGAGGATACACCCGAGAAAAAGGAGAGATTCGACAGCGAGATCCGGAGTTTCCGCGAAAGATGGGGTGAGCGCATCGATGCGGGGGATGAGTATTACAATCCCAATTTCTCGTTGGAGAAGCCGCCATATGAAGTGGGGTAAATTTTTAAAGTCTGACTTAGTGACGCCGTCCGGCCAAAAGAAGTCTGTTTTTCTTAGACCTCTGATTACGAAAAACAGACTTTTTCGTCCGTACAGCTGTATGCAGGCAGCCTTGGATCGACAGCTTTCATAAGCGCACACTGCTCGCGGCCTTGGATGCTTGCAAAGCAAGCATCTTGGGTGCACAGGCCCGACTCTGATTTTAGAGTTGTCATACCGCGCACACAGCATTAGCAGACGCTAGCAGCGTACTTTGCTGCAGCGTGAGATTGCGTTATGATTCAAGACGCAATCTCATACGGAGTATCTGCGTAGGACATTTCGTTCTATGAAATGTCCGCTCCGGCGGCGCTACATGGTGCGCTTATGAAAGCTGTCGATCCAAGCAGGCTGGAATAGAGTATGAATAAAACAGCTACTGTAGTAATACCTAACTATAATGGAATTAAATATATCGAAACCTGCATGGACGCCCTCAGCAAGCAGAATTATCGCGACTTTGAAACGATCGTGATCGATAATGCTTCGCAGGATGGGAGTGATAAAACCATCGAGGAGAAATATCCCTGGGCGGAGCTTGTCAGAAATGATGAGAACACCGGGTTTTCAAGGGCTGTTAATCAGGGGATCGAGCTGGCAAAGACGGATTACGTGATCCTGCTGAACAATGATACGGAAGTGCATCCTGACTTCGTGGGAGAGCTTGTAAAGGCTATCGAAGAGGACGACAGGATCTTTTCCGTGAGCAGCAAAATGGTGAGCTTCAGGGAACGGGACCTTATAGATGATGCGGGAGATATGTATACTCTCCTTGGATGGAGTGCCCAGAGAGGCGTGGCCCAGAGCATCGAAAAGTATAATAAGAAAAAGAATGTTTTTACCGCATGTGCAGGAGCTGCGATCTACAGGAAAAAGATATTTGATGAGATAGGTGTGTTTGATATCAAACACTTTGCGTACCTTGAGGATATCGATGTGGGTTACAGGGCCAGGATCAGGGGCTACAGAAATGTATTCTGTCCCACAGCGGTAGTGTGGCATATAGGAAGCGCCACTTCGGGATCGAGATATAACGACTTTAAAGTGAGCATCTCGGCCAGGAACAATATATATCTGATCTACAAAAACATGCCCCTGTTTCAGATAATATGGAACATATTTCCCCTTGCACTGGGCACGTTTGTCAAGTATCTGACCTTTGTAAAATGGGGATTCGGGGATTCCTATAAGAGGGGTCTGAAGGAAGGCCTTCGCACTCGGAAGGAGTGCAAAAAGGTCCGTTTTGAGTGGAAGAATCTCGGACACTATTTCAGGATACAGCTCGAGCTGACGGCCTATACATTCATATATGTGGCGGATTATTTCAGGCGTGCGGCGGTTAAGAGAAGATTAAAGCATGAAAGCTGATATGGGTTTTTACGGGAGAAAATTTGATATAATACAGGCTCTGCGTGCGGTATCGATCATTTTTGTGATGCTTACGCATATCCCTGCACTGGGTATCGGCGCATTCGGTGTCGATATCTTTTTTGTGATAAGCGGATTTATGATGATGTATACTACCCATGCCGCACTTCGCGAGGGCGAAGACCATGATATGGCCGTTAAACGCATTCGCAGGGGATTTCTGTTTAAGCGGATCGTCCGTATAATCCCGCTTTATTATGCTGTTACGATCTTTACATTTATTATGCTACTTCTTTTCCCCAACATGTTCATGGATACCGATCCCAATCCCGTATATCTGATCAAATCATTCCTGTTCATACCTTACCGGATCGGGAATACGGCGATGCCAATAGTGAGAGTGGCGTGGTCTCTGAATTATGAAGTGTTATTCTATCTGATATTTTATGTGAGCCTGATGATCTCGCACAGGTTCAGGGGCGTGATATGCTCCGCAGCTCTGGCTGTAATGGGAGCAGTTGGCGGATTCGTAGATTTTAAATATGATTTTCTTGAATTCTGGACGGGAGAGCTGATCATAGAATTTGCATTCGGGATCGCTGCCTATTATCTGTGCAGAGCGCTTTATGACAGGGTAAGAACGCTGGAAGGAAAAAAAGCCGCCTACCCCTTTGCGGCAGCGCTGCTAATATTTTCCGCAGCACTTATTTATGTAATGATCGTTGTGGGCGGCAGAGTTGATTCTTACAGGTTCTTAAGGCTGGCAGGCTGGGGGATCCCCGCCTTTATCATATTTGTTTTTGTTTTCCTTGCAGGTGTGCTTATATCTGTTCCTCATTTTCTTAAGAGGATCGGCGATATGAGCTTTTCCGTATATCTGCTTCATTATTATCCTGTTGTGCTGATGGCCAGGAGCAGCGAAAAATTTGATAATGTCTACATGCGCATCGGGTGTGTGATCGCAGGGATAATAGCTGCATTTCTTATCTCCGAGGCAGGGTACTTCCTGTTTGAAAAAAAGCTTGGGGAACTGCTCAGGAAGTCAAAGCACTATATCTAGTGTTTATTTCTTAAGAAATCTTAACTTGAACCAAAGATATAGTTGAGGTATTATAGGTTTAATGGGCGTAGTGCGCATTCTATTTGTGTTACATAATTTGAGCGCATATCCGGCCCGTATGATAGGAGAATCATAATGGCTGATAAAAGCAGGAGAAAGAAACCCGGCATGAGCGGCGGGAAGATCGCAATCTTTGTTTTGGAATTTGCCATCATCGCAGCGTTGTTGTTTGTGCTTATAAAGTTTGTGATCCCCGCCACCGGCAAGAGCGGCGGAAACGGAAGGCTTACGGTTGTGGACAATTCCAACCTCAAACCGGAAGAGATCGGTATTTCGGAAGAGGTTCAGAAAATGACCGAAGAGGGAGGATCCATGAACGGATATCTCAACATTGCTCTTTTCGGTATAGACAGCACCAGCTCCAAGGTCAAGGCACTTGAAAAAGGCTTCAGAAGCGACTGCATCATGATCGCGAGCATCAATCTTGCATCGGGGGATGTAAGGCTCTGCAGCGTTTACAGAGATTCTTATCTCCGGACAGGCGAGGAGGATGGCGCAAGTTACTTCCAGAAATGCAATGCAGCATACGCCATCGGCGGAGGCAACAAAGCCATCAGCATGCTCAACTCCAACATGGACCTGGATATCACAAGCTGGATAGCCGTCAGTTACAGAGGTCTTGCGGACGCCATCGATTCCCTCGGCGGAATATATATTGATGTTGACGAATCGGAGATAAGCCATCTGAATGCGTATCAGGCGGCGGTATGCGAGATCCTCGGCGAGGAGTATATACCCCTTACGGAGACCGGATATCAGAAGGTGAACGGAATGCAGGCAGCGGGATATTGCCGTATCAGATATACCGCGGGAGACGACTTCAAGCGCGCAGAGCGTCAGAGAGAGGTGCTTAAGGCGCTTATGGATGCAGCCCATGCCGCTGACAGCGATAAGCTGGTATCTGCATTCAATAAGGTTTCCGGAAGCACGATATCTTCAATGGATGCAAAGACACTCCTTCAGTTTGTCGAGAATATCGGAAAGTATAACATCGTTGCCGAGAGCGGATTCCCCGATGAGGACCACAGAACGACGGGAACCATGGGTGCAAAGGGCAGCTGCGTTATTCCCGTCACTCTCTCGGACAGCGTTACGGAGCTCCACAGATTCCTGTTTGGCGACACAGAATACGTTCCGTCCGAAACGGTGCAGGAGTATTCGGATATCGTTCAGAGAGACTCGATGAAGTATCTCGGAAGATAAAAGAAAGCGAACAGGTGTGGACAAACCGGGCGGTTCTGTTTCATAATAAAAAGAGATTTCCAAGGATTCAGGATAATGTATAAAAGAAGCATAAGCGGATGGATAAAGCACATAGATTTTACCTTATTGGATGTAGTCGCACTTCAGATCGCGTACATTCTTGCTTTTATGATCCGTTTCAGAACTTTTTCGTTCCCCTATCAGAATGATTTCTATTTGAGTGCGGCAAAAGTCATTATCGTGGTGCATATCGTGATATCGGCTTTTACCTCCGAATACAGCGGCGTCGTAAGACGCGGATTCTTGAAAGAGTGCAGATATTGTTTTGTGCACTCTTCAATTGTATTTCTGGTAGTCAATGTTTACATTATCGCCATGAAGTGGGCCGAAGCCTACTCACGTGTGTTCCTTTACATGTATTGGGCGACTTCGTTCATTATTTTGATTCTATTCAGAATGCTTCTCAAAAAGATCATCCTGAAGAGAATGCGTATCGCCAAGAATCGTTCAGTGCTTATGGTGGTCTGCAAGAGGGATGAGGCCGAGTCGATAGCGGAAAGATTCGAGAAGGATAAGTTCCACGAGTTTGTTTTAGGCGGTTTTGTGTTTATCGATTACGATTCCGTGGGGGAGACTGTAAGAGATATCCCTGTCGTTTCGACCTTGGAGGACTTCTACGATTACGCCAAGAAGAGCGTCGTGGATGAAGTCTTTATATCGGACGATAATCTTAAAAGCGCCGAAGAGTTTGCGCAGGAACTGCTTGATATGGGAATAGCGGTTCATTACCGCCTTATTTTCGGCGAAGAGGAAAAGGGTAATCGCATTGTTGAAAAATATGGGGGATTCTCTGTCCTTACAGTAGGAATGAACATCAAATACGGTCCTGTTCTGATGGTAAAGCGGATCATTGATATCCTCGGAAGTCTGGTGGGGCTTCTGGCTACATTCATCTGCATGCTGATATTCGGACCTATCATTTATATCCAGTCTCCCGGTTCCATATTCTTTTCTCAGACAAGGATCGGTAAGAACGGACGTCAATTCAAAATATACAAATTCCGTTCGATGTATCCCGATGCGGAAAAGCGTAAGCAGGAGCTTATGGCGCAGAATGAGATGGATGGGCAGATGTTCAAGGTTGCTAACGACCCGAGGATCATCCCTATCGGTCATTTCATCAGGAAGCATTCGATCGATGAGCTGCCGCAGTTTTTTAATGTGCTCAAAGGTGATATGAGCCTCGTCGGAACAAGACCTCCGACAAAAGACGAATTCGAAAATTATGCGATCCATCACAAGGCAAGGCTCGGATTTGCGCCGGGCCTTACCGGATTGTGGCAGGTGAGCGGAAGAAGCCAGATCACGGATTTTGAACAGGTGGTCAAACTGGATACCGAGTATATAACCAATTGGTCGCTTCTGTTAGATCTTAAGATCATTCTTAAGACCATTAAAATAGTATTTACAGGAAGAGGAGCAAGTTGATGGGAGATGTTCTTATCTCGATTGTAAACTATCGCTCCTTTGGTAAGACGGAAAAAGCGGTCGAGAGTATTTATGACAGATCGACCGAAAAATACTCCAAAAGGATTGTAATAGTCGACAACTCAGTTGATAAAGAAGAGGCAGAAAAACTCGTCGGATTAAAGGCCCGTTTTCCTGAAATCGAGCTTGTTTTCTCGGAAAATAATGATGGATTCGGAAAAGGCCACAACCTTGCTTTCAACCGGTTTTGCGATCCGGACACGAAATTTTTTGTTATCCTCAACCCGGATGTGGTTCTCGAAAATGATGCTGTCGGGATCATGAAAGCATATCTTGAGGAACACCCGGAATGTGCCATGACTATCCCGAGACTGCTAAAGCCGGAGGGCGGAATGCAAAAGGCGTACCGAAGGGAATTGACAGTCAGGGATATGTTTATCCGATCTTTCACGCCTCATTTATTTAAAAAGAGATCGGCTTATCATACCATGCAGGATATGGATTATTCACAGCCGTTTAAGGTTCCCTTTGCCCAGGGTTCTTTTCTTATGATCAGATCCGAGATATACAGGGAGCTGGGGGGATTCGATGACAGGTTTTTTCTGTATCTTGAGGATGCCGATCTGTGCAGAAGGGTCAATATGGTTTCCGAGATCAATTATGTTCCGGCGGCCAAGGCTGTCCATGTATGGGAAAAGGCCTCGGGGAAAAATCTCAAGCTTTTTATGATCCATCTGGGATCGATGATAAAGTACTTCAGAAAGTGGTCGTAACGGGCGGCCGGCTGACAGATACTTCCGCGGGGAGCCTGAGGCAAAGTAGGTGTGTGATTCGACACGGTTTGTGAGCCGAAAGGATATACTTTTTTTATAATATATTAATTATTTATTATTTATTGAACACAATTTGGACACAATTGGAACCTATACTGAAAAACAGTAGAGGTTCTTTTTTGTGGAACCGGATACATAAGTATCAGTCAGAAAGAGGGAATGAATCATGGATAGCAATTATTACTACAATCAGGAAAACAATCCGGGGGGAGGAAAAAAGCAGGGCGGAGTATTTCGCAAGATAATGATGAGCATCTGCCTGGGGCTTTTGTTCGGAGTGTTCGGAGGGCTCGGATTCTATGCGGTTCAGAAGACTACGGGTCTTACCGGAAAGAATGCCGAATCAGCAGAAGTTTCGGCTGTTGATGAAGGAACTGCCATAAATGAAAAAGAAAATAAGGACGGAACAGGGATCACCACTCCCACTACCGGCACTGTTGTGGTAACGACATCCGGCAACGAGGAAGAAGGCTCGGATCAGGTGGGCGTATCCGAAGTGGCAGAGGCGCTTATGCCTGCAATGGTTTCCATCAACAAGGATTATGAATACACTTACGGCAATGATTTTTACAGTTATTATTTCGGAGGCGGAGAGCAGAAGACCATCGCTACAGCCAGCGGAAGCGGATTTATCATTGCGCAGACCGACACGGAGTATCTGATCGTTTCCAACAACCATGTTGTGGCGGACCCTGTTTCCCTTGAGGTCACCTTTGTGGACGGAAGCACGGCATCGGCATATATCAAGGGTGTAGATTCGGATGTGGATGTGGCAGTTATCGCCGTACAGAAGAGTGATGTGTCACAGGAGACAGCCGAGGCTATAAGGATCGCGATCATAGGTGACAGCAGTGAACTCAGGCTCGGCCAGCAGGTGGTTGCCATAGGTAATGCACTCGGCTACGGTCAGTCGGTTACCACCGGAATTATCAGCGCCATCGACCGCGAGATCACTACCGAGGACGGCACCACGGGAACATACATCCAGACAGATGCTGCAATCAACCCCGGTAACTCCGGCGGAGCTCTCATCAATATGTCCGGCGAAGTTATAGGAATCAATTCCAGCAAGATGGGCGGAACAGCGGTCGAAGGCATGGGATATGCGATCCCTATCAGCTCCGTGACCGATATAATAAATGAGCTGATGGAGCATCAGACCAAGATTCCCATCAATGAGGAGGATGTCGGATATATCGGAATAACTCTTCAGGAGGTTACCGAGTCACTGTCCCAGAGATTTAACATCCCCGTCGGAATATATGTGGTAGATGTTGTAAAAGGTGGTGCAGCCGAGGAGGCAGGCCTTCAGAGCGGAGACATTATCACGAAGTTTGCGGGAGAAAAGATCACCTCTTATGACGATCTTCAGAGCGTGATAAAGTATTATGCGGTCGGAACGACGGTTGAGATAACATATCAGCGCCAGGAGAATGGAGAGTATAAGGAATACAAAGTGGATCTTACTCTCGGCGATAAACCCACTGATACAGAATAAGCCGGTCTGCTTCGGATAAGATTTATTCAGGACAGGCTTTTATTCGGGAAAACTATATTCAGGAAAAACTCTATTCGGGGTTAACAAGTACAGCTGCTGCGATCTTCTTAGTAAAACGCGGCAGCTGTTTTTACTCTATACTTCGCTTATATTGGTTTTGCTTTCCTGCGTAATGGTTTTGCTTTCCGGGGGACAAATTTGACAAAAGATATGGGAATCTGTTATATTCTTGTAACAAAGTTGTCATAAGTCAGTAAATATTGTGGGAAACAGCTATGAAAACCGTGAGAAAAACGGCGGTTTTGCGTTATCTGCTCTGCTTTGTGCTGATGCTTTCTCTTTTGCTTTCGACAAAAGGGATGAACGCTGAGGCAACGGTAAGAAATGCCGCAAACGACCTTGTGGGCGGCGTTGCATCGGTACTTAATCCGGTGGGCCGCACGGCGGCAGAGGTGATAAACGAGACCGCACTGGAACTGAATATAGAGCTGGGAAAAGAGCCCGAACCGGAAGAACTTCCCTCGGATCTTGTTATGGCAAACGTGTATCAGTTTATGAATGTCCGCGAGGAGCCAAGTGTTGATGCACCGCGCCTTGGTCTTATGTATAAGGACTGCGGCGGGACCATCATCGAGCAGACGGAAGGGTGGACCAAGGTCCGCTCCGGAAATGTGGAGGGCTGGTGCAACAATGATTATCTTCTTTTCGGAGATGATGCAGCTGCACTTGCACACAGCGTGGGGATCACATACGCGACCGTTAATGTGGAGACGGTCAGGGTGCGCGCCGGTATGAGTGAGGAAGCCGACACGGTATGCCTTGCACCCAGAGGTGAAGTATATGAGGTGGTAGGCGATACGGACGGAGACTGGGTCTGTGTGGACTATGAAGGCTCGGACGGATTCGTGCTTGCGGATTGTGTTGATATCTCCTTTATGATCGACGAAGGCGAGACCAACGAAGAGATAAAAGAGCGTGAAGCTGCGGAGCTTGAGGCCAAGAGGCATCAGAATTACGGAGCTTACACGACGGATGCGGATACATCGCTGCTGCTTGCCGCGCTGATCCAGTGCGAGGCGGGATCGGAGCCGTATGAAGGTCAGGTGGCGGTGGGAGCCGTTGTCATGAACAGGGTGAGATCACCTGCTTATCCCGATTCGATCCACGGTGTTATCTATGCTTCCGGTCAGTTTACGCCGGCTATGTGCGGAAGGCTTAATGAGGTCTACAATTCCGGCAGAATAAGGCAGAGCTGCATCGATGCGGCCAATGAAGCACTGGCAGGTACTTCCAATGTGGGTGATATGACGCACTTTAGAAGGAATGACGGGCGTGACGGCATCGTTATCGGAAATCATGTATTTTATTAGTTTAGTGACGGTTTAATTTCTCATATGTATGTATCCGGCCTCGGACACATTGCCGGATTACATAGCATATGTGAAATAAAACCTGTTTAAATAATGAATAAAAATCTGTTGACAAGGCACTTGCAAGCGTATATAATTACACGGTATGCGCGCACGAGTGCTTTTTTTCGTGCGGAAAAATACTAAACTATAGAAAGGAAAAGGTAAAACGAAATGCCAACATTCAACCAGTTAGTAAGAAAGGGCCGTGAGACCTCCGTTAAGAAGTCAACTGCTCCCGCTCTTCAGAGAAGCTTCAACTCTCTTCACAAGAAGGCTGTTGAGAATTCATCTCCCCAGAAGCGTGGCGTTTGCACAGCGGTAAAGACCACCACCCCTAAGAAACCTAACTCAGCTCTTCGTAAGATCGCCAGAGTACGTCTTTCAAACGGAATCGAAGTAACTTCTTATATTCCCGGTGAAGGACACAATCTGCAGGAGCACAGTGTTGTACTTATCCGCGGCGGCCGTGTTAAGGATCTCCCCGGTACCAGATATCATATTATCCGTGGTACTCTTGATACCGCAGGTGTAGCTAACCGTAAGCAGGCTCGTTCAAAGTACGGCGCAAAGAGACCTAAGGATGCAAAGAAGTAATTCTTCTTTTGTGAACACTTAGGCAGCAGTCTTCGGTAAGACTAAACGTAACTAAGAATTGTGTTGGATTTTTGCGTTTTATCTTTTGATACAGCAAAACCGCACGAACACTTGGGGAAACACATGTGAGTACCGATGAGTTAACATTATTTGGTTAAGGAGGGAAGTACCGTGCCAAGAAAAGGACATATTGCAAAAAGAGATGTTTTGGCAGATCCTTTGTATAACGATAAGGTTGTCACCAAGCTTATAAACAACATCATGCTTGATGGCAAGAAGAGCGTTGCTCAGAAGATCGTTTACGGAGCATTTGCAAAGGTAGAAGAAAAAACCGGTAAGCCCGCACTTGAGGTTTTCGGAGAGGCTATGAACAATATCATGCCTTCACTTGAGTGTAAAGCTAGAAGAATCGGTGGAGCTACCTATCAGGTTCCTCTCGAGGTTAAGCCCGAGAGACGCCAGACATTAGGCTTAAGATGGCTTACCATGTTTTCACGTAAGCGTGGAGAGAAGACCATGGTTGACAAGCTTGCAGCCGAGATCCTTGACGCAGCCGCTAATACAGGCGGTGCTGTAAAGCGTAAGGAAGATATGCACAAGATGGCAGAGGCAAACAAGGCATTTGCACACTATCGCTTCTGATCTGCTTGTGAATATCCGGAGGGTTGCGAGAATTGCAATGCAAATAAGCAATCCGTTGTATCATTTTGTTTATAGCTAAATTAATTGTAAGGAGAAAACCATGGCTGGAAGAGAATATCCTCTTGAAAGAACCAGAAATATCGGTATCATGGCGCACATCGATGCGGGTAAAACAACCCTCACCGAGCGAATTCTCTATTATACCGGTATCAACTACAAGATAGGTGATACTCACGAAGGCACAGCTACCATGGACTGGATGGCACAGGAGCAGGAGAGAGGTATAACAATTACCTCCGCAGCTACTACCTGTCACTGGACTCAGGAACTTGAGACCAAACCCATGCCCGGAGCTTTGGAGCATCGTATAAACATCATCGATACTCCCGGCCACGTTGATTTCACCGTAGAGGTTGAGCGTTCACTCCGTGTACTTGACGGCGCTGTCGGCGTCTTCTGTGCAAAGGGAGGAGTTGAGCCTCAGTCGGAGAATGTATGGCGTCAGGCTGACACCTACAACGTTCCCCGTATGGCATTTATCAATAAAATGGATATCCTTGGTGCCAACTTCTATGGCGCTGTAGAGCAGATCCGTACCCGTCTGGGTAAGAATGCTGTTGTTCTTCAGCTTCCCATCGGAAAGGAAGACACCTTCAAGGGTATCATAGATCTTTTTGAAATGAAGGCATACATCTACAACGATGATAAGGGCGACGACATCACCGTTACAGATGACCTCGGAGATATGGCAGATGAGGCTGCAGAGTATCGCGAGAAGCTCATTGAGAGCTGCTGCGAGCTTGATGACGACCTTATGATGATGTATCTCGAGGGCGAGGAGCCCAGCGTTGAGGACATGAAGAAAGCCCTCCGTCAGGCTACCATCGACTGCCGTGCGGTTCCTGTTTGCTGCGGATCCGCTTATCGTAACAAGGGCGTTCAGAAGCTCCTTGATGCGATCCTTGAGTATATGCCCGCACCTACCGACGTTCCTGCGATCAAGGGCTTCGATCCCGAAGATCCCGACAAGGTTATGGACAAGGAAAGAAAGAGCTCCGACGAGGAACCTTTCGCAGCACTTGCATTCAAGATCATGACCGATCCCTTCGTTGGTAAGCTGGCTTATGTTCGTGTTTATTCAGGTTCCATCAATTCCGGTTCCTACGTTCTCAACTCTACCAAGGGTAAGAAGGAGCGTGCGGGACGTATCGTGCAGATGCACGCTAACAAGCGTCAGGAAATCGACAAGATCTACGCCGGCGACATCGCTGCGATCGTAGGTTTCAAAGACACCACAACAGGTGATACCATCTGTGATGAACAGCACCCCATCGTGCTTGAGTCTATGGAGTTCCCCGAGCCCGTTATCGAGCTTGCTATCGAGCCCAAGACCAAGGACGCACAGGGTAAGATGGGTGAGGCTCTTGCAAAGCTTGCCGAAGAAGATCCTACATTCCGTCAGCACACTGATCCCGAGACCGGTCAGACCATCATCGCAGGTATGGGTGAGCTTCACCTGGAGATCATCGTAGACAGACTTCTCCGTGAGTTCAAGGTAGAAGCTAATGTCGGCGCACCTCAGGTTGCTTATAAGGAAGCATTCACCAAGGCTGTTGAGGTTGATTCCAAATATGCTAAGCAGTCCGGCGGACGTGGACAGTATGGTCACTGCCGTGTTAAGTTCGAGCCCCTCGAGGCAAACTGCGAGAAGTTCGACTTCGACCCCAAGGCCAACATCCTTATCAACGATCCTCCGACACTCCTCTTCGAGTCGACCGTTGTCGGCGGTGCGATCCCGAAGGAGTACATCCCCGCAGTCGGCGAAGGTATCCAGGAAGCTGCTCAGGCAGGTATCCTCGGTGGATTCCCCGTACTTGGCATTCACGCTAATGTTTACGATGGATCATACCATGAAGTCGACTCTTCCGAAATGGCATTCCACATTGCCGGTTCAATGGCATTCAAGGAAGCTATGGCGAAGGCAGATCCCGTTCTTCTCGAGCCCATCATGAAGGTCGAGGTCACAATGCCCGAGGAGTACATGGGAGATGTTATCGGTGATATCAATTCACGCCGTGGTCAGGTTAACAGCATGGATGATATCGGAGGCGGTAAGATCGTCAGAGCATTCGTTCCTCTTGCAGAGATGTTCGGATACTCCACAGACCTTCGTTCCAAGACTCAGGGACGTGGTAACTACTCCATGTTCTTCGAGAAGTACGAGCCCGTACCGAAGAACGTACAGGAGAAGGTCCTTTCCGCTAAGGCAGGAAAGTAATTTCCGCTAAAATAGTACTTGAAATCGGCATAATTCTTTAATATAATGGAGAGTAGCAGTTCGAAGATGACTTCGAACTGTGCGCTCCGCGAGGATGCGCCCGAATAAGCAAGGAAGGTCAGCTACGCTGACACATATTCGGCGCACAAGACTCGCAAGCGAGTCTTGATGAGAGCGCCGCATGATAAACCTATTTTTGAAAAGGAGTTTAAAGAAATGGCTAAAGAGAAATTTGAAAGAACTAAAGCCCACTGCAACATTGGTACCATCGGCCACGTTGACCATGGTAAGACCACTCTTACCGCTGCTATTACCAAGGTTCTCGCTGAGAGAGTTCCCGGAAACGCAAAGGTAGACTTTGAAAATATCGATAAGGCTCCCGAAGAGAGAGAGAGAGGAATCACCATCTCTACCGCTCACGTTGAGTATCAGACAGAGAACAGACACTATGCACACGTTGACTGCCCCGGCCACGCTGACTATGTAAAGAACATGATCACCGGTGCAGCACAGATGGACGGTGCTATCCTCGTTGTAGCAGCTACCGATGGTGTTATGGCTCAGACCAAGGAGCACATCCTTCTTTCCCGTCAGGTTGGCGTTCCTTACATCGTAGTATTCCTTAACAAGTGCGACATGGTAGACGATCCCGAGCTTATCGAGCTCGTTGAGATGGAAGTTACCGAGCAGCTTGAGGAGTACGGCTTCAAGGATTGCCCTATCATCAAGGGTTCTGCTCTTAAGGCTCTTGAGGATCCTTCCGGAGAGTGGGGCGACAAGATCATGGAGCTCATGGATACCGTTGATTCTTACATTCCCGATCCTCAGAGAGATACCGACAAGCCTTTCCTTATGCCTGTCGAGGACGTATTCACCATCACCGGACGTGGAACAGTTGCTACCGGCCGTGTAGAGCGTGGTACCCTTCACCTCAACGACGAAATCGAGATCATCGGTATCAAGGAAGAGACTCAGAAGTCTGTTGTTACCGGTATCGAGATGTTCAGAAAGCTTCTTGACGAGGCACAGGCTGGTGATAACATCGGAGCACTCCTTCGTGGTATCAACAGAACTGACATCGAGCGTGGTCAGGTTGTAGCTAAGCCCGGAACAGTTACCTGCCACAGAAAGTTTACCGCTCAGGTATACGTTCTTACCAAGGATGAGGGAGGACGTCACACTCCTTTCTTCAACAACTATCGTCCTCAGTTCTACTTCAGAACAACCGACGTTACCGGCGTTTGTGAGCTTCCTGCAGGCACAGAGATGTGCATGCCCGGCGATAACATCGAGATGACCATCGAGCTCATCCATCCCATCGCTATGGAGCAGGGACTTACCTTCGCTATCCGTGAGGGTGGACGTACTGTAGGTTCAGGCCGTGTTGCTTCCATCATCGAGTAATCTGCGCGAAAAGCAATGAGATAAGCGCCTAAAAAGACAAATAAAACAGAGACTTCAAGCTTGCTTGTTAGTCTCTGTTTTTTTGTCTTTGCGGGCATTTAGCGAATGCCCGCGACCGAGGAAAAGCGGAGCTTTTTCGAGGGGCGCTTAGCCCAACCCAAATAGTAAAATCAAGGCTTCCGAGGATTTCCTCGGGAGCCTTTTTTTGCGCCGAAGGGAATGTTGTAGGAATGTGTATCCTCGTTGAGTATTGCGGACACGCGGAGCAGCTGGAAGCTTAAAAAACGTGTCGCTCGCCCCGGCGATGGACACGCAGGATGAGGAAAAATGCTCGATTGCATGTCCGATCAGGGTGCTGCGAACACGAGGAGCAGCCGGAAACTTAATAAAACGTGTCGCTCGCTTCGGCGATGGACACGTAGAATGGGAAAAATCGCTCGATTGCGTGTCCGAACAGGATGTTGCGGACACGAAGGAAGATAAAAGATGCTGGTTCGCGTGTCCACGTTGGATGCTGCGAACACGCGGAGCAGCCGGAAGCTTAAATTAACGTGTCGCTCGCTCCGGCGATGGGCACGTAGAATGAGAAAAAAGGCTCGATTGCGTGTTCGAACAGGATACTGCGGACACGCAGTAAGATGAAAGATGCTGGTTTGCGTGTCCACATTGAGTGCTGCGGACACGCGGAGCAGCCGGAAGCTTAAAAAAACGTGTCGCTCGCTCCGGCGATGGGCACGTAGAATGAGAAAAAAGGCTCGATTG
>CAMUYA010000035.1 GCA_947164865.1 uncultured Lachnospiraceae bacterium
TCCTTCTTCTCCGCCTTCAGCTCCTTCTTCTCCGCCTTCAGCTCCTTCTTCTCCGCCTTCAGCTCCTTCTTCTCCGTCAGTAGTAACTTCTGCAGGAATTCCAAGGAGCGCATTAGCTTCAGAAACAAGGGTATCTGCTGTATCTACACAGTCATTTGCTTCATTGGCAAGAGCGTTGATACCATCTTTGCCATCTATTATTCCCTGAATAGCAGGATCAGCAACTAACTGCAGATTATTGAGATTATTTTGAAGATCTTCAACAGCTTCATTTGCATCCACGCCGTTTTCCTGGTGAAGGCCTGAATTATCTGCGTTATCCACGATCTTCTTATTCTGCTCGTAACCGTCTACCCAATCACCATCAGTCAGCTCGTCCTTAAGATCGCCTGCCTCTTTGGTTGTTGATTCGGTCGGCTGTGTAAGATTTTCTGCCTGATCTACTGCCTCTTCTAATCCTGTTACCACATTGCTGACATCAGTCTTGATGGTGCCAACTTCTTTAAGTATGCTATCGAGCTGTGACTGATTCTGCTGCTTTTCATCGCCTGTGTCTTCGTTATTTGGATTGAGAGGTTCGGGATCCCCCTGCTCTGTACTTGCAAACGCGGTAAGATTAATGGAATTAGCTACCATGAGAGCTGAAATACCGATCGTCATTGCTTTGATGATGTTCTTATTGATAAGTTTACTCATGATTTGTCTCCTTTTCTTTGAGTAACGCTTTGTTTACTGTTTCAATCTATTATTTCGCGTCATCGAATTTAAGTCTTTCAAACAGGAATTCGAGAACGTCTTCCGTGAATTTCTTTGCATTGATACCGACTGTGAATGTTCCGTCAGAATTCTTTTCCTGCCTGATGACCTCCGCGTACATTATCAGTGTCTCTGCTACAATGATTATCGACTTCCCGATAAGATCCGGCGTATCCGGCGGCATCTTGATCCCCATTCCGAGCGGTGATACATTCCTGACATCCACGAAGTATCTTTCCTGTGTGTCACAGACAACCACAACACTCTTAGCTGAAAAAACGACTCTTGATATGGCCCTCTTTTCTTTCATATGCGATTCCTCTTTTCCGTCCAATTTTCTTTGTCCTTTACAACTTAACAAAAACATCCCGCAAGTGCAATACTTGTGGGATGAACGACATTTTTCTGTGATGAATGGCAGTTTTTCTGTGACGGCGGTTGTTTTTCGGGGACGAACGGCGGGTTTACAGATCCTCGTCATCGCCTTCGGCCATGACACCGCCCATGCTCTTCCATTTGAGGTATCCTGTGATAAAGGGATCGAGCTTTCCGTCGAGCACTCCTCCGGCATCGCTGGTCTCGACTGCGGTACGTCTGTCTTTGACCATGGTGTAGGGCTGGAGCACGTATGAACGGATCTGGTTGCCCCAGGCTATCTCTTTAACTTCACCTCGGATATCCGAGAGCTTCTCGGCATTTGCCTCCTGCTTGAGGATAAGGAGCTTGGCCTTCAGCATCTGCATAGCCTTGTCCTTATTCTGGAACTGGCTTCGCTCGTTCTGGCAGGTGACGACCACACCTGTGGGAATATGCGTGATACGAATGGCTGATGATGTCTTGTTGATATGCTGACCGCCCGCTCCGCTGGAACGGTAGGTATCTATACGCAGGTCCTTCTCATCGATATCGATGTCGTTATCTTCTTCAATATCGGGCATTACGTCAAGAGAAACGAATGATGTCTGCCTCTTGGCCTGAGCGTTGAAAGGCGATATGCGCACAAGCCTGTGCACGCCCTTTTCGGACTTCATGTAGCCATAGGCATTCACCCCGTTTATCTGGAATGTGACTGACTTGATGCCGGCTTCGTCGCCGTCCAGCATGTCGAGCACTTCCACGGAAAAGCCGTGTCGCTCTGCCCAGCGGGTGTACATACGGTAAAGCATGCTGCACCAGTCGCAGCTCTCGGTTCCACCCGCTCCGGCATTCAGCTCAAGGATGGCATTACACTTGTCGTACTCTTCCGAAAGGAGAGTGCTTATGCGCAGTTCCTCCAGCTCTTCCACGTACTCGTCGAATTCTTTTCGCACTTCCTCGACCATGGACTCGTCGTTTTCTTCGTTTCCGAGCTCTATGAGGGTGAGGATATCGTCGTACTGGGTGTTCAGCTTCCTCGCGAGTGCAATGGTATCCTTCATATTTTTGAGCTCTTTCATCTTGGCATTTGCCTTTTCGGGCTCATTCCAGAAGTCGGGAGCTTCCATCTCGCGCTCAAGCTCTTCTATTTTCTTTTCTTTGTTAACGATGTCGAGGGAGCTTTCCACTTCGTGCATGGTCTGTTCATAGCCCTGCAGCTCGCTCTTTATCTGTTCAAGTTCAACTATCATGTACACCTCATCCGGCGCTTCGCGCCGCCTTGCCCATCAGGGGTAAGGCTATACTCTCTTAAGGCCGTGGCAGAATTTGTATTTCTTTCCGCTTCCGCAGGGGCAGGGATCGTTGGGGAATATCTTCTTGGCATCACGCTTAACGGGTCCCTTCGCGACGGAATCGTCCTTGTTGGTACCGGTAACCTTAGCCACCTGCTCACGCTCGATCTTCTGCTCAACGCGGATATGGAGCAGCATGCGCACTGTATCTTCGCGAATGTTCTGAGTCATCTCGTCGAACATCGCGTAACCGTTCATCTTGTATTCAACAAGGGGATCTCTCTGGCCGTATGCCTGCAGTCCTGCGCCCTGGCGGAGCTGATCCATATCATCGATATGATCCATCCACTTGCGATCTATCACTTTAAGGAGTATCACGCGCTCGATCTCACGGATCTGCTCGGGATCGGCGAACTCAGCTTCCTTGGCCTCGTAAAGCTTGACAGTCTCCTCTTTGAGCTGCTGCTTAAGGCTGGCCTTCTTGGGCTTATTCACACGCTCGGCTGTGATGGGCTCAAGAGGGATGATGGGAAGAAGGAGCTCGTTTAATTCCACGAAATTCCACTCTTCGAACGGAGTATCCTCGCCGATAACGGTATCTACGCTGCTCTCGACTATATCCATCATCATCTTGTAGATATAATCGCGCATGCTCTCGCCGCCGAGTACCTTATTACGCTCCTCGTAGATTATCTCTCTCTGCTCGCTCATTACGCGGTCGTATTCAAGCAGATTCTTACGTATGCCGAAGTTGTTGCCCTCTATCTTTTTCTGTGCTGATTCGATGGCATTGGTGAGGGCTCTGTGCTCGATCTCCTGTCCCTCGGGGATTCCGAGTGCGTTAAATGCAGCAATAAGTCTCTCCGAACCGAAGAGTCTCATGAGGTCATCCTCAAGGGAGATATAGAATTTGGATTCTCCGGGGTCGCCCTGACGTCCGGAACGTCCGCGCAGCTGGTTGTCGATACGCCTCGACTCGTGGCGCTCGGTGCCTATGATCTTGAGGCCGCCCGCCGCCCTTGCTTCATCATCGAGCTTGATATCGGTACCACGACCCGCCATATTGGTGGCTATGGTAACAGCGCCGTGCCTTCCGGCCTCGGCAACTATCTCAGCTTCTCTCTCATGGAACTTGGCATTGAGAACATTATGCTGGATGCCGCGCTTGGTGATAAGGCGGCTGAGCTCCTCACTGGCATCGATATTGATGGTACCCACAAGGATGGGCTGACCGTTCTTGTGAGCCTCCTCGATGGCATTAACGATCGCATTCAGCTTTTCTTTTCTGGTCTTATAAACCGCATCCTGAAGGTCTTTTCTGATGACAGGCTTATTGGTGGGAATGACGATAACGTCCATTCCGTAGATCTCTCTGAACTCGTTTTCCTCTGTAAGAGCGGTACCGGTCATACCGCACTTCTTATCAAAGAGGTTGAAGAAGTTCTGGAAAGTGATGGTGGCGAGAGTCTTACTCTCACGCTTAACCTTGACATGCTCCTTGGCCTCAATAGCCTGATGGAGACCGTCGGAATATCTTCTTCCGGGCATGATACGTCCGGTAAATTCGTCTACGATAAATATCTGATCATCCTTAACCACATAGTCCTGATCGCGGAACATGAGGTTGTGAGCCCTTAAGGCCAGGATGATATTGTGCTGGATCTCGATATTCTCGGGATCTGCAAGGTTGTCGATATGGAAGAACTGCTCTACGCGCTTGATTCCTTCTGCAGTCAGATTGACGATCTTATCCTTTTCGTTGACGACAAAGTCTCCGTTTTCTTCCTGCTCGATGTTCATGATGGCATCCATCTTGGACATCTCTTTGATGTCATCGCCGCGCTTTAACTGCCTTGCCAGCAGATCGCACATCTCGTAGAGGGCGGTGGACTTTCCGCTCTGTCCGGATATGATAAGAGGGGTTCTGGCTTCGTCGATGAGGATGGAGTCAACCTCGTCGATGATGCAGTAGTGAAGTCCTCTTAAAACGAGCTGCTCTTTGTAGATCACCATGTTGTCACGCAGATAATCGAAACCGAGCTCGTTGTTGGTAACGTATGTAATGTCGCAGTTGTACTGCTTCTGGCGCTCCTCGGAATTCATGGAGTTGAGCACGCATCCTACGGTAAGCCCCAGGAATTCGTGAACCTTTCCCATCTCCTCGGCGTCACGCTTTGCCAGGTAATCGTTGACTGTTACGACGTGCACGCCCTTTCCTTCCAGCGCATTAAGATATGCGGGGCAGGTGGCCACAAGGGTTTTACCTTCACCTGTTCTCATCTCGGCGATACGTCCCTGATGCAGGATGATACCGCCGATGATCTGTACGCGGTAATGCTCCATTCCAAGCACTCTCACAGCTGCTTCACGAACGGTTGCAAATGCCTCGGGAAGGATATCGTCAAGAGTCTCGCCCTCAGCGAGCCTCTTTTTAAAATGATCAGTCATCCCTCGGAGCTCTTCGTCGGACTTTGCCTTCATGGTGTCCCTTAAGCTTTCCACTTTGTCCACTATGGGCATTATCCTTTTAAGCTCTCTCTCGGAGTGGGTTCCGAAAATCTTATCTATTATTTTCATTTCCTGTAATACCTCTTTTGAGCGCGGTTTGATCCGCGCACTGATAGGGTGCGTTTCTACAAGCGCACACATAGATGATTTTAACAGATATTTACATCTGTTTCAATATTTGTATGAATGTTAACATTTTTTTTACAAACTTATTGACTTCCCGCGGGAAATAATCACCAATGGACATCTATACATCTCTCGCGTCCTGTGGTAAAATAATATGGTTAAAGAGGGTAAAACATGCCGCTTTGGTAAGTGCCGGCGGCAATACTACAGAGGGTATTTATGACAAAAGCATCGACATTTGATCTTACTCCCGGAATGATTCTGGCCGAGGATGTGCTCAACTTTGACAGGCAGGTCATTCTTTCCAAGGGTACGAAGCTCACGGATGTACTGATTTCAAGAATAGAGCTTAACGGAGTGCTGTCTGTCTATATCGAGGACCAGCCCGAGGAAAAGCCCGAGAATTACGGGCCCGCTCCACAGACTCCAAGAACAGATGTTCCGCCCCCGCCGCCGGGAGTTACCGCGGAATTTGCTCCTTCACGCCCTTCCTACTCGGAAAGGGTCAAGAATTCCCAGGAATTTAAAGACTTTAAGAATAAATTCGACGAGGCTTCGGAGGGCTTCAAGTTCAGATTAAACGAGATGGTGGACAGGAGTGTTCCCCTCGATACCAAGGAACTCCTTATCGAGCCGCTTAATCTGATAGAGAGGGCCGGAAGCGGAAGCAATACCTTCGACATGATCCACAATATGCGTGATTATGACGATCTCACATATGCGCACAGCATGAATGTTGCTCTTCTCAATTACGTTGCCGCAAGCTGGCTGGGATGGAGCGAGGAAGACAAGGAAACCGCAATGCTCTGCGGGCTTCTGCATGATGTGGGCAAGCTCAAAATAAGCCGCTCGATCCTTACAAAGCCGGCAAAGCTTGATCCTGTGGAATATAAGCATATCCAGAAGCACCCTATCTTCGGATACAAGATCCTTAAGGAGCAGGGTGTGGGTGAGCATATTCAGAACGCCGCCCTCATGCATCATGAGCGCTATGACGGCAGCGGATATCCGCTGAATCTTTCCGGCGAGGCCATCGACAGATTTGCAAGGCTCACCGCCATTTCGGATGTGTATGATGCCATGACGGCAGCCAGATGCTACCGCGGCCCTTTGTGTCCTTTCAGGGTTATCGAGATATTTGAAGAAGACGGATTTGAAAAATATGATGCGGAATTTGTGCTCACATTCCTTTCGAATGTAGGCGCCACTTATGTGAGAAATGCCTGCAGACTCAGCGACGGGCGCGAGGCCGAGATCATAATGCTCAATAAAGAAAAGCTCTCACGACCCGTCGTGCAGTGCGGATATGATTATATCGATCTGATGAAGCATCCGGAGCTTACGATCGAGGAGCTTTTATAGCCTGCTTCAGCTTCCTTTTGCTTCTTGAAATTGTTACAATTGCAAATATAAGTGCCGCGACAAAGCTTATCAGATGCAGAGCCGGCAGTACCGAGATAAGAAGGATTACGATCGTATCGTAGTCCTTTTCTATTACCTCAACATCATAGGACTCAAGTATTCTGGTGTATTTTTCGGGATCGAGTATCTCTTTTATTTCATCTTCGTCAAAGATATCCCTCAGGCCATAGCGCTCGATCGCTTCACAGTATGTGTATACGGCACCTGCGGGAACAAGTGCAAGGTAATCTTCTATGGCCCCTTCCCGGTCATCGTAAGCCTCCACAAATATATCAAGGGATGTAAGGCTCGACACCGCATAGCTGACATAGTAAAAGGGCTGCTGGAAATTGTGGGATACAGTCATCCATCCCGGCACTCCGGGTTCATAGCTTAAATCTTCCGGATCCATCCCATACTCCTCACACACCTCGTCGTATATCTCATTTATCCTGTCTATGGTAACATCCTGTTCGTTGTATACTCTTTTCTGGAATTCGTCATAAAGGCATCCGTCAATAACGGATTCAAGCTTCTCGTAGATCAAAAATGTTGCCAGAGTTCCCGCGCTTTCCCCGTAATCATCCTCCGTATAGTAGATAGACAAAAGCTCCAGTCCCTGGGAATTGACCTCTGCTATATCGAGACAGTCCACACTGAACAAGTAGGGGATGTTGCTCTGAAGCTCGGCATTAAAGTGCCCGAACTCATGGAACATGTCATAATAATCCTGGAAGTAGCCATAGGGGCTGTTGAAGATATATGCATCCCCGTAGTATGGGAAAAAGGTGGTAAATCCCACATCCATCTTTTCATCGGAAACGGAGTTATCGGCAAGGGACAGTTCCATCATGCGGTCAAAGGATCCCTTCAGCGAAGGGTCGATCTTTGAGACGGCATTGCCCACCACCGACCATATTCCTTCCTCGGTGGTCTCTTCCTCAAATAATGCATCGACATCATCGCGGTTTCTCAGTGTATTGAGGATCTCTTCCTCCAACGGAGCCACATACTTTTTGACATATTCATATAGCTTTTCCAGATCTTCCCCCGTGTAATCACGACCATATGCATCATATGAATACTCTATATAATCATTATATCCGAGGCTGACGGCCTGAGCTTTCCTTATATCCAGCAGCTCCAGATATATCTCCCCCGCGCGCTGTGCAAAGTTATCGGGCATTTCCACGCTCAGATCGTTATACTCCATGACAAGGTCGTTTTCCCTTGCAAGAAGGTCTTTATACTTCTCATCATAAGGCTCGTATTCCTCAAAGTATTCGATGGTTCCCTCGGGAAGAATGGGAATCAGAGCTTCTCTTGCGGCAGGGATCATCACTATATCCTTGAGCCTCTGCATAACAAGATCGCTCATATCCGCCGAAACCTGCTCAAGCTCGGAGAGTTTGTCCTGATACTCCTCGTTTGACATGTTCTGATAATAAAGGACGTCATAGATATCGTACTGGGTTTTGAATTTGTCATACAGATCACAAAGCACGCGGAACCTGACTTCCACTTCATTACTGTTCCCCTCGTTTGCAGCCTCCTCCATTTGGTCAAGCAGAGCCTCTATCTCTTCAATGCTGACTGAGAGGTCCTCGGGGTTTCTCTCCGAAAAGGGAACATCTTTATATTCCTTGACCCACAGGGATCTTAGCTGATCAAAATCGGGGGATATGTTATCCGCTGCACTGTCTTCCTCGATCCGGGTATCGCCGGCTTCGGTGGTCATGCTTTCCGCATACACGTTAAAGCGCGGAAAAAGTCCCGCGCTTATTATGACCGCTGCAGCTGTTACGGCTGATAATGCTTTTTTTAATGCGGTAGTTTTTGATCCTGTGCTTTTTGATGCCGTGTTCTTTAATCTTCTTCCGAGCTTACCCATAATTTAAGTTTTTTCCCTGCTTTTCTGAGTTCTTTTTTCTCTGCCTTTTCGCGGGCCTTTTCCTCAACGATATCGGTATAACCCGTAAGGCGCACTATATCGTCGATATACGCCTTATAATCCTTTGCAAACACAAGAGTGAAATCCCTGACGGGCCATTTCTTCTCCAGATTCCTGTCTGTCTGGATATAGCTGTATATCTCATACTGCATGATACCCTTTTTAAGGAATATCTCGCCGCCTTCGTCCTTGTCAAAATCTCTGAAATAATCCTTCTGCTTCATGTATCTGCGGGAGTAAAGCTTAGTGCCGCCCTCGTCATGAATGAGCCAGAGCCTTCTTAAAGGTCTGATGCGAAGAGTAGAATTCCTGTGGCGTCTTTTTATATACACAGGGATAATAAAGTCCGGCTTCATTTCCTTTGCTTCGATAGCAAGGCGCAGCTTCTTGGGGTAGCGCTTTGGAATGAGCGTCACTCTGTCCCGCAGGCCGAATATCTTGCGGAAAAAGGGTTTGAAATAGATATTTTCAAAATACCTTGATGCATAGTAGCACACCCTGAACAGCACGCAGCAGATGATAAATACAATTATATTTACCACATATCCCGCTATGGGGAAGAATACGTTGAGGGCACTAACAAGAAGCACAAGAAATGCCTTCCCTGCTTCGCATACGACGGAGACAAAGGGTACTGTCGAAAAGATAGCCTGCATGGCATCAAGCCCCTTGGATACCGTCCTGATGATAAAGTTGACGATCAGGCTCATCACCGCCATAAATGCGGAAAACAGGCTGGCGAGCGCACCGACTATGACATTCTGCGAACCCGGAGCTGCGGCCCCGGCTTTCCCGATCTCCGATACGGCTTCCGTTGCCGCATTTACCGCAGAGACCGCTCCGTTTGTCGATATTCCCACAACGCTTAGGATCCCTATCACAAGGATGCAGAGCGTGCCGAGGAATCTCTCGAGATACCCGAGAGTACATATACCGAAAACCTTTGTTGCGCTGTTTGCTTTCATGAATTTGCTGGCAGCGAAAAATACCGCGATAACGATAAGGATCCACGGGCTGTCGAGCGGGATCGGCGGCATATTCAAAGGATTGTTTGCAAGTTTATTGATGTTGGATACAGCGCTTAAAAAAAGCAGCGCGGTAAAGGGCTCGGCCGAAACGGCCACGGTCCCGGAATAATCACCGGCAAGGGCGTTAAGCCTGCCACCAAGGATCTGTCCGTTGAGATTAATAAGCGTATCCTCAGCGCTGACTTCGGCAGCATTCACACAATTTGTAACGGAGGCGGATGCAGTTATTCCATGCGGGTCCAGAAGAGGCATGCTGCTTCCCACTACGAACGAAAGGATGATGCATAGAGTTATGTAAACCATAACGGGTTTTTTATGATTTTTGAATTCGCTATACAGTATTTTAAACATGTATGTATCCTCCAAATTCCCATCCGGCGCTGCGAACAGAATATCCCACGACGTTGCGGACAACATAAGTGTTACATATGTCCATATAAAAATTCAAGCGGATCAGGCCCACAAGTATAGGAACCTAAGCCGCTTGAAACTGTTTATCAATATTCCTGAGCCTGCTCTTCACCGTTAAGCACACGAAGTCCACCCTGTGCAAGTGCAAGCAGCTCGTCCTCACCTGCATATACGGTAACGGGTGCGATCCAGTCAACGCTCTTTGCGATATCATCGGTAACGGTCTTGCCGTAAGCGATACCTCCGGTAAGGATGATCTGGTCAACATGACCCTGAAGTACGGTAGCGCATGCGCCGATGTTCTTGCAGATCTGGTAAATGAAGGCATCTCTTACAAGCTTTGCCTTCTCATCGCCTGCTTCGACACGTGCGGTTACTTCTCTCATATCGTTGGTTCCGAGGTATGCGTTGAATCCGCCGTTTCCGACGATTTTCTTCTTCATCTCGGCCTCGGAGTATTTACCCGAGAAGCACATCTCAACAAGTGAAAGAGCGGGAACACCGTTTGCTCTCTCGGGAGAGAATGCACCATCGCCGTTAAGTGCGGCAAATACATCCACCATCTTGCCGTGCTTGTGAACGCCGGTAGAAGTGCCGCCGCCCATGTGAACCACGATCACGTCAACATCCTCGTACTTCTTTCCGATGGATTTGGCATATCTTCTGGCCATAGCCTTCTGATTGAGGGGGTGATCGATGGATTTACGCTCGATCTCGGGTACGCCCGAAACTCTCGCCACAGGCTGAAGCTCGTCAACAACAACGGGGTCTACAATGAATGAAGGGATGCCCAGCTCGTCTCCTATCTCCTTTGCAAGGATGCCTCCGAGGTTGGATGCATGCTGGCCCTGCACACCTATTTTAAGATCCTCAAGGAGCTTGTCGGTAACCTTGTAGGTTCCTCCGGGAATGGGTCTCAACAGACCTCCGCGGCCAACGACCATGCCCAGCTTCTTCATATCAAAATCCTTTTCCTTAAGGAAGTTTATGATTATATTTTTTCTGAAATCCTTCTGATCGATGATGGATGCATACTGCGCGATCTCCTCGGTGGAATGACGGAGCGTCTCGTCAAAAAGGAGGTTCTCGTCCTCGTAGATTCCGATCTTTGTGGATGTGGAACCGGGATTGATTATCAAACTTGTGATTGCCATATTTTTATCCTTTCTGTAACTTGGTACTGCAATGTTTTTGCATATAAACAGTTGAATTGCATTAAGCTCTGAATTCTATGCTATTAGCGTTATGCGTTCCCCATTTTCTTCTTATACTCAGCAACGAGTGCACCGAGTGCAAGAGAGTTAACCTTTACTTCGTATGAATCGGATCTGGAAGCCAGTATTACGGGAGCCTTGGTTCCGGTGATAACGTTTCCGTTAATGCAGTCTGCCATATGTACCATTGCTTTGTAAACAAGGTTACCTGCGTGGATATCGGGGAAGAGAAGCACATCCGCATCACCCTGGATAGCACGATCGGTTGCTCCCTTGTGCTTGGCTGCCTCGGGATCGATAGCAAGGTCGAGTGAGAGGGGTCCGTCAACTATGCAGCCTGTGATCTCGCCCTTTTTGTTCATCTCGGTGAGTTCAGCTGCCTCTACGGTGCACTGCATCTTGGGGTTAACAACCTCAACAGCAGCAAGAGGAGCTACCTTGGGATTCTCTACTCCGCATGCGGAAGTGATCTCAAGGGTGTTGTTAATGATAGCCACCTTATCCTCAAGCGTAGGGTAGGTCATGAATGCAACATCTGTAAGGAAGAGAAGCTTCTCGTATCCCTTTACATCAAATACGCACACGTGGGAAAGAGCCTTGCCGGTTCTTAAGCCTACTTCCTTGTCGAGCACACTCTTGAGGAAATCCTTGGTGTTGATAAGGCCCTTCATATACATATCGGCCTCGCCGTCGCGAACAAGCTTAACTGCAGCAAGTGAAGCCTCGATATCATCTTTAACATCTATTATCCTAAAATCGGAAATGTCGGTATTTATCTCTTTTGCAACTGCCTTGATCTTGTCCTCATCACCTACAAGAATGGCATCTGCGATCTTTCTGTCCTTTGCCACGCGCACTGCCTCGATAACGGCTGAATCCTGCGCTACCGCAACGGATACCTTTTTCATTTCAAAGTTCTTTACTTTCTCTACTAATTCCTCAAACGGTCTGCTCATTTCTACGGTCCTTTCCTGATATGCATATTTCTTTCATTTTCTGTGATCTGCGCTCCTACCGTGCCCGTTTGCCACAGTTACCCAGACAAAAAAGCGGAGCGCCCACACTTCAAAAGTGTAGCACTCCGCAGGAAAAAAATCAATTTTTGTTTTAGGTCAATCTTTACTCAGCATATCCGTACCAAGCCACATCTTCATCCTGCCAGCCGATCGCTACGAGATTCTTCCTCTCTCTTGTGCTGGAGGTGTAGTGGTGTGATCCTGCGCCGGTAGCATTGGGATTATAGAGTCTGTAGAGGGGCTTTCCGGTTTCCTTGGACTCTGAATACCAGCCGATATCCTCGTATGTCCAGCCAATCTCCACAAGCTTATCCTTCTCTCTCTTGCTCATGGTGTAGTGATGGTCTCCGGAGTTTTTATTATAAAGCCTGTAAACAGGAGCGCCCTCCTTGGGTGCGATCCATCCGGGTCCTTCATACTTCCATCCCTGATCCACAAGGCTGTTTCCTTCTCTTCTGCTTGTGGTATAGAAGTGCTCACCGCTGTTGGGATTGTAGAGACGGAACAGCATATCGTATCCCTCGGGAACATCCTTCTTTGCATCCTCGGGGATGTAGACTGTCGGCTCTACTACAGGTTCCGGATCAGAGCTGCTTCCATCATAAGAGAAGAACTTGTACTTATATGTTGAATACCCTGTCAGGTTTCCGCCTTTTTTATCGTAATACGTTTCTTTTACCCGATTATCATTTTCATCATAATCGTACTTAGTATAAGATATCTCTACATCATCGCGATAGTCTGTTTCTTCGGAATACTGATAATTTCTCTGCTTATCACTTTCATATGTGAAAACAGATTTATACTTTCTTCCATTGGTTTCAGTACGGAGATACTCTATCCGTCTTCTCTTATCATCATATTTATACTCATAACCGTGCTTATATGTGGTACCGTCAGCTTCGTAATAATTATCTGACTTTACTTCCCAATCATCATCCCAGTCATAGAAAGTTCGAATCTCAACGTCATTTAAAGTCTCTGTGTTCCCCTGCACATTGAATCTTTCATAACGATAGGTTCTTCCCTTCTCGTCTCTTATATACTTGGTCTTCTGTACCAATGTCTCTACACCATCGATGTATTCGTAGTACAAATATTCTGTTGTATTTCCATTATCATCATAAACGTATCCGTAAGCACTGTTTTTTTCAAGCTTTTGGTTCTGATAATCATAACTTGAGTATGTTTCTTTTACAGTATAACCTTTGTCATTATACTCATATTCGTAACGGGAGGTTTCCTTTCCATCGCGATAACGAGATTCAACTAATCTTTTTCGTCCGGTCTGATCGTATGTGGTAGTCTCTTTTTCTGTCTCTATACCTTGAGCGTCAAAGGTTACTCTTTCTGTCTCATAACCCTGATCGTTGTATTTGTATGTCCTTTTTTCAAGATACACATCTTTTCCATCATACTTTTTGCCTTCGGTGCGTTTTTCATCAGTGTAGGAATACACCCAATAATAATCTAAACCATCGGGATCATAATAACATTCCTTTACTGTCTGATAGCCCTTAGAATCATATTCATACGAGTATCCATACGTAAGCTTTCCATCAGCATCGTAACTCATATACTCGACCTGATTCCACCAGCCGTCAGCTGTCTGAATGACGGGGAGCTCCTGAAACGGCTCGATCGTCCCTTCAGTAATGAAACCATCATTTTCCCGACCCTCTTCTGCGAAAAAGGGATCATGATCAACCGGTTCCTCGTTAGCCGCAAAGGATGAAACGGGGAGCATGGTTACTGCCAATGCGACTGAGGCCACACCGGTCAAGAACTTGTTTAGTACCTTTCCTTTCATGTAAATACCTCCTGAAGTATTATATTTTCACGTAAGCTGCCAAAAACTGCAGCTTTGCGCTATTAACGCTAGTATACGCCTTTGTCACACATTCTGACGTTGTATAATGTTAAGATTAATATGTCAAATATTAAGATTGAATTTGCTCCCGGACTATTTTCCGTACCAGCCGATCCTTTCATCCTGCCAGCCCTGCTTTACGAGACTATCCCTTAACAAGAGCATTTCTCTCCTTCTCGCTCGCGGTATAGAAATGCTGCAATTATTTTTATTATTCACAATTATTTGAATGTCTGAATTCCCTAAGTTACAAAAAGAAACGGGGCTGTCGCTTTAGATTTAATCATCTAAAGCGACAGCCCCGCTGGTTCTTTCTAAATATACGCCATGTTATACCATGACGCCAAGTTTTTCCTCAACTGCTTTTACAGTATCAACAGGATATCCACAGAATTCCGCAATCTCTTCCGCTGTCTTTCCTTTTTTGAGCATAATCGAGATCCTGTTAAATTCAGCCTCTTCTCTGCCCTCTTCTGCCTTCTTCTCTACCTTCTTCTCTGCCTTCTTCTTTAGCTTCCTGCAGAACTACCCATTCTTTCATATACTGTGTCCTCCAGATTTCGTTCTTCCTTCCTTTGACTACAGCAGCATCAATCTTTTTAGTAAGATCGCTTCCCGCAGACCCGGTTTGCACATAATCATAAAACATCTTCAGATCTTCTGGCAAATCATTACCACTGTACGTACAGTTGTAATACAGTTTTGTCGTTCCATCATTTAACAACAGTTCCGGTTTTTCATCACACCTTGTCGTGAAAGTATATTTACCGAGGCCGTATCCAAACGGATCAAATGTGCAGGTGAATATCACATTACTGTCTGGAAGTTTACTGTATAGACTGTAATTATTCTTACATCCCTCAGAATTATTTTTCACGAGCCTTAACCCTAAACCATATCATTCAAAAAACTGTTTTATCTCCTCGGCGGATTGGACCTTAGCGAGGCAGAGCTTTTCGGCTTCGGGTTCGTCCTGTGTCTGATCGGGGATGAAGATAACTCTGCATCCCGCATCCGCTGCGGACTTTATACCATTTGGAGCATCCTCAACCGCAAGACACTGCTCGGGCATGAGTCCCAGTTGTTTGCATGCCTCGATGTATACGTAGGGTGAAGGTTTCCCTTCCTTTACATCGGCTGCACTGCAGATTTTGTCGAAGTACTCATACACGCCTGCTGCCTTCAGGTACCTTTCCGTGCGCTCTGTATCGGTAGCAGTGGCAACCGCTATCGTAACTCCCTTTTCCTTCAGGAAATCAAGAAGTTCTTTTATGCCGGGCTTTAACTTTATTCCTTCTTTTGATACGCATTGCTCAAAAAGACGCTTCCTGTATGCCCTCACTTCATCATAATTAAAATCTTCGCCAAACCACTCCTTCATCTTTTTCGGAGCAAAAGGTCTGCCGAGGCTCCTTAGCTGAAGAGCCTGCTCATCACTCATGATATACCCGAAATGCTCAGCTGCCTCGGGCCAAACTTTGTGATAGAACCTCTCTGTGTCGATGAGGGTTCCGTCAAGATCGAATATCACGGCCTGGGGATTCTTTTTCAATGCTGCCTTCTTTTTCATCTTCTTTATCCTCGAAACCAGTATAATACCGATCACAAGCAGCAGAACCGCTCCTCCCGCTGCCACCGGAATTATTATCTTTCTGTTGTCTGTTTCATGCACTATCCTGAAGCTTCCCGGAGCACTCATCCTAAAGGATATATAGCTTCCTATCACCTCACAGTCAGCCTTCTTCCATTTGCTTCCGTCATATATTTCTGCTGCGGATTCCTTAGGCTCATCGCAAAGAACTCTTATCTCTGCCTCACCGGTATAGCTATCATATCCCAGCTTTCTTGCAAGGAGCGCATCCTCAGGATATGAGATCATTATATCATATTCATTGGATTCATCACCCTTTATTTCGAGATTAAGTTCTGCTCCCGGAAGGAAATCTCCCACAGCCATGACTATAGGCTTAGGCTGATCTGCTTCTCCTTTACTTGCTGTTTCCTTGCTGACCACCGACCCGATCCACTTCTCATAATCAGCCTCTACAACACGGTTTCCGGTGATATAATCCATCCCCTCCAAGGGCCATACACCATAGTATCCTTCTTTTTCCGGAATGGCAGGTATAACATTTTCATCTATACTATCGCCATGTTTTGCGTTTATCCTTGTTATCTCTTTTCCGTCTGCGAGGAAAATGATCTCAAAATTGCTGAGTTCCTTTGGTATGCCCGGAAGTGATATGAGTTCTTCATAATCAATCGGTGTGGCTCCTGCGGCATAGGCGATGCCGTCTATCCCGCCAATATCGGTGCTCACATAATAGTTCTCTGAAAGCTCACCGTTTTCGGTTATCTCTCCGGCAATGCTCCCGGCATACTTCCCTGTTGGCTCGGCTTCACAGTATGCGGCACATTTCGAGATATTATTGCCCTTTCCTGCAATACCGCCTACATTGTTTTTTCCTTCGATCTTTCCTCCTGCGCAGCATGACAGTATATCACTCTCGCAGGCTCCCGCTATTCCTCCGATATAGCTTCCGCTCTCCGATTCAATATCCCCGAACGACATATCTGAGATAAGGTATCCATATTTAGCATATCCCGCAATTCCTCCGGAGTAATCTTTTTTTGTACAGATTTTCCCGTAATTTACCGAATCTCTGACAACAGCTTTGGCACTTGCATTCAGGTACAGCGATTGTGTTCCGGTAAGATTGATATCGTCCTCGGGGTCAACATCGTATTCCGTGGCGATACGTCCTACGATTCCGCCTGCACCGCTGTCCGCATTTATGGTGGCATAATTGATACAGTCTGTCAGTCTTCCGGCATTCCATTCCAATTCTGAGGGTTCCGGTACCGTTTCTGACGGTTCCTCCATCTCAGTTTCTGCGGATTTCTCTACCTCGGTTTCTGCAGGTTCTGCCATTTCGATTTCTTCGGTTTCTTCTGTCTCCGCTCCGTTCTCTATGGCTTCGGATTCAGCCTCTGCGGATTCGTCCTTGATGTTCACCCCCTCGTAGGATGATATGTTGTTCGTCATTCCGTTAGAGAGGTTCTGCACCTTCCTCGCCTGTGCCGAAACTGCCTTTATATCTGCGGAAAGCTCTGCATTTTCCCTCACAAGAAGATCGGCAAATCTGCCTGAATAATCCGCCAGAACATCAAAATTATCTTTAAGGGACTGCATGGTTCCCCTCACGGCATCCATTTGCTGTCTGGCTTTCTGAGCCTCGGCGATAGCGGCGTCTTTTGTGGCCTCTATCACAGCCTGGGCTTGCTGCGTTGCCTCATCGGCCTGCTTTCTCGCATCTTCTATCTGATGCCTCATCTCGTGCTCTGCGGCATCCGCATCGGCTTCGACATCACCAAGCGAATCCGGAAGATCATCCGTTGTATATGCATCAATTTCCGGCAGTTCAAAAGACGGTATTTCAAGCGATGGAATGTTATCGAACGCCGAAGTTCCATCAAAGCTCGGCAGATCAAGGGAGATATTATTTGCTTTCTTTAAACTATCGGATATTCCCCTTAATAGGACTGCGGCCTCATCACTATATTTTGTTCCGTCGGTTATAGTCTCATCAACCAGGTCAAAGAGTATATTTGTCTCGTAGTTAAGCTGCGATATACCGTCCACCAGATATTCGATCTGCATGAAAGGCTCCATCTGCCCTACTATCCCGCCGGAATCCTTCCTGCCGTATACATTACCGTAATTGACACATCCGGTTATATATCCCTGTGATGATCTTCCAGCAATACCGCCGACATTGTATCCGACGTGTTCGTATCCGACTGTCCCCCTGTTTATGCAGTCTTTAACTTCTCCCGCGGTTATTCCACATATTCCTCCGATATCCGTAAATGCAGCGACCGAAGATGTCTCTCCCAGTTTTGTGATATCTTCTATCGAAAGGTTGCTGAGTTCTATAGTCACATCAGATACTGTTGTATTGATCTTTCCGATATTCTCACAGGAGTCGATCATTCCGTCATTGCTTCCTGCTACGCCGCCTGTGCTGTGGGTTCCGCTCACGGAACAGTCACAGGTGCAGTTTTCTATCATTCCGCTCTTACCGTTGTAGCCTGCAATACCTCCTACATTTTCTCCCCCGACAGCGGCACCTTTCACGCTGCATCCTGTTATCAGTCCATAGTTTTCACCTGCTATAACTCCGATGTTTTCGGCATCTTCTCCCGCTATGATCTGACCCTCTATGTCAAGATTCTTGATGCATGCTCCGTACCTCACGTATCTGAAAAGGCCCATGTTATCGGCTTCGTTTTCGTACACCAGACCCTTTATCGCATGACCGTCTCCGTCAAACACTCCGCCGAATGTGGGGATGATCACGCTTCTTCCCTGCAGGTCTATATCCGCAGTGAGCTTAACATTCTTTTTAAGCGACCACTCATCCAGCACGCAGTTTGCGGCAAGCTCTTCCAGATCTTCCAAAGAGCCGATCTCTACCACTTCATAATCGCTAATATCTGTCCCATCATAGAAATCTGCCGAAGAGCCCGTTTTCAGCTCAGTGTATGTGTATTTATGTTCTTCCTGTGATTTATTCTCAGAACCCTCAGTATTATCTGTTGTTTCTGTTTTCTTCTCTTCTTCTGCCGCGTATCCTGTTATGGGAGCAGCCCCGAACACCGGTCCGGCAACTAGAGCAAGAGTGAGGGCAAGTGAGATTGTTTTCTTAAGCGTGTTATTCCAGATCATGTTTTTTTCAACAATACTTTTATTAATCATTTTTCTTGTCCTCCTTTCCACTGTTCTCCATAATGCCCGGCTGCTGTTCTGCCTTTTTATCTTCCGGCAATCCGGGCTGCCGTTCCGGCGTGCTTCCATCAGGCAATCCCGGTTCCTCCTCTGCCGATTCGTCATCTGCCAGTTCCTTCACGTAATCCTTGGCTCTGACGGTGGCTCCCATCTCACCTTCGATCACTCCGCGGAATTCACCGTCCACAACGCCGTTAACGTAACCTCTGAGCCTTCCGCTCATCATAACGCGGCCCTTGGAAGGCAGCGGTTTTGCAAAGTCATGCTTGAGCGTAAACGCTGTCTTTTCGATGATGATATCGCCGATAAGAAGCGTCTGTGGAAGCGCAAGAAGTACCATCGCTATGCTGGTAAGAGTTCCTCTTCCAAGTGCAAGCCCTATCGCGGCCACAACGGGGTTGGAGGATACCGCACTGATGATAAATCCTGAAGCGACCATCATACTGCCGGATGTGACTATGGTGGGAAAGGCCTCGTTTAAGCTTTCCACAATAGCTTCCTTAATTGGCATGTAGGTCTTAAGATCCATATATCTGCTGGTGATGACGATGGCGTAGTCTATAGTGGCACCCATCTGGATCGCACTGACAACAAGATACCCCAGGAAGTAGACCACATCATTCTGCAGGTAAGGGATCGAGAAGTTGATCCATATACTTCCCTGAATGGTGACAACAAGCAGTACCGGTATTCCGGCCGACTGGAAGGTGAACAGAAGTATCACCATTACAAACAGTGCCGTAAGAATGGATATAAGCAGATTGTCGGTGGCGAATGAGGCGGACAGGTCTTTGTCACTCGTTGAGTTGCCGGCAAGTTTTATGGAATCCTTATCATAATAGAGCGCTGCGGTACTTCTTATTTTTTCAAGGGTATTATATGTCTCCTCACCTTCAAGGGGCACATTGAGCTTGAGCACAAGTCTTGAATAGTTTTCGCCCATCAGCTGCTTTTTGGCTATGTTTATTTTTTCGTAAGCTTCGTTTATGGTTTCCTCTGTATCACCCTCGAGTGTGATATTTCCGCCGGTCTTCTGATCATAGATGAACATGAACATATCTATGAAAGGTACCTTATAGTTCTCTACCCCCTTTATAAGCGCACCGTATTCGCTGTTCTGGGTGGCATATGCGGAATATATCAGTTTGGCAACTTCCACATCCAAATCAAACAGCTCTGAAAACTGTCTGGGCGTAAGCCTGTCCGTCAGCTTATATCCGTCCATGGCATCGATATTTGCAAGGCCCATGGCGGAATCGACCTCAGGCATGGCACTCAGCATTCCCAGAAGATTTGCCTCTTTTTCGTAATCTCCGTTAGGGATTATCACTGCCAGCTGATTAATCTTTCCGAACTGTTCATCAACCATGTGCGCGGAGAATTTATTCTCACTCATGGTGGATGATTTGAGGGAATTCATGTCGTAAACATACTGTACCTTCCCTGAAATGATCATTCCGGCAACAACACCTGCAATAAGAATAAAAGGCATCACAAATCTGGTGGCCACGTCGAATTTACCGATAAATGTTATCTTGGGCACAAAATTCTTGTGATGTGTTTTGTCGATAGCTTTTGAAAATGAAAGCAAAAGCCCGGGCATAAGAAGGAATACGGATAAAAGCGAAAGCACTATGGCCTTGGCAAGGATTATACCCATATCGTATCCGATCTTGAACTGCATGAACATCATGGCTATCATGCCGGACACCGTGGTAAGGGAGCTTGATGAGATCTCGGGTATGGCCTTTGAAAGAGCTACGATAACAGCCTCTCTCGCATCCTTATCCTCATGCTCCTCCTTGAATCTGTTAGCAAGGATTATGGCGTAATCAACCGCCAGCGCCAGCTGAAGCACCACAGCAATGGAGTTGGTTACAAAGCTTATCTCGCCAAACCATGGGTTTGTACCTTTGTTTAAAAGCGCTGCCGCTCCGAAGGTCATTATATAAACAGGGACCTCCGCATAGGTTGTTGAAGTGAATAGAAGGACTACGACCACGACTACCGCAACGAGTATCATGATAATGACCATGTCGTTTGCAAGGTCATCGGCATCTCGCTTTTCCTGTCCTATGTCGGATGAATAATATGTATCATAATCTGACAGATGATCGAGCACGCCGTTTAAATAGCCCATGGTCGCATCCGAGCTTGAAATATCAGTAAAGGTGACATCATACAGCGCTTCCATATCGTGATAGTGTGATTCGGTGTCATCAAAATCAACCATGCTCACACCGCCTAAGGTTTCTATCTCATCAGCCAGCTCTTTGGCCTTATCAAGGGTGATATTGCACACCACTATCCTGGCACTTCCGTATGTGGTAAATTCCTCGTTCATGAGATCTATTCCCTGTCTTGTCTCGGTAGTACCGGGAAGATATGTGGTAAGGTCGTTGTTAACCTTCACTCTGCCCATATTTATCAGGCTGTAAACGATCAGCACGATGAATATCAGGTAGAAGCCCTTTCGCTTGTCCACTATGAATGTGGAAAGCTTGATCATAAATGATTCATCTTTTTTTGAACTCTCTCTTGCCATTTCTCTCTTTCCTTCCAATATGTTCGCGACGGTCGCTTCCCCGCGAAGCGTTTTGACTAATAGGAAAACCTTAAAAGCTTTCTAATAAAACAAAAAACAGACCCCAACTTGCGTCAGGGTCCGTCAGTGGATAATATAGGGTAATGCCTTGGCGTAGAACTGATATTTCGCATCAGCGCCACATATGGGCGCTTTCCGTTTCCTTCAACATGCAGCTTTTACTGTGCTGCCTTGTTTCCGGTGTATAAGGTATAATACTTTCCTTTTGCTTCTATAAGCTCGTCGTGTGTTCCTCTCTCTATGATCCTTCCCTGCTCCAGGACGCAGATAAGGTCCGAATTCCTTACTGTGGAGAGCCTGTGGGCAATAACAAATGTCGTTCTTCCGCCCATGAGCCTGTCCATTCCCTCCTGAACGATACGCTCTGTACGAGTATCGATGGAGCTTGTGGCCTCGTCGAGGATAAGGACCGGCGGATCCGCGATAGCCGCTCTTGCTATGGCAAGGAGCTGACGTTGCCCCTGGCTTAAGTTGGCACCGTCACCGGTCAGCATGGTATCGTAGCCTTCCGGAAGCTTCTTTATAAAGCTGTGTGCATTTGCAAGCTTAGCTGCAGCGATCACTTCTTCATCCGTGGCATCAAGCTTACCGTATCTGATATTCTCAGCAATGGTGCCGGAGAACAGATGCGTTTCCTGAAGCACTATTCCAAGCGAACGTCTAAGGTCCGCTTTCTTTATCTTGTTAACATTTATTCCGTCATATCTTATCTTACCGTCCTGAATGTCATAGAAGCGGTTGATAAGGTTTGTGATGGTAGTCTTTCCCGCACCGGTGGAACCGACAAAGGCTATCTTCTGCCCGGGCTTTGCCAGAAGCTTTATGTCATGAAGGACCATCTTTTCCGGAACATATCCGAAGTCCACTCCGTCAAACACCACTTCTCCGCGAAGCGGCTTGTATTCTACGCTTCCGTCTGCCTGGTGGGTATGCTTCCAAGCCCATGTTCCGGTGTGCTCTTCGCACTCAGTAAGCTTACCGTTCTCTTCCTTTGCGTTTACCAGCATAACATAGCCGTTATCCGTCTCGGGCTTCTCGTCCATCATCTTGAAGATCCTGTCAGCACCGGCGAGAGCCATAACGATGGAGTTGAACTGCTGAGATATCGTGTTGATGGGCCAGGTAAAGCCTTTGTTAAGCTGAAGGAAACTTACCAGTCCGCCGATCGAAAACGAGAAAATGCTTGTCTCGGGAACAAATATGGCGAGACATCCTCCCACGATGGCGCATAAAACATAGCTCAGGTTTCCGATCTGTGCATTTATAGGTCCGAGCACATTGACGTAAGCATTTGCCTTATCGGCGCTTACATAGAGCGAATCGTTAAGCTCTTTAAACTGCTTCTTTCCTTCTTCCTCGTGGCAGAAGACTTTGACCACCTTCTGTCCGTTCATCATCTCTTCGATGAATCCGTTAAGCGCACCCAGCTTCTTTTGCTGCTCCACAAAGTTCTGGCTGCTGCGTCCTGCCGCAAACTTTGTGGCTATCACCATTACAAACACCATTACAAGGGTGACAAGGGTAAGCGGGATACTGAGTATCACCATGCTCACTACAGTCGAAGCTACCGTGATGACCGAATTGATCATCTGTGGCAGGCTCTGGCTTATCATCTGCCGCATGGTATCAATGTCGTTGGTGTATGTCGACATTATATCGCCGTGGGTATGACTGTCAAAGTATCCGATAGGGAGCTTTTCCATCTTTTCAAAGAGCTCGTTACGCATGTTGCGGAGTGTTCCCTGAGTGACATATATCATCAGGATATTCTGTAAAAATCCTGCGCCCGCTCCAAGAAGATAGAATATAGCTACTCTTATGATAGCCATAAGAAGCGGATGAAAATCGGGCTTATCCGGCGAAAGAAGAAGCGGCGTGATATATCCGTCTATGAGCGTCTTCATAAAGAGCGTTCCCTGCAGGCTTGCAAAAACGCTTACCAATATGCAGATAAGCACCAGTATGCAGTGCGGTGTATATGATCTGAGCACATAGCCCATGATCCGACGGAAGATCTTTCCGGGATTTTCGATCTTCGGCTTAGGTCTTCCCATTGCTCCACGTGGCGGCATTTATCCCACCTCCGTTTCGTCGAAGTCTCTTGAACCGCCTGTCTGCGATTCGTACACTTCTTTATAGATCTCGTTGTTTGCGAGTAGGTTTTCGTGTGTGTCAAAGGCGGATATCTCGCCGTCATCGAGGACGATTATCCTGTCCGCATCCTGTATGGAACTGATACGCTGAGCTATGATGAGCTTGGTGGTTCCCGGTATTGCCTCGCGGAATGCCTTTCTTATGCGCGCATCGGTGGCTGTATCAACCGCGCTGGTCGAGTCGTCGAGAATAAGTATCTTCGGCTTCTTCAAAAGAGCCCGTGCTATGCAAAGGCGCTGCTTCTGTCCGCCCGATACGTTGGTTCCTCCCTGTTCGATATGAGTCTCATATCCGTCGGGGAATGACCTTATGAAATCATCGGCACAAGCAAGTCTGCACGCCTCGTAGCACTCTTCATCAGTCGCTTCTTCGTTTCCCCATCTGAGGTTTTCGAAGATGCTTCCCGAGAAAAGTACATTTTTCTGGAGAACTACCGCCACCTGATTTCTCAGTGCTTCAAGGTCATATTCTTTTACATTATGACCGCCGACGATCATCTCGCCGTCCGTCACATCATAAAGCCTGCTTATAAGATTAACGAGGCTGGACTTGGCCGAACCGGTCGCCCCCATGATCCCGATGGTCGCGCCGGACTTTATATCGAGATTGATATTTCTGAGGATGGGCTCGCCTCCCTCTTTGTGATATGAGAAGCTGACATTCTTAAAGGAGATGCTTCCGTCGTTAAGCTCCATGACGGGATCCTCGGGATTAACGATATCCGGCTCCTCCTCCAGCACCTCGGAAACACGCTTCATACTTGCGATACTCATGGATATCATTACAAATATCATCATAAGCATCATCATGCTCATAAGAATGCTCATGCAGTATGCAAGAAGGCTGGTAAGCTCGCCTGTGGTCAGCTCGCTTCCGACGATCATCTTGGCACCCATCCAGCTGATGATAATGATACATGAGTAGATGGTTATGGACATGATGGGCCAGTGAATGGATATCTTTTTCTCCGCTTTTACAAAGATATCGTAAATTGCCTTTGTAGCGGCATGGAGTTTATTTATCTCCTGCTCTTCACGCACGTATGCTTTTACAACTCTGATCGCTGATACGTTTTCCTGGATCGATTCATTAAGTTCATCATATTTCGGGAATGCTTTATTAAAGGTTCCCGTAGCACTGATGATAATGATGGTTCCCACTATCGCAAGGAATACAAGTGCGATAAGGTATATAGATGCTATCCTGGGATTGATGGTAAATGCCATTATAAGTGCAACGATCATACTTAAGGGGGCTCTTACCGCAATGCGCAGGATCATCTGATATGCATTCTGGATGTTTGTAACATCGGTGGTAAGTCTGGTCACAAGTCCCGAAGTGGAAAACTTGTCGATGTTTGAAAACGAGAATGTCTGGATATGGTTATACATGCTCTCACGCAGGTTCTTGGCAAGTCCTGCCGAAGCTTTGGCTCCGAATCTTCCGCCCATGAGGCCTCCTATAAGGCCTATCACAGCTGCGCCGACCATCAATCCGCCCACTTTGAGTATGTGGTTCATATCACCCACATTGACTCCTTTATCAATGATAGATGCCATGAGGTATGGGATGGACAGTTCCATGATTACCTCGATTATCATTGAAACAGGGGTGATGATGGATGCGAATGTATACTGTTTTACTTCTCGAAGTATTCTTCGTACCATGTTATGCCTTTCTGAATCTTTTCTGCTTTTCCCTTTTGCCAGTGCTATTGTATTGCAGTTTAATGTACTAACAATTATTCTGATTAACTGAGTGACGGACTTCGCGTTTTCAAGTATGGATTCGCTACGTCTCCGCGCTGGCGCAAAATCTGTCTCCGCAAAGGGCAAAACCGCCCTGCTACAACTCGCGACGCTCGCCTCATCAGGCGAGCTGCTCGAACATTATCGCAGGGACCGGTTTATGCTCCGACATTTTGCTTGCGCTCCCGACGTGCACCGCTCACCATAGCTTGAAAACTCGAAATCCTGTCATGCAGATAATAAACTTATAGTTATGCGATAAATCAGTTCACTTATTAACTATCAGTGACAGGTATGGGCGATATGAGATTGTAGTTTGATCGAATTAGGCGCCGCGCTTAG
>CAMUYA010000036.1 GCA_947164865.1 uncultured Lachnospiraceae bacterium
GTTCAAAAAGAATGTCCCAGCATGTATAAAAAATCTTAAGTTAACAAGGATCAATAATCTATCTTAATCCCCGCATAAATGTGGGGATTTTTGATTTGCAGTACTCATGATTGAGGGCTTACGATTATCAAGATGGTATTTATGAAATAGATAAGAAACAATACGAAGCGTTCTGTCGAGGAAAGAATATAATGATGAACTTTAACCGAGACATTGCTGGTTTATATATGCTCAAGAAAAATGGCTACTATTGTTTCATTTTACAAAGCAAAGAATAAGAGTTTATCTATTTTGAATGGTGGTGCTTTAAAACATCTTGATCATAAAGATATTCAATACTACTATGATAATTTGACTCTTGTTATAAAAGCACTTAAGGATCCATTAGACAAATATACCAGCATCCAAGAAATTGTGGCCGATGAGATTAAAAAGATTGGAGGATCCGGAAAAATACATGGTTGTATAGTGGATATTGATTATTACAATCATATATATGTTAATCCAAACGATCTAAAAATCACGGGTTATTATGCGGAAAATATTATAAATAAAACTATTTATCCCAGTATCCCTATGCTTTTAGAAGATAAGTGCCCGGAACTATATACCAGATATATAAAGCTATTAAAAGATAATAAAAAAGATCTGCCATCAATATCCTCTACTGAAAAGATGGCATTGGATGTCTTACCACAGATTTTTCGTGATACTGAAATGTATAAAGCCTCAAGAGAAATAAAAAAGATGCAGAAATTACATTCAAATATCCTATCAACATGGTATGAAGTAAATCCAAACAACCTTCTTTCATAGACTTAAAAAAAAGAAAACTACTTGTTGCAACTTTCAGTTTACAAACCGCTACATGTTGCAAGATTAAGTTAAATTATTATACTTGTTGCAAACTTTGACTTAAAAAATAAAGTAAAACTTGCAACATCTGAAATATACAGAAACAAAAAACCTCGTAAAATAGCCGTTTACGAGGTTTTAATCTTCTTCTACTTGTTGCAACTTTTACTTAAATCGACAGCTATTTTATTAAATCATTGGAATCAAGTATTATAGTAAAAGGACCGTCATTTACCAAAGAAACCTGCATATCTGCGCCAAATATACCGGTTTGAACATCGGAAATCGATTCTTTGCATTTAGAAATTATATATTCGTAAAGATCATTTGCCATATCTGGTGATCCGGCATCTGTAAATCCGGGTCTGTTACCATGACGGCAATCGGCATATAGAGTAAACTGACTTATAAGTAAAAGCGATCCATTAACTGAGGAAAGATCCAGATTGGTTTTTCCACCTTCATCTTCAAATATTCTCAGACCTATCAATTTCTTTATCATCTTATCGGCTATCTCTGTATTATCATTGCCTGATACGCCTATAAGTACAAGAAAACCTTTATTGATCGATCCTACGGTCTTGTGGTCTACTTCAACCTTAGCTTCATCAACTCGCTGAATAACGAATCGCATATTATTATTTCTTCTTCTCTTTTCTCTTCTTAATTGATTCTATGATAGATGTAACAAAAGGTATTCTGAGCTTTTTTGCCGGTTTTTTTGAATCCGGAATGAATTTTTCCATCTCTCCGTCATCATTTATCGCTATCATATCCACATAGTCGTCGGTTGTATGAGGAAGTTTCTTCTTTTTAAGATTTTTCTCTGACCATGCTCTGACCCCGGCATAAAATACAGCAAATACCGGAATACCAAGTATCATTCCGGGCACCTTGAAGAAACCACCGAACAAAGTGATGGAAAATATAACCCAGAATCCTTCAAGACCTGTAGAATCTCCCAGGATCTTTGGCCCGATAACATTTCCGTCTATCTGCTGCAATACCAGAATGAAAATAAGGAAGAATAATGTATTCAGCGGATGCATGGGATCAACAACAAATATTAAAAGTGCACTTGGTATTGCACCAAGGAAAGGACCAAAATAAGGAATAATATTTGTCACTCCGACAAAAAGGCTTACAAGACCTGCATACGGTGTCTGAAGGATCGATGTGCCGATAAAGCAAAGGAAACCGATAATGATAGAATCAATGATCTTTCCGCCAAGATATCCGATAAATGTCTTATGTGTGAACCTGAAGGCAGAAATGATATTATTGGCATTCTTTCTGTTAAATACAACGTATGTAAGCTTTTTACTCCTGGCTGCAAATCTCTCCTTTCCACTTAATAAATAAATGGAAATGATCATACCGATAATGAAATTCCAAAGACCGCCAAAGAATTTACTTAATCCTCCCATAATGGAGCTAAGGATCGGAAGAAGCTGCCCCATATCTATTGATCCGTCACTGTTGATGAAAGGAATAAACCTTGTTATAAGCGATATGGATAAGAAATCATCATTGATCCATGTTTCCAGATTCTGTGAAGAAACTCCGGCAAATTGAATAATGTTATTTCGAAGACCAGGGTTGTTGGCAAGTGTCTTTCTTGCCCAATTCTGTATATTTGCCTGATATGTGTCAAGATTATTGGCAATATCACGTATTGAAGGTACTATCTGACTGATCATCAAATATACCATCCAGAATACTGCGGCAAGAACAAGGACTATAGTTATAAAAATACAGATGCCGCGAATTATCTTGTTCCTCTTCTTTGATTCCTTGATCTTTGTTTTATTAAAAATAGGAATAAAAATCTTACACTCAATAAAATTCAGAACAGGAGTCAGCAGATATGCAATGATCATACCGACAAATACAGGCATAAGTATATCTGTCAGCATTTTAAAGAATGAATAGATCGGTTTGATATTATTAAGAATTAAATAAACGAATATGCATGCTACAACAGTTAAGAAACCGGTCAACCCCCATAAGAAGTATTTATTCTGCATAAACTTCTTATCCGGCTGATAATCCTTATATGCTCTTTCGGGATTCTTATCAGACGACCTGTCTTTATAGGATGACTGTATGTCTTCTCCTAAAGTCTGTTCTTCAGCTGACTTGGTATTTTCAAATGAACCGGTACTCATAAACCCACTTCTCCGATAAAATAAAGATAAATAATCATTAGTCCATAAACAAATATCAAACATTTTTGATCATGAACTCGGCAACGGAGTGCCTTCTAACACTCTATTTTAAAGGATAAATGAATTGTTTACAAGTATTGTGAAGGAAAATTAATGTACACATGTAATGGAGAACTAATGTATTTCGCTGTAATAAGGAATATATATGATCTGTCCGCCTCCGATAGCCGAATCAGCACTCAGATGATTTATATCCATTATTTCCTGAAGATAATCCTTTGCCGTCGAATAATGTGACGGATCATAATTTGATTCTGCGATGGATTCCAGAGTATCATTATATCCGATAGATACCGTTTTATAATATTTCTGCTCCACTCCTGCGGATGAAGAAGCAAATGTAGTGATTGCCTTGATCGAAATCGTTAAGATCATTGCAACTGCTGTAATAAAAATGAACTTGATTATAATGTTCCGTGCATTCAGAGATGCTTCTCTTCTCTTTTTATAAGCAATATACTCTCTCTCTGACATTTCCGTTACTCTTTTATGGCTTTTCGATGAACTGTTCATAAATCTGCTCATAATTATCATCTCCATAATAATGAATTCAGTGAATATATGTTCGTGAACGTTTGTTTGTATTTGCATTATATCGAACAGATTTTTGGTTGTCAATATGTTTTGATAAAAAAATCGAACAAAATTTCGGGAAAATATGTTTGCTTTTTTGAAAAAGTATGTTATACTTGATTTGATAAATCGAACTAAGGTTCACTTTATAGAATGTGAGGGCAAATATATGGCTAATTCCAATAAGATTTCTCAGAAGCAGCAGGAAATTCTCGAATATTTAAAAGAAGTGATCTTAAAGAGAGGATATCCTCCCACAGTTCGCGAAATATGTGAAAAGGTCAAGTTAAAATCCACCTCTTCAGTTCACTCTCATCTTGAGACTCTGGAAAAGCGCGGATATATCAAGAGGGATCCATCAAAGCCCCGTGCCATTGAAATATGTGATGATTCTTTCCAGATGGTAAGAACGGAAATGGCTTCTTTGCCCGTTTTCGGTAATGTTGCAGCCGGGCAGCCCATATTCGCAAGCGATAATATTCTTGACTATTTCCCTATTCCGGCCTCGGAGCTTCCGAGCGGAGAATCATTTGTACTTAATGTTAAGGGTGATTCGATGATCAATGCCGGGATATTCAACGGAGATAAAGTGCTTGTCAATAAATGTGATACCGCCAGGAATGGCGAGATAATCGTTGCTCTTGTTGATGATTCCGCTACGGTAAAGACTTTCTATAAGGAAGACGATCATATCAGACTCCAGCCGGAGAATGACAATATGGATCCCATCCTTGTTCCGGATTGTCAGATACTCGGTAAGGTGTTCGGGGTATTCAGGTTCTTCAGATAATATAAAGCAGCAGACCGCATGTACTGTGGATCTGCTGCTTTTTTAGTCAAGAATGCTTTTTTAGTTGAGAATGCTTTTTTAGTAAAGAATCATAAAAACCATCAGATATCAGGTTTATTTTCCATCCGGAAAGCTGGTAAATGACTCTCTTTCAACTTCAGGATATCCGTACTTATCTTTTGCATCCGCAAATGCTTTGATCATAAAGCTCATATTCCGGGCAAGGTTTCGCATGGTCTGCAATCCCTCAAGGTCTTTCTTTACATCCTCCGCTGTAAAGCCGTGTACCTGATTCCAGTATGTTGAGGAAGCAAGGGGCATACCGCTGATTGTAAAATACTTGTTAAGGACATCAAAGCTTGCGGTATTCCCGCCTCTTCTGCAGCTTACAACCGAAGCGCCAACCTTCATGTGTTTAGAGAAGGATGTACTGTAAAAGAGCCTGTCCATAAAGGATAATATGGTACCGTTGGGCGATCCGTAGTAAACAGGGCTTCCTACCACAAGTCCGTCAGCAGCTTCAAATTTTGGTGCCACTTCATTTACAAGGTCATCAAATACGCATTTACCTGCTTCACTGCATTTTCCGCAGGAAATACAGCCTCTGATATCCTTGATCCCTACCTGTATGATCTCTGTTTCGATCCCCTCGGCTTTAAACACTCTTACCATTTCCTCAAGTGCTGTTGCCGTGCAACCATGCTGATGCGGACTGCCGTTTAAAAGTAATACTTTACTCATTTTGATCTGATAATCCTCCGATTAGATTGTTTCCTTTGCCTTCTCAAGTGCATCGATAACCCTGTCGCACCAGGAATCAAATTCCGGATCTTCTTTCTGACATTCCTCGGGATGTGAAAGCACATATTCAAGTGCATATCTAACACCTCTGTCAAATGTGACTGTAGTTTTCATATCCGGCACGATGGCTTTAAGTTTCTTGTTATCAAATACTACACATACGGATTTGTCGCCGAGAAGTGAACCGGTGAAATCATATCCGTACTTATCTCCCACTGATCTTAAAAAGTCGGTGGATACATGATAAGCTTTAAGTTCTACACCGAGAGCATCGGCAATAGTCTTATATATCTGATCCCAGGTGAGCACTTCATCGGATGTAATCTGGAAAGCCTCTCCAATGGCATGTCTGTTGCCCATCAGACCGGTATAACCCACTGCAAAATCAGCATTCCAGGTAAGAGTCCAGAGACTTGATCCATCTCCCTGAATGATAACCGGCTTGCCTTCCTGCATTCTCTTGATCACCTGCCAGAATCCGTTCTTTCCGTGTACTCCGAGAGGAATATTACGCTCATCATAAGTATGGCTCGGTCGAACGATGGTTACAGGGAATCCTTCTTCTCTGTATTTCTTCATAAGAAACTCTTCGCATGCGATCTTATCCCTTGAATATTGCCAATACGGATTTGCAAGTGAGGTTCCCTCGGTTATAACGTATGATGCAGCCGGCTTATGATAAGCGGATGCAGAACTAATATAAATATATTGTTTTGTCTTTCCGTTAAATAAGCGATAATCTCTTTCAACCTGTGAAGGAACAAAACCTATGAATTCACATACACAGTCAAAAGTCATATCTCCTATCTTATCAAGCACAGCTTTTTCATCATTAATGTCAGCAACTATCTGATTTACACCATCAGGAAGCACTTTGCTGCGGTTTCCGCGGTTTAATACATACACATCCCATTCACCGCTTGCAGAGAGTCTTTTAACGATGGCAGTGCTAATTGTACCTGTTCCCCCAATAAATAACGCTTTTCTCTTCATTAGTGATTATCTCCTGAAAATAATGCTCTATACTCGCCGGGCGCCATGCCCTTTTCTTCTCTGAATACCCTGTTAAAACTTGGAATGCTCTGAAATCCTGAAAGCATCGCTATTTCTGTCAGGCTGAGATCTTTTACTGCAAGAAGCTCGGTAGCCTTTTCCAGCCTTATCATATTGAGCCACTTATTATAATTCATACCGGTGACATTTTTAAATATCCTTGAAAAATAGTCCCTGCTGATCCCGGCCATTTCTGCCATTGCACTCTGGGAAAGATCATCAGAGGTCAGGTTATTTTTAATGTAATCCGTAACATTCATCATCCTGCGCATCACATCATCGGTATATCCGTTTCCGCTTTCCTGCGCAAGCTCCGGTGCCAGTTCTCCTTTATATTCATCCAAAGTGAGCATGAATTTCATCAGCAGCATGCAGCATTTAAGTTCTTTATCCGGATCGCCCGAAAAAAATATATCCTTCATTTCGGTAGTGATATCATTAAGCTTTTTTGCCAGCTCCGGATGAGCGAGAATGCATATAACATGCAGATTGCGGTAAATATGCATGATCCTTCGCAGATCAAAAAGAGAATTGATAAAGGAATTACTGAACTGGATCACAACAGCCTTTTCACGGTCAGCATCTATGACGGAATGCATTTCCATGGGCCAGATCAGCACAAAATCACCCTCTACAAGATTATAAGTAGTCTGATTGACACTGTAGATATTCTTTTCGCCCGGACCGACCAGAGTTATCTCACCGTATGAGTGCCAGTGATTTTTATAACTTCTGTCCTTAAATCCCGTAGACATATTAAAGGCGCTGAAGCCGTCAAAATCGTATATTTCGTACCTGCTGTAATCCATCGGAAACCATCCTTTATGATTTTTACCTATCTCCTTCATTTTAAGGTAAAAACTATTCCGATGCAAGTTTGAGCCGGTAACTTTCATGATGCGTTTTCTTGCTCCCGATGCGTGGCAGATATTACAATTAACGATTCTGACTACGTTAAAATGATATCATTACAAAAAAAGACATACTTCTTATTATTTGAAGTATGTCTGTTCAGAATTTGTCTTATACAAGGGTACCGGATTAAAAACGTTGATCATGCTTGTATAAATGAGCATTTTTGTTTATTACATTTCAAGTAATGTAGCAATCTCTGATAGAGGTTTATCTGTTTTCTGCCTTGTCATTTCCATGATCCCCAAAGGAGTGATATCTATGACATTTACCTTCACTTTTTCGTCAGAGATAAATTCATTCATGGAACCGATCAGCTTATCTTCGTCCTCTTTTGAATCCATGTTGATAAAATCGATAAGGATCATTCCGCTTATATTTCTGAGCTTTATCTGTAGTGCTATCTCTTTTGCGGCTTCAAGATTAAGTCTTAATATCACATTCCCGGTATCTGCCTTATCAGAGGGAGTATTCTTTCCGGAATTAACGTCGATAACGGTAAAAGCTTCAGTGTGATCTATTATAAGAAATGCACCGCTTTTCATGTAAACCTTTCGCGAAAGGCTTTCCGAGAGCTTGGTCTTTAATGCATAAAGCTCGGATAGTCCGATCTTATCATCGCTGTAGAGTCTGACCGCAATATCCGTAGCCGCCAGCATTTCTTGGATTTCCTTACTGTCAGTTACTATTTCATCATATTCAGTGGGACTTACTCTGGCTGATATGAAGCTTATCAGGCTGTTTTCGGGTTTAAAAAGCACGGTAAATGCAGACTTGTGTTCCCAGCCTTCGGGCAGTTTTCCTTTTTTTATCCGGGCTGTAACTGATATCAGTTTCCCTTTCTGTTCATCTGATCTTATCTTAACCGGAATGAGCATACCCTGCTTTAAAGGCATGTACTCATCCGGGACGTTTGAAAGCTTCATAAAGCATTCTGTATTATCGGATATCTTAATAAACGCGGCAGAAATATCTTTTTTGATGTTGGATACTCTGCCTAAAATGATCTCTCCGCTTCTGGTATCTTTGGGCATGGCAAACACGCCTGTAAGGCGCGTATCCTGAATAAGATAGATCCCGATACATGACTTATGTGATATCAGAATCAGCTTTCCGTTTTTTGAACTCACTTCATCGTGAAGAGAGTTTGCTTTTATAAGTTCCTGCCGGTTTTCTATATTTCTGCTCATCTATGATCAATAATTCCTGTCGGTGGATTAGGATAAAAAGTAAAGATCATTCAAAGGTCCCGATATCATCCATGGATATAAGTCTGCCTTCCGTATCTCTGGTATATGTATCTTTCCTGTATATCATAAGAGAATTGTCTTTCAGCTCCATGCCGCTTTTTTCCATAAAAAGACCCATAAGAGCCGAAGGCTTTATGTTATATCCGCTGGATGCATCAAGTATGGCATGAAAGCAGCCTTCTTCCTCATCCTGTGAAAAATCATATATTCTTTCTTTGATATCTATCTCTCTTAAGCCGGCTTTCCCTTCTTTTACAAGTATTATCCGGTCCTGCGAAAGAAAACTGTCAATAAGCTTATTAACTTTATCTCTATCTGCGGATTTAAATTTATCGGGCTCCTTACCCGGCTTAAGTGAAATATAATACTCTGCCGCCGCAACGCTTGCCATGGCATTTCCGGTATCGTCGGGAAGGCGCTTAACCGATAATGCCTGTATCCCCGGAACGGAGGAATCGTTTATCTTCTTTTTTAATTCCATACAGGAGATCCCGGAATTCAAACGGATATCCATGTATTCTCCGTCGCTTTCTATCCCTACTCCCAGAGGCTGGGCAAATGTGGTTATCGCATGAGGAGAAAAGCCGTTTGTGTATGCCACATCTATCTCGGCACGTCTAAGCAGCTTTTGAAAATATCTCATTACATCGAGATGACCGATATAACGGATTGCTCCGTGTTTCGAAAATCTGACCCTGTAAACCATTATTTAAACATCTCCGGTAGCTATTTTTATCTGAAACAGATCCCTACACCGAACTGTGCGCCTCCGCAGCCGGAACATTGCTGCGAACAGTTGGGAGTGGTCTTTCCCTCCTTTGCTTTATGCCATTCATTTAGAAGAAAGCTTTTATTAACGCCGCATGATAAGAAATCCCATGGGAATATCTCATCATCATTTCGCACTCTGGTGGTATAAAAATCGGGATCGACGCCCTCTTCCTCAAAGGATTCCAGCCATCTGTCGTGCTTATAATATTCTGTCCAGCTCTCAAAAAAACTTCCCTTTTTGTATACCGATAAAATCACCGGAGCGATCCTTCTGTCGCCTCTTGCAAGTACTCCTTCGAGTACGCTCAGATCTGCATCATGCCAGTTATACTTGATAGACTTCTGATTAAGCTGTTCTGTGATAGACTTTCTACAAAAATATGCCTTGGAGATAAAATCTTCCTTGGTACACTGCGGAGCCCACTGGAATGCAGTAAAAGGCTTGGGTACAAAGAATGATGTGCTTACGGTTATCTGGATCTTTCCGTTTACGCGTTTTTCTTTTGGCACCGTATCAAAAAATGTAGCAGCTATTTCGTTGGAAAGCTCGGCTATTCCGCGTATATCATCTTCGGTCTCAAAGGGATGCCCCAGCATGAAATATAGTTTTACTTTATTCCATCCTCCGAGGAAGCTTTCTTTTGAACCGTTTATGATCTCTTCCGTGGTTAGCCCTTTATTAATAACATCTCGGAGCCTCTGCGTTCCTGCCTCCGGTGCAAATGTAAGACTGGACTTTTTAACATCCTGTACCTTGTTCATTACATCGAGAGAAAATGCATCGATCCTAAGGGAAGGAAGCGTTATATTAACATGTCTTTTTGAGCATTCTTCTATAAGAAAATCCAGAAGCTCCGGAAGCTTTGAATAATCGCTGGATGAAAGCGAACTCAGAGATATTTCTTCATGACCGGTGCTCTTCATCATTTCAAGAGCATATTTTTTAAGTACTTCAACATCTCTTTCGCGCACGGGTCTGTAAAGCTCTCCTGCCTGGCAGAATCTGCACCCTCTGATGCACCCGCGCATTATCTCAAGCACTATCCGGTCCTGAGTGCACTTTATATAAGGCACAACAGGCTTTGTGGGATAATAAGTGTCAGACAGATCCTTAACCACTTCCTTCATGATGGTTGCCGGTATTCCCTCTTCTATGGGATCAAATGATTTTATGGTGCCGTCTTCATTATATTTCACTTCATACATTGAAGGAACATACATGCCCGGGATCTTTGCGGCACGTCTTAGGAATTCTTTTCTACCAAGTCCTTTATCCTTGCATTCTTCATACAGATCAAGCAGTTCTCTGTATCTTGTTTCTCCTTCTCCTATGTAAAACATGTCGAAGAAGTCGGCTATCGGCTCCGGATTATATGTACAAGGGCCGCCTCCGATAACTATGGGGCAGTCTTCTCCTCTGTCACGTGAATACAGCGGAATCTGTGCAAGATCGAGCACCTGAAGAATATTGGTATAACACATCTCATACTGGATGGTGATACCGAGAAAATCCATATTTTTGACAGGGTCCTGAGATTCAAGAGCAAAAAGAGGTATGTTTTCCTCTCTCATTATCTTATCAAGATCCACCCAGGGTGCATACACTCTTTCACACCAGCAATCCTCAAAGGAGTTGAACATGTCATAGAGTATCTGTATGCCAAGATGTGACATTCCTATCTCGTATACATCCGGAAAACACATACAAAAACGGACACGAACCTTTTCAGCATCTTTTACGACGCTGTTAAGTTCATGTCCAATATACCTTTCCGGTTTCTCTATCCTCATAAGGATATCGTCGGAAAGAGCAAGCTTAGTATTCCAAAAACCTTTCATAAACGATTACCTGTTTGCAAGCTCGGTTGTGATATCTTCCCAGCTTACTCCCTTTTCGACCATAAGTACCATCATATGATAAAGAAAATCGCTGATCTCATACTTTACTTCATTGGCGTTGGGATTCTTGGCAGCGATCACTATCTCTGTTGCCTCCTCACCGATCTTTTTAAGGATCTTATCGATTCCTTTGTCGAAAAGATAATTTGTGTAGGAGCCTTCTTTCGGATGAACCTTTCTGTCTTTGATAACATCAAGTACTTCTTCGAATACCATCAGCGGATTATCGGGTTCCTGATAGTCCTTTTTGGTGATCTCATTAAAGAAGCAGCTTTTTGCTCCTGTATGACATGCTGCTCCCACCTGAGATACCTTTGCCAGTATGGTGTCCATATCACAGTCGGCTGTAAGGCTCTTTACATACTGATAATGGCCGCTGGTTTCTCCCTTAAGCCAAAGCTCCCTGCGGCTTCTGCTGTAATAAGTCATCTTTCCTGTAAGGAGCGTATTTTCGAATGCTTCCTGATTCATATATGCGACCATAAGCACTTCATCGGTACGATAATCCTGCACAACAACCGGAATAAGGCCGTCGGGCCCAAGCTTGAACATATCCCATGTATAAGCTGATTTAAGGGATACAATGGGAATGTTATTATCCATGCAAAGAGTCTTCAGATTGCTTATCTCCTCCACATTATCGTTGATAGTATTTCCTGTAACTCCGCATACGGAAGGATTTGCAAATATTTCCAGCAGCTTGTTGAGCGCCACCTGATTGATCTGTACTATGAAGGGAAGCTGCGTAACAGCTATGGTCTCCCTGATCATATGAGGGTTCATCAGTATTAAGGTTGAAATATACTTATCTATGATCTCAAGATTATCCGACACGATCTCGGGATCATTAAAGCAGGCAAGTATCTTTTCTTTTCCGAACTTGAGAGATACCTCTTCGGTTATTTCTATATTGCCGGGATTGTTATAATCAAGAATGGCTTTATTGCATCCCGCATATAGAAGCTTTTTAACGTCTTCCATACGCTTGATGTTTCCACCTCCAATCACATCAACCTCAGAGAGCTTTGCGATCTCTTTGATCATATCAAGAGCTTCTTCATGCTCCTTATCGCCTTCCGACATATCAAATACAATGATCTCGTCGGCACCGTTTTCCATATATCTCTGGACAAGGCGCAGAGGATCGGTCTCAACGATTGATCTGTCTTCGAGGTTTCTTACCGCATGAAGGTTATAAAGATAAATACATGGAATAAACTTTTTAATATACATTTCGGGATATCTCCTGATTATAAATTATAATGATCCTTTTGTGGAAAGCACTTCGTTTGTTCTTGAGTCAAACCCTGTTGCCATGTCAAGAGCCTTGGCAAAAGCCTTAAATATAGCTTCGATTACATGATGTGCGTTACCACCGTCAAGTACTTTGATGTGCAGATTCATCCCGGCACTGTATGATACAGCATAAAAGAATTCATGTACAAGCTCGGTATCAAAATCCCCAACCATAGGAGCCTTGAATTCATAATCGAAATTAAGATAAGGTCTTCCGCACAGATCTACGGCACACAGTACAAGCACTTCATCCATAGGAAGTGTAAAATGTCCGTATCGTCTTATACCGGCCTTGTCGCCGATAGCTTTCCTGATCGCTTCACCGAGGACTATACCGCAGTCTTCCACACTGTGATGGCCGTCCACGTTAAGATCTCCGTTTATTTTGACATTAAGATCAAAAAAACCGTGCTTTGAAAAGCCCTCAAGCATGTGATCAAAGAATCCTATGCCGGTATCTATCTCATTATTACCTTTTCCGTCTATATTCAGACTAAGACGAATATCGGTTTCTTTGGTTTTCCTTGATATTTCTGAAGTTCTCATCTGTCTGCTGCGCCTCCGGTAACAAGTTGTTTATTATCATTTATTTTCAAACCTGACGGCAATGCTGTTCTCGTGAGCGGTAAGGCCCTCACTCCTGGCAAAGAGTTCTATCTGTTTGTGTACTTTTTCAAGAGCTTCTCTGGAATATGAAATGATGCTTGTCTTTTTAATAAAATCATCCACATTTACGGGAGAAAAGAACTTTGCTGTGCCATTGGTGGGCAAAATGTGGTTGGGGCCTGCAAAGTAGTCTCCGAGAGGCTCGGATGAATACTCTCCGAGGAAAATCGCACCCGCATTTCTTATCTTTGTCATGGTCTCGAAGGGATTGGCTGTTAATATCTCCAGGTGCTCGGATGCGATCTCGTTAACCGCATCAATGCCGTCCTTTATATCATCGGCAAGAAGGATATATCCGTAATTATCCAGAGACTTCTTTATTATATCTGCTCTTGAAAGCTTCTTAAGGTATTCGTCTATTTCACTATTTACTTCATCCGCAAGCTTTTCAGATGTGGTAACAAGTATCGCACTTGCAAGTTCATCGTGTTCAGCCTGGCTTAAAAGGTCGGCTGCCACATAGTGAGCGTTTGCCGTTTCATCCGCAAGCACCATAACCTCCGAAGGGCCGGCTATGGAATCGATGCTTACATGTCCGTAAACAGCTTTCTTGGCAAGGGCCACAAAGATGTTACCCGGGCCTGTGATCTTATCAACCTTGGGTATACTCTCGGTACCGAATGCCATAGATGCGATAGCCTGCGCTCCACCTGCTTTATATATCCTGTCAACACCTGCTATATCTGCGGCAACAAGTGTACCGGGATCGATCACTCCGGTTTTTCCCGGAGGTGTTGTCATTATTATATCATTTACACCGGCCACTTTGGCAGGTATAACATTCATCAACACGCTGCTGGGATAAGCGGCTTTGCCGCCGGGAACATATACCCCCACTCTTCCGATGGCCGTAATCTTCATTCCCAGGATTGTTCCGTCCTCTCCGGCGTCGAACCATGAGTTGCGAAGCTGTTTTAAGTGGAATGATCTGATATTCTCCGCAGCTTCTTTCAGCACGTCTATGAGCTCTTTATCAAGCCTGGAATAAGCTTCATCTATCTCGGCTCTTGTGACAAGTATATTGTCGGGGGTAAGCTTATAACCGTCGAACTTTTCGGTATACTCAAAAAGAGCTTTGTTTCCGTTTTCCCGCACATTTGAAATGATATCATTAACAGTCTGTTCGTACTGCGTATACTGCGAAGGACTGCGCTTTAACAGATTTTCCAATATCTGTGATTTAGTTTCTTCGTTTAGTTTTATTTTTTTCATGATTTATAAATCTCCATATAATTATCAATCTCGCGTACGCGTTGGAACTATCAGAGTCAGCAGCGTCACATATTCCTTAATTTAGTGACAATATCTCTTATTCGTTCATTTTCCATCTGCATACTTACAGGATTTACGATCATTCTCGCGGACAGAGGACATATCTCTTCCAGCACCGTAAGTCCGTTTTCGCGCAGAGTTGATCCTGTTTCGACTATATCTACTATAACATCGGTGAGTCCCACTATGGGGCCTAATTCTACCGAACCGTTAAGTTTTATGATATCTACGGTCTGGTGCTTCTGCTCATAGAAATAATCCCTGGCGATCCTGGGGTATTTACTCGCCACTTTTATCCTTTCATGATGCAGTAAAAGCTCTGAAGCTGAAGCAGGCCCGCATACGCACATTCTGCACTTTCCGAAACCAAGATCCAGCACTTCATATACATTTCTGTTTTCTTCCATAATGGTATCTCTGCCGACAACACCTATATCTGCTGCGCCGTATTCCACATAAGTGGGAACATCCGGACCCTTGGACAGGAAGAATTTAAGCTTAAGATCTTCATTGACAAAGATAAGCTTTCTGGAATCCTTATCTTTCATCTCTTCACAGCTTATTCCTATCTGCTCGAAAAGCTCCATTGTTTTGTTTGCCAAACGCCCTTTACCCAGGGCAAATGTAAGATATCTGTCTGTACTCATTTTATCATTCCTATACTAACTGTCAGTATTATTACATACGGTTTTTTTATCATTTATCTATGTAATGTTCTATTTTCTTGCATTTAAAACAACGATCTTGCCCTGCGCTCTGAGTTCAAAAGCTTTATCAAGTGCTTTTCGGTACTCCTCGAAGTCATCCGGGTTATAGATGATGATGGTTTCTTCCTTTTCGTCCGGTAGCTTTATATCCTGACTGTTAAGAGCTTCCTGAATATCATCTATCTGAAGCCCGAAGCCGATAGCCGGAGCTTCTTTTCCGAAATGCCTCAGAAGATTATCATATCTTCCGCCCTTAACTATGGCTCTTCCGATACCGTAGGTGAATACTCTGAATATCACACCTGTATAATAATTATATTTACTGAGCATGCTAAGATCAAAGGATACATACTCGGAAACGCCATAGTTTTCAAGTACCTTATAAAGGACCTCAAGCCTTGATACCGCTTCTATGGATCTTGCATTTGTAACCTTATCTTTCGCATTTGAAAGTGAATCAAGATCCGGGAATGAATCAGCTATTCCAAGAAGCTTTTCCTTGAAAGGTGATGGAATATTCTTCTCTTCGATCAGTTCCTTTGCTGCAAAATGGTTTTTCCCGGAAATGTAGCTTCGGAGCAGATTCTCTGTATCCTCATCTATTCCCGCTTCTTCACAAAGACCTTTAAAATATCCTATATGACCGATGCTTACCCTGAAATCCTTAAGTCCGATCTCTTTTAATGACAGGATCGCAAGGGCGATAACTTCACCATCCGCAAATACGGAATCATCGCCTATAAGCTCTGCTCCAAGCTGTGTAGTTTCGGATAACTTTCCCTGAAGTGAATCTGTTCTGGTGAATGCGCTTCCGAGGTAAGAAAACCTTAGCGGTTCATTGCTTTCCATGAAGTATTTTGCCGCACATCTTGCAATGGAAGGCGTAAAATCCGGTCTGAGCACGAGAGTATTATTCTCTTTATCAAAGAATTTGTACAATTCCCTGCTGGGAATAGTTCCAACTTCCTTTGAAAAAACATCAAAGAATTCAAATGTCGGAGTTTCCATTCTTCTGTATCCGAATGATGATATTCTTTCTCCCATCTTGTTTTCTATGAATTCTTTTCCGGCAAATTCTTTACCGTATATATCCCGCACTCCTTCGGGTGTATGAAGTAATGTATTTATCATTATGATCTCCTGTTAAACGCTTTAGCATGATAACGTGCTACTATGATAAATTACTAAATTATTGATAGTATATATATAATACCTGTTATTGTCAAGGATAAATTTTTGATTACATTTACATATCCAATCTGTTACCGATAAAGTAAATATAATCTTTCAATTATTGCTTATCTGTCATTAAGATCCTGCTGGAGCTTTTCGAGATAAGGCACCAGGACCTCTCCTGTTTTCGGAATAATATAATCGGGGTTAAGCTCGTCATGCCTGAAACTCTTTCGTCCGCCTGCTTTTGCTCTGTCCCAGAAGTATCTGAGCATCTCAAGGGGAAGATAATATAATTCATCACGGCCTGTATAATATATCAGAAAAAATGCGATGCCCCCCTGTTTTTCAAAATTGATCATGAAATCAACCTGATGCTCATGAATGTTCTGAAGAGAAAATGTATCGGTGGCGCATTCCTTAGCATCAAAACATACCGGAAGCCCCTGCACCGCTCCTATATAGTCCACGGTGCTTTTCTGATCAAAATAAGCCAGGGTGATATGTCTGGTCTGCTTATCAATGTTAATGGGAGTGATGGGTGTTGGAATCTTCTGTATGAGGGCAAGTCCGCTTTCCAGATATCTCTCATTTGTTTTATTGATCATATCCTCGAGGGCTGAACCTCTGAGGCCTCTTGATTTCCAGGTAGACATCAGTCTTTCCTTTCATTCTTGCTCATCTTTTGCGTTATAAGGTTTATGGCGTCTTTACCTGTCTGCGCTGCTGTGGGTAATCCGCCGGGATATCTTAACCAGTGACCCGCCAGGAACACATTGTCTATACCAAGTATTTCCTGGGGCAGGAATGCATTTACGCTGAGAGCTGTTGTAATAAAGCGCATGAATGAGCCGTTAGTGTCATTGTTCCTCTTAAGGTAAGAATACGGCGTCCACACATCAATAATTCTTATCTTATTATCATACTGCGGATATTTGGCGATTATCTCGTTCAATATGGCATTAGCCACATTGTTTTTGGTACGCTCGTAATCCTCTGGACTTTTTTCATAAAGCCGCTTCCAGAACCTGCAATCCTTTTCATACTGATCAAGTGATACCTGTATAACCGTATGTCCCTTTGGAGCGATATAATCACCGTATTTTCTGTAGTTTTTTACTCCGATCCGGTTATATGCCTCGTATGCTGCTTCGATCCTTTTACATGGAAATGTAAGCGAATCGGGTATTTCTTCAAAAAGCCCGTCTACTGCCATGGCTACCTGAAATGCACTGTAAAAGGTATATTTCAGGCGGTCTCTGTATATTTCCTGAAGAGTGATGGGGGCAAATCTCTTACTTAAAAGATTCTTGAATGTATAATTCACATCACATGCCACTATGCAGTAATCGGCAGAAACAAATTCATCATTTTCCAGGATGATTCCTTCTGCTTTGTGAAATATGATATCCTGCAACTTATGCTTCTTAAGTTTGATCTTTTTTACGGGAGTATTAAGCCTGAGGGTTCCGCCGGCGGCCAGGTAGTTATCCTTTAATACCGAGGCCATCTTAATGGATCCGCCCTCAATAATATCTCCGTTACCGGAGATATAGAAGCTGTATGCAAGAATAAGCCAATATGATTCATATTCTTTAGGGCAAAAATCGAGGATCAGTTTCTGCAGCAGGGGACTTTTAAACTTTTTGGCCCATTCTGTATTTCTGAGCCCGATAAATTGCATGGAATTCATTAAAAATTCTCTTGGCGGGATCACCTGTCTTATATGCTTTATATCATTTACTATCTCACCCAGATTGTTCTTGGGAAAGCTTACAGCATCATTTGCGATCTTGGCAAAATCAATAAATGCGTTGATCTCTTTGGCATCGTAGGGCGCAAGTTCAAGCATCTCCGCTCTCGTCTTTTCGGGATCCGGCCAGAGGTGGACCACAGCTCCGTTAAATTCGGATGCCCAGAACCAGTCCCTTTTGACAACTTTTGTGCCACTGCCAAGAACGCCGAGTTCTTTCCAAAGATCGTATGTCAGGGTGCCTTCTTCGGTACCCGTAAGCCAGTGTATACAGTTATCTATGGCATATCCGTCGCGGTACCATCCGCTGCAGCTTCCACCGACGCTTGAATTCTTTTCAAATATTACAGTATCGTATCCGGCTCTTTGGCCGTATATTCCTGCGCTTAAGCCCGCGACTCCGCCACCGATTATAACTATTTTCTTTTTTTCCGATATTTCACTTTCTGTTTTCAATTCTTTTTAATTCTCCGGAAAGTAATTCTGAATACGGGATGACGATTTCCTTATTATTAAGATGCTTAAATCCTTCACTTAAATAATCCTTTGAAGGAAATACAAGTCTGTAAGCCTGCAGTATCTGATATTTTAGGCCTTTATCATCCGCTCCGTACTTTTTATCGCCAAATACAGGATGACCCAGTGATGCAAGCTGAGCTCTTATCTGATGGGACTTCCCCGTATGAAGGTTTACCTCAAGTAAAGTTGCGTTTTCATACTTCTTCAGTGGTTTAAAATCCGTCACAATATTTGCATTAAGATCATCATCTGTTAAGTTTTTGATAAATGATTTGTTGACAGATCTGTCTTTTTGCAGTATTCCTTTTGCTGTAAATGCTTTATCTATCCTGCCGTGGGCAAGAGTGATGTAATACTTTTCTATAAGGCCCTCACGGATGATCCTTGTCATCTCCTGCAGGCCCCTAAGGCTCTTCCCGCATATTATAAGGCCGCTGGTATTGCGGTCCAGTCTGTTGCAGATTGAAGGCTTGAAAGTCTTTAACTCATTTGTGCTTACAGAGCCGTTATCAATAAGATGATCCGTAAGCCATTCATTTACGCTGTAATCTGCGTCTTTGGCTTTTTGGGAAAGCATACCTGCCGGCTTATCGGCAATGAGAATGTCCTCATCTTCGTAAACAGCTTTTATGTTGAAGGAATCCTTATGTTCCTTATTGGCTGTTTCGCGGGCAGATATTCCGGCATCACCTTTTTCACCGGTAAACTTTAAAAAAGTCTCATCGGAAAAAAAGCTCTCCACTTTGTCGCCTTCTTTTAACATTTCGCTTCCGGCGGCCTTTTTTCTGTTAAGAGTAATGTTTTTATTTCGAAGCTGCTTGTATATAAGGCTTTGAGGGGCGTTCTTTAGATATTTAAAAAGAAATTTGTCAAATCTCTGCCCTGCCTGGTTTTTACCGATCTCAAACTCTTGCATATTATTCTTATAATCTATAAATCATTTCAATTTAAGGGCACTAAGGCTTATAAGGAAATACTGAGAAGTACATTCATAACAGCCTCTTCGTTTCCTTTTTTCGCTATTGTCTGAATATCAGATAATCTATCAATATATTTATCCGGATCGTTAAATATCTTAATGGTTACATCCTTAAAGTTTTCCGCTTTTAGATAATTGTTTATATGTTTTTCGAAATCCGCCTCCTTAAACTCTTTCTTACGGGGCTTTGGCGCATACCCTATAACACTTCCGCTGTGGACGGTCAGATGCTCAACCACGTAGTTTTTCTCATAAGACGTAAACACCCTGTCAAAGGCGCTGCACAGATCGCCTGAAGCCGCTTCAAACCTGTCGGCCAGTTCCTTATTGCAAGAATTGTATCTTAGGAACATTATCATATTTACCGCGCTTTTTGCAGCCGGAAGCACACCCAGCACGGCAACGATTGTAAGCAGGTTTTTATTGGTATGAGTGGTCAGATATCCGATAAGAAAAACTGCCGCAGATAGCATGAATAAAAGTACGGTCCTTATTATCTCGTATACCTTCTGGTTGTTAATGTAATTTCTTTCTCCTTTAAATCCTTCACCGGAGAATAATCTTTTGAATTTCATCTTCTGTAAGTTCTCTCCAATCTCCTTCTTCAAGATCCTCCGGAAGCACTAAGCCTCCAAAAGAGACTCTTTTAAGGGATATTACTCTGTTATCCACAGCCTCGAGCATTCTCTTTACCTGATGAAAACGTCCTTCATGGATAGTTAAAATTAATGAGCCGTCTTCATTTAAAACTGCTTTAGCTGGAAGCGTAGGTTTATCATCTCCGATATCCAGGCCTTCACGTAGTCTGCGGATATCTTCATCGGAAAGCGTATGATCCGGTTTTACGAAATAAGTCTTATCAACATGCTTTTTGGGACTGAGTAGTCTGTGGTTTAGTTCACCGTCATTGGTTATGATAAGCAACCCCGTAGTATCTTTGTCGAGTCTTCCTACAGGGGACAGATCTTTCGCGGGAAGCGGGGTGATCAGATCCATAACGGTTTTATCAAGATTATCTGTCCTTGCCGTAACCACACCGGAAGGTTTATTCATGATGATATAAGTAAACTCTTTATACTTTATCCTCTCTCCGCGATAATAAATCTCATCTTTGTTTTCATCTATATTCAGATCTGCTTTGGATGCAGTTTCGTTGCCTATCCGTATCAGACCTTTTTTGATATATGTTTTAACTTCGGAGCGTGAACCAATATTGCATTTAACAAGGAATTTATCCAGCCTCATCTACGGCACCTATACTTTCATATAAGGTAAAAAGCCGGCCTCGCAAAATGCGAAACCGGCCATGAATCCATTGATCACTGCTCTGCTTCGGCACCGTTACTGCTCGCAGCAGTTGTATTATCCTTGGGATAAAGTTGTTTATGATCATCGCGTACCTTATCACCGTACATATTAAGTGTATTGATCAGATTGCTGTACTGGTCATTGAGAGTGTTGGAAGATGAAGTAAAGATGTTTTCGAGATAAACCATCACTTCTTCCATATACTGGGTAGCGCCGGACTTTAAACTGTTAGCCTCTATGGTGGCATTATCTACGATCACCTGAGCCTGCTCATTAGCCATTCTGACGATCTCATCAGCCTGCTCATAAGCCCTGCGCATGATCTCATTCTGTGAAAGCAGCTCATCCGTCTGGGCCATGGTATCATCAATAAGCTTCTGAGCTTTATTCTTTGCCTCGGAAAGGATCTCTTCCTGTCTGGCAATTACTTTTCTGTATTTCTCGATCTCTGCGGGAGCTTTTCTGCGCAGATCGCGAAGAAACTCTTCCATCTGATCCCTGTTACAAATTATCTCTGTAGATGACATGAATTTGCCTTTGCAGTTGCTGACATATTCCTCCATCTCATCGATGACCTGAAAAATCTGACTGTCCATTCTTTAATTACCCTCTCGCTTAATTATTGAATTTATAAACCGTATTATCTATATTTCTCTTTTAAAAGATCTGCCACAAACCCGGGAACCGTTTTACTTATATCTCCGCCGAAGGATGCGATCTCTTTAACCACTGAGGAACTCAGGTATGAATACTTTAGTGATGTGGAAAGAAATACCGTATCAAGCTTTCCTCCGGACAAAACCCTGTTTGTTTGAGCCAGCTGAAGTTCGTATTCGAAATCCGTGACAGCCCTCAGGCCTCTCACCGCAACATGCAGGTCTTTTTCGGCCGCATAATCACAAAGAAGCCCACTAAATGAATCCACCTGTACGTTAGGCAGATCTTTAGTCGCTTCCTCTAATATTTTAACACGCTCCTCAACCGAAAACAATGGCTTCTTTTGGTTATTGTTTAAAACAGCTACAATCAAAACATCGAACATTTCGGATGAACGGGTGATAATGTCGAGATGACCTAAAGTCATTGGATCAAATGTTCCCGGATATACTGCTCTTTTCATATGATTTTCCTTTATTTGCTCTCTCTCCTTAGGAAAACATGCTTATTATTCTTATAGCATTTTTCCCTGGTTATCTCATATCCCATCCCCGATACATAAGAAAGGTCGGCATCAAGGGATTCTTCAATGATGATCATTGTATCATCGTCGCAGTAACGGGCATTTGAAAGAAGCTCAAGCACATTCTTTTCATAGCCTTTTCCGTAAGGCGGATCCATAAAGATGATATCAATATGTTTTTCAAATACATTATAGATCGCTGCACTGATATCCTGCTTAAATACTATAGCACGGTCAGCTAATTTAGTAAATGCAAGATTATCTGTAATGCACTCGTAGGCCGCAGTTGAATTATCGATAAAATATGCCTTTTTAGCGCCTCTTGATAGTGCTTCTATGCCTATTCCGCCGCTGCCGGCAAACATATCGATAAATACGCATTCCGGAATATCATTTTGCAGAATATTAAAAAGAGTTTCTTTTATTCTGTCCTGCGTAGGCCTTGTATCAAGCCCCTGAGGAGCTTTGAGCGGCATACTGCGCGCCGTTCCCGCTATTACTCTCATATTAACCCCTATCTTATCTTTGTTCCCTTAGCATCTCTCTTTTGAAGCTTAACAGTGTTAAGGGCGATATTGTGTCCGTTGTGCTCGATCTGTGCATCATCCACATCTCTTGTAAGTGCGGCGAATTCAACTTCGTCCTTGGAATCCAGCTTAATAGCTCTTACGCCCTGTGACACTTTCTTGAGCATGGATATCTCTTCGATGGTAAAGCGAAGGAAATATCCGGCCTTGGATTTAAGAATGATATACTTCTGGTCGGTAACCGGAAGCACGGTGCATACTTCATCGCCGTTTCCGAGCTTTGTGGATGCTATAGTCTTTCTTGTAGTCTCGAATTCGAGCCCCATAACCTGCTTTACAAGGCCTCTCTTGGTGACAAACAGCAGCCTTCCCTGCAGCATTTCTTCCATATTTGCAACATATACGATGCTGCCGTCGGAGGAAGAATAATTCGTCACATTATCCACGGGAGTTCCCTTGTCTCGAAGCTTAGCCATGGGCAGGTCGAGAGCTTTGATCACATGCATCTGGCCGTTTTCGGTAAACATAGCTATGCGGCCGTTATTTTTGACCATAAAGCATGTTCTGAACTCATTCTCGCATGCTTCGGTATTGCGGTCATAAGTGTTTATATCAATAAGCTTTGCGTATCCGAAACGATCCATAAGGAAATATACATCCATCACTTCGAATTCTTTTTCCTTATAAACAGCTTCCTCGGCATTTTCGATATCTGTTCTGCGTTTTTTGCCGAATTCTTTTTTGAAATTATCAAGATCCTGCATGATGACTGTGGCCATCGAATCTCTTCTGTCGAGAATATCCTCGTAGCGGTAGATATTCGACATGGTCTCTTCATGCTCTTTGATAAGAGCGTCAAGCTCAAGTCCGATTAGTTTATACAGTCTCATCTCAAGAATGGCATTTGCCTGTCTGTCGGTGAACTGTAGCTGCTCAGCCATTATCTTTGATTCTTTTGACCTGAAATTAATGCCGTCGGTCTTACCGGAAGTAAGGCAGTCTTTTGCCATCTGGCGGTCCTTGGAGCCTCTTAATATCTCGATGATAAGGTCGATAACATTAACGGCTTTGATAAGGCCCTCCTGAACTTCCTTTCTCTCCTGCTCTTTTGCAAGCAGATTGGTATATTTGCGTGTATTAACCTCAAACTGGAAGTCAACGCATGCCTTTATGATCTCTTTTAAGCCCATGGTTTCGGGCCTTCCGTCGGAGATCGCGAGCATGTTTACACCGAAAGTATCCTCAAGCTTTGTCTTTTTATACAGAAGGTTGACGAAGTTCTCGGCATCCGCATCTTTGCGTAATTCTATAACTATACGGATTCCTTCTTTGGACGACTGGTTGGAAATATCGACAATATCCTGTGTTTTTTTACTCTCAGAAAGAGCGGCAACATCCTGCAGGAATTTGGCTATATTTGCACCTATCATCGTGTATGGGATCTCGGTGATCACAACGTTGATGTGCCCGCCTTTGGCCTTTTCGATCTCCACTTTACCGCGTAGCTTGATCTTGCCTGTTCCGGTTTCGTATATCTCAAGCAGCTCATCCTGATTGATAACTACACCACCGGTAGGGAAATCCGGGCCTTTTATATGCTTCATAAGCTCTTTTGTGGTGATATTCTCATCACGCATATAAGCTTTTGTGGCATCGATCACTTCTCCGAGATTATGGGGCGGAATGCTTGTTGCCATGCCGACAGCTATCCCTTCCGAGCCGTTTATCAGTATGTTGGGCACACGGACGGGAAGAACGGAAGGTTCTTTTTCTGTCTCATCAAAATTGGGTACAAAATCGACTATATCTTTATCAAGATCCGCCAAAAATGCATCCTGGGTAAATTTCCCAAGTCTTGCCTCTGTATAACGCATTGCTGCGGCGCCGTCACCTTCGATATTACCAAAGTTACCGTGGCCGTCAACAAGAGGAATTCCTTTTTTGAAATCCTGAGCCATTACAACGAGGGCATCATATATTGATGAATCGCCGTGGGGATGGTATTTACCCATTGTGTCGCCGACTATACGGGCACTTTTTCTGTATGGTTTATCCCATCTGATCCCGAGCTCACTCATATCGTAGAGTACGCGTCTCTGAACGGGTTTAAGGCCGTCTCGTACATCCGGGAGTGCTCTTGATACGATGACGCTCATGGCGTAATCCACGAAGGATTTTTGCATTTCCTCCGAGTATTCTGTTTTTATGATCCGATCTTCCATTCTTACTCTCTCTATGTATTAATTCTATTTCAAAACATCAAATGAAGTTTAATTACAGGTTAACTTACTAACTGAGTAACGCGAGTCCGCACAAATGTATGCTTCGCGCACCGCCTCTCGGCT
>CAMUYA010000037.1 GCA_947164865.1 uncultured Lachnospiraceae bacterium
TTTCAGCTGACATTTACTAATCGGTCGAGGGCTTGTTCAAAGAAGGAAGTCAGAGATTATTGATTCGTGTTCGGTTTTCAGGGAATGAATCCTGAAGCGATTAAAGAAGTAATGGCCCGGTGGCTCAGCTGGTTAGAGCGCCGCCCTGTCACGGCGGAGGTCGTCGGTTCGATCCCGATCCGGGTCGCTTTTTATTAATCAAATAATCGGTCCCATTTTTAAAATGAGACATTTTTATGGAGTCTTAGCTCAGCTGGGAGAGCATCTGCCTTACAAGCAGAGGGTCATAGGTTCGATCCCTATAGGCTCCATTTACCGTATGGTTTTGGAATAGAGTTTTATGCCGATGTAGCTCAATTGGCAGAGCAGCTGATTTGTAATCAGCAGGTTACAGGTTCGATTCCTGCCATCGGCTTTAAAAGATTTTATTATGGGTGGATTCCCGAGTGGCCAAAGGGGACAGACTGTAAATCTGCTGCAAATTGCTTCGGTGGTTCGAATCCACCTCCACCCATTCTTCTTTATCCTAAGGTTAAAGAAGTTTTTTATTATCGCGGGGTAGAGCAACCCGGTAGCTCGTCGGGCTCATAACCCGGAGGTTGTAGGTTCAAATCCTGCCCCCGCTATTTTGCCTGAAGTTACTCAGGCGCAAAACGCCTATCGTTTATGCTCCGCATAACTCAGGCGCAAAACGCCTATCGTCCAGATCTTCGGTCTGTCCGATAACGTTTGTCGCTAAAGCGACAAACTTGCATAATCAAATTCTTCAAGTCCTGTGACCGCAAGCGGTCAAGTCCTTTCAGAATTTAATTATGGCGTTTTGGGTTTTGCTCGTTATTCGCCTAGATAGCTCAGTTGGTAGAGCGGAGGACTGAAAATCCTTATGTCGTTGGTTCGATTCCGACTCTAGGCATTTCCCGGTGAACCGGGATTTTTTTATTCTGTATTAATTCTTAAGAAGCATTCTTTTAATGCAAAAGAATCCCCATTATGATAAAATTAAATATTGAATGGTTTTCTAATTTCGCATGTTTTAAAGGAGTAATCGTGTATGTATGACATAGAAAACAAGGGCGAGGAAATATACAGACTTACTGAAAGGATATTTCCTATATGCAGAAGCATTACCGGTAAGGGCGTGCGTGAAACTTTATCCATTATAAATGAGTACCTAAGCTCTGATAGTATTCAATTTGATATAAAAGAAGTACCTTCGGGAACAGAAGTGTTTGACTGGACTGTTCCAAAGGAATGGGATATAAGATCCGCATACATAGAAGATGAAAGCGGAAAAAAGATAATAGATATGAAGGATAATAACCTTCACGTGCTTGGCTATTCAGTGCCGATCGATAAATGGGTAACCCTCGAAGAACTCAGATCGATGGTATATACCCAGCCGGACCAGCCCGATCTTATTCCTTATGTCACATCATATTATAAAGAAAGATCAGGGTTCTGCATGAGTCAGAAAATGCTGGACAGCCTTCCCGAAGGCAAGTACCACGTATTTGTCGACAGCGAACTGTTTAACGGGAGCCTTACTTATGCCGAGCTTATTCTTAAAGGGAAAACATCCGAAGAGATTATGCTCTCAAGCTACACCTGCCATCCCTCTATGGCAAACAACGAATGTTCAGGCCCTGCCCTTCTTTCCGCGATCATTAAATATGTTAATACGATCAAGGACCGCAAATACACATACAGATTTGTTTTAAATCCCGAAACCATAGGTGCTTTGACTTATCTGAGCATCAATTCGGATCATTTAAAAGAACATTTAAAAGCAGGGATCGTTCTTTCTTGTGTAGGGGATGACAGAGACTACTCCGTTATCCACTCAAAATATGCGGATACAATAACGGATAAATCTCTAACGGCCATATTAAAGCACAAACCAAAGTGTTCCGAGTATTCTTTTTTAAAGAGAGGTTCGGATGAAAGACAGTATAATGCTCCGGGGATCGATCTTCCGGTGATCGGTTTTTGCAGGTCAAAATATGGCGAATTCCCCGAGTACCATACTTCCGCAGACAACATGGATATTGTTTCACCCGAAGGTTTCCGGGGCTCTTATGAGACACTCGTTCAGTGGATCGACTGCATGGAATTAAATGAAAAATACAGGATAAATGTGCTCGGAGAGCCTCAACTCGGAAAAAGAAACCTTTATCCGACGATAAGCCAAAAAGGCGCGCATAACAGCGTAATGACAATGAGAGATTTTATTGCATACGCAGACGGAAGAAATGATCTGTTCGATATAGCAGAGATCATAGGTGTCGATCCGTGTGAACTTCTTCCGATCGTTGATCAGCTTTTAGATAAGAAGCTGATCGAAGTATAGATGGACAGTAAAACCCAAGTTTATAATATATATCTGAAAGAGTTGAGAATCGGAGGTTTCAATGGATACACAGAAAGAAAAAGAATACCTGCGTGAGTTTAAAAAAAGTATCTGCGATCTTGGAATAAAAAGCGGAGATATAGTATATGTCGGTTCCGATGTAGCAAGCGTTATACTTCAGGCAAAACATGAGCTTGGAATAGCCTCAAAAGATGAACAGTTTGAATTTCTGGATGCTCTCATAGACAGCCTTCAGGAGATTGTTACGGAAGCAGGTACTTTACTGTTTCCGGTATATTCGTGGGATTTTTGCAGAGGTAAAGGATTTGATCATAAAAAAACCCAGGGAGAGGTCGGGGTCTTAAACAATTATATACTCAACAAAAGGACAGATTTTGTCAGAACCCAGCACCCGATATATTCGTTCATGACCTGGGGAAAAGATTCATCTTATCTCGCAGGACTTAAAAACCAGGAAGCATGGGGAGAAGCATCACCCTTCAGATATTTGCTGGATAATGATGCAAAGCAGCTGAACATAAATGTGGGACCGCTCAGAGGGCTTACATTTAAGCATTATGTTGAGCAATATGTCAAAGTACCTTACAGATATCCAAAGTACTTTATCGGCAGCTATACTGATGAAAACGGAGTTACGGAGGACAGGACTTACTCAATGTATGTCAGAGACCTTGGTATCGAGGAAAACCCTGTCAGAGACAATAAAGAATTCAGTGATCTGTTTGTTACAGCTTCCGTTACTTTCAGAGAGTGGGAGATGTGCAGCTTCGGCTACAAAAAACTGTTTGAAGTATTAAAAAATGATTTTCTGAATAACGGCGGAAAGAATATTTATGATTACGGAGAGTATCAGATAGATTGGAACGACAAGAGAGACAGGTACGAAGTAGGTTTCTGGCGCGACAGAGAACTGGTAAATAAACCTGAATGATCAACACCCGGAGGAATTAAGATGGAAAACCTTGAAAAAATATTAAATGAAGCAGTACCCAACGTTGATTTCAGATCTTCGGAGGTGCTGGTGGACAGCAATACTATTGATTCGTTTGATATCATATCAATAATCGACGCGGTTAACACGGCATACGGGATCGATATCGATCCCAAGGATGTAAAACCGTCTAATTTCAATTCATTTACAAAGATCGAAGAGCTGATACGTAAATATGTCGAACAGAAAAACGGATAATAAAAAAAGCGGCAGAGTATATGTATGCCACACGTTCTATCATGTTTTTGTGGCCCTGCTCAAAGAACTGAATATAAAAGATAAAGAGTCATTCGCAGATATAATCCTGAGTACGATGTCCAATGATTTCGGTGGATTTGACAAACCTCTTAAGGACAGCGGAGTGTTTCGGAAGGTATTATTCTTCGAAGAAAAAAACGCTGCAGATCTTCCGGAACTCGATAAGTACAAAACCGATAAAAAGAATATAGTACTCAACATGATCTCAAGGATAAAATTCACGAGGAAGCTGGCTAAGGCGCAGGAAGATCTTATTCCGACAGATTTTGATTCGTATGAGGATATATATGTCTTTTGCGATGCCGATCCGATAGGATATTACCTCAACAAAAAAAAGATTCATTATCATGCTGTCGAAGATGGGTTAAACAACCTGAAAAAAGTTGTCAAATCAAAATATGACAACAGAGGATGCTTTGGATTAAAAAAATTCTTCAGCATGAAACTGAATCTGATATTCATCCGGGACGGGTACAGTAAGTACTGCATAGACATGGAAGTAAACGATCGCGAGTGTATCAACGATCAATTCTATAAATACAAAGAGGTCCCGAGACAGAAGCTTATCGACGGTCTGGGCGCGGAAGAGAAGAACATTATCATCAGAGTATTTGTGAAAAACTATGATGAACTGATCGCAGGCTCAAGTAAGAAAGAATCCGATAAGAAAAACATTATTGTTTTGACAGAACCGCTCTGTACCTTGGATGTGAGAAGAAAGATATTTGAGGAAGTTGTGGAGATGTTTTCGAAGGAAGGAAAAGTATTCCTGAAACCGCATCCTCGTGACGAACTCGATTATTCGGAAATTTTCCCGGATATACCGCAGTTTGATAAAAGAGTCCCAATGGAAGTATTTAATTTCTTTGAGGATTTCAGATTCGATAAAATAGTAAGCATTTTTACGCAGCTTGGCCTTGTCAGATTTGCCGATGAAAAAGTGAATCTCGGTGATGAGTTTATGGACAAATACGAGGCTCCCGAAAAGCATTTTGCAGGATGGGGAAAGGTATAAGATGAGTTCTGTGGCAATAATCACTGCCCGCGGAGGCAGCAAAAGAATCCCGCGAAAAAACATAAAGGAATTCCTTGGCAAACCGATAATCGCATATTCCATCGAAGCGGCCATAGCATCAGGTGCATTCGACTCTGTCATGGTTTCGACGGATGATGCGGAAATAGCGGAAATATCAAAAAAATACGGTGCGGAGATCCCATTTTTAAGGAGCGATAAAACATCAAACGATTACGCGGTCACAGCGGATGTAATATCGGAAGTGCTGGATGAGTATAAAAACCTCGGTAAAGAATTTGATTTTTTTGCATGTATATATCCGACGGCTCCGTTCATAACAGCGGAAAAACTCCGGGAAGCCGTAAAGGCGTTTAAACAGAGTGGGGCTGACAGCCTTGTGCCGGTTGTGAAGTTTGAGTTTCCGCCCCAGAGAGGTTTTGTATGCGAGAACGGATTCATCAGATATCAGTACCCGGAGTATGCAAACACGCGAAGTCAGGATCTTGAGCCGATCTATCACGACTGTGGCCAGTTTTATATAAGCAGTTCGGAAAGCTTTTACAGAAGCCATACTCTGATAGCTGAAAAGACTGTTCCGTATATAATACCCGAGACAGAGGTTCAGGATATAGACACGGAGACAGACTGGGTAATAGCCGAGGAAAAATACCGCAGATTGTATTTGGGTACATGAGGAGATAAAAATGTTCCATTTATACGAAAAAATAAAAAACGGCGGAGTGTATATCATAGCGGAGATGAGTGCCAATCACGGAGGAAGTTATGATAACGCACTTGAGATAGTAAGACAGGCGGCAAAGGCCGGGGCAGACTGCCTGAAGATTCAGACCTATACTGCCGACAGCATCACGATAGATTGTGATAATGAATATTTCAAGGTTAAGGGCGGACTTTGGGACGGATACAACCTATATGATCTGTATAAAGAAGCCGGAACACCTTATGAATGGCAGGCCGGAATAAAAGAAGAATGTGAAAAATGCGGAATTGACTTTCTTTCCACACCGTTTGATAATGATGCGGTGGATTTCCTTGAAAGAATAGGCGTGGAAGCATACAAGATAGCAAGCTTTGAGCTTAATGACATTCCCCTTATAGAGTACGCTGCTTCAAAAGGGAAACCCATGATAATGTCGACAGGCATGGCTGATCCCGATGAGATGCAGGAGGCCATAGACGCCTGCAGAAGAATGGGAAACGAGCAGATAGTCCTGCTGAAGTGCTGCAGTGAGTATCCTACACCATGGGAGAGCATGCATCTTGGTAATATCCCCGATATGAAAAAGAGATTCGATGTTCCGATCGGATTATCGGATCACAGCGCAGGAAGCCTGGGGGCTGTAGTCGGAGTGGCGCTTGGAGCCTGTGTCATAGAAAAGCATGTCATGCTTGACGGAGTGGAGAGCGCGGACAGCAAATTCAGCATGACCATGCAGGAATTTGCTCAGATGGTCAAAGATGTCAGAGCAACGCAGCTTATAGCAAAAGGACCTGTATACGAACTGTCGGATAATGAAAGATCACAGAAGGTGTACAGAAGGAGTCTTTTTATTGCCAAAGACATAAAAGCCGGAGAGGTATTTACCGCCGAAAACGTGAGAGATATAAGGCCTGCATACGGAGTTTCTCCAAGGTATCTTAAGGATATGATGGGAAAAACATCCGACAGAGATCTGAAAAAGGGCGATCCGGTAACAGAGCAGCTGCTTAAATCGATAAAGGTTATTTAAATGTTTTTATTCAGAGCGGACGGAAACGAAAAAGTGGGAACGGGTCACATTATGAGATGCCTTTCCATCGCAGACAGCCTGAAAAGAAAGGGCGAAGAATCCGTATTTGTATCTGCCGATGATAAGATGAAAACGCTTATTGAAAAAAGGGGATATGAATGCATTGTACTTCATACTTCTTTTGATAATATGGAAGCAGAGCTCCCTGCATTAAAGGAACTGGCCGCTTTCAAGTCGGCATCCGTCGTTATCATTGACAGCTATTATGTTACTGACAGTTATTTCAGCCTTATTGGGGAGAGCAAAAAAACAGTATATATCGATGATCGGACTTCAGATGCATTCGAGACGGATGTGCTGATAAATTACAATGTTTTTGCTGATCCGGAAAGGTATAAAAACATCTATAAGAATGAAAATATAAAAGAACCCGAATTCATCCTGGGGCCGGAATACGCTCCGCTCAGAAAGGAATTCGGAATAAAAAAAGAACGCGGAATAAAAGAAAATGCAGACAATATCCTGATAATGACGGGGGGTGCGGACCCGACTCACGTAGCGCCAAAGCTTGCTCAAAAGATCATAGATGATACAGATCCTGAAGCTTTGTCCGATATCCGCTTTCATTTCGTGATCGGCTCAATGTCGACGGATTACGAAAAGATGACAGAGCTGGGAGACAGATCAAACGGGAAAATAGAACTTCACAGGAATGTGACCGATATGAAGTCTCTTATGGAGGGCTGCGATATGGCGGTATCCGCAGCCGGCAGCACACTGTATGAGCTGTGCGCATGCGCAGTACCCACTGTCACTTACGTGCTGGCGGACAATCAGATCCCGGCGGAAAAGGCCTTTTTGGAGCGTGGTGCTATGCTCTCCGCAGGTGATGCAAGAGAAGGCGATATTTTCTATGACAGACTTTACGACAGAATAAAGAATCTTATCGGTGATCCTTCGGAACGCGCCCGTCTTTCAATGTCTGCGGCAGGGATCACCGACGGAAAAGGTGCCGAGAGAATAGCTGATAAACTGATCGAAATGGCAGATTGAATCCAGTTCGTCCAACAGGGTATAGAGATGAAATTAAGTATTATTGTCCCCGTCTACAATATGGCGGCGGAAGGAAAACTTGAATATTGCCTGGATTCCCTTCTCTGTCAGACACTGAAGGATGAATATGAGATAATTGCGGTTGATGATGCATCGACAGACAATTCACTCCAAATACTGCGAGAGTATGAAAAGAAGAATCCTTCTGTAATACGCGTGATATCTTATCCCGACAACAGACATCAGGGCGGTGCAAAGAATGAAGGAATAAAAGCCTCACGGGGCGAGTGGATAGGATTTGTCGACTCGGATGACTGGATCAGCCCGGTTTATTACGAAAAAATGATACGCCGTGGGGAAGAAACAGGGGCTGATATTGTCGGCTGCTGTTACTCGCTTGTATATGAACATACGATGAAGGTGGGGAAAACAGTAAGGCCGGACCTTTCAGATATAACCGGTGATCTTACCCCGGAAAAAAGAAAGAAATACCTGAATAATCTTTCGAGTATGGTAACAAAAGTGTACCGTGCATCTCTGATAAAGGACAATGATCTGTCATTCCCGGAAAACATCTTCTATGAGGACAACGCGGCAGGACCGGTCTGGGCTATGTATTATAAGCATTTTGAGTACATAGACGAACCACTGTATTATTATTATCAGCATGATTCCTCAACGGTACATACTATCACCGAAAGAAGATGTTTTGACAGACTTGAAGCCGGGGAGATGATGCTCTCCGAAATGAAAAAAAGAGGTTTTCTGGAAGAGTATCGGGAAGAGATAGAGAATATTTTTACTACCGTGTATTTTACAAATACGGTCTTCTCCTATATGAGAATGAAAAAAGGTAAAAAGTATTCCGTAATAAAACACATAAAAAAGCGCATGCTGGAAGAGTTTCCGGGTTTCAGGAGCAACAGGTTTTACGGCAGATTTATGGATGATGAACAGAAAAGCTATACGGATCTTATGATGAAGAATTCTTTTTTGTTTTTCATAAAATACTCCCTGCTGTGGAAATACCGTGAAATGGCAGGAAAAGGGCGATAGGGATCCATCAGATGAAATATATTATTTTTTCCGACGTTCACGGCAATGATATTGCTCTTCGGAAACTGCTTGAAGAGGAAAAGCCGGGCAGCGATAAAAAGTTTATATTTTGCGGGGATGTCTGCGGATATTATTATGGTGAAAAGGAGTGCGTCAGACTGCTTGAAAGCATTGGGGATCTGATGGCAGTCAGGGGAAATCACGATCAGTATTATATCGATGCGTATGACGATACAGAGACTACGGAGAAGCTGATAAAAAAGTACGGATCTTCCTATAAATGCAAAGATGATTCCGTTTTGGAATATGTGCAGCGACTGCCGTTAAGAGCGGAAATCACCATCGGGGGCAGATTGTTTTCAGTCGTTCACGGAACTCCGGAAGATCCGCTGGAAGGACGCATATATCCCGACTCCGGGATCGATCGCAAGGAAAAGGGATTTGCATGCATTTCCGGACATACTCATTATGCGATGTTAAGAAGAGAGGGAGATATCCTCTGGATAAACCCCGGTTCACTTGGTCAGCCCAGAGACGGAAAGGGATTCTCTTACTGCAGCATAGATGACGGGACAATGGAGATCGCCTTCCGTCATTTTGAGATAGATACAAAACCCATAATAGAAGCTGCGAGAAAGAATGATCCCGAAAACAAATATCTTGAGGAGATTTTTTACAGAAGATCATGAGGAGAATACTTATTACCGGAATAGGCGGGGACGTTGCCTGCTCAATAATCAGATGTCTGAAGGACAGTAATGATCCCGATGAGATATACGGGATGGATATAAAAAAGTACACCCCTTATATGGATGTTATAAAAAAAGTTTTTGTCGCACCAAGGTATGATGACGAAAGCTATGTTCCTTTTGTGGAAAAGCTGTTTGACGAGTATGGGATAACACATTTTCTCCCTACAACGGAATATGAGATCTCACTGTGGAATGAAAGACGGGATTACTTCGAAAAGAGAGGTATAAAGCTCCTTATCAATAACAGAAAGATAATCGAAATCTGTATGAGCAAGTATAAGACTGCAGGGTTTCTCAAAGAAGCCGGTATCGACACGCCGGAAACGTATTATGCGGAAAGCTACAAAGGCGGGCTGAGCTATCCTTTTATCATAAAGTCGGACAGTGGCTGCGGGAGCAAAAAGCTTAAGACGATACATGACGAAAAAGAATGGGAAGAATGTGAAAAATCCGGAATGATCTGTCAGGAACTTGTCGGGGATGCCGATAACGAATACACGGTAGGCGTGTTCTCGGACGGATCGGTGATCAATTCCATTACTTTAAAAAGACAGCTGGGATACGGAGGCCTTTCCGTTTTTGTTGAAGTATGCGATATCCCCGGGATCGGGGAACTTGCCGCAAAGGCGGCAAAAGCCTTTGATCTTAAAGGATGCTTTAATATACAGCTTAGAAAGCAGGGAGAAAAGTATTATGTGTTTGAGATCAACCCTAGGCTTTCCAGCACTACAGGGTTCAGACATAAATTCGGATTCACTGATGCCATATGGTGGGTGGACTCCTCGGACGGTATACCGGTTCCGGGATATATTAATAATGCTGAGGGCATGATCGGCGTAAAAGTTATGGACGACGTAGTGCTTGGCAGACAGGGCTAAAAAAGGGCGCGAGCTCTTTTTTTTTTGACCGAAAAATGTTAGAATATACTATGTATGATTGGGCGTAGTGTAGCCCGTGGAAAGGTGATGTGGGCGGCAGGGGTCTATGAATTTATACGAAGAGCTGACTGAATACGGACACAAAGATATTTATCCCTATCACATGCCCGGACACAAAAGAAAAGAACAGAGTTTTCTTCCGGAGAAAACAGCACTGATAGACCTGACGGAGGTGCAGGGGACCGATAACCTTCACGCCCCCACAGGGATCTTAAAAGATGCTCAGGAATACTGCGCTGAAGTAACCGGTGCGGACCATTCTTATTTTTTGATAAACGGAAGCACAGCCGGTGTGATTTCCGCCATATTTGCGGCGGTATCCGAGGGCGGGAAGCTGATAATAGTCAGGAATGCACATAAATCCGCCTACCACGGGATGGCGCTCAGAAATGCGATCCCGGCATATATTTATCCGGAGACGGAAAAAAAGTGGGGCTTTTGTAAAGCCGTGACGCCGGATGAAATAGGAAAGGCAATAGAGGAGAACCCCGATGCGGAGGCTGTGTTTATTGTATCTCCGACCTACGAGGGATGCCTGTGCAAGGTGGAAGAAATAGCAAAGATCGCCCACTTGCGCGGGATCCCGCTTATAGTGGACGAAGCCCACGGAGCACATCTTCCGTATCTGGGCGGTAAATACAGCGCCTGCAGAGCCGGGGCAGACATAGTGATCCAGAGCACGCACAAAACTCTTCCGGCCCCCACCCAGACAGCGCTTCTTCACGTAAACGGAAGCCTTGTAAAAAAGGATCGTATTGAAAGGTATCTGAGAGTATTTCAGTCCAGCAGCCCTTCCTATCCGCTTATGGCGGGCATAGACGGAGCGGTGAGGCTTATGGCGGCCCGGGGCGGTGAGCTTCTTGAAACACTGGAGAATAATTATGCCGGGCTGGTTTCGAAAATAAACAATGAGCTGAAGTATATCAGCGCATACCCGTTTTGCAAAGGCATAAATGACGCCGGAAAGCTTTTGCTGTCGGCATCGGATGGCAATAATATATTCATGACCGGTACCGAATTATCCGAGATCCTGAGAAATGAGTACGGAGCGGAAACGGAAATGAGCTCGGAGAGATATGTTCTTGCGATGTTTACCGTTTCCGATGACAGGGAGGCTTACAAAAGGCTCTTTGACGCTCTTACTAAAATCGACGAGACTCTCCGCAAAAAGGCAGAGAGCGGATGCACCGGTACAGTCATAACGGAATATGATGATATCCCACGTCCGAAGATTGCGCTGCCGCCGGGAAGTGCATGGAAGACAGAGTCGGAAGAGATCCCAGTCGAAGAATCCGTGGGAAGGATATCCGGGGAAATCGTGGGATTATATCCGCCGGGAACTCCTCTTCTTGCAATGGGAGAGATAATAGAAAGAGAACACGTAAAGCTTATAAAAAGATACATCGGCGAAAAGCTGGAAGTGTCCGGGATAAAAGATGGAATGATAAGCGTCCTTAAGGGCGAAGGCTTATTAAAACACATCTGAGCAAAAGAGGAAAAAATGGGAACAATCTTCTGCCTGATGGGAAAAAGTGCATCGGGAAAAGACACAATATATAAAAGAGTCATTGCCTGTGAAGAACTTGGGCTTCACGAAATCGTTTCCTACACAACAAGGCCTATCCGTATAAAAGAAGTTGACGGAAGAGAGTATCATTTCACGGATGAAGAGGGCTATGAGAAGCTAAAGAGTGAAGGCAGAGTTATCGAGACGAGGATATACAATACCGCAGCGGGTCCGTGGAGATATTTTACGGTGGATGACGGGAACATAAAGGAAGATGAGAATTACCTGATAATCGGTACGCTCGAGCAGTATCATGGCCTGCGTGAGTACTTTGGCGAGGGAAGAGTGATACCGGTTTACGTGGAACTTGATGACGGAGAAAGACTTCAGCGAGCCCTCAAGCGCGAGAGGAAACAGGAAAGCCCCAATTACAGAGAGCTGTGCAGAAGATTTCTGGCAGACGATGAAGACTTTTCGGATGCCAACCTTGAGAGAGAGGGAGTAAAAAGGCGTTTCAGAAATGAGAATGACAGTCTGGACGGATGTGTTTACGAGATAAGTGATTATATTAAAGGAATCGTAGATTCTGCGCGAGGATAGATCAGGGTGGATATAAAGGTTAACCAGACTCAGCAAGTGCAGCAGGTACAGCAGACGCAGGCCCCGCAACCTACCGACGGGACTTTCAAGTTTATGCTTGCCAGCAATATCGCGGAAAGTGAGCTTCAGGCTCACTTAAATGCACTTATGCAGGAGATCACCGAAGAAGGAAAAAAGCTTGCAAAAAAACGTGATGTCAAAGATATGAAGCATTATCGCGGGCTGGTAAAAGATTTTTTAAACGAAATAGTATCGAGATCTCATGAATTCTCGAGAGAGAATTTTCTGGATAAAAGAGGCAGACACAGAGTATACGGGATCATAAGGCTGGTGGACGAGAATCTGGACGCTCTTGCCAAGGAGCTTATGAAAGACGAGAAGGACAATATGGAAATCCTCGGCAAGATCGGTGAGATACAGGGGCTTTTGCTGGATATCTTCACCTGACAGGGCAGTGGGAGAAGAAATGAAAAAGCCATATAGAAAGGGCAGTATATGTCGACGTTCCGGGATATTATCGGGCAGGATCAGATCAAATCGAATCTGAAAAATGCCATCAAATTCAGTAAAATTTCACATGCGTATATTATCAGCGGCGAAAGATCAAGCGGTAAAGAGTTTATCTCCAAAGTTTTCGCTCAGGCGCTCCTTTGTGAAAAGGGAGGAGACGAGCCCTGCGGAGAATGCCATTCCTGCAAACAGGCTCAGTCGGGAAATCATCCGGATATTAAATATGTCTCACATGAAAAACCCGCATCTATCGGTGTGGATGACGTGAGGGAGCAGATAAGCGCCGATGTCTCGATAAAGCCTTACAGCGGACCGTATAAGATCTATATCGTGAGTGAGGCGGAGAAAATGACTGCCCAGGCGCAGAATGCCATCCTCAAGACATTGGAAGAACCGCCGGAGTATGTGGTCATAATGCTTCTTACCACGAATGCCGCAGGTTTTCTTCCGACCATCAGATCGCGCTGCATTGAGATGGAAATGAAGCCGGTTCCGTCAGATGTGCTTAAAGACTATCTGATGACTGAGATGAAGATACCCGATTACAAGGCAGATGTCTGCGTTGCCTTTGCTCAGGGAAATGTCGGGAAAGCAAGGGAAATGGCATCCAGCGATGATTTTACCGCAGTGCAGAACGCCACGCTTAATCTGGTAAAAGGGATCCGCGATATGGAACTGCCCGATGCGGTGGCGGCGATAAAAGCCATGTCCGAGTACAAGGTGGATCCGGGAGATTATCTTGACATCATTGCCATATGGTATCGGGATGTGCTTCTTTTTAAGGCGACGGGAGAGACCGACAAGCTGGTATTCAGAGAGGAGCTTTCCACCATACGCCGTGTGGCTCAGAGGAGCAGTTACGAGGGCATAGAAGAAGTGCTGGAGGCTCTCCAGAAAGCCAGGCTCAGGCTCGGAGCGAATGTCAATTTCGAGCTGACAATGGAGCTTCTTATTTTGACGATTCAAGAGAAAGGATAAACACAAGGTTCAGGATCTATGATTAAAAAGATAGTGGGAGTTAAGTTCAAAAACTCCGGAAAGACATATTTTTTCGACTGCAGGGATCATATTATCCAAAAGGATGATCATGTGATAGTCGAAACGGGAACAGGAATTGACTATGGTACGGCAGTTACCGGAATGAGAGAGGTCGATGAGGAAAAGTTTTTCCAGCCCCTTAAGCCGGTGCTCAGAAAAGCAGGGGAGAAGGACGAGGAACAGGTACAGGAAAACAAGCGAAAAAGCAAGGATGCTTTCGATATATGCCTTGAGAGGATCAGAAAGCACGGTCTCGACATGAAACTGACCGAGGTTGAATATGCATTTGACAACAGTAAGATACTTTTCTATTTCACATCGGACGGATACGTTGATTTTCGCGAGCTTGTAAAGGATCTGGCAGGGACCTTCAGGACCAGGATAGAGCTCAGACAGATAGGAGTAAGGGACGAAGCAAGGGCTATAGGGGGACTCGGAGCCTGCGGGCGGCCTATGTGTTGCGCCTCATATCTTGAGGATTTTGTTCCGGTTTCGATCAAAATGGCAAAGGAGCAGAACCTTCCGCTGAATCCGACCAAGATCTCGGGTGTGTGCGGAAGACTTATGTGTTGCCTTAAATACGAGGAGGAGACCTATGAGGAACTCAACAAAACCATGCCGGATGTGGGTGATTTTGTTGAAGGATTCGACGGACTTCAGGGAGAAGTGTTCTCCACAAATGTACTCAGACAGACCGTAAAGGTTGTGGTAGAAGAGGGAGACGAAAAAGAACTTCACGATTACCCGGCTAACGGTATCACTATATTGCGAAAGCGCCGCGGGAAGAAGAATAATGCAGCCCAGAGCCCGGCGGAACTCGAAAGCACTGCTGACGAAAAGCAGCTGGAAGCTCTGGAGGACTCACCGCAGAGTAAGAAAGAAAGCGCCGCGGAGACAAAGAGCAGGCCCGATAACAATAACCGTAAAGAGCCCAGAGAGTCCAAAGAATCCAGAGAGCCCAGGGAACCCAGAGAACCGAAGGAAGCTAAGGAACCCCGCAACGGCAATAACGGCGGCGACGGAAACAACGGCAAGCAGGGAGACAGAAACCGCGGAAAGAAAGGCAAGCATTTCCGAAACGGAGACAGAAGAAACGGAAGGAAAAATGACAGGGGAGAGAATAACGCTGAAGGAAAATGAGAGGATCGATGACCTTCAGAGAAACAACCTGGTTATAATACAAAACCCGGGCGGCTTCTGCTTCGGGATGGACGCCGTACTCCTCACCGGGTTTGCGGGGGAAGTAAAAGGTGAAAGACTGCTGGATCTGGGAACCGGAACAGGGATCATTCCGATCCTTATGTCGGCAAAAACAGAGTGCAGCAAACTGATCGGGCTTGAGATCCAAAAAGAAAGCGCGGATATGGCTTCGCGCAGCGTCAGGCTGAACGGGATCGGAGACAGGGTTGAGATCATAGAGGGAGACATCAAAAAAGCGGATGAACTGTTCCCGCTGTCATCATTCGATGTCATAACCTGCAATCCCCCGTATATGATCGGAAAGCACGGGATAGTTAATCCGGAAAGCCCCAAGGCTATAGCAAGGCATGAGATCCTGTGCGAATTTGAAGACATAGCGAGAGTGTCCGCGGGGCTTTTGAAACCCGGAGGAAAACTGTTCCTCGTACACAGGCCCTTCAGGCTGAGCGAGATATTTGTTACGCTGACAAAATACGGACTGGAACCCAAGAGGCTCAGACTGGTTTATCCATTCGCGGATCACGAGCCGAACATGGCTCTCATCGAAGCGGTTCGCGGCGGAAAAAAGAGAATGACGGTTGAGAAACCGCTGATCATTTTTAAAGAAAAAGATGTTTATACCGACGAGGTTGCAACGCTCTACGGTTTTTAAGGGATCATATGATGGCAGGAACGCTTTATCTGTGCGCAACACCCATAGGAAATCTCGGAGATATGTCCCCGAGAGCAGTGGAAACTCTCAGGGAGGCGGATATCATCGCTGCTGAGGATACGAGAAACAGCATCAAGCTGCTGAATCATTTTGATATCCATACACCGATGACCAGCTACCATGAATACAATAAAGTCGAGAAAGCAAGAGATCTTATCTCACAGCTGAAACAGGGCAGAAACATAGCCCTTATCACCGATGCCGGAACGCCGGCGATATCAGATCCCGGTGAAGTGCTGGTTAAAATGTGCGGTGAGGAAGGGATCGCGGTCACATCACTTCCCGGTCCCGCGGCATGTGTCACAGCACTTACCCTTTCGGGGCTTTCCACAAGAAGATTCTGCTTTGAGGGATTTCTCCCTTCCGAAAAGAAGGAGAGGCAGGAAGTGCTTGAGGAACTGTCAGGGGAGAGCAGGACAATGATCATTTATGAGGCACCCCACCATCTGGTCAGGACTCTCGGTGAGCTCGAAAAAGCCCTTGGCGACAGGAAGATCGCCCTGTGCAGGGAGCTTACGAAGAAGCACGAGACGATCGACAGAACTACGATATCAAAAGCCTTGGAAATGTATGAGAGCGAAGACCCCAGAGGCGAATTCGTGATCGTTATAGAAGGCAAAAGCAGAAAAGAAAAAAGAAATGAAAGTATCAGGGAATGGGAAAAAATGTCCATCCCGGAACATATAGAGTTTTACGAGAAACAGGGAACAGACCGTAAGGAAGCCATGAAGCTTGTTGCTAAAGACAGAGGTGTGGGTAAGCGTGAAATATATGCTGCGCTGATAAAACCCGGAGATTAAAGCTTATGCCAAGTGAGTACACCCAGGACCAGCTCAATGAAATAGAGCTCGGAAAAAAAGAAGGCTTGAATACATCGATATACGAGAACCCGGCTTTCCTGCCCATGCAGATGCAGCAGATAAGAGTGGGGCTTTCTAAAGGTCTCGATGCGAGTGTATATGCCGATCCGGGCTATGACTGGTTCCAGATGGAGGAGCTTCGTAAGGGACTGGAAAACGGCGTTGATGTAAAAAGCTTTGCGGATAAATCCATCCCTCACGATCTGATGCACGAATACCGCCATGCGTTACGCGACGGGGTTGATATCAGCGATTACAAGGGAAACCGCCGCGGGGTAAAGTCGGCTGCCATAATACGCCAGTTAAGGAGAGGAAGAAGAAACGGCGTAGAGCTGACACCATATATAGAGCAGGGCTTTGATGCCGAGCAGCTGGAGGGAATAAGAGTCGCTCTTGAGAGAGAGATAGACATAGATCCATATCTGAACAAGGATTACAGAGGATCCGCCCTTGACGAGATCCGTCTCGGCCTCGAAGATATGATAGATGTGGATGTATATGCGGATGTCGGATACAACTGGAAGCAGATGCACGAGATAAGACTCGGACTTAAGCACCGTGTGGATGTTTCGATGTATTCCAACAAACTGTATTCTTCACAGCAGATGAGAGAGATCCGTCTGGGACTTCAGGAAGGTCTTGATGTGGAAGGATACAGGCTGATGCGTTTCTCGGCCACCGACATGAAGAGGAAGCGTTTAGAGCTCCTTGAGATGCTGGAAAATGCCAAGAAGATCGCCGAGAGCACCATAGACAAAGTGGAGGAGATAGTCCACAGGAAGGTGAGCGAGGAGGAAGGCCTCGAGACACTTACTCTTTCCGTCAGCGGTGACCGGATGGAGGCCTATGTGGATATTTTAGATGAACATTTAAAGTATACGGAGCAGGAGCTTCTTAAGGTTACATGGGAAGGCGAAATACGAAAAGGCATCATCCGCGATAATATGAGAAAAGCGGAGACCGGGGAGATAACCGATAAACACATCCTGGTTGCCAAGGGAGAGCTTGCGGAGGACGGTCAGGACGGTTATTATGAGTTCTTTTTCCGGACGGATATAGACGGAAAACCGAAGATCCTGGAAGATGGGTCGGTGGATTATAACAATATCGAATGGTTTGACAACGTAAATCAGGGGGCAACAGTAGCGATATATCACCCCGCCACTCCCGGAAAAGACGGATTCGATGTATACGGAACGGTGCTGCCTGCAAGAAAGGGCCATGAGCTCCCGGTCCTCAGCGGTTCGGGTTTTACAATGACCAAGGACAAGCTGACCTATATATCCAATTATGACGGCTTTATATGCCTGAAGGATGAGAGCAAGATAATGATCTCGGAGATCCTGGAGGTGGATGAAGTAAGCATAGCCACGGGATTCATCGTATACAAGGGAAGCGTTCACGTAAGAGGAGATGTAGGTGTCGGAGGAGTCATCAACTGCGGCGGTGATGTGGTGATAGACGGCTTTGTTGAGGGCGGAAATATCTCCGCGGAAGGCGATGTCATATTGAAGCGCGGAATGAACGGAAACGGAAAAGGAATGATCCGCGCAGGAAAAAATGTAACCGCTAAATTCCTTGAAAGCACAAATGTTTTCGCCGGGGATACGATCACAGTCGATTATGCCACCAACTGCGAGCTCTATGCGGAAAACTCCATAGAGGTAAAAAACAGAAAAGGCGCTCTCGTCGGCGGAAAAGCAAACGGACTTAAAGGGATGATCATATCAAATGCGGGAAACAGACTCGGAACAAAAACCAGGATCTGCACCGGTATTCCCCAGTCCATGGAGAACGAAAAGAAAGCCCTTCTGCAGAAGCTGACGGCGAACAGGGAACAGCTCAAGGTACTTAAAAGCGCCGAAGATGAATTTCACGCAAAGTATAAGCTGGAGATCCTTGCCACCATGGAAGTGTTCACCAAGATAGAGAATGCCGTTTATACCAAGCAACTGGACGTGGAGGCAGCGGAGGAAGAACTTGAAAAGTTCAAGGAAAAGATGAAAGAGTACCACAATTCAAAGATAGTTATAAAGGGAGACCTGTTTGACGGAGTGGATATCGAGATAAGCGGAAAACACTGGATATCGTCGGGAATGAGGGACGTGACACTGAAACTGGTAAATGACGAACACGGAGAACATATTTTGGCGTTCCATGAATAAAGGCGGTAAGCTATGAAAGAACAGATACTTATCATAAATGATGACAGGGTCGAGACTGCAGCGCTCAACAGAGTGCTTTCGGAGGACTACATCTGCGTGCTGGCCATGAACGTCAAAGATGCCATCAGATGCCTTGAAAAGAGTGAGCATGACTTCCTGGTGATCATAATAAGGCTGGCAATGAAGCCGATGTCGGGACTCAGGTTTGTTCAGATCCTTGCCGAGAACAAAAAGATAGAGAACCTTCCGATAATCGTTACGTCCGAGACGGAAGAAGATCCGGACCTGGAAAAGTGCTTTGAACTCGGGGTTGTTGATTACATGTCAAAACCCTTTGACTCGGCGCGTATCAGAAGATGCATTTCGAAGAATATCAAAACATTCAACAAATTCCGAAGGATCGGTGAGCAGATAGAAGCCAGAAATTCATCCCTGAAGGAAGAATTTGAGGCTCTGCAAGAGAGGAATTCGCAGCTGAGGAGCAGTCAGACCTCAGTGCTCGAGGTGCTCGGAACCGTCGCGGAATATCGCAATCTGGAGGACATAAACCACGTCAGCAGAGTCGCAAAATTTACCGAGATACTCGGGAAACAGATGATGCAGAGCTTTTCCGATACCGGGCTTAACGAGCATCTTATCGCCTTATATACAAGGGCGAGCATGCTTCATGATGTGGGAAAGATATGTATCCCCGATTCCATTATGCTGAAGCCGGGAAGAATGACCGATGAAGAGTATGAGATAATGAAATCCCACACCACAAAAGGAATAGAGCTTCTGCAATCCATCAAGACGAGCTGGGATGAAGAATATGAAAAGGCTGCTGAGGAGATATGCCGCTGGCATCACGAAAGATATGACGGAAGAGGGTATCCGGACGGGCTTATGGGAGACGATATCCCCATATCTGCGCAGCTTGTGTCGATCGCAGATACCTATGATGCACTTGCAAGTGACAGGGTTTACAAAAAAGCATACTCCAAATCCGAGTCGTTCAAGATGATCACCGAAGGAGAATGCGGCGTTTTCTCGCCCAAAATTATGGAAGCATTCAGACAGTCAAGAGTTAAATTTGAAAAGGTTATAGATGAGCTCGGACATGTGGGCTCGCTGAGCGAGGATGAAGAATAGAAAGGGGAAATGACATGCTTGAAGAACTGAAGAAAAAGGTATATGAGGCCAATATGGATCTCCCGAGATACGGGCTCGTGACCTTCACCTGGGGAAATGTCAGCGGAATAGACCAGGACAGCGGACTTTTCGTGATCAAACCGAGCGGAGTGGAATATGAAAAACTGACTCCCGAAGACATGGTCGTAATGGATCTGAACGGAAACAAGGTTGAAGGAAGATATAATCCCTCATCCGACACGGCAACTCACCTGGAGCTGTACAAGGCTTTTCCCGAGATAGGCGGAATAGTTCATACTCACTCGTCATACGCTACCAGCTGGGCACAGGCAGGACGCGACATTCCGTGCTACGGCACGACTCATGCAGATTACATATACGGGCCGGTGCCTTGCCTTAGATGCCTCACAAAAGAGGAGATAGATACCGCATACGAGGAAAACACCGGGCACCTGATAGTCAATGAGTTTAAACGTATGGGTAAGGATATTATGGCAGTGCCTGCATGCCTCTGCAAAAACCACGGACCCTTTGCATGGGGTAAGGATGCACATGAGGCAGTCCACAATGCCGTTGTTCTCGAGGAAGTAGCAAAAATGGCATACCGCTGCGAGACTATCAATCCCAAGGTACAGCCGGCACCGCAGGAGCTTCAGGATAAGCACTATTATCGCAAACACGGAGCGAACGCATACTATGGACAGAACAACAACTGATAGGTTTTAAGCAGTAAATGATAGGCGGATTATTTCGCAAGGATATATCATAGATACACAATCAATAATTATTATAAAGGAGTAATGCAATGGACAATCTTGAACTTAAGAAGCATGCAAATGATGTCCGCAAGGGTATCGTGACAGCCACCCATGCCGCTAAATGCGGACATCCGGGCGGATCACTCTCCTCTGCGGATCTTTACACTTTTCTCTATTTTGAGGAGATGAATATCGATCCCAAGAATCCTGCTAAGGAAGACAGAGACCGTTTCGTTCTCTCCAAGGGTCATACAGCACCCGGACTTTACTCGGCACTTGCTTACAGAGGATTCTTCCCTGTTGAAGATTTAAAGACTCTCCGTCATCTCGGATCATATCTCCAGGGACATCCCAATATGCATATTCCCGGAGTGGATATGGCATCCGGATCCCTCGGACAGGGAATAAGCGCCGCAGCGGGAATGGCTCTGGGAGCAAAGCTTGGAAATAAAGATTTCCGTGTATATACTCTGCTCGGAGACGGTGAGCTCGAGGAAGGTCAGGTATGGGAAGCAGCGATGTTCTCGGGCTTCAGAAAGCTTGATAACCTCTGTGTGATCGTCGATAATAACGGACTTCAGATCGACGGACCCATAGATCAGGTATGTTCTCCCTATCCTATCGACAAGAAGTTTGAAGCCTTCAACTTCCACGTGATCAATGTGGATGCTCACGATTTCGATGCGCTCAGAAATGCATTTAAAGAAGCTAAAGAGACAAAGGGAATGCCCACCGCGATCATCATGCACAGCCTTAAGGGTAAAGGAGTATCCTTTATGGAAGGCAGCGTAGACTGGCACGGAAAGGCACCGAATGATGAAGAATACGCCGTGGCAATGGCGGATCTTGCTAAGATAGATGAAGAACTGGCAAAGGAGGGCAATTGATCATGGCAGACGTAAAGAAAGTTGCAACCCGTGAAAGCTACGGAAATGCATTAAAGGAGCTGGCTGAGGAATTTCCGGATCTTGTAGTACTTGATGCGGATCTGGCTGCGGCTACCAAGACAGGAATTTTTAAGAAAGCATATCCCGATCGTCACATCGATTGCGGAATAGCAGAGTCAAACATGATGGGCGTGGCAGCAGGCCTTTCACTTACCGGAAAGATTCCTTTCTGCAGTTCATTTGCAATGTTTGCGGCAGGAAGAGCTTTTGAGCAGGTAAGAAACTCCATCGGATATCCTCATCTTAATGTTAAGATCGGCGCCACTCATGCCGGAATTACAGTCGGAGAGGACGGAGCATCCCATCAGTGCAACGAGGACATCGCACTTATGAGAACCATTCCCGGAATGGTAGTTATGTGCCCTGCAGATGATGTTGAAGCAAAGGCTGCAGTACGTGCCGCTCTTGAGCACGAGGGTCCGGTATATATCCGCTTTGGTCGTGCGGCAGTGCCCGTTATCAACGACAGACCAGATTACAAGTTTGAGATCGGAAAGGGTACCGTTTTACGCGAGGGAAAAGATGTTACCATAGTGGCAACCGGTATCTGTGTGGATTCGGCACTCGGCGCAGCAGAGAAGCTTGCAGCAGAAGGCATAAGTGCGGAAGTTATCAATATCTGTACCATCAAGCCTCTCGATGAGGATATAATCGTAGCAAGTGCAAAGAAGACCGGTAAGGTTGTTACCGTCGAGGAGCATTCGGTTATCGGAGGCCTCGGAAGCGCAGTATGTGATACGCTTTGCGCTAAATGTCCCACTCCCGTCAGAAAGATCGGAATGCAGGATGTATTCGGAGAATCCGGAAGCGCCGGAGAGCTCGTAAAGAAATACGGACTTGATGCTGACGGCGTATATAAAGTAGTGAAGGAATTTGTATAAAAGGCTTCCCTTTGAGGGAAAGCTGTCAGCTGCCTCGCGATCCTTGATCGTTGTGGCAGCTGACTGATGAGGTGCCATGAGCAGGAGTAAGTTGATGTCTCCCTCAATACTTGCAGCAGATTTCTGGAAGCTGGGAGAGCAGATAAACACAGTCGAAAAAAACGGAGCCAAGTGGCTTCATATCGATGTTATGGATGGAATGTTCGTTCCATCCATATCATTTGGTATGCCCGTGATCGAAACGATCCGCAGAAGAACGGACCTGTTTTTTGATGTGCATCTTATGGTGCAGGAACCCGAGAGATATTTTGAGGAATTTGCGAGAATCGGAGCCGATCTTATAGATTTCCATCTCGAAGCGACAGAGGATCCGGCAGGCTGTATCGAAAAGATCAGAAGCCTTGGAAAAAAAGTCGGAATAGCGATCAAGCCTGACACTCCGGTAAGCGAAGTTATGCCGTATATCCGTGATGTCGATCTGGTTCTCATCATGACTGTTGAACCGGGATTCGGAGGACAGAAGCTGATCGGAAAATGCGTCGATAAAGTGACCGAGCTTCGTGTCGTAACCGACCGTACAGGTTTGGATGATCTGAATATTGAAGTCGACGGCGGGATAACATTTGACAATGTGCAGGAAGTTACAAAAGCAGGCGCAAATATTATCGTTGCCGGATCCGCGGTTTTCAAGGGAGATATCGCGGAGAACATCAGGATATTCAATGAAAAGTTAAAATAAAAAGGAGAAAGATTCTATGATTCCCTCAGTTTACAACGAGTTCTATTTCCCGTGGGAGATGAGCTTCTTACAGTCCCTGCAGGGCATTCATTCCGCACCGCTTGATGTGATCATGAAAATCATTACTTACATGGGCGAAGCGGGACTTATGTGGATGGCCATCAGCCTTGTGCTTGCTATCATTCCCCAAACCCGTAAATGCGGTTTTACAATGATGCTTGCAATGGCGCTCACATTCGTTCTTGGAAACCTCGTTCTCAAGAATGTGATCGCAAGAGGAAGACCTTGCTGGGTTGACCCGAGTGTTCAGCTGCTTATAAAGAACCCTGACGATTTTTCATTCCCGTCAGGACATACCATGAACGGTATCACCGCTTCCATCTGTATTTTCCTTTACTACCGTAAAGCCGGAATCGGAGCGATAATAGTAGCGTGCCTGATTGCATTTTCGAGAATGTATCTCTTCGTTCACTGGCCTACCGATATTATGGGAGGAATCGTTGTCGGAGCTGTAGATGCAATCATTTCCTTCTTTGTAGTAAAGAAGATTTTTGAAGTTGTTGAAAAGAAGATCGCCGAAAAGAAGAGCCGGGAAGCGTAACATACAAGATGAAAAACAGTAAAGTGCATGAAAAGAGCCAGGAGAACAAGTCTCTTGGCTCGATTTTAGTACCATAAAAGTGTAGTTGTTAGAGAGTAATTAACTCTGACATCTGCACTTATTTTTTTATAATAAGGGGAGTAA
>CAMUYA010000038.1 GCA_947164865.1 uncultured Lachnospiraceae bacterium
AATCTGCGGATAATACCCAGGCAAAGAGTTATAAGCAGTTCTGCAAGAAGTATCAGCCGAAGAAAGGCATTAAGCTATCCGAAAAGAATATAGCCGAAAATGTTTGTGAATCCACGGTCTCTTACAGCATTCCGCTATACCTTGGTTGGAATGTAGATTACTTCTTGTCCGGGAAATACTGATTTTTAAGTTTGAAGCAGCTGGGGAAGGTTCCGGATGTATATGTTTCCGGAATAGGAAGATCAAAAAGAAGCTTGGAAGCGCAGGCATAAATTAGTATAATAAACTTATGTGTAAATAAGGCAGGACGACAAGGAGGAGATAAGATGATCACTTTGGAAGCTTTAAAGAGTTTCGGCGCCGATACCGAAAAGGGACTGGCAATGTGCATGGGTAATGAGGCACTTTATCTGCGGCTTGTCGGCTCTGTTCCGACTGAGAGTAAATTCGAGACTCTTTCGGATGCTATCGAAAAAGGAAACCTGAATGAGGCCTTTGATGCGGCACATGCAATAAAGGGCGTGCTGGGCAATCTGGCACTGACGCCCCTTTATGACAAGGCTTCGGAGATCACGGAGCTGCTAAGAGACAGGACAGATACCGATTACACGAGGCTTCTTTCTGAACTGTTTGAAGAGAGGGACAGACTGGCGGAACTCTGTAAATAACCTGAAGAATGAGCCTGTTGCGTTATTATTGTATTTATTTTTGTTATGAGGATAGTATAAAATGGGATCTTTAAGATCAAAGATATCTTTTGCCGGCGGTAAAAGAGGCGGTTTGATATCCGCAGCGGTTATAGGAGTATTGGCGGTAGCGGCTATACTGATAATTGGAACCATATGGACGGGAAGAAGTGCGAGCAGGGATGCCAACAAGGCAGTCAGGAATGTTAGCCTTTTATATCTGGATGAGCTTGCCGGAAGGCGTGAGCAGGTGGTGGCACAGGCTCTTGACGATAGAGTGAGGGATCTGGACACAGCTGTAGGACTGCTGGATAAGAGTGATCTTTCTTCAATAGAGAATCTGCAGGCATATCAGTCGAGGATGAAACTTCTTTACAATCTCGAAAAGTTTGCATTCATTGATGAAAACGGGATTATTTATACCTCCCGGGGGACCAGGTCCGATACGGAGCTTTATGATTTCGACTATAAAACCATTTCAGGACCGGATATTTCCGTAAGGGATATCGGAAATGCCGACAGGAGGATCGTGATCGCGGCTCCGGTGGACCGTTTTGATCTGTGCGGCAATACACTGGTTGCATGCTTTATGGAAATGGATCTGGACAGTTTCCTTAATGAGATATCCCTTAAGACAGGCAATAACGGTACCACCTTCTGTAATATTTATAAAGCCGACGGAACCTCCTTTACCGGTCTGGTGCTGGGAGGCCTTTCTGCCGAGGATAATCTGCTCAAGACCATGGAAAGTGCCGTTTATGATGATGGATACGACTATGAGACATTATTGTCGAATTTTGAGAATAACAGGGGCGGTGTAGTTTCATTTACTTACAACGGAATACAGGAAACGCTTAGCTATACCCCTATTCACGGAACCGACTGGATGCTTACGTACCTGATACGGGAAAGCGTGATAAGTGACCAGATAGATAATATCTCCGAAGGCATAATAAAAAGGAGCCTGATCCTTTCTATCATCACGGCTATTGTTATGCTGACAATAACGGTATATCTTGTAGTACAGACCAGAAAAACCGTGAAGCTGATTTCCGAGAGAGAAACTGCCGAGATGATGCAGCAGGAGCTGGAAGAAAGGATCGCCCTTCAGGACGAGCTGCTGGCGCAGGACCAGATGAGTCACAGGCAGGACAATATGATCACTGCCCTGGCATCCGACTATCGCAGCGTCTATTATGTCGATCTGGACAATGATCAGGGAGTGTGCTACAGGAATGATCATAGGGTGGAGGATGATGCAATAGGCGTAGGTGACAGCTTTGAATATGTCGAGACGATAAAAAGCTATGCTGAAAAATACGTCACCGAAGAATACCGTGATGCATTCCTCAGGTTCACCGATCCGGAGGCTATAAGAGAGGGGCTTAAGGACAAGCTGATAATCAGCCTCAGATACCTTGTAAGAAGGGGCGGAGAGGAAACCTATGAGATGCTGCGCATGGCAGGCGTAAGGAATCCTAATGATAGGGACGATCACATCGTTCACGCCGTAGGTGCGGGATTTACCGATATCGATGCTGAAATGAGAGAATCTCTTGCCAAAAACCAGGCACTTTCAGATGCACTCGAAACTGCCGAGGAGGCAAGCCGGGCCAAAACAGTGTTCCTTTCAAATATGAGCCACGAGATAAGGACTCCGATGAACGCCATCATCGGGCTTAATTCTCTTGCGCTCAGAAACAATGAGCTTCCCAACGAAACAAAGGAGTATCTGGGTAAGATAGGAGACAGCGCAAGGCATCTTCTCGGGCTCATCAACGATATTCTTGATATGAGCCGCATTGAGGCAGGCCGCATGGTACTTCGCAAGGAAGAATTCTCCTTCAGGTCGATGCTTGAACAGATAAATACTATGGTAATGTCACAATGCAGTGAAAAAGGGCTTACCTACGATTGCGTGCTGACGGGGGGAGTTGCCGATTATTACATCGGTGATGATATGAAGCTTAAGCAGGTGCTGATAAACATATTGAGCAATGCCATTAAGTTTACCGACGCTCCGGGAAGAGTCACGCTTAAGGTTGAGCGTGCAAATGTATTTGAGGGCAGGAGCACCATCAGATTTACGATCAGTGATACCGGTATAGGAATGGACGAGTCCTTCATACCCAAGATATTTGATTCATTTACACAGGAGGATGGCAGCCGCAACAATAAATACGGAAGCACCGGTCTGGGCATGGCAATCACCAAGAATATCGTCGACCTGATGAATGGCACTATTTCTGTCGAGTCCAAAAAGGGAGAGGGAACCCGGTTCACGGTTATGATAACGCTTAACAACTGTGAGAATTCAAATATAGACAGTAATACGGTGAATCTAAAGGATCTTCGGATACTTGTGGTGGATGACGAACAGGTAGCTGCGGAGCATGCGCGCATGATACTGGAAGAAGCGGGGCTGAAATCCGATATAGCCATGTCGGGAGCGGAAGCTCTGCATATGCTTGATGTGGCGCATACAAAGCATGAACATTACGGTCTTGTACTTCTTGACTGGAAGATGCCGGAAATGGACGGACTTGAAGTGGCCAGAAGGATCAGGGAACGCTATGACAGCGAAACAACGGTAATAATACTCACTTCATTCAACTGGGATGAGATAATGGATGAAGCTCTTCACGCAGGGGTGGACAGCTTCCTCACAAAGCCTCTTTTTGCCTCTAATGTTCTTGATGAGTTTGAGAGGATCATCCGCAAAAATAATCCGGGAGACATTCGGAACAAAAAGGCTGTGGATCTTAAAGGGAAAAGGATACTTCTTGCCGAGGATATGGAGATCAATGCCGAGATAATGAAGGAAATGCTGGACATAAGGCAAATAGTGACAGAGACCGCCGTTAACGGAAGGGTTGCGCTGGAAATGTTCCGTGACAGTGCCGAATCGTATTATGATGCCATCCTTATGGATGTGCGCATGCCCGAGATGGATGGTCTTGAGGCTACTGAAGCGATCAGGGCTCTAAGCAGGAATGACGCAGCGGGCATTCCCATTATAGCCCTGACTGCCAATGCCTTTGATGAGGATGTTCAGAGGTCGCTTCAGGTGGGAATGAATGCGCATCTTACCAAGCCTGTTGAGCCCGAAAGACTGTATGCCTGCCTTGAAGAGCTGATAGCCATTCGTGAAGATGAGGAAAGGAATAAGAAATGAAGGAATTACTGCAAAGCTCAGGAGCAAAAAGAAAGGTGCTTGTAGTTGAGGATGAATGGATCAACCGCGAGATACTTGCCAATATGCTTTCGGAGGAATATGATGTTATCTTTGCCGAAAACGGACAGCAGGCGATGGATACCATCCGCAGGGACGGGGATTCGATATCATTGATACTGCTTGATCTCATGATGCCTGTTATGAGCGGTGAGGAAGTGCTTAAGGAGTGTAAGTCCGACAGAGATCTTTCACGTATTCCGGTGATCGTTATGACACAGGAAGAAAAAGCAGAGGTATCAAGCATACGTGCGGGAGCGGACGATTTTATCAAAAAGCCCTACAACATGCCCGAGGTAGTGCTGGCAAGATGCGAGAGGATCATAGACCTGTATGAAAAAAAGAGGATCATCGATTCCACTGAAAATGATCCGATGACAGGCCTGTATACCTGTGATTTTTTCTTTGAATATATCAGGCAACTTGAAAGATACAGTGAAGCACCCATGGATGCGATTGTGATGGATATAGAGCATTTCCGTCTGATCAATGAGATCTACGGGCGCAGTGAGGGTGACAGGATCCTTAAAAGAGTTGCCTCGATGATAAGCAGCGAACTGAATAAAAGCTATGGTATAGCCTGCAGGAGTGGCGACACATTCTATATTTACCATGCGTGCACAATGGATTATTGCTCACTTTCCGAAAGCATACTGGGGGAAATAGCGGCGGACTCTTTTAAATGTGCCAATATCAGACTTAGAATAGGGATCAACAAAAGCGTGGACAGAAACGAACCGCCGGAGCAGTGGTTCGATCATGCCAAGCTGGCATGTGACGGGCTTCGCGGAGATTATACAAAGCAGCTGGCATTCTATGATATTGCAACCCACGACAGACAGCTGTATCACGAGAGACTGATACATGATATAGACAGTGCGATTAATAACAGGGATTTTACTGTTTATTACCAGCCCAAGTACGGAATAGCAGGGGAGAGACCTGTACTGAAAAGCGCAGAGGCTCTTATAAGGTGGAAGCATCCCGAGCTTGGAATGATAAACCCCGGTGATTTTATTCCGCTGTTTGAAAGTAACGGACTGGTGCAGAAACTTGACCGGTTTGTCTGGGAGGAAGCCACTTCAAAGATCGCGGAATGGAAGGATAAATTTGGATTTACACTGCCGATTTCGGTCAATGTATCGAGGATAGATATTTTTGATCCGGATATAGAAGACAGGCTGATGAATCTGCTGGATAAAAACGGCCTTTCCACTAATGAGCTTTTGCTTGAGATAACGGAAAGCGCCTATTCGGACAGTGCCGACCGCCTGATAGAGGTGGTGAACAATCTGAGAAATAAGGGCTTTAGAATTGAGATGGACGATTTCGGCTCCGGCTACTCGTCACTTAACATGCTTACCACTATTCCCATAGATGTGCTTAAGATGGATATGAAATTTGTAAGCAATATGCTAAAGGACGAAAAGAGCCTTAAGCTGTGCGAGCTGGTTATGGATATATCAAGATTCCTCGGCGTCTCGGTAGTGGCTGAAGGAGTAGAAGAAAAAGCCCAGCTCGATATATTAAAGAGCATGGGCTGTGAGATCATTCAGGGATATTATTTTTCAAAGCCGCTTCCGGCAGATCAGTTCGAAGAGCTGGTCAGGAAAGAGGGAGAGCTCTCGGAAAAGAATCTTTGAAGGGAATCAAGAAGCTCCTCGCGGGGTATCGATTTTAAAAGATAACCGTCGGGTCGATTCTCCAGCAGTTTAAGTACCCCTTCCTTATCGTTCATACCTGTCAGAAATACTACCGGTATACGCTCATTGACCGGATTTGACCTGATCCGTTGCAGTACTTTTTCACCGTTCATTCCGGGCATTTCATAATCGAGCAGTATCAGATCGGGACGCTTTCTGTCGAGATAGGCAAGCGCGCTTGCACCGGAATGAGAGCAGTCTACATTGTACGAAGCAGAAAGCCAGTTGACCATGATGTGAAGGAAGTCGGGATCGTCATCTATCATAAGGATGGTGCGTATACGCTCGTTCCCATGCAGCTTATCATGGTATGATGTGATATCCGCAGCCATTATCTCGAGATTGATGGGGCGCGGATACACGGACTTGATGCATTCTTTGTCGTGTATTTCCTGTGCGGTTTCTATATCAAGATAATCCCCTGCGAGGCACAGGATCTTATTGTCGTCCCGGCACATCTCGGTAAGCATGGTACAAACGGATTTGATGTGATCATTATCACCGCTGGGATAGTAGATAAGAATATCGGAATCCGCACGATGGTTAAGTATGATCTTCGGATCATCAGGTATGATCATCACATCAAAGCTCTTATATTCGAGGGCTTTTGTTATACCCTTTCCGACAATGCCGGGCTCGTTTACGATAAACAGAACAGTATGATCCGTGCATTTGGGGACTGAATTGTTTTCTGAGATCAGCTTTTCATAGCAGGGTATCATGCTTTTGTATTCATCGATCAGAGCCGGCGTAAGAGCATGCACCAGAGCATGCTCATTATGCGATCCGGCATATTCAAGGTCGTCGGCTTTGTCTGCGATGGAATTGGCTCCTATAAGCTTTGCCGTACTTTTGAGCGAGTGGATCAATAGCAGATACATAGGCCAGTTCTCTTCATTTTCAAACTTTTCTATGTCGGTAATCTTTCCCTTTATTGATTGTGTAAATACTCTCAGAGTGTCAAGAAAAGCGGATGCGGTATCACAATGCTCGATTCCGCTTTTTAGATCCAGCTGGGGAATATTTTTAAGCCATGGTGGAAGAGATGCAAGCTCATGCTCTATATGCTTCTTTTTTTCAGCAAGGGAAGGAACAACATATTTTCCGTCGGGAATATATGTCATAAGCAGAAACATGAGCTTACCCGGATCCACCGGCTTTATCAGAACATCCGCAAAACCGGCAGCCTTGTAGAGATTAATGTATTTTTTCCCTTCATCCGCTGTGTGACAGACGACGGGTGTTTCCACACCGACATGACGGAATATGTCCTTGAGACGGAAAAGAGTTTCCACGCCATCCATACCCGGCATACGGTGGTCAAGAAGGATCAGGTCGTATCTGTTCTTACGGCACATATCCAGACACTCCTGACCACTCTCGGCCAGATCGCATGAAATGCCCATTGTGGTGAGCATTGAAGAAAGAATGGCGGTATTTACCGGCATGTCGTCCACTATTAGGACACGCGCTGAATTGTATGTTCTGAGTAATTCTTTCATAGTGTGTTTATTATTTATGCCCTTTTGCTACATCAGTTCTTGCCGGGAAGATAAGGAGCCAGAGTACCTGCCATCTGGGAAACAGGCATGGTCTGAAGCCATATATGTCCGGGACCTGTGATAACGGTATTGAAGAGGCCCTCACCGCCGAAGAACATGTTCTTGAGGCCGGGAACTGTCTGAATATCAACGCTGCATGTATCGCTCATTGCTGCGAGATATCCGTTGTCGAGAATCATCTTTTCGCCTGCCTGAAGCTCGTACTCCTTGATGTACCCGTCAAACTCAAGGAATACTGTACCCTGTCCGCTGAGCTTCTGCATGATGAATCCCTCACCGCCAAAGAAGCCTGCGCCAACCTTCTTCTGGAAGAATACGGAAAGCTCTACGCTTGATTCGGAAGCAAGGAAAGCCTTTTTCTGTGCCACGATGGTGTTGGTGGGGGTGATCTCGAAAGCTCTGATAGAGCCGGGGAAGCTTGATGCGAATGCGATCATTCCCTCGCCGCCCTCTGCTGTGTAGCGGTTCTGGAAAAGGCTCTCACCCGAGAATGCACGGCCGAGCATTTTGCCTACACCGCCGTTTGATGATGTCTCCATCTTCATGTTGGGAGACATCCAGCTCATTGCGCCGCTTTCGGTGATCATAGTTTCGCCTGCGTCGAGGTTGCAGATCACTACCGGTAATGGCTCACCTTCAATTGTGTACTTCATAGAAATACCTCCTAAATGTAATTTTTTGAAACCAAGAAATATTATATCATATTTTTTGACATTAGAAAGAATAAATAGCAATATTAGAATAGTTTATGTCAGTATTTAATAAGTATTTTTAATAAATATGTGAGAAGATATAGTACAGATCATGCAGTATGTGACCCCGGACCGGATAAGCGGGTTTATTATTGCATAAGCAGCAACTTTAGAAACATGTTTTAAAAGGGATGAAAAGAAATGAGAAAAAACGAGAGAAAGCCACTTGTAACCAACATTTACACAGCCGATCCTTCGGCTCATGTGTTTGACGGAAAGATATATATCTATCCTTCCCACGATTTTGACTGGGACTGCCCGGAAGATGACGACGGAGAGCAGTACAAGATGGAAGATTATCACATCCTCTCCATGGATTCACTTGACAGTGAATGTGTGGATAACGGGATCGCTCTTCACGAAAAGGATGTTCCCTGGGTGAGCAGACAGCTTTGGGCGCCCGATGCGGTGAGAGTAAACGGTAAGTATTATCTGGTATTCCCCGCTAAGGATAAGGACGGGATATTCAGAATAGGTGTGGCTGAATCGGATTCACCCGTGGGCCCTTTTAAGCCTCAGGATAATTATGTTGAGGGAAGCTACAGCATCGATCCCGCAGTGCTTCTTGATGATGACGGAAGGATCTACTGCTATAACGGCGGCCTCTGGGGAGGACAGCTTGAAATGTGGCAGTCCGGAAGCTACAATCCGAACGAGCATCGCCCCGAGGGAGACGAGCCTTCACTCGGCCCCCTCTTTGCAGAGTTCAAGGAAGATATGAGCGGATTTAAGTCGGCACCGAAAATGGTGCAGATCCTTGATGAGAACGGGGAAGTGATAAAGGCGGGAGACGAGGACAGAAGATACTTCGAAGGCCCCTGGATGCACAAGTTTAACGGAAAGTATTATCTTTCATATTCAACCGGAACAACACATTACCTCTGCTATGCCGAAGGCGATAACCCCGCAGGCCCCTTCACCTACAAGGGAAGGATAATGGAGCCCGTTATCGGATGGACCACTCATCACTCCATCGTAGAGATAGAAGGCGAGTGGTATCTGTTCTATCATGATGCGGAGTTCTCGGGAGGTATCTCACATAAAAGATGCGTTAAGTACACCAAGCTTAACATCCACGAGGACGGAACCATCGACACGATTTATCCTTATGATCACAACTGAGCAGGCAAAGAACAAAGAGTCGCTTGCGACTCTTTGCGCGCCGGTGCGCGCAAGCTTTAGCTTGCATTATTCATCTGCGCACCGGTCGCATCCATAGCGGAGCGTTTTTTGCTTCATAGGAAAATGCAGAGCAATTTCCTATGAAGTAAAAAAGAGGCCCGAGACAATCTCCGGGGCCTCTTATAATGCTTTACTGCTCGCAGATAAGAGCCACTACACTTCTTGCCTTGCAGACAAAGGTTTCTCCGATGGTAGTGCCGTCCTTAATCGGCTTGTTGCTGCTGTCAAGGCAAACTTTCCATATATGCCCCTCTGGAAGGTGGGGCATTTCTATTGTCAGATCTTCCCAGTAAGAGTTAACAGCCACATAGATCACGTCATCGGTGCCGTCCGCAGTCTTTCCGGCAAACATTACTCCGAGATACCTGTCATAATTCTGGAACTGATCCTGCCAGGGGTGTACGCCGTGGAAGGATGCGCCGGGGAAGCCGTAGCCGCATTGGCCAAGGTGCTCTCTGAGTACCGGATGAGCCTTGCGGAGAGCGATGGCCTTTTTGGCAAAGTTGAATACATCTTTATTCTTTTTAAGGCGGGTCCAGTCGAGCCAGGATATCTCATTATCCTGACAGTAGGGATTGTTGTTTCCGAACTGCGTGTTTCCGAATTCATCCCCCGCCAGGAACATGGGAGTTCCGCGGCTTAGCATCAGCACAGCAAAGGCATTTTTCATCATCTGCTTTCTGAGTGCGATGACTGCGGGATCGTCGGTTTCGCCCTCAACGCCGCAGTTCCAGCTGTTGTTGTCGTTGGAGCCGTCGGTGTTGTTCCATCCGTTTGCCTCGTTGTGCTTTTCGTTGTATGCCCAGAGGTCGTAAAGCGTGAAGCCGTCATGACATGTTATGAAGTTGATGGATGAGTTCCAGGGATTACCCTTGTAAATATCGGGGGAGCCGATGATGCGCTGCGCTGCGCCGAATATTGAGCCCTCATCGCCCTTTAAGAATCTGCGCATATCATCACGGTATTTTCCGTTCCATTCAGCCCATCTGTCGTTCCAGGTGGCAAAGGTACCGACCTGATAAAGCCCGCCTGCATCCCATGCTTCCGCTATCAGCTTTACATTCCCCAGAATGGGATCATAAGCAAGGGACTGCATAAGAGGGGGATTGGCCATGGGCGAACCGTCATCGGCCCTGCCCATGATGGAAGCAAGATCAAATCTGAATCCGTCAACACGGTAAGTGATGACCCAGTAGCGCAGGCACTCGAGAATAAGCTGCTGCACAACGGGATTGCTGCAGTTCATGGTGTTTCCGCAGCCGCTGAAATTGTAATAAAAGCCCTCGGGAGTGAGCATGTAATATAGCTGATTGTCAAAGCCCTTGAATGAGATCACCGGTCCGTGCTCATTACCTTCCGAAGTGTGGTTAAACACAACATCAAGAATAACTTCGATACCGTTATTGTTTAGCTCACTGACAAGCTGCTTAAGCTCGTTACCCTCGCGGTTATACTCCACATGAGCGGCGTAGCTTGTGTTGGGTGCAAAGAAGCTTGTGGTGGAGTAGCCCCAGTAATTACACAGCTGACGGCCATTATATTCACGCTTATCCAGAGTTTCGTCAAATTCAAAGACGGGCATCAGCTCCACCGCATTGATGCCAAGCTCCTTAAGATATGGGAGCTTTTCCAGGATACCGTCAAATGTGCCGGGGAATTCAACGCCGGAGGATTTATCCTTGGTAAAGCCGCGCACATGCATTTCGTAGATGATAAGGTCCGACATGGGGAGGCAGGGATCCGCAAAGTCCTTCCAGTCAAAGTCGTCCTTTACCACTCTGGCACGGTACAGATCTCCCACAGGGCCCTTTTCACCCCACACGCTCTGGCCCACGACGGCCTTGGCATAGGGATCGAGCAGGGGCTTTGTCTTGTCGAAGATAAGGCCTTTTGAAGGATCGTAGGGTCCGTCAACATGATAGGCATACTCAAAGTCGTAAATATTCAGTCCGAACACGATCATCGAAAACACATTTCCGATCCTGTAATGAGGCGGAAAAGGAATGACAGCAAAGGGTTTATCCTCCGATTCGCCGCGGGGATAGAGCAGCAGCTCCACAGCGGTTCCGCCTGTGGTATGAACCGTGAAATTCACACCGCCGGGAATAGCGGTCGCACCGTTGATATCATAAAAGCCCGGCCTTATATCATAACCATCCACGTGATCAAAGGGAACCAGATGGTACTTCTGATATGTGGCAGGCATATTGTTGGAAGGATGATCCGGATAGGTTTTACGCACGGAACGGTGAGTATAGCCTTTCCTGGGTGTCGGCTTGGGAATCGGACGTTTTTTATTGGTTGAATCTTCTGCCATAGTGCAATTCTCCTTATGTTCGGACTATCAGACTATTAACAATACAATCATATCACTTTTCTGACAATTTTTCCCGACAAAGCATTAAAGTATCTCAAAAAATGCCCGAAAATGGCTCTATGGGCTTTAAAAACTGGAAATAATCCCACAATTGTGATACGATATATATTTGACAGATAAAGGAGAGTAGTTTTGGATATTAAAGCTTTAATATTAAACAACTACGTAATGACAGCCGAGCTCCTCGGATTGTGGGTAATGCTGGATTCCAACGTCCACCTGAAAAAGCGTACCATTAACGCAACCCGTGTGGTTATTCTGCTCATCTTTTCTGAAGCCGTATGCTGGACGATCGAAAGGGTGCTTAGAGAGGTCGGCCATCTTACAGTGGCCAGGATCATTCTGACCCCCACCATATATCTGCTGCATCCAATCATCATGCTGGGAATAATGGATATGGCGGAATTTATCAAAAAGCGCAGGATCCTTTATTATCTGCCGATCCTTATCAGCGCTCCGATCCTGTATTCTTCCCAGTGGACACATCTGATCTATTATTTTGACGATGCAAATCTCTATCATGCGGCTGACAGCATACTCAGTTATTACCCTTATTTTCTGTTCGCTATCTATGTTGTGCTGTTTATAGGAGCCTATACAGTGAGGTATGGCCTGTATGGATCGGTCGAGAGACGGGGAATCCTGATCAGCATCATAGCTGCGACCATCGGCGTTATTTTACATGTGGTATTTGATATCGATGCGGATTACGGCACTCTGTTTGCATCACTGCTCCTTATATATTACATCTCCTTATATGTACTAACCTCAAAAGAGGATACGCTGACACATCTGCTTAACCGTCAGTGCTATTACCACGATATGCAAAAGCTGAAAGACCATGTGACGGCGGTTGTTTCGGTGGATATGAACAACCTCAAGAAGATCAACGATTCCGAGGGTCACGCAGCCGGAGATCTGGCGCTTAAGACCGTGTCGGAATGCCTGATAAAGAATAAGCTGAACAGAAAGAAAGTATACCGCGTGGGCGGAGATGAATATGCGATCTTTTACATAGGAAAGACCGAGGAACAGGTACAGAAAGATATAGAGGATATGCGCGAAGAACTGGCCAAGACACCATACGTGTGTGCCTTCGGTTACCAGATGGTAAAGGATAAAAACATAGAAGAGGCCATGCGTCTGGCAGACAATAAAATGTATTCCAACAAGGCAAAGCTCAAGGATACCGAGGAGCGCAGGATAGCCGCACACAAGGAAGCTACCATCCGCGTTATGCACGAAGCTCTGGGCTCCGGAATGTGGGGAATGGAATTTGATGAAGACGGCATTATGACATCCGTTGAATGGAGCCCCGAATTCAGAAGAATGATGGGCTACACCGACGAGAATGATTTCCCCAACGAGCTTTCTTCCTGGTCAGATCTGCTTCATCCCGATGATAAAGCGAGAGTACTTAAAGAATTTAATGATACAATATCCGATTATTCGGGTAATAAGAACTACGACGTTGAATACCGTCTCAAGGTAAAGAGCGGAGAGTGGAGATGGTTCCATGCTATCGGAAGGCTGCTTCGCCGCGAAAACGGTGTTCCTCTTTCATACGTCGGAATGTTCGTCGATATCACCGACAGGAAGCCATCCGACAGGAAGTCATCCACAGCGTAAACGGTTGAGAATAATAAGGAGTAGCCCAGCATGACGAGACAGCGACCGACCTTCATCACCGGACATAAAAACCCCGATACCGATTCAGTATGTGCAGCCATTTCCTATGCCCATTTAAAGAGCAGGATCGAGGGAGATCACTTTATTGCATGCCGTATCGGAAGACTGAACGAAGAGACTCAGTTTGTCCTATCTTATTTCGATGTGGATGAACCTCCCCTTATCAAAGATGTGCGGGCGCGCCTGAGAGATATTGAGATAAGGCAGGTGGATGCCGCCAAAACGGGCGATTCGATAAAGAGTGTCGGAACCAGGATGCATGATTCCAACGTGACCACTCTGTGCGTAACAGATGATAAAGATCTGCTGGGGATCATCACCATGAGTGATATCGTGGCCACCTACATGCAGATAAGAGATCCGCAGTTCCTTTCCAAATCGGAAGCTTACATGGGAAGCGTGGTGGAGGCTCTGGACGGAGAGCTGATACTGGGCGATGCATCCGAGAGGATAACCAGCGGAAAGATAGTGATATCCACATCGGCACAGGATCCCGATCTTAATCTTGAATCCGGGGATATAGTGCTTATATGTGAATGTGATGAACTGCCGGAGCATATAATGGGAAGCGGTGTAAGCTGCATAATCGTGTGCGGCTGCGAAAAGGCACCCGAAGCGGTGATAAAGCAGGCAAGAGAGAAAGGCTTTAAGCTGATCATCACACCTCATGAAATGTTTATCGCTGCCAACCTTATAAGCCAGAGCATTCCCGTAGGCCATGTGATGGACAGAGACATACCCACAGCTTTTCATCTGGATGATTTTGTGGTGGATGTAAGAGAAGCCATTAGGACAGAGAGATATAAATACTTCCCTGTGCTGGACAGGTTCGACAGATACATCGGAATGATAAGCCACAGAAACCTGCTGGGCGCCGCCAAAAAACAGCTCATACTGGTGGATCACAACGAGAGAAGCCAGGCGGTCAACGGCCTGGAAGAGGCTGAAATACTTGAAATAATCGATCATCACAGGCTTGGATCCATAGAGACCTCGGGCCCGATCTTTTGCAGAAATCAGCCATTGGGATCCACATGCACGATAATCTACCGCATGTACCTTGAAAATGGCATCGAGATAGACAAAACCACCGCAGGGCTTATGGTGGCGGCGATCCTATCCGATACACTGATACTCACATCACCCACCACCACCGAGGTGGACAGGGAGGCGGTGCTTGCGCTTTCAAAGATCGCAGGTATCGATTATGAGAATTTCGGAAAAGAGATGTTCCGTGCAGGAGCAAAGCTGAATGACAAATCGGCTGATGAGATAATACACCTTGATTATAAGGTGTTTACAGTAGATGAGCAGACAATAGGCATCGGTCAGGTAAACTCCATGAGCGATGAAGAGCTGGATGCAATAAAAGAGGAAGTCCTTCCCGAACTTGATGTTACCAGAAGCAAGGAAAACCTGGATATGCTTTTCCTTATGCTCACCAACATAACGGAAAGATCCTCCGATGTGATATTTGCGGGACCGAAAGCACTTCAGACCCTGAAAAATGCCTTCGGTCAGGACGCAAAGGATAATGTTGTAACGCTTCCCGGCGTGGTATCACGCAAGAAGCAGTTTCTGCTGACGCTGGTTGAGACGCTGCAGACATAAAAAGATACAGATGGGCCCTGCGGGGGGATTAGCAATACTAAGATGTTTGCAGAGACCCATCGTATCAAGCTTAGAGTAGATTCTGCACGGCAAGTACCAGAAACATATAGTTTGATGATCCGCCGCCCAGTACGTATTCCGTTTGCTGCCACAGGAAGGGGAATTCCAGCAGCTCCGGGAAATCGGGACGTATAAGGGCAGTTCCCGATATTACACCGCCGGGAACGTATGACCAGTCGGCCCTGTTTATGCCATAAGCGGTAGTGGCAGATCTGTTGCCCACACCTGATGCAAAGGAAGCGGTGTTGCTTCCGGGATGACATCCGAGAATAAAGTTAAGAGCGTTTTCAAGAGGTTCCCTGCCAAATTTGTCAGGGAATCTTTTATGCAGATAATAATACTGTCTGGCCATGCCCTGAATGCCCCAGCCTGCGCCCCAGATATAAGGGTGATAGGGGATCCCATAGGGGGTTTCCTTACATTCTTCGCGGAACCTTTCGGCTGCGGCGGGAAGGGCGGCATTTACAGCATCCGTAAAGTCTTTATCATCTATAAGATCTATGATCCTTGCAACTATCCAGCCCACTTCATACATATGCTCGGAAACATAAGCAGTTTCGCTTAAAATATAGTCGCGGTAAACGGACTGCCCGGTGGTGATGTAAAGCTCGGCCGCTGCATGAAAATGAGCCATGCGCAGCCATTTATTATCACCCTGATCGGTATAATTCTTTGCACATTCATCATATACTTCTTTGGCTGTTTTAATGCAGTCCTCCGAAAGAGAATCGTTATAACCTTTCATGGCCCTTGCGGAGCCTGCCAGCTGGGCCACGGTAAAGTATTCCCTGAAGGGATTTTCCTCGGTAAATACCCATCTGTCGTCGTCGCTTGTAATGCCGTCCGTCATATTTGCGGGATCGCCCAGCAGCACATACTGCCTTAATCTGCTGCAGATGATACCTCTGTAGAGCCTTCCGAGGGCATGGTATCCGCCCAGCACGCTAAGCAGGCCGTGCTCTATCTGCTGAAGAATATCATTCTTTCCGTCGGGCTGATGTATCTCGACAATCTGCTTTTCCTGATCGATGGTGGTGGCATCATAATCTACGTTAAATTCCTCAAAGGCAAGGGAAAGGATATATGATTCACCCGCCTGGGATTCGATACGAAGGTCAAAATCACCCGCATCATGCCAGCCGCCCTTATTAAGCCCGGGAACCGCATCACCGGGTTTGTAGTTCGTGAGAGTGGAAGACCCCTGAGCATATCCGTCAAAGTGATTAAAGCCTGTCTTTGCCATTCTGGCATCATCCCTGTGGCAGAGCCCGTGCCATACGCGGTATTTCTCATTCACGCGCATGTGGCACATCTGAACCGGCAGGAAATATTCAAGCACAGGCTGCCATACGCCGCGGTCGTAAATATCTTCCGCAATGCGGAACAGATCCGAACGGGAATCGCCGTATGTTACGTAGTACAGACCTTCTTCTTTCACATCAGAAAAGTCTGCCTTGAGATAAAAATATCTGAGGAAGTTTCCCCATTTGGAGGGCGTGAGAGTACGCACAGCTTCCTCACCGTCCGGGGTGAGCCTGTAAAGAGTGCACTCACTTAATGCAGATCCGCTCTCACGCGCATCGAGCTCGATCACGGCATATTTATTCTGTCCGGGATGGAAGCCTACCTGCGATACCTGCACTACGGGCTTGTAACGCCACTCGGGAACGGAATTTGGAGTGATCTTCCAGATTAATACCTGCCCGGTTTTGCCGGTGGGGATCTCGCTGCTGATAACAAACCAGCCGTTGTTGTGATTAAGCCTGCCGTCATAGAGCTTAAGGTCGGTATCGGAGTTAAGGCATTCTATCTTAAGCCTTTTATACGGATCATCGGGGCAGAGAGTAAAGGTGCGCCCGTAAGCGTATTCAAGGGCAATCATATCATCAGCTATGATGGGGTTATATTCGCGTGGAACATTGCGGTCGGAATAATCAGCATCCCCCTTTTCGGGAATGTCTGCAAGGCGCTCCCTTACAGCGGGATATTTCCCTTTATCAAGGGGCTTTGCGTTGTGCCCTGAATGAAGGAAATTGGAGTGCTGAATCTTAACCGGTCCGTTGGCCTGGCGGGGGAATATGCCCTGCTTATCATCCATTATCCAGGGCTTTCCGAAAAGCTCACCGGGGAAGAGCTCCATATTAAAGCATGCCTTACCCTCAAACTCCCCGGGGATGGGATCTTTCAGATCAACCGTAACGAATACGGAAGAATCCTCACCCCTGACCGTCACTTCGTATTTGAGGTCAAGATCGGGGTAGATCATGGGATTCATGCCGGTAAGATTACCCTCGCCGTTGGGATACTCAAGCGACACTTTTATAGTGTTCGATGCTTCATCAACCTGCCTGTCAGTCTGCTTGGGAACGGGCTGCCACTGGCCCGGAGTCTGCTCAAAACGCAGATCGCCGTTGGTGGAGATCCTTTTATCATGCATGATGATACTTACACCGGACTGGTGCCCTGCGGGATAAATATCATCAAATACCATCACATTAATGCCGTCTTTTCTGAAATAACCTTTTGCGGTATCAAGTCTCATAAATGATTCTCCGTGAATAAGTAATGTGTGCTTCAGTATCGTATACTTCAGTATTTCTTATTTTGACTATAATATCATAATTCCGCCACCGCAAACATTCTAATCATTTTTTGATATGAATGTGTTCAAATTTATAAGCAGTGTATCCGGAGCTGTTACAAGGCTATAGCCGGGAATATGTATTTATTGATAAACTACTTCTATAGTGGTATAATAGCATTGAACTACCACTATAGAAGTATATGAGGACATTGATTATATGATTTTATATCACGGTTCAAGCATAATAGTTGAGAAACCCAAATACGGATACGGGAAAACCACGAATGATTATGGGCAGGGGTTTTACTGTACCGAAGATCCGGAGCTTGCCAGAGAATGGGCATGCTTTGATAAGAAAGGCGGTTTTATTAATACATACAGCCTGGATACAGGAGAATTAAGTATGCTTGAGCTTGATGAAGCGAATGTTATCGAGTGGATAGCCATATTGGTTAAGCATCGTTTTGTCAGATTTTCAAGTCCTGTTGAGAGGAGAATGTCGGAATACATCATTTCACATTTTATGCCTGAAAGTTTGGACTACGACATAATTAAAGGCTATAGAGCAGATGATTCTTATTTTTCATATGTCAGAGCCTTTTTATCAAATACCATTTCGCTTCAACAATTATCTCAGGCCATGAAACTTGGAAATCTTGGGATGCAGATATTTATACAGAGTGAAAAAGCTTTTGAACGGATACGCTTTGTGGAAGCTGATGCGGTACCGGGAGATGAATACTATTCAAAAAGAATGAAGAGAGATTACAAAGCCAGAGAAGATTATTATAGATTACTTGAAGAAAGTGTTTCAGAAGGTATATTTGCCAGAGATATTGTCGGAAAGGAAATGACTGCAGATGAGCTACGCATATAATGAAATGTATTTATCTGATGCCATGATGAATCTTGGGGAAATGACAGAATACGCACATGACGCATGCGGTGTTGATCCGGATAGAGCACTTAGGTATTTTATAATAAGCGGTTACGCTGAAAGATTTGAAGTAGGTGATCCGGCAGTTGTTTCAGGAACATCAGGAACAGAATTGTATATATATTCGGCAGAAAAATGTTGTGCCGGTCTGATTGTTTGGCCCAACCCAATAGTCAAATACGAGACAGAAGAATACTATTGGTTGGGATACATACTGGCTTTATTTCAATGGAAAACCGGTTATTCTTTTGGATCTATTCTTTCAAAAGTTAAGGCGAAAGATATTCTCAGATTATATCCCGCATTACACACTGTGGCAGAAGATAACGCTGTGGATGTAATCCTCAGAATCTGCAGGGAAACTTCACAACTAAGCAGGATACAAGAGTACAGAAAACGTATTGGAATGACTCAGGCTCAATTAGCTAAAGCCTCAGGAGTAAATATCAGAACTTTACAACAATATGAGGCCGGAACAAAAAGCGTTAAAAAGGCGGCAGCCGAAACAGTTTTTTCTTTAGCGGCTGCATTGGAATGTCAACCTGAAGAATTGATTGTTTGACATTATACAATCAATTGGGTTGACACGTGTAACGTTACGGGTTATAATATGATTAAATCATTCGCACACAAAGGATTAAAAGAATTTATGGATAGAAAACCAACTCACCCGGGTTCAGTATTCTTAGAGGATATAATGAAACCGTTGAATCTGACGGTAACAGAAGCAGCTCACATGCTCGGTGTGAGTAGGAAGGCTTTGTCAGAATTTGTGAATGAAAAGGCTTCGTTAAGTCCTGAAATGGCATTGAGGATCAGCAAGGCAACTAATACATCTGTAGAGAGCTGGATGAATATGCAACAGAAGCTAACACTATGGTATGCATATCAACATGAACCGACAAATGTTATTCCGTTTCCACTTGATGCCGTAAAAAAGCGCATGTGAATAAAGATATAAAAAACTTGTAAAAAGGCACCCAAGTATGTATAATCTTTTAGTGGTTAGTAAAGACTAACGAACAATGAAAAAAGATTGTATTTGGGTGTCTTATATTTTTTTAAGCGCAGGTTAGCGGAAACTAACCAAAGTATTAGCTAAAACCGGAGAAGAATATATTCCCCTTGAGCCAAGGATGTATTCAAGTGGTGATTAGGAGATTAAGATGCTGATAATTGAAGGACTTTTAATGTGCTTTATTCTGCTGCTTATCTGTGTGTTAGGCATTGCAAACGGACCCGTAGGGCTCGTGATCTTTTATGAGCAGGAAGTGAAGGACAGAGTAATTGAGCTGGGTCTTACGACAAAAGAGAAGATCAAAAAGACCTGGATCATAACTTTGATAGCTCTTTTTGTTCCTCAGATCGTGCTTCCGCCGGTCATGGTATATGGCATTAACGGAGCAGAAGGCTTTTTAGATGGATTCATACAGATACTCATCATCCTGATGATGGCAGGTCTCTTCGACCGTCTGTTTATAGACTGGTGGTGGGTTGGTCACACGAAGGCATGGGTGATACCGGGGACGGAAGATCTGATGCCATATATCCACGGAAAAACACTTGTTAAAAAATGGCTCGGGACGATTATTGGATTTCCGATCCTTGCGGCCATACTTGCAGGCGTGATACAACTGATTCTGTAAAACAATACTTGAGGATGCCGGCATTTAATAACTATTAGGAGAAATCGATATGAAGTCAAAGAATAGGATACTGTTTGGGTGTTATGCAATGGTCATGGCGATCATTGGGGATTATCTGCTTGGGTTTGGGACGATCGGCACATCGTCCGATCCGGATGCCTATATGGGGGTAAAGTGGAGTGTAGCCCCGGACTGGAGATATGCGGTGTCTTCCGTACTCGGGTTTATCTGTGCAGCTATGTTTGCTTTTGCTGCAGTTGAGTTGTTAAGAGTTATGGAGAATCGATACAATCTCGCGGATTCAAAGTTGTATAAGATTTTCAAGGTCGCAAACTGGAGCGGAATACTCTATTTTGCGTTTATCCATATCGGAATCTGCATGCTCCCGGTTGTGTTCAATGCAGGAATGGAAGCGACGAATGATATTCAGGCATCAGCAGGTATGACAATCAGGGTACTAAAGAGCATCATAGTACCGCTTGGGCTCGGATTTGTTGCTTGTGATCTGCTGGTTACAATTGGCTGGATAGGAATGGTCTTAAAAGGTATGATCCCTGTTAAGAAAATATTCCTGATATGCTGTCCTTTAGGCGGGATTCTGGTTGGCCAGCTACTGAATTTTATTGCTGAAGGACTGGATTCGGGAACCGAATCTCTCGGATGGCTGGCAATGTATCTTATCTGCGCCTTAAGCCTTTCGAAGGATGAGAAATCCCAAAGGTTATAACAATTATTATTGTGACTTATCAGAGAGTCGATCATAAAGAAATGAAAACATGCATGATTAAGCGTAGATACTTATTGAGTATCTGCGCTTTTTTAGGTAAAATATAATATTGGGTAACAGTATTCGGTACAAAAGGAAAGAAGGCTAAATCATGACGGTTAAAGATGCACTGTTTTCATATCAGGATCTAAAATACAGGGACTTTCAGAGCCCGCTTGTTCCCAACATTGATAAAGAAACGATTATAGGTGTGAGAACACCTCAGATGAGGCAGGTTGCCAAGGAATTCTACAATACACCGGAAGGCAATAAATTCTTATCCAAACTTCCGCACAAGTATTACGAGGAAAACCTGGTTCACTTCTTTATGATCGCCATGATAAAGGACTTTGACGAATGCGTAAAAGAAGTAGAGAGATTCCTTCCGTACGTTGACTGCTGGCCTGTATGCGACCAGTCCAGCCCAAAGGTGTTTAAGAAGAATCATAAAAAGCTGCTCCCGCTTATCAAAAAGTGGATAGCTTCCGACCATGTGTATACAGCGCGGTTCGGCATCAGAATGCTTATGAACGAGTTCCTGGGGGATGATTTCAAGGAAGAATACCTTGAGTGGGTTTCCGGTGTAAAGGGAGAGGACTATTACATCAAGATGATGGTGGCATGGTACTTTGCGACCGCGCTTGCCAAGAGATATGACGAGACGGTTCCGTATATCGAGCAGCATAAGCTTGAGGACTGGACCCATAAAAAGGCGATACAGAAAGCAATCGAAAGCTACAGAGTATCGGATGAACATAAGGCTTATCTTAAGACGCTGAAGTAGAAGGATTTTGATGTCCTTTGTATAGGACAGTATGCGAGTATAATATACAGTATAGGAGAAATCATCATGGCTGACAAAACTCAAGCAAATATAGGGTTTGAAAAACAGATATGGGATGCTGCATGTGTGCTTTGGGGACACATTCCCGCAGCTGAATACAGAAAGGTTATTATTGGTCTTATTTTTCTAAGATATGTATCAACTGCTTTCGAAAAAAGATATGTTGAGTTAGTAGAAGAGGGTGATGGCTTCGAAGACGATAGAGATGCATATACAATGGATAATATCTTTTTTGTTCCAGAAGAAGCAAGATGGAAAACAATATCTTCAGCGGCGCATACCCCAGAAATAGGTAAAGTAATTGATAATGCCATGAGGGCGATTGAGGCTGAGAATAAAAGCTTAAAGGGTGTACTCCCTGCAAATTATGCTAACCCTGACTTGGACAAACATGTTCTCGGAGATGTGGTTGATATATTTACAAATATGGACATGGGAGATGCGGAGGAAAGTCAGGATCTTCTGGGAAGAACTTATGAATATTGTATAGCTCAGTTTGCCTCTGCTGAAGGAGCAGGTGGTGGAGAATTCTATACCCCATCAAGTGTTGTTAAAACGCTTGTAGAAATATTAAAGCCTTTTGAAAACTGCCGCGTATATGACCCTTGTTGTGGATCCGGTGGTATGTTTGTGCAGAGTGCAAAGTTTATTAAAGCACATTCAGGTAATAGAGGAAACATTTCTGTGTATGGGCAAGAGGCCAATTCTGATACTTGGAAGATGGCTAAACTTAATATGGCTATTAGAGGGATTGAACCGGATTTTGGACCGCATCAGGCAGATACTTTTACGAATGATCTTCATCCTACTCTTAAGGCTGACTTTATTCTTGCGAATCCACCGTTCAACTATCACCCCTGGAATCAGGAGAAACTTGTTGATGATGTTAGATGGAAGTATGGCCTTCCTCCTTCAGGGAATGCGAACTATGCGTGGATTCAGCACATGATTCATCATCTTGCTCCTAACGGAAAGATTGGACTGGTACTTGCAAATGGCGCTCTATCGACGCAGTCTAGCGGCGAGGGCGAGATCAGAAAAAGAATAATAGAGGATGATCTGATTGAGGGAATTGTAGCACTTCCGACTCAGCTTTTTTATAGCGTAACGATTCCTGTAACTTTGTGGTTTATCACGAAAGGAAAGAAACAGACTGGAAAGACTTTGTTTATAGATGCTCGAAAGATGGGGCATATGGTTGATCGTAAGCACCGTGATTTCACTGATGAAGATATTAAGAAATTGGCGGATACCTTCGAGGCGTTCCAGAATGGAACTTTGGAAGACGTTAAAGGGTTTTGTTCCGTAGCAACTTTGCAGGATATAGAGAAGCAGGATTACATACTGACTCCCGGACGTTATGTTGGAATCGAGGATCAGGAAGATGACGGAGAGCCCTTTGAAGAAAAGATGACACGGCTTACATCTGATCTTTCAAATATGTTTGAAAAATCTCACAAACTTGAAGATGAAATCAGAAAAAAACTGGGGGCTATAGGTTATGAAATCTAATTGGGATGAATGTAGCTTGGGTGAGGTCTTATGTCTCACTATTGATCATAGAGGTTTAACTCCAAAGAAACTTGGCGGTGATTGGTCTTCAGAAGGGTACAGAGCTTTATCGGCAAAAAATGTAAAGACTGGAAGAATAGTTCAACCGGAAAGTATTAGATTCGTTAGCGAAGATATGTACCATAGATGGATGCCCGAAGAGATTGAATATGGAGACATATTGATTACTTCAGAAGCCCCATTTGGAGAAATATATCAGTGGAATTCTGATGAAAAAATAGTTCTTAGTCAACGATTGTTTGGGGTAAGAGTATCGGATTTGTTTAGCTCAGATTATATTTATTACTATATGACTACAGATGCTTTTCAAGGTGAAATGCATTCTCGTGCAACAGGAACAACGGTAATAGGTCTTCGTCAACCTGAATTGTTAAAATGCAAAGTTCGCTTCCCAGGATTAAAAGAGCAGAAGGCAATAGCAGGAATTCTTAGAGCACTTGATAACAAAATTCACCAAAATGAGGAGATAAACGATAATTTAG
>CAMUYA010000039.1 GCA_947164865.1 uncultured Lachnospiraceae bacterium
TTACAAACGAGCAAATGAACGATAAGAAATTCTTAAAACTTACAGGAAAGTGATACCGGTAATACGATATTTAAGAAGGGGATGGTATTTACGAATGTTCTTGTGATATTTGGATTTCTTAAAGGAATATCCATGATGATGCCGGAGAGCGGATTCAGGCTTGGCTTTACTAACGGACTGATGAGCGAGAGCATGGTCATTTGGTTTCTGTTAGTTTTCATGGAGATAGGGGCAGAAAAAGAAAAACTAATGATGTGAATGGAGGTAACAGACTATGATGAAATATACAGGGAAGTGTTTTGATGAAGGAAAATATTTTATGGTTGAGGGCGGAGATGTTAGCACGTTATAATCAGGCATTGGGGGGATTAAGCGTAGTCCTGTATAATAGACACATTTAAAGTCTTTGGATAATTTCGAGTATAGTGTTGCGACTAAACCTAATTGGTGGTAAAATATAATCGAAAATGTTCAAAGACTTTTATAAATTTGGAGTTATTATGGAATACACTAGAGCTAAATATGTAGACCGGCTTGTTGAAAGAAAACAAAACGGCCTGATCAAAGTGATAACCGGAGCAAGACGTTCAGGGAAATCATATCTAATGAATGAATTGTATTATAAGTGCCTTTTGGCTAGAGGTGTGCCAAGTGCTAATATTATCAGGTTCGCTTTTGATGCCGATGAAGATATCGATCTGCTTGATTCGTATTTTCCTGATGAAGAGACGAGATTTAAACAGAAAAACGGGATCTATTATATAAATGCCAAGAAGTTCAGGGCATATATAAAGGACAGGATCAATGATAAAGACGATTTCTATCTGTTACTTGATGAGGTTCAGCTTCTGGATAATTTTATTGGCACTTTGAATGGTTTTCTACGTCATAAGAACTTAGATGTTTATGTTACAGGTTCAAATTCAAGATTTCTTTCGTCAGACATAGCTACAGAGTTTAAGGGTAGAGGTACAATTGTACATGTTTTACCGCTTTCTTTTTCTGAGTATATGCAAGGGCAGAACATAAGTCCGCAGGAGGTATGGAAAGAGTATATTATAACCGGTGGGATCCCACTTGTTGCACAGATGGTGGGAAGCGATGAAAAAATATCCTATCTAAAGTCTTTATGCGAGGAAACCTATCTTAAAGATATAATAGCCCATAATAAAATTAAAAAGAAAACCGAACTGGCTGATACATTCAACATCATAGCTTCGACGATTGGTTCACCGGTAAACGTAAGTAAAATCACAAACACTTTTAAAAGCGTGATGGGAAAAGAGATAACTGATGACACGATCGGTAATTTTATTGGATATCTTGAGGATGCATTCGTTATATCCAAAGCCAGTAAGTATAATATAAAAGGCAGAAAGTATATTGGCGCTCCATTCAAGTTATATTTTGAAGACATCGGTGTAAGGAATGCGAGACTGAACTTCCGACAGATTGAAGAGACTCATATTATGGAAAACATCATATATAATGAGCTTAGATACAGAGGTTTTAATGTTGATGTTGGAGAAGTAAACGTCAGCGAGAAGACCGACAGGATAGATGTAAATGGAAAGGCTATATATGCACAGAAAGCACTGGAAGTGGATTTCATAGCATCCAAAGGCGATATAAAATACTATATTCAATCAGCACTTTCTATGGATGATGCTGATAAACAGTTGCAGGAAAAGAGAAGCCTTTATTATATTGATGATTCCTTTAAAAAAATAGTTGTAGCAAAAACGGGATTAAGGCCCTCTTATGATGAAAAGGGAGTTATGATTATTGATCTGTTTGACTTTCTTATGGATAACGTTGAGCTATAGACTTTTATCCCGCAAAATATATTTTAGTAAAGTACGATATGCAGCGCATTTCCTTTGACCTTTTTACTTTCGTATACGCCGCTGTCCGCAAGCTTATAAAGCTCCTCGAAAGAAGCCTTGGTGCCCTCTTTAAAGAACGCGGCACCGGCGCTGACGCAGACTTCTTTGTCACCAAGCTCCGGAATACCCATATCTGCGATTCCCTTAAAGACACGGTCCATTATCGCCTTGCCGGACTCTTCATCGTGCAGATTCATAACATATGCGGCATACTCATCTCCGCCCAATCGGAAGATGATATCATTATCCCTGAAGGTGTTTTTCAGCACATCCGCAATTCCGCGGATTACCTTATCCCCGACATTATGGCCGAATAAATCGTTGATATCCTTGAATTTATCAACATCCAGGATGCAGAGCATTCCCACTTTGCCGTTTGCCATGGCGTCGATCACTTTTCGCTCGCCGCTGCCGCGGTTTAAAATACCCGTCATGATATCGGTGCTGGCAAGAATTTCAAGATTCTGGCGCTCCTTTGCCGAGGCCACGACATCATCAACGTTCTTAAAACCGGCCAGCATATCGCTGCCCTTAATATTGGCGTTTATGGGAATATAAGTGAACTGGTAATAATGCACCTCGCCATTATCCATAACACGGTAACTGGAAACATATTCCGAATTAGTCGAGAGCTTATTTTTGACAGTCTCCAGAGAGATGGCTTCATACATCCACTCCTGATCCTCGGAATACACACGGTCTTTTACATATTGCTTATAGAGCACATCATAGGGATATACCTTTTCGCCCGCGCCCTCCATACCTTTTGTGACATAGCCGTCAAGTTTTAGGATCACTACGCCGCCCGTCTGAGGATTGATCTTGAAGATATTATAATAATCGCGGCTTAATGTCTCCACGATATCAAGCTGTTCTCTTAAATAGCGCTTATCGGAAATGTGCTTACGGATGGATTTATCAATATCACGGAAGGCCAGGATGAAATTATCCGTCTCTCCCGGTTGTCCGGCCAGGGCAAAAGCCATTTGGTGATAGGACATATTACCGTCATCGGCAAGGCGCATATAATCAAGAGTAAAAAGCTCCCCGTCCTTGATGCGCGAAAACACGACATCAAGCTTAACATCCCTCTGGATGCTCTCTATGCTGTTTACCACGCAGCGGTCTACATATTCCTCGATAAAACGGTCATAATTGTCGAACCTAAAGCCCAGCTCCACCGCATTACGATTGGTATTTTCCCCGGTTGAACGGTACAGGTACATCTTCTTTGTATTGTAGTTAATGACCCAGATTGTATGATATTCTTTTCCGATTCCGGTTATGATACCCGTCAAACGCTGTATGCGGGAATTAAATTCATCTACCAGAGCGTGCTGGTCTTCGGGATAGTTCGACGGATCTATCAATTCATTTTCTTTTATAACTAAATCTGACTGCATATATTTCTCCTGCGAGCGGACTCTTTAATAAACAAAATGACAATTGCATAGCGGATTTACACTGCTCTATGCAAAACGACAGTATACATAGTGAATTTTACAACAATTTATGCAAAACAACAATACTTGAATACATTGAATATATAAGAATTTCGTCTCCAGCAGAAAGAAAGCAGTAAGTTGGAAAATCGCATAAGAATACAAAAAATATCGTTAAGATGCTGTCAACTTCGTGGTTTTATGATAAAATAACTACGTATGCGCGCAAATAATGAACATAGCTAAAGTGCATAACAGAAGCACACAAATACAGTTCTATCGGGGAAACACGATCTATGATTTACTCATGCGTTGGCTTACTTGCCTTAATGCTGAACATCATATTGAATCACGAGCATTATAAAAATGCTTTTATCCACTTTGACCGGAAGGACATGGAAGGGCAGGCTGCCAAAAGGTACAGCTACTTCCTGCTGGCAGCGAATTCCTACTTTGTGGTGGATCTGGCCTGGGGCATACTCTATGCAAATCATGATAAACCGGAGCTTTTCCCTTTTATCTATTTCGACTGTGTTTTATACTTTTTGTTTATGTTCCTCACCATGCTCACCTGGATGCGCTATGTGGTGGCATATCTCAACAGGAAAGGCTTTCGCAGCAGACTGCTCCTCTATGCCGTGTGGGCGATGTTTACGCTGGGCGTTATATACCTGATAGTAAACCGCTTCTACCCCTTCATCTTTTCATTTAACAGCAGGCATGAATACATTCCGGAACACGGAAGATACATTGCCTTTATCCTGCAGATAGTGCTGTATATCGTTTCTTCGTCCTACATGCTGTATGTAGTCCGAAATCAGAAAAGATACGACCGGAACCGCTATATTGCCGTGGGCATCATCTGCATCGTGATGGAAATATTTTTGCTGCTCCAGATATTCGATCCCGAATTCCCCTTCTATGCAATGGGGCTGATGGTGGGAATAAGCCTGAATCACACATTTGTCGAAGCTGATGAAAAGAGAGAAAAAAGAATATACGACCAGATAGCGACAGTGCTTGCGGAAGACTACGAAGCAATGTATTACATCGATATCAGGACCGGCGAATTCCGGGAGTTCTCCACCAGCGATGAATACGCTTCCCTGAATGTTCCTGTGGTATTTAAGGATTTCTATGCCGAGACACAGGCAAATATCGATAGATATGTATATCCCGATGACAGAGAGTTCGCAAGGAGCCTCTACGTCAAGGAGACCATGCTGAAAAAACTCGAGGGCAGGAAATCGTATTCATACAAATACAGGATAATGGTGGGAGGGGAACCCAGATACTTCCGCTTCACCGTTATGCATGCGAATGATGACAGGCATATCATCCTTTACGAAAAGGATATAGATGATGAGATAACAGCCGAAAACATAAGGCTCGAAAACCAGAAAAAGAGCATCACCTTCAGCCGTATCGCTGAGAGCCTGGCATCCAACTATGATGTTATCTACTATGTGAACATCGAGGACGGTGAATACGTAAGCTTTGAATTTAACAACATCTACGGCAAGCTTGAAGCGACAAAGTCGGGAGAAAGCTTCTACGCACAGTCGGTGGAGGATGTCAACACGCTTGTTCACAAAGGCGACCGGGATATGGTGCTGGAATTCATGGATAAGGATCACCTGATCACCGCCATGGAAAACAAAAAGCTGAGCAGCCTCGATTACCGTATCTCGGTAAAAGGAAAAACCCATTATGTGAGACAGTCTGTCAGAAAAACGGGAGACGGAACTCACTTCATAATAGGGCTCGAGAATATCGATCAGGAAGTAAAGAAGGAAAAACAGCAGATAAAGGCATTAAATGCCGAGAAGGAGCTGGCAAGGCGCGATGAACTCACCGGCATCAAGAATAAGACGGCGTATGTGGAGCTGGAGAGCTCGGTGCAGTCAAATATCGATGACGGCATGGATTATCTGCCCTTTGCGCTGGTTGTGTGCGATGCCAATAACTTAAAGGTCATAAACGACACGCATGGACATGTAATAGGTGATGAATACATCAAGGCATCGGCGCAGCTTCTGTGCGGGATATTCGCACACAGCCCCGTGTTCAGAGTGGGCGGAGATGAATTTGTGGTGTTCCTGAGAGGCAGTGATTACGACGCAAGAAACGAACTAATGGAAAAACTGCGCGGCTGCGTGCTTGAAAACATGAGCGCAGGATCGGGCCCCGTGCTGGCAGCAGGTATGGCGGAATACGAGCCCGGTACCGACACCGCAGTGTCGGATATATTCGACCGCGCAGATAAAAAGATGTACGAAAACAAGCAGTCCCTCAAAAAGGTATAAACAAAGGATACTTAATTCAAAAGACCGGCGGCAGATCATCTGATCTTCCGCCGGTCATCTTTATATCTGTTGCTATAATAGAACACCACAAATTCGCGGTTAAACTTTCCGTCGCATTGCGCGAGAAAGCCAAAGTGTTTACTCGGTGCTTTTTCTGAAGATGGGATTACATCTTACGTGAGTCCAGCTGTAAGGGGCCTTGGGATTGCTGATCCTTCCAAGCAGGATATCGGCAGACATACGTCCGATGTCGACACTGGGGATCTGCACTGTGGTGAGGGCAGGCTCTACGATGGCTGACTGAGGTGTGCCGTCAAAGCCTGCAACCTTCACGTCTTCCGGAATGGATAAACCCAGTTTTTTGAGGGCACTTATCAGATGAAAGGCCAGGAAGTCGTTGGCGCAGATGAAGGCGTCGGGGAGATCTTTCATTCCCGAAACCCTTGATGCGATCCAGTCGGTATCACCGTAGGGACATGAGTCTGGGTCGAGCACACAAAGTTTTTCGTTATATTCGATCCCCGCATCCGCCAGAGCGATGCGGTAACCGTCCCATCTGTCGTAGAAGCTTCCGCAATGTTCGTTGTCGCCGAAGAATCCAATCTTCTTTGCTCCGTTTTTGATAAGGGTATTAACTATCTCTATCACACCGGCACGGCTCTCCATCGTCACAAAGTCGCACTGCATGAGATTTTTTGAAGCGTGAGTCGGGCTGTCTATCATTATGGTTGGAATACCAAGCTTACATATATATTTAAGGTAATCAGGATCAAAAAGCTCTATGCCGACGATCCCTGCGGTCTGCCCCGGTATGAACTGAGGAGGGAGACGTTTTGACCGAAGTTCCTCGGCGGATATCTCAAACATTTTGAGAGTATACCCGGCGCGGCAGATCTGATCGGTAAATGTAGTTACAAAGAATGTACCGAAGTGATATTCGGAAGGCAGCTTGTTGGTGAGAAGAGCGATAACTTTGCCCCCGGAGGACATCTGGAGGGTCTTTTCGCTGGGCACAGCCTTATAACCGAGCTCCTCGGCCTTTCTTAATATGAGGTTCCGCGTGCTCTGGGGCACACTTCCTCTGCCGTTAAATACCTTGGATACGGTATTTCTTGAAAGACCACAGGCGTCAGCGATATCCTGCATGGTCACTTTGTTGGTTGCCACTGCTGTCTCCTCCGAATAAGCGCGAATACAGGTACCCGGACAAACAAATATACGACCGGATATTTAAAAATATTAACATAGAGAATGAAACAAATCAAGTTTACAAATGTAAACTCACAATGAGAAGCCTGTTTACATTACATCAGGGGGTATCTATATTCAAAAAGTCCTTTGATTTTGGTTGATTTACACAAAAAATACCGGCAAAACTATGAAAAGTGCATTATTGACACCTTATTTACAGTGATGTAGAATCATAATTACAAAATGTAAACAATGTAAACTTTGTAAACCAACAACAGAAACAAACGAACCTTACCTAGGAGGCGTCATATGAAAGCCATATCCGGAAAGAAAAGAATACGGCAGTTAAAAGACGGCATTCCGTATCTGATAATGCTCCTGCCCGCAGTGGGCACCGTCTTTTTGTTTAATTATCTTCCCATATACGGAGTGCTGATAGCTTTTCAGGATTTTATGCCGGGAGACAAGATTTTTTCAAGCACTACAGTATGGGTGGGGCTGCAGAACTTCACCAGATTCTTTGGAGATGTTCAGTTCTGGCCCCTTATGAAGAACACATTTCTGCTGTGCATCTTCGGATTTCTTATAGGCTTTCCTCTTCCGATAATAGTAGCACTGTCGCTCAACGCGTTAAGCAGAAAGAAAGCAGGAAAGTTTTTTCAGACCATTTTTACCGCACCACACTTTATATCGCTGGTAGTTCTGGTCGGAATGCTTCAGCTTTTCTTCGGCCGATACGGACTTGTCAACAATATCGCCGCCGGAATGGGACTTGAAAGGTTTTCTTACTTCCTTGAGGATTCAGCCTTTCGCCCGCTGTACATTTTATCGAGCAACTGGCAGGACTTCGGGTGGAGTGCGGTGATATACATTGCGGCTCTTTCAAATGTCGACCCCGGTCAGCATGAGGCAGCCATGATAGACGGAGCAAGCCGATTCCAGAGGATCATCCACGTGGATATTCCGGCGATCATGCCGATGATAAGCGTGATGCTGATCATGTCCATCGGCGGGCTTATGGGAGTAGGATACGAAAAAGCACTCCTGATGCAGACCGACGGAAACCTGGCCGTCAGTGAGCTCATCGCCACATACGTGTACAAGCGGGGTCTCACCGGTGTGCCCGACCAGGCTTATGCGACCGCCATCGGGCTGTTCAACTCTATAATAAACGTAGTGCTTTTGATCATTGCAAACACTCTTTCAAAACGATTTTCAGAGAACTCGCTCTGGTAAGAAAGGCAGTGGATATGAAAACAATTATACGAAAGAAGTCGGCGGGAGACAGGGTCTTCTATACGGTAAATGCCATATTTTTGACCTTCCTGGCTTTAATAATCCTTTATCCTGTTTACTTTATCATAATTGCCTCTATATCGGACCCTGATGCGGTGCTTGGAGGAAGGGTATTTCTCTATCCCGTGCAGATAACATTTGAGGGATTTGTCAAAGTATTTCAACGAAAGGATATCTGGACCGGATACCTCAACACCATATGGTACACTCTGGCGACGGTTGTGTTATCGCTGTTCGTCACCATTCCTGCGGGCTGGGCTCTCAGCAGAAAGACGACGCCCGGCAGGAAGTTCTGGATGGTATTTTTCATCATCCCTATGTTTTTCGGGGGAGGACTGATCCCATTCTACAATGTAATGAGCAGCCTGCACCTTGTGAACACCGCATGGTCAATAATCCTTCCCGCCATTCTCTCGGTCTGGAACCTGTTTATGACCAAGACATTCTTTGAATCATCCATACCCGAGGGATTGCTTGAAGCGGCCAGAATAGACGGCGCAGGGAAGTTCAGAACATTTCTTTCAATTGTGATCCCTCTGGCTAAGCCCATTATAGCCGTCATGGCGCTGTATTACGCAGTGGGTCAGTGGAACAGCTACTTCAATGCCATGATCTTTTTACAGGATGAAACAAAATATCCGCTTCAGCTGGTGCTCAAGGAAATCCTGATCGCTTCGGAAAGCACGGTGGGTGGAAGCGGAGAAACCATACTTCAGCAATACCGGCTGGCAAACCAGCTTAAATACGTATCCGTTATCGTATCAAGCCTGCCTGTACTTTGCCTGTATCCTTTTGTTCAAAAATATTTTGCCCAGGGCATCATGCTCGGCTCACTTAAAGACTGATTCGCGGAGGAAAAAGAAAATGAAAAGTTTAAAAAGAATCGGCGTCGTAATAATCGCAGCAGCAATGACCTCATCGATCGTTGCATGCGGATCTGTGTCCGGGGAGAAAAATCCCGCACAGGCAGCAGATACATCGGCGCTGGTAAATGAGTACGGATTTCAATGGGAAGACCCTTCCAAACCCATCCTTAACGAAAAAGGATCGCAGGAGATTAAATTTACCGTTTATTCATCCAAGAATGCATCCGCTCTTGATTATAACGATATGAAGATCATGCAGGATCTATATGATATGACCGGAGTGAACGTAATGTGGGAGAATGTTTCCGAATCCGTTTATACACAGCAAAAGAGCCTTATATTCGGAAACAGCGAGGATCGCCCCGATGCTATTTACCACGCAGGAATGAGCTCGGGAGAGATAATTAAATACGCTAAAAGAAAAGTGCTGGTGCCCATAAGCGATTACCTCGACTACATGCCTAATTTTAAAAAACTGCTCGAAGAGCGACCTGACATCGAAAGCCGGCTTATAAATGTCGAGGACGGCAAGATTTATTCCCTTCCCCGTATCGAGGAAATGGGTCTGCTGGAATTCCCTAACCTGCTTTTCTTAAACGCTGAATGGGCCCGGGAGGCGATAAAGGCAGGAGCGGTGACCGGGCTAGGCGAGAGTGACCTTAAAGACGGACTTACCCTTACACATCTTCAGATGAGCCAACTCCTCGTTTACTTCAGAGACAACGACATGAACGGAAACGGGAAGACCGATGACGAGCGCCCATTAAGCTTTGTCTACAACAACTGGCAGGGCAATCAGTGCGACCTTTACGGCATGTTTGGCCTTAACGACAATCTCGAGCACAGAGTGATAGTAGACGGAAAGGTGACCTATACCGTCACCGACGACAGATTCAAGGAAGCAACAAACTTTATCGCCGACTGGGTGAACGAAGGCCTTATCGACAAGGTATCGTTTGAACAGAGCCAGGACAACTTCCTTGCAAACGGAAAAGGAATGGAAACCTACGGCGCATTCTACTGGTGGGAGAGCGAGACGGTGGTCTCCAACCCCGAGCATTATATCGTGTGCAGTCCCCTTATCGGACCCGGCGGCGACCAGACTGTCTGCGTGTCCAACAACCCCGAGGTAGGTACGGGAGAAGTGGTGCTTTTTTCCGACTGCAAATATCCCGAAGTGCTGCTGGCATATTTTGATCGCTATTACGATCCTATGATCTCCGCTCAGATCAACTATGGTCCGATAGGTATAGTTTACGAAGAGGAGCTTGACGGAGACGGAATGCTCGTGCAAAAACCCCTTCCGGAAGGAGTTACCGCTGATGAGCTGCGCCTGCAGAATGCACCTCTGGGAGTGATCAATCTCGGTGAATATGCATGGAACAACGTGGTACACATGGAGCCCCGCGCAAAGCTCCGCCTCGAAAGACTGGAGCTTGTGGCACAGCCTTTCGTAGATGAAAAAGTGATCCCCTGTCCCAATCTGCAGTTCACCCTGGATGAACTCAACACCCTCAGCAACTATGAGAGCAACATGAATGATTACATCAGGACAAATCTTATCTCATGGCTTATGAAGGGCGGTGTGACCGACGCGGATTGGGATACTTTCCAAAACGATCTGAACGGCAAGGTAAAGCTCCCTGAAATACAGAAAGTGTATCAAGATGCTTACGACAGATATGTAGGACAATAAAAAGTAAACGAGGGAAAGAAAATGAGAAAAAAGATCTTAGCAACTATGATCACAGTTGCCTGTGTAATGAGCATGACCGCATGTGCGGGAACAGTGGCAGGAGCCGGTGACAATCAGGCTCCGGCGATCGATGGGGTAAGCGACATGACTGTCATGGCCGGAACGGAATTCGACGCACTCTCGGCAGTTACCGCCACCGACAAAGAGGACGGAGACCTTACGGGAATGATAGTGGTGGAGGCGACACCCTCACTGGATTTCAAAAACGGAAAAGCAGTGCCCGACAAAGCAGGCTCGTACGAGCTGGTATATTCCGTAGTAGACAAAGGAGGTCTCACAACCGAGAGCTATGCCACACTCACTGTCACCAAGATGACAGGAGAAGAGGAAGTATACAAGGCATTTGATTTCAGCGGAGATTTCAAGGCCGATGACAGAGGCTGGAAAGCAAAGACAGGCGAAAACGCAAAGGCGTCCGGCGAGCTTAAGCAGGGAGCATACGTATTTGATATAGAAAATCCCGGGGAGTCAGACGGGGATGTGGCTCTTTCAAAGTCCGGATTTGAAGTAAAAGCAGCGGATTATCTGGTAAAGATCTGGGCAAAATCCACTAAACCCACCTACGCACACATAATCGCAAGAGATGAAAATGCTGAAGAATGGAGCACATTCGGCGGAGCATACAATGTGCCGATAGGCGAAGAGATCGCACCTCTCGAGCTCAACTTTTCTTCCGATAAAGAGGGCAGCTGCGAGCTGATGTTTAATCTTGGAAAGATCACACCCAATCCCGACAATGCGGCTGATACCACCCCTGAGGACTTCACCGTGACAATCGATAAGATCGAGATCTATGAGATATCCGGTGAGGAAACACTTGTGCCGGCATACACCGCAGCTCCTGCCGAGGATAATCTCACTGTGGATGCGGGCGACGGTGCCGAGGCAAGCGTAAGATTTGAAGGAGATACAGCAAAGGCGCAGATCACAGCATATCCCGGTGCAGACGGCGGAGTGTGGAGCATAAAGGCAGATATAGCTATCGGCGATATCAAGATAGAGAAGGATAAAAAATACTACTACAGCTTCAATGTTAACGCACTTAACGGACAGTCGGGCGAAGTGCTGGTAGAGAGCAGGGAAAAAGGATGGGAGTGCAGAGCAAACTTTAACTCACTTGCAGCTCCCGCAGGTGAGGAGATCACCTTCTCCGGAACATTTGTGGCCGAAGCGGATGTGGATGATCCTGTTATCCGCATGCAGATCGGCAACGCTCCCGAGGGAGTATCCTCCAACGAGATCATCATCAGCAATATCGAGTTCGGCACCGTAGAGGGAGATAAGGAGGTGGCAAAGACCATCGACTCCTTTATGGCACTTGGCAGAAACACCGCAAACGAGTCAAATACAGACCTCCCATGGGAGACCTTTAACGGAACGGACGAGGACAACGAAAGAGGGGTAGGTACCATCTGGGCCGAGAACGGAAGCTTTTTCTACCGCATAGATAACGCGGGCACCGTTGACTGGCACAATAAACTGATCTGTGGCTACGGCGGGAATCCTCTCACATTGGAGGCTGATGCATACTACACCATTGAGATCACGGTAAAGGCCGAAAAACCTGTCTCATGCGGAGTATTCCTCAATCCCATGGGCGGATGGGATCCCAGGATTGCCGAGGGAATGGATATCACAACCGAATTCCAAACCTTCAGATTTACCACTACCGATACATTTATCACCGATATGGATTTTGAGCTTTTGTTCCAGTTCGGATCCGAGGCTGCTTCACAGATGGGTGAGAACACTATCGAGTTTTCGAACATCACCATCTACAAGATGAGCGCGCTTTAATCAAAGGATTTACCTTACGGAGTGTGAACTATGAAAAACAGAGCACTTAAAACAGTGGGCATACTGCTGATGAGCTGTTTACTGGTGGCGGGCTGCACCGCAGGCAAACAGGATGAAACTGAAGACAAGGATTTTTCAGAGTTTCGCACTCCGGGAAGCATGGAAGCTGCGTACGAATACAAGAACTACTTTCTGCCTGCGGTAAAGGGAATAGCCCAGCCCTATGTGGGTGATGTTATGCCATACTTCGAGGACGGAGTCTTCTATCTGTACTACCTGAAAGACGGCGGAGACTCCTACAATCACTCTGTCTTTCTGACCACGACGAAGGACTTTGTCACCTACGAAGAAGTAGAAGGACCGATACTTGAAGCAGACAGAAACGGCGGTCAGGATGCATGGATAGGCACCGGATCGGTGGTAAAAGCAGGTGATGAATATCTCTTTTTTTACACCGGGCACGGATCCCACACGGACTGCGAATTTGCCGAAAAGATCAAAGTGGCAAGGGGCAGCAGTCCTACGGAGTTTGAAAAGATAGAGGGCTTTGAGATCATACCTCCCGGCGAGCTGAATCAAAAAAATGATTTCCGCGACCCGCAGGCCTATTACGACAAAGAGACAGACACAATTACCCTGACGGTGACGGCTTCAAGGGACGGTATTGCGAGAGTGCTTAAATACACACTAAGTCCTGACCTTGAGAACGTTACTTACGAAGGTATCATCTATGACGATCCCACGCAGGAATTCTGGAATCTGGAATGCACCGACACATTTAAGATGGGAGATAAATACTACCTGACATATTCCGCACAGGACGATACGCTGTGGTATGCCATGTCTGATTCGCCCTACGGTCCTTACAGTGATGCGGCGAGAATAGACGGAAAGCTCTTCTATGCGGCCAAACATGTCGAAAATGAAAACGGATCATACATGGTGGGCTGGGCAAGGAGGAGCGAATCGGTTTCGTCCACCTCGGATGTGGCCGGATGGGGAGGAAACATTGTGGCGATGAAAATCTGCCAAAAGGAGGATGGAAGCCTGTTTCTTTCTCCCATAGGAGATGTCAAAGATCAGTTCACCGAAAAGAGAAAGCCTCTTAATTCAGAGGATGAAATAAGCATAACGGCGGGATCCAGATATTCCTACGAGGAGTACTTTACATGTTACGAAAGCTTTATGCTCACCGGCAGCTTTTCTTTCGACAAAAAGGGAAGCTTCGGGCTGGCTTTTGATTATAACGGTGAGCAGAATAAATACAAAATGATAAGCATAGACCCTGCAAAAGAGTGTGTGCAGCTGCTGTTTAACGAAGGTTCGACGGAAATATCCTCTGCTGCGGCGCATCTGAAAGAGGGAGAGAGCTACTCCTTTACATACATTCAGGAAGGATCCGTCGGGGTCTTTTATATAGACGGAGAAACATCACTCACAACAAGGATCTATGGAGTGACCGGAAAGAGTATCAGGCTCTTTGCGGAGAATAACAGCGTGGACTTTACCGAACTGCGAGAGTTCACCAGATAAGGAATACTATCATGGAATATAACACTTTGGAAAAAGCAAGAAAATACGAAAAAGAAAACGGGAGCAAAATACCTGCATCCGACAGACCTGCATTTCATCTTACTCCCTATGTGGGCTGGACCAACGATCCCAACGGGTTTTCATATTTCGGAGGAAAGTATCATCTTTTTTACCAGTACAATCCTTACGATACCAGATGGGATTCCATGCACTGGGGACATGCGGTGAGCAGTGATATGGTTAAATGGGAACACCTTCCCGCAGCCCTGGCTCCCGAGAATGAATATGATTCCTTCGGATGCTTTTCGGGATCGGCTCTGGAGACGGAGGACGGAAAGCATTATATCATCTATACCGGAGTGCGGAAAGCCGATGACGGAAAGGAATATCAGACACAGTGCGTGGCAGTGGGTGACGGGAAGGATTATAGAAAATATGAGAACAACCCGGTCCTTACATCCCGGGATCTGCCGGGAGGGTTAAGCCCCTATGACTTCAGGGATCCCAAAGTATTTAGAGATGAGGAGGGAAAGTACCTCTGCGTGGTGGGAGGAAAGAACGAAAAAGGGTTGGGAGAGATTCTTCTTTTTGCTTCGGACGACGGTTTTAACTGGCATTTCAGAAGCGTGCTGGCGACAAATGACGGTGAATACGGATGCATGTGGGAATGCCCCGACTTCTTCATGCTGGGGGAGGACGCTGTGCTTATTACAAGCCCGCAGGATATGGCAGCAAAGGGGCTTGATTATCACAGTGGAAACGGCACGCTCTGCCAGATCGGCACATACGACAGAGCAGCAGGAGTATTTAAAAGATGCTCCGCACAGACAATAGATCACGGTATCGACTTCTATGCACCGCAGACCATGCAGGCTCCGGACGGAAGAAGGATAATGATAGCATGGATGCAGAACTGGGATACCTGTAACACATCAGGGTACAGGAACCTCCCCTGGTTCGGACAGATGACGATTGCAAGAGAGCTTTCTCTGAGGGATGGAAAGCTTTACCAGATGCCCGTGAGTGAGCTTGATAAATACAGAAAAGATAAGATAGAATATAAAGAGGTGAAAGTAAACGGCGAGCTGTCACTTAAAGGAGTGGAGGGAAGATGCCTTGATATGACTCTTAAGATAAGACCTGCCGACAGTCGGAACTTATTCAAGAGATTCACAATGTTTTTTGCAAAGGACGGATCCCACAGCTCGAGGATCAACTTCTTTCCCGGCGATAACGTATTCGAGACCGACAGGAGACTGTCGGGATCAAGAAGGGCAAATATCCACCAGAGAAGCTGCAATGTGAGAGATCTGGGGGGAGAGATCGTGCTCCGCATCATAATGGACAGATTCTCAATAGAGGTGTTTATAAATGGCGGAGAGCAGGTCATGTCCACTACAATTCTGACCGATCCCGCTGCGGGAGAAATATACTTTGAGTGCGACGGTGAAGCAATCATTGACGTCATCAAATATACACTTGACATGGAGGAGTGATCATGGCACAGAGCAGCCCTGATAACAATAATAAAACCATAGATGTTACTGCTCTGGGAGAACTGCTTGTTGACTTTACCCAAAACGGATACAGCGCAGCAGGCAATCCCATCATGGAGGCAAACCCCGGAGGAGCGCCCTGCAACGTGCTTGCCATGTTGACAAAACTTGGAAAAAAATGTGCATTTATCGGCAAGGTGGGAAAAGACACTTTTGGCGACATGCTGGAAAACACCTTAAAAGAGGTGGGCATCGATACAAGGGGCCTTAAGAGAGATAGAAGAGTTCACACCACTTTGGCGTTTGTCCACACTGCGCCGGATGGGGACAGGAGTTTTTCATTTTACAGAAATCCGGGAGCAGACGCCAACCTGGAAGAAAAAGAGCTGGATGAAGATCTGATAAAAAGCAGCAGTATATTTCATTTCGGCTCGCTCTCGCTCACGGATGAGCCCTGCAGAAGTGCTACTGTAAAGGCCCTGCAGATCGCCAGGGAAGCAGGCTGCATCATAAGCTGTGACCCCAATCTGAGAGAATCTCTGTGGCCGGATCTTGAAACAGCTCGGGAGCAGATAGCAAAGGGGATTGCCGCATGTGATATATTAAAGATATCCGACAATGAAGTGATATTTATGACAGGTGAGGAAGACCTTGACAGGGCAGCAGCCATCCTGCTTGAAAAATACCCCAACATAAAGCTGATGAATCTGACCGCCGGCAGAAGCGGGAGCATAGCTTTCTACGGAGGATCAATCGTGAGAGAAGCGGGGGAGCATGTAGATAAGGTGATCGAAACCACCGGAGCGGGAGATACCTTCTGCGGATGCGTTTTGAATTATGTTCTGGAGCACGGACTTGAGGGACTGACGGAAAACAATCTGCACGAAATGCTAAAGTATGCAAATCGGGCGGCGTCGCTGATAATACAGCGAAAGGGAGCACTGAAAGTGATGCCTGAAAAAGAAGAGATCTGATCATATAGATGATATATACTTTAAGCCCCGGGTATACCAAGCCCGGGGCTATATTGTATAATCAGTATATGAATGAATCTGTGACAGGTTTTTTTAACGAACTGAAAAATAAAGATATCATCTGCTGGGGAAGCGGAAAGCACTTTAGGGGAAGCACATACCCCTTCTTAAAAAAGAGCGGCCTGATAGATAACCTTATAGGGTTTGCGGGGCCTTCGCAGGCGAAGGAAGCAGAGCTTGGCGGCAGATCTTACCCTGTCATAAGCAGGGAAGAGCTGGCAGAATATGGCAGCAGGGGTGCGGTGCTTCTTATAGCTGTTAACGGATATGACGAGATACTCTCGCAGCTGCGGTCGGACGAGCGCCTTTCCGGGATAGAAGCCATTCCCTCTATATATGTGGAATTTCTGTATGAGGACTTGCAGCTTCTTTCGGCAGATAAGCCTCCGACTAATTTCCGCAAACATGACACGCCCGTCATACCAAAGACCATCCATGGGATATGGTTTTCCGGCGATCCGATGCCGGAGCTGTATCAAAAATGCCTGGAATCATGGAAAAAATATGCCCCGGATTATGAGATAAAAATATGGAACCTTGATACCTACAAGCCGGATAAGTGCCTCTTTTATGAGCAGGCCATAGAGCATAAAAACTGGGCCTTTGCTTCCGATTACGCCAGGGCAGATCTGCTGCGCAGATACGGCGGGGTATATATGGACCTGGATGTGGAGATGCTGCGCCCGATCGATGACCTGATATATAACGACGCCTACATGAGCTTCGAATCTCTTGACCGCATCGAATGCGGCTCCGGAATGGGAGCAAAGCCGGGGCATCCCATCATAGAGGAAATATGCGAAAGCTACGAAAAAAGGCCCTACCTTAAGAGCGACGGAACATGGGACAATTCCACCTGCCCCGTGCGCTACACACAGGTGATAGAAAGGCACGGGCTTAAGAAAAACGGGGGCTTCCAATTTGTGGAAGATATAACAGTATATCCCTTCGAAGTGCTGACCGGGAAGAGCTTTGATACAGGCATCATCTACAGCACAGAGCTGAGCTACACCGTGCACCATCACAACGGCAGCTGGATACCCGGCCCCGCCCGCCGCGCAGTGCTTGAGAGGTATGAAAAGATAAGGAAATGGATGGGGGAAATTGGCCGTACATGAGAGCCGGGAGGCAATCCTTTTTTCAAACGATGGTGGAAACAGCAGTTCAAATACAGCGACAACGGTAACATGTCCCGCATGCGGAAAGAATACCCCTAAAGGTAAATTCTGTATCGAATGCGGACAGCCATTGGCTAATGTGTAAATATAGCCTGATGTGAAAAAACTAAGAACGGTGTAAGGACGCTTGGATCGGAAAGATCCGGGCGTCTTTTTTCGGTCTTTTTCATTGACTCTTTTTGCTTTTGCGCATTTGTTCGAATATGCTGTGGTGATTATAGTACAGTAATTTGAGTAAAGTATAATACGAGAAAAGATGATGAGATGGTAGATGACATGGGAAAAGGGGAGGTTAATATGTTTACAGCAAAGGATTTGGTGTGCTATGAAAATACAAGGGTAAAAGTGGTTTGTAAAGATGGATGTTCGTTTACTGGAGACTTATAGCTAGTTACTATGGCTGAGGATACAGACGATGAAAGGGACAATATTGATATAGAAACTGACAGTGGGCAGATTTATTGCTTTTTTGTAGATGAAATAGTTTCGATATCACGAACATAATGTTTTACAGCTACCTTGCGATTTGTTATAATAAAAAATAGATGCGGATGTAGAAATTACGCGGATTTTTCGTGTATGGAGGATACCCAATGTCAATATCTTATAACAAATTGTGGAAGCTTTTAATTGATAAAGGCACAAATAGAACAAAATTAAGGAATGCTACCCACATGAGCAGTAGCACAATGGCTAAATTAGGAGATAATCAAGTAGTTGCGTTACCTGTGTTGGAAAAGATTTGTGCAGAATTAGAATGTGATATTGGAGATATAATGGAATTTACTGATCTTGAATCTGTTAGGGAAGAGATGAGAAAGTAATTAGATTCGGATTATAGATTTTAAAAACTGGAGGAAATTTGAATGGCAGCGATTCATGATTTATTGGCGCAGATTCAAGATGAAGCTCTTAGAAATCGTATTGAACAGGAAGTAGACAGACTTTCAAAAACAAAGAAATTTGGATTAGTGTTTGAACAACATTTACCAGAGTGCACTCCTCTTTATGATATGCCAATTAAGTCTGGCTCTAAAGTTATGCTTCGAAATACTAAAGAGGACAAGTCTATCTATGTAGTTATAAAAACAGACGAAGAAAATGTGGTATGTGGAAAGAAAGATAATCTAAAAGAGCAGACCACATTTGCAAAGGCGGATGTAGTAAGGATAGCAGAGTTTGGAGAGCCCATATATCCCTATTTAAGACCAATAGATTCTGTTTGTAATGCTCCGGATAGCGATTTATGGCATACATTGATTGAAGCTGATAATTATCATGCACTTCAATTATTAGAGTATTTGTATGCAGGGAAAGTTGATTGTATTTACATCGATCCTCCATATAATACTGGAGCACGTGATTGGAAGTATAACAATGATTATGTTGATGGAAATGATACTTACCGTCATAGCAAATGGCTTTCGTTTATTCAGAAACGATTAGTTCTTGCAAAGAAACTACTCAATCCCAAACGATCAGTATTAATGGTTACCATTGATGAAAAGGAGCATCTTCATTTGGGATGCTTATTAGAAGAAATGTTTCCAGAAGCACATATTCAGATGATTACTGACTTGATTAATCGAGTTGTTGTTGCGAGGGACAATGAGTTTGGAAGATCTTGTGAATACATTTTTGTTGTGTTTATGGGTGATGCTGCACCTGCAAAAATGTCGTTAGAAGAAGATTGGAATCACATTGAAAAAACAACAAAAGATGGAATTCATTGGGCAAATTTGAGCAGAACGGGTACAAATAGTAGAAGACAAGATAGACCGGGAATGTTTTACCCCATATTCGTATCTAAGGATGGAAAAAGGATAACGGGTCTAGGAGATGTAATACCACTTACTCAAGATAGAAATACTGTTGTAGCGCCAGAAGAAAGCGTGGCCGTTTGGCCCATACATACAAACGGAACAGAAGGACGTTGGATGCAGGGGCGGGAAAGCCTTGAAAAACTAATCAAGAAAGGATATGTAAGGCTGGGTAAGTTTACCGATACAGGAATGGCAATAAGCTATCTTAATAGGGCGCAAATTCAAAAAATCGAATCGGGTGATTATATAGTCACAGGGTATGATGAGAGTGGAACTGTCATAGTAGATGATAGTGGATACTCAGCAACATATGTACCGGATACTCAATGGAATATTAAGTCACATGACGCAGCAAGACACGGGACGAATTTGTTAATAAGCATTTTAAAAGACAAAAGATTTTCGTTTCCGAAATCGTTATATGCAGTGCATGATGCGCTTCGATTTTTTGTAAAAGATAATCCCAATGCGCTGATAATTGATTTTTTTGCAGGCTCCGGAACTACTCTTCATGCCGTAAATCTTTTGAATGCTGAAGATGGTGGGCATAGAAGGTGCATTATGGTTACAAACAATGAAGTTTCAGAGGAAGAGGCATCAGATCTTAGGGCTAGAGGTTATCAGCCGGGTGATGAGGAATGGGAAAAAAATGGAATTGCTAGGTATGTCACTTGGCCTAGAACCGTTTGTTCAATTGAGGGACACGATGTTAATGGAGATGAACTAAAGGGTAATTATTTGGGCACGGATATGCTCATGTCGTCAGGTTTTAAATCTAATGTTGCCTTTTTTAAACTTGGCTTCTTAGATAAAACTGCAGTTGCTTTAGGCTTGCAGTTTAAAGAAATGCTTCCAACTCTTTGGATGAAGGCGGGAGCAATTGGTGAATGCCCTGAAATAAAAGAGGATAGTTTGCCAGATATGTTAATCCTGCCCAAAAACAAATTTGCGGTTCTTATTAATGAGAATTCCTTTGCTGCTTTTGAGGAAGAACTACGAGGGAAAAGTGAGATTGAAACGGTATTTTTAATTACAGATTATGAAGCTAATTATCGTTCTATGGCAAAGAACCTCAGCGTAAAAACTACGTACCAGTTATATAGAGATTATCTAGATAATTTTAGGATTAATCATGGGAGGAACTAAGCGATGATTAATGAACTTTTTCCGTTTCAAAAAATTGCGGTGGATGATCTTAGGACTAAGACGGCGATGGCTTTAAACCTACGCTCCCGATAAATTATACCAAGGTTCTGGTATAATCAATTAACTGCT
>CAMUYA010000040.1 GCA_947164865.1 uncultured Lachnospiraceae bacterium
GATGAGCTTTACGGTGATATCACTGTTGAGAATTCCGAGCTTGATGATATGATCCTTATCAAGTCGGACGGATATCCCACTTATAATTTTGCGAATGTTGTTGATGATCATACCATGAACATCACACATGTTGTCAGGGGAAACGAGTATCTGTCATCATCTCCCAAGTATGTCAGGCTCTATGATGCTTTCGGATGGAAGGTTCCTGTATATATTCACCTTCCCCTCATAACCGATGAGAATCATAAAAAGCTTTCCAAGAGAAGCGGTCACTCATCCTTTGAGGATCTGATAGAGCAGGGATTTGTGACAGAGGCTATCGTCAATTATGTTGCTCTTCTTGGATGGTCTCCCGAGGATAATAACGAGATATTCTCGCTTGATGAGCTTGTTAAGAAGTTTGATTATCACAGGATCAATAAGTCGCCTGCGGTATTTGATATCGTTAAGCTTCGCTGGATGAACGGCGAATATATCAAGGCTATGGATGATGACAAGTTTTATGAGATGGCAAAGCCTTATCTTGACAAGTCTCTTCCCGCCGATTATGACGAAGCCAAAAGACGTAAAGTGGCAGGAATGGTAAAGACCAGGATCGAGGTATTCCCTGATATCGAAGGTCATGTTGACTTCCTGCGTGCTCTTCCGGATTACGACATAGAGATGTACACTCACAAAAAGATGAAGACTGATGCGGCCAGCTCACTTTCGGTGCTTCAGGATGTACTTCCCATTCTTGAGGAGGCTACTGATTACACCAATGATGCTCTTTATCAGACTTTACTTAAATACATCGAGGAAAAGGGCTATAAGAACGGATTTGTTATGTGGCCTATAAGGACTGCTCTTTCAGGCAAGCAGATGACCCCTGCCGGAGCAACTGAGATCCTTGAGCTTCTCGGAAAGGAAGAATCCCTTAAGCGTATCCGCAAGGGAATTGAGATGCTCAGCGTTTGAGTAATATCTTAGATGGGCTTAGCGAGGCCCAGTATAAAGCGGTTACCACCACATCCAGGGCCTGTCTTTTACTGGCAGGTCCCGGGTCGGGTAAGACCCATACCATAACCGCCAGGATAAGATATCTTATCCATAACAGGGGAGTTCCTCCCGAAAACATATTGGTCATCACTTTTACCAAAGACGCCGCATTATCCATGCAGAAGCGTTTTAACGAGAGTGAAGAAGGCATCTATCCGGTAATGTTCGGAACCTTTCACTCGGTATTCTATCAGATCCTTCGCACAGGCAGGGGTCATTCTCCAAAAAAGCTGTTAAGCGACTCATATAAGAAACGTATTTTTTCCAAGGTTATTTCAGATATAATCCCTTTGAAAAGATCAGAAAAAGAAAGGCTGATTCCGGGCGAAATTGCGCCGGAGTTTATTAGTGCTGTCTCCGTATATAAAAACACCGATGATTTAAAAAGAGCCAAAAGCCTTATAAGAGAAGATCTATCATCATATTTTGAAGATATATTTAAAGCATACGAGTATAAAAGAAAAAAAGAAGGATTTCTTGATTTTGACGATATGGTGTATGACCTAAGAAATCTGTTTAATATGAATCCGGAGGAAGCGGTATTCTGGAATAAAAGGTTCAGCCATATCCTGATAGATGAGTATCAGGATATAAATAAGGTTCAATATGATACTGTAAAGCTCCTGGCAGGTGAAAGAGCAGAGATTTTTGCTGTTGGAGATGACGATCAATCGATATACGGATTCAGAGGCTCCGAGCCGGAATGTCTTCGAAGGTTCAGGGATGATTATAATGCGGAGGAGATTTATCTGGATCTGAATTTCAGGAGTAATCCGGATATAGTGGATGTGTCAACAAAGGTTATCACAGAGAATAAGGACAGATTTGTCAAAAACCAGAAGTCGGCAAGAAATGATCCCCACTTGAACGAACACTTCAGGATCAAAACATTCGAAGATCAGAAAACTGAGTATGATTTCATCAAAACAATGATTGAAAGTTCGTATGAAAGCGATAATCTTGGAATCTTATTCAGAACAAATCTTCAGATGCAAAGATTTGCATCGTTTTTAAAATCAAAAGATGTACCGTTTGAAATGAAGGAAAAGCAGCTCTGTATCTATGATCATCCGGCATGTACGGATCTTATGTCTTACCTTGAATATGCTAATATCGGAAAGGATGAAGATAAACTCTACAGAGTGATCAATAAACCGCTGAGATATATCAGCAGAGAGTCTCTTGTTGGAATAGCGGACCCCTTAGATAATGCTATAGTTTATTATAAAAATAACCCTGATGAATATAATGCGGAAAAAAGGGTGGCCAGCCTTCAAACGCTTAAGAAAGACATGGATTTTGTTAAGGACAGATCTCCTTATCTGCAGGTCAGATATATAAGGCAGAAGATTGGGCTGGAAAAGTATTATGAGATGAACTTCAGGAATAATGTAAAACTGCTTGAAGAGTATAAGGCAGTGCTTGATTTTATGAGCGATGACGCGGCAGAATACAGTACTCTGGAGGATTGGCTCTTATTTCAGGAAGAATACAGGAAGGATTTTAAAGAAGGCAGAGATAAAAAAGATACTGCAAAGGGTAAAACCAAAACTGCCGTAAATGCAGGCAAAACGCAGACAGTCCGAACCAATATCTCGGAGCTTATGACTGTTCATGCTTCAAAAGGGCTTGAATTTGATACTGTAATTATTCCGGATGCAAATGAAGGGGTATATCCCCACGGCAGATTAAGCGGAATAAAAGAAACGGAAGAGGAGAGGCGGATATTCTATGTGGCAATGACCAGAGCCAAAAACAGACTTCTGATCACCTGTGTCACAGGAACGAAAGACCATCCGCGCTCACCTTCCCGTTTTCTGAATAATCTTTTAAATCACGGTGAAGACAAAACCTGATCGCTTAATGCGATCATAAAGGTTTTTGATGAGGATCATCATTAATCCTCATCAAGGAAGTCGAGATTATCGAGATACTCGTCGAATGCGTCCGCAACGAGCTCATATTCGTCATCATCGTCAATATAGATAAGCTCGGGCTCCTCGTTGGGATCATCGGGGTTTTCCTTATATCCGTAGATCCAGACTTCATCCTCGGGGAAACGCTCACCGCCGTCTTTGGGAAGTACGACTATATAATCCTTTTCATTTACGGTAAGGATGGTCACAACTTCGCATTCTACTTCGGTGTCGTCATCAAGAGTGATGGTTATAGACATTTCTTCTTCGGGTGCTTCGTAATTGTTTGCCATAAAATGATCCTTTCAGTGCTTTTTTTTAAAATTCGTTGATAAATCAAAAAATACTCGCATAAAATATACCTATCAAAGATTATATCTTCTTGTTTATCTTTGTGCAATAAGTTATAATTCTGTTTATGAGTGATTATAATGATTATTACGAAGCCATCATAGGCACATATCCATTCAGAGCGGTCTGCATCAGGAATGTTGCCCGTTTTTCTTTTGATATCTCCGGTTATGACAAAAATGCGAAGTATGGTGTCGCTATATACGATAAGCGTACTGACATGCTTGTCCATAAGAAGGTGTTCAGTGAGAAGAACCGTATCGGCAATGTTTATTCCATGGTTGTAATGGATTATGATCCCGATAAGTACACATACAATTTCTTCTGTAATGATTATTTCATCACCGATGAAAGAGCGCAGAGGTATTCGGATAAGCTTCATTTTGGGAATTTTGATCCGGCCAAGGCCAGAAAGGCTGTCATCGACAACAGAAGATTTGCCGGGGAAAAGCCTTATGTGCCTTATGAGGATATGTTTCTTTATCAGCTTCACGTAAGAGGCTTTACTATGCATGCTTCCTCGGGAGTAAAGCATAAGGGAACATTCGCCGGAGTAAAGGAAAAGATACCTTATCTCAAAAAGCTGGGAGTCACTTCCGTATGCCTGCAGCCCGCTTACGAATTTAATGAAAACGATAAAAAGACAGGAAGATATAACTATTGGGGATACTGCAGGGGTTATTATTATTCTCCCAAGTCGGCATATTCATATTCCGATGATCCCTGTGAAGAGTTTGCCGACATGGTAAATTCTTTTCATGCTCAGGGTATGGAAGTGATAATGCAGATGTATTTTCCGGAGGAGTTTCCGAGAAGAGAGATTCCATCGATACTTGAATTCTGGGCCTATAAATACGGCATTGACGGTTTCCATGTGCTTGGAGTGAATCTCCCCATCGGTCTTATCGATGAGAGCAGTATACTTGCTGATGTGAAGATTTTCTCCGATTCACTGTTTGGGGCAAAGATCGAAAGTACCGATTTTTATGACACTGCCTCTGAAGGTAAGAGATACGGTCTTTACAGAGATGATTACATGTACGCTCTCAGAAGATTCCTTAAGGGTGATCCCAATTCCATATCCGATGCCATGTTCAGAATAAAGAACAATCCTTCGGGATACGGAGTTATCAATTTCTTTGATGCATATAATACATTTACGCTTGCCGATACTGTTGCATATGATCACAAGCATAACGAGTCAAACGGCGAAGACAATCACGACGGAAGTGAGAATAACTGCAGCTGGAACTGTGGAGCCGAAGGCCCCACCAGAAAACCCAAGATCAATGCGCTCAGGAATAAACAGATAAAAAATGCCCTTATGCTTCTTTTCGCAAGCAGCGGCGTGCCCATGATATTTATGGGTGACGAATTCGGAAATACACAGGACGGCAATAATAATCCCTACTGTCACGACAGCCTTGTTACATGGCTCGACTGGAAGGGACTTCGCAGAAAGAATTCATTTTACGATTTTATAGCCGAATTTGCAAGAATAAGGCGTGAAAACAGGTTTTATCACGACAGCAGAGAGCTTTCGACTCTTGATACCGAAGGCTGCGGATATCCCGAATTCTCTTTCCACGGCGAAAATGCATGGCTTAGTGAGATACAGGGATACAGGCACAGCGTAGGTATAATGCTTTGCAATAAAGGAACGCTCCACTATCTGGCTCTTAACATGTACTGGGATAAGGCAGAACTTGCGCTTCCGAGAGCTCCCAAAGGCCGGAAATGGGAGATCAGGTTATCGAGCGATGAAGCCCGGCTGCTTGAGAATGATAAAGTGTCACTTGCTGAACGCTCCATAGCTTATATTGTTAGTGTGCCTTTAAAAGCCGATAAGGAAACAAAGACCGGATCAAAAGTCAAAGCTGAAACGAGAGTAAAAGCAGAAACAAGAGTTAAAACCGAAACAAAAGCTATTAAAGCAAAGACAGCAAAAAAAGTAAATTCAGACTGAGGTAAGTAGTTTTGAAACTGATAAATGTCTGGAAACATTTTTCAACCATAACAAGACACAGATGGAAAGTAAGATCGGGATGCTTTAAGGTGGGTCTTATATGGCAGGGCCTGACCCATGATCTTTCCAAATACAGTCCGTCCGAATTCTGGGTGGGTGCAAAATACTATCAGGGCACCAGAAGCCCCAATAATGCCGAAAGAGAAGACAGAGGTTATTCTTCCGCATGGCTGCACCACAAAGGCCGCAATAAGCATCATTACGAGTACTGGATAGACTACAATTCGCACGTTTCCGGAGACACTGATGGTGTGATGGTCCCTGTTCCCATGCCGGACAGATATATTGCCGAGATGATAATGGACAGGATCGCCGCAAGCAAGGTGTATCGTGGCAAGGATTATGTCGATTCGGATCCGCGGGACTATTATTGGAAAGGGACTCAGAATGCTCCGCTTCACGATTATACAAGAAGTACTCTCATAAAATACCTGGATATGCTTGCCGATGAGGGAGAGGAAAAGACATTTAAAGCGATCAAAAACGATCTTGTAAAGAAAAAGAAGGATACAAAACGATTCAATAAAACTTGATTAATAAAAGCCCCTTAAATGGGGCTTATTAATATGTAGCAGCAAAAAAACAGTTTAAATATTTTAAGATTAAGCAGAGAAGAAATGAGTGAAAACAAAAATTTTGATTCAGGGGAAATTGATGACCTTGTTAAAATGATAGACAGGAAGATGGAAAGCGGGATAAGCAGGCTTGGAGTTTCTTTTTCGGACAAGAAAGAAGCAGGCAGTGTAAGCGAAACCCACTTTCACGGCAAAAAAGATTCCTGGAATCCCGGTGTCTGGGGTGAAAGACACGGGGAATGAAAGCTTCAGTATATTTGAATGTATTTCCGAATAACAGCATTCTGCTGTGTGTGGATATACTGCAATTTGTATCTTTACTGAAAGGAAAGCGGTTAGTATATGAACGATTATATCGAAGACGAGAGCATAGACGAGGAGATATACCTTCCCAATACCATTGATTATCTGGATATAGAAAGGCAGTACAAGCAGCTGATGTTCCTTCATGAAGCTGCAATAGAACAGGTTACGGCAAAGCTCAATATTTTAAAGGGAGAATTCCAGTTCAGTAATGACCGTAATCCAATTTCTTCCATCAGCTCACGCATTAAATCAAAAGAAAGCATTATTTACAAGATGGAAAAGAAAGGGGCGCCTTTTACCTTTAGTGCTTTAACGGAAAATGTGAGAGATATTGCCGGAGTGAGGGTAATATGCCCTTTTATCGAGGATGTATATTATGTCGCCAGAATGCTTGTCAGACAGCCCGACATAGAGATAATAGAAGTTAAAGATTATATCAGAAACCCCAAGGAGAACGGATACAGAAGTCTTCATCTTATAGTAAAAAACAATGTGACTTTCTCAAGTGTTTCAAAGGAAGTCACCGTGGAAATCCAGATCCGTACGATCGCAATGGATTTTTGGGCATGTACGGAGCATCAGCTCAGATATAAAAAAGACAAAGAGTTTTCTTTGGAAGCACAGAATAAACTAAAGTACTGCGCAGAACTCATGGCAGAAGCGGACAAGGAAATTCAGAATCTTGCCGGAGATTTCGACCTAAATCAGTGGTAGGATAACGACATTATCAGTTAATCAGTTATTATAGAAATCTGTTAAGTAATCAATTCTTGAGCTCATGTTGGAGATCATGAGATCGAGAACAGTAAGGGCGCACATGCACTCCATCACGACTACCGCACGCGGAACAACGATGGGATCGTGGCGTCCTTTTATATTCACTGATATATTTTCACCGTTTTTGTTTACAGTGTTCTGTTCCTTTGATATCGAAGGAGTGGGTTTTACATGAGCTTTTACGATGATCTCGCTTCCGTCGCTGAGGCCACCCAGAGTACCGCCGGAATGATTGGTTTTCTTGGATATTTCTCCATTATCGGAAGCACAGAAGCTGTCATTATTCTCACTTCCAAGGTATTCACTTACCGCTGTTCCGTCACCTATTTCAACCGCTTTAACAGCTCCGATGCTCATAACTGCTTTTGAAAGCTCTGCATCAAGTTTATCAAATACGGGTTCACCGATACCCGCAGGAAGCCCATTAATCCTGCATTCCATAACTCCGCCTACAGAATCCCCTGCTTCACGTATTTTAGCAACATATTCCATAGCCTTATCGTTGGCGTCTTTATCGGGCATAGCGGTAGGAAGTGAGAGTACTGCTTCGCGGCTGTAGCCGGTAACATCTGCTTTAACCGGACCGATACTTTTAGTATATGCTTCAACCGATACGCCAAGCTTTGATAGTATTATAGATGCTATGGCGCCGGCTGCCACACGGCCTATTGTTTCACGTCCGGAACTTCTTCCGCCTCCACGATAATCTCTGAAGCCGTATTTTGCATCAAATCCATAATCCGCATGTCCGGGACGGTAGTATTCAGCAATTTCACTGTAATCAGAGGAATTCTGGGATGTATTACGTACTATAAGTGAAATAGGTGTACCTGTGGTCTTTCCTTCGAATACACCTGAGAGTATCTCAATGGAATCACTTTCGGGACGCGCAGTGGTAAGAGCGCTGGTTCCCGGCTTTCTTCTGTCAAGGAATGCCTGTATATCCGCTTCGCACAGTTCCACCCCCGCAGGACAGCCGTCTATTACCACGCCCAGTGCAGGACCATGTGATTCTCCCCATGTTGTGATTCGGAAATTCTTTCCGTATATTGAACCAGACATTTGTATTTCTCCTTTTATTTACAAGTTAACTATCTGACTTCGTGACGGCAAAGTAAGTAAGAAAATGATTATATAATCAGTAACAGCGAGTTCGTGCAAATGCTATGCTGAGAGCAATGTGTCCGAGGCCGGCACTTAACGAGTGCAAGCGCAGCGTAGCACGAGTTTAGTACCGCTGCTTCGAGGACCCATAGACGAGAGGCGGTGCTCGAAGCGTACATTTGTGCGGACTCGCGTAACTAAGTTAAACCGTAAGTTATTATACCAAAAGGAGCATAAGATTAAAATATGCTTTTTATCTTTGCCGGAATGTGGTAATATAACTCTGTATCTATAGATTTCACAAAGGATGTGATAATTATGGCAGAAGAAAAATACATTGCTTACGTATCATCATATACTACAGGACATCGCCACGGTATCCGCATTTACGATGTGGATATGAATGAAGGCAGATTCTACGAGAAAGATAAGATCGAGATAACCAACTCTTCCTACCTGTGCGAGTCCCATAACCGCAAATACCTCTATTCCATAACCGATACCGGCGTTGAATCCTTCAAGATCAAGAAGGACGGTACTCTCGAATTCATCAACTGGGCATCAATAAACGGAATGAGAGGCTGCTATGTGGCCACCGACTATACGGATAGATACCTGTTTGTGGCCGGATATCATGACGGAAAGCTTACGATCCTTTCCCTTAATAAGGACGGTTCAGTAAACAAGATCACTGATGAGATCTATCATAAAGGTATGGGAAGTGCCGCAAACCGTAATTTCAGGCCTCATATCAACTGCGCCCGCATGACTCATGATAATAAGTTTCTTATGGTCGCCGATCAGGGAATGGATCATGTTAATATTTATGCTCTTGATACAATGAGCGGAAAAGTAAAGCTTGTAGATATTTTAAGAAGTGAGCTTGAATCCGCACCGCGTCATATCAAGATTTCAAAGGACGGCAGGATCATATATATCCTTCACGAGCAGAAATGCTATATAGATGTATATGAATATGAATGCAGGAACGATATGCCTTTCTTTAATAAGATACAGACCCAGATCATAGTGCCTTGGGAATCCGGGATCAATGCTGCCAGCGCATTTAGCTTTTCATCGGATTACAAATACCTGCTCACATCCATTGCGGGTGATAATTCCGTTGCGGTATATGATGTTGATGAAAAAACAGGTAAGCTGAAAAAGAATTTCATTCTTCCCATAGCCGGTGAATATCCAAAGGATGCCGAAATCTTCCCCGGCAATAAGTTCCTCGTTTCACTCAATCATGAGACAGATTCGATGACATTCTTTAAGGTTGACCTTGAGCATCATACGCTCATAATGAACGGAAAGCCCATGAGTGTACATACACCGAACTGTATCCTGTTCCACCGCATCAAATAGTTTTCTGGTAATAGATAATGCAACTTACAAGGCAGGAAAAGATCCGCCTTAGTCTTAAAAGCTTTGGCAAGAAAAATTTTATATGCAAACTGATCTCGCTTCCCGCCAGAGGCTTTTTCGCTGTTGTATGGAGTATTGGAAGATTTTTTAGCAGGAATGTTAAGAAACTTGGTGTGGCATTTATGGTCCTGCTGCTTATTCCCGCCTTCAGCAGTATCTTTGCATTCGGCAATAAAGAAGGCGAAGGAGAAGAATGGGTCATTGATTTTGATATAAATGACAGCCCTGTTTCTGTAGTAGATAATATTGCACAGCAACCTTCGGATGATGATAAAACGGAGGAACACCGGATCGAACAATCCGAAGATGAATCCGAGCAGCATTATGAAGAGGGAGACGTTGAGATCGAAGTAAGTGAATCCGGTGATTTTTCCAAAGAGGATATGTTTTTTGCAGAAGAATCCGATACAGAAGAGCCTGTAGCTGAGGAATCCTTTGCTGACGAGATCATTAAAGAATATCTTGAGAATGTTGATGAAACAGAAGAGGATCTGCTTGAGAGAGATTACACTCAAAATTATGATGATTACGAGTTTGATCCCGAGGACTGGCGCTTAAGGTTGATCAATAAGTCTCATTTTATTCCGGATGATTATGAGTTTCCTCTTGGATCTCTGGGTGGATATAATTCCTGCGATAAAAGAGTTATCCCCGATCTGGTTGCCATGCTGGCGGCTGCAAGGGAAGACGGCGTAAATCTTTCCATAGCAAGCCCATACAGAATGCATGCAACGCAGATCATGCTGTATGATAACAAGATAACAAAGTTTATGAACACCGGCATGACCTATCTGGAAGCTTATAAGCTTGCAGGCCAGGCGGTTACGATCCCCGGCGCCAGCGAGCATGAAGCCGGATTATGCTTTGATATTATAAGTGATGACTACCACGCGCTTAACGACGGTTTCAGCAATACCAGAGGCGGACAATGGCTTGAAGCAAATGCACATTATTATGGATTTATACTCAGATATCCTAAAGATAAAGAGTATATAACAACAATAGAATTCGAGCCGTGGCATTTCCGATATGTCGGAGTCGAAGCTGCGAGCGTAATGTATAAAGAGAATCTCACGTTAGAGGAGTTTTGGGAAGAATACCTTGAAGAATGAATACATATTGAAAAAGACAGAAGGAAGAGCTAAGCGTGCGGAGTTTAGGACAGTTCACGGTACTGTTCAGACTCCGCTGTTTATGAATGTCGGAACTGTCGGAGCCATAAAGGGTGCCGTATCCACTCAGGATCTTGAAGAGATAGGATGTCAGGTGGAATTATCAAACACCTATCATTTACATGTAAGACCCGGAGATGAGCTTGTAAAAAGGCTTGGTGGTTTACATAAGTTTATGAGTTGGGAGAGACCTATCCTTACCGATTCCGGTGGGTTTCAGGTTTTTTCACTTGCAGGATTAAGGAAAATAAAAGAAGAGGGTGTCACGTTTCATTCCCATGTTGATGGCAGACTGATTTTCATGGGACCGGAGGAAAGCATGCAGATCCAGTCGAATCTTGGCTCTACCATAGCTATGGCATTTGATGAGTGTCCTCCCTCCAAAGCAGACAGAAGCTATGTGCAGCCCTCTGTTGACAGGACTACCAGATGGCTTGAAAGATGTAAGCGAAAGATTGACGAATTAAACAAACAGCCGGGTGCGGTCAATCCGGACCAGATGCTGTTTGGTATTAACCAGGGAGCGGTTTTCGCGGATATCAGGATAGAGCATGCAAAGAGGATTTCCGAGATGGATCTGGACGGATATGCAGTCGGAGGTCTGGCAGTCGGAGAGACTCATGAAGAGATGTACCATATCCTTGATGAGGTAGTTCCGTATCTTCCGCAAGATAAGCCCACATATCTTATGGGCGTGGGTACTCCCGCCAATATTTTAGAGGGTGTTGACAGAGGAATCGATTTCTTTGACTGTGTATATCCTGCCAGGAACGGACGTCATGGTCATGTATATACAAGGTTCGGAAAGATAAACATAAAGAATGCAAAATACGCAGATGATGACAGACCCATCGAAGAAGGCTGCAATTGTCCCGCTTGCAGACGATATTCAAGAGCGTATATAAGGCACCTTCACGTGGCGGGAGAGATGCTCGGACTCAGGCTTTGCGTGCTTCATAACCTGTATTACTACAATCATCTGATGGAAGATATCAGAAATGCGCTTGATGAGGACAGATTTGCCGAGTTTAAGAAGAAAGCCCTTGAGGATATGAATGACGGAGAAGGAAAATAATAAAATTATTCTAAAGTGCTTGAATGGATGATAACTTTTGTGTATTATAAGATAAGTGCGATTTAGTACTGTAAATTACTAAAAGATCTTTGGAGGAGTTACTGTATTATGAATTATATGATGCTTTTGGATGCTGCTGCAACTGCTGCAGAGGAGGCTCCCACCGGAAGAAACTGGGGCAGCATGATCGGTATGATAGCTATCTATGCGGTTATCATCTTTGCAATGTGGTTTTTCTTTATGAGACCTCAGAAGAAAGAACAGAAGCGTGTTAAGGAAATGCTTAACGAGATGGCAGTTGGCGACTGCGTACTCACCACATCGGGCTTCTATGGTATTATTATCGATATTTCCGATGATACAGTCATCGTTGAGTTCGGAAACAATCGTAACTGCCGCATTCCTATGGACAAGAGCGCTATCAGCAAGGTTGAGAAAGCGGATAGTAATACCGGAGCTGAATCTAAATAATCTGTTTGTTTATTATGGGACAGCCTCGTGCTGTCCCGTTTTGTATACTTAAAAGGAAGGTCAAAAGCAATGACACTGAACATTACATGTATTCCCGGCGACGGGATCGGTCCCGAGATCGTAGCTCAGGCAAAGAAGGTACTTGATAAAGTATGTGAAAAGAACGGTCATACCATTAAGTATACCGATGTACTTATGGGTGGAGCTTCCATCGATAAGTACGGCGTTCCCCTTACGGATGAAACAATCGAGACGGCAAAGGCCGCAGATGCTGTGCTTATGGGTTCCATAGGCGGAAACACATCCACATCACCCTGGTACAAGCTTCCGCCTGAAAAAAGACCCGAAGCAGGTCTTCTTAAGATCAGAAAGGCTCTTGGATTATTCGCAAATCTCAGACCTGCATATCTCTATGAAGAGCTTGCTGATGCATGCCCCTTAAAGAAAGAAATAAGCGCGGCGGGGTTCGATATGCTCATCATGCGTGAGCTTACGGGAGGTCTGTATTTCGGAGAAAGAAAGACCGTAGAAGAAAACGGTGAGCTTAAGGCTATTGATACACTCACATATTCCGAATCAGAGATCAGAAGGATCGCGATCAAAGGATTTGATATAGCAAGAAAGCGCAGAAAGAAGGTTACCTCCGTTGATAAAGCCAACGTGCTTGATTCTTCAAGGCTTTGGAGAAAGGTCGTAAATGAAGTGGCTGCCGATTATCCGGATGTGGAAGTTGAGCATATGCTTGTAGATAACTGTGCCATGCAGCTGGTAAAGGATCCGGCTCAGTTTGATGTTATCCTTACCGAGAACATGTTCGGGGACATACTTTCAGACGAGGCCAGCATGGTGACAGGATCCATCGGAATGCTTTCAAGTGCAAGCCTTAATGATACCAAGTTCGGACTTTATGAGCCCAGCCACGGTTCGGCTCCCGATATCGCAGGACAGGATATAGCAAATCCCATCGCAACCGTCTTAAGCGCAGCAATGATGCTAAGATATACCTTTGACCTTGACAAGGAAGCCGATGAGATCGAGGCAGCTGTAAAGCAGGTGCTTAAAGACGGATATCGTACAGGAGATATTTATTCCGAGGGAACCACAAAGGTTGGATGCACGCAGATGGGAAATCTTATCTGCGAGAGAATATAACCCGGAGATAACCGAATGACCGCGAGGTCTTGCAAATCAGCTTGTTATATAAAATATATTACGAGGAGAAAACCATGAGAAGTGATAATGTTAAAACAGGTGTAGAACATGCTCCGCACAGATCCTTGTTCAATGCTCTCGGTTTTACCGAAGAGGAAATGAAAAAGCCGATGATCGGTATCGTAAGCTCATACAATGAGATCGTACCCGGTCATATGAATATCGATAAGATCGTAAATGCCGTTAAACTCGGTGTAGCAGAGGCCGGAGGTGTACCCGTTGTATTTCCTGCGATTGCCGTATGTGACGGTATTGCGATGGGACACGTTGGAATGAAGTACTCCCTCGTGACCAGAGACCTTATCGCCGATTCAACTGAGTGTATGGCGCTGGCTCATCAGTTTGACGGACTCGTAATGGTTCCAAACTGTGATAAGAACGTTCCCGGACTTCTTATGGCAGCTGCCAGAATAAACATTCCTACAGTATTTGTATCCGGCGGACCCATGCTTGCAGGGCATGTAAAAGGTCAGAAGAGAAGCCTTTCTTCAATGTTTGAAGCTGTAGGAGCTCATGCTGCCGGCACAATGACAGAAGAGGATGTGTGTGAATTTGAGCAGAAGGTATGCCCTACCTGCGGATCGTGCTCCGGAATGTATACGGCAAACTCGATGAACTGCCTGACAGAAGCTCTTGGAATGGGACTTCGCGGAAACGGAACAATTCCTGCAGTATATTCCGAAAGACTTAAGCTTGCTAAACATGCGGGAATGAAAGTCATGGAGATGCTCGAAAAGAACATAAGACCCAGAGATATCATGACAAAGGAGGCTATCCTCAATGCTCTTACAGTAGATATGGCTCTGGGATGCTCCACCAACTCCATGCTCCATCTTCCTGCTATCGCACATGAGATAGGATTCGATTTTGATATATCATTTGCTAATCCTATCAGTGAGAAGACACCCAATCTTTGCCATCTTGCACCTGCGGGACCTACTTATATGGAGGACCTTAACGAAGCAGGCGGTGTATATGCCGTAATGAAGGAGCTTGCCGATATCGGACTGCTTAATCTTGATTGCATGACTGTTACAGGAAAGACTGTAGGAGAGAACATAAAAAATGCTGTTAACCTTAATCCTGAGGTGATCAGACCTGTAGACAATCCATATTCCAAGACAGGAGGACTTGCCGTACTCAAGGGAAATCTTGCTCCTGACGGATCGGTAGTAAAGAGGAGCGCTGTAGTTCCCGAGATGATGGTTCATGAAGGACCTGCAAGAGTATTTGATTCGGAAGAGGATGCAATAGCAGCCATAAAGGGTGGAAAGATCGTAGCCGGAGATGTGGTCGTTATCCGTTATGAAGGCCCTAAGGGCGGTCCCGGTATGAGAGAAATGCTTAATCCCACTTCAGCTATAGCCGGTATGGGACTTGGATCCTCAGTTGCTCTTATAACTGACGGAAGATTTTCCGGAGCCTCTAGGGGAGCATCCATCGGACATGTTTCGCCCGAGGCTGCAGTCGGAGGTCCTATAGCTCTTGTAAAAGAGGGTGATATTATTTCCATCAACATTCCTGAGATGAAGCTTGATCTAAAGGTTTCCGATGAGGAACTTGCCAAGAGAAAAGCTGAGTGGAAGCCTATTGATAAGGGTGAAGTTACCGGATATCTTGCACGTTATCGCGAGCTGGTTACAAGCGGTAACAGGGGTGCGGTATTAGAGATAAAATAATAACTGAGTGAAGATTTCTGTACATAGCACACATGTAAAGAAATCTGTGTACAAATATAAATTTACAAATGATTTGAGGTTAATAATGCAATTAAATGGTTCAGAAATCGTAATTGAATGTCTCAAGGAGCAGGGTGTGGATACCGTATTCGGTTATCCCGGAGGAACTATACTTAATGTATATGATGCTCTATACAAACACAGCGATGAGATAAGGCATATTCTTACAAGCCATGAGCAGGGTGCGGCACATGCTGCCGACGGTTATGCAAGGGCTACGGGTAAGGTCGGCGTATGTCTGGCTACATCGGGACCGGGTGCAACCAATCTTGTTACCGGCATTGCTACGGCTTACATGGATTCAATTCCGGTTGTGGCCATAACGGCAAATGTTAATCTGCCTGCTCTCGGAAAGGATTCTTTCCAGGAGGTCGATATTGCCGGTGTTGTAATGCCTATTACAAAGCACAGCTTTATTGTTAAGAGCATTGATAATCTGGCTGATACCTTAAGACGTGCATTTAAGATAGCTACAAGTGACAGGCCGGGTCCGGTTTTGGTTGACATAACTAAGGACGTTACCGCTGCGGTTACCGAATTTGAGCCTAAAGTAATAAGCAACAATGGCGAGAGAATAAAGAAATATACCAGGCAGGAACTTGAAAATGTGGTTCAGCTTCTTTGCAAAGCTCATAAGCCCTATATATATGTGGGCGGCGGAGCCATTATTTCAGAAGCTTCGGAGGAAGTGGCACAGCTCGCGGAACTGCTTGACTGCCCTGTTTGCGACACACTTATGGGTAAGGGTGCATTTGACGGAAAATCCCACAGATATACAGGCATGATCGGTATGCATGGTACCAAGACATCGAATCTGGGTGTATCGGAATGTGACCTTTTGGTGGCCCTTGGAGCAAGATTTTCCGACAGAGTAATCGGTAATCCCTCCAAATTCGCATCAGGTGCAAAGATCGTACATATCGACATCGACGCGGCAGAGGTTAATAAGAATATCAGGGTGGATGCTTCACTTGTGGGAGATCTAAAGACCACGCTTCAGGAATTAAATGCACTTATCCCTAAGCAGGATCACCCCGAATGGATGAATAAGATCGAGGAATTAAAGGCTAAATATCCTTTAAAATACGATAAAAGTCAGCTTTCATGCCCTTACATAATCGAGACCTTAGATAAAGTAACGGAAGGCAAGGCTATAATCACCACCGATGTCGGCCAGCACCAGATGTGGGCGGCTCAGTATTATACTTATACAAAACCTCGCACATTTATCTCTTCCGGCGGCCTGGGTACAATGGGATACGGACTTGGAGCCTGCATAGGAGCACAGGTTGGCAGACCGGATGATATCTGTATTAATATAGCAGGTGACGGATGCTTCAGAATGAATATGAATGAGCTTGCCACCGCCTCCAGGTACAATATTCCCATAATTGAAGTTGTCATCAACAACGGAGTACTCGGAATGGTACGCCAGTGGCAGACTCTATTCTACGGAAAGCGTTATTCCCAGACAGTGCTTGAAGATGCCGTTGATTACTGTAAGGTGGCTGAAGGCCTTGGATGCGCTGCGTTTAAGATAACGGATATGTCTCAGGCAGAAGAGACTATAAAGAAAGCCTTAGCACTCAAAAAGCCCGCACTTATTGAGGTTGTCATACCCAAGGATGACAAAGTGTTCCCCATGGTTCCCGCAGGTGCTCCCATTAGCGAAGTATTTGACGGAGACGACCTTGCTTCAAGGGAGAGTTAAAAAAATTTACAAAAAAATGTATATTTATTCATCAGATTTGGAATTTATAACGTTGACTGATGAATAATATGCGACTATTCTTATGTTAATATGCCCATAGGGCAACAAATATTAAGGAGGATTACCCAATGTCCAGAGTTTACAATTTTTCAGCCGGGCCTGCAATGCTTCCCGAGGAAGTGCTCAAAGAAGCAGCAGAAGAAATGCTTGATTACCGCGGAAGCGGTCAGTCGGTAATGGAGATGAGTCATCGATCTAAAACCTATGATGCCATCATTAAAGAGGCTGAGAAGGATTTAAGAGAACTCATGAACATTCCCGATAATTACAAAGTTCTTTTCCTTCAGGGCGGTGCTTCACTTTTCTTTGCTCAGGTTCCCATGAACCTTATGAAGAATAAGAAAGCAGGTTATATCCTTACCGGCCAGTGGGCAAAGAAGGCATATCAGGAAGCCAAGATCTACGGCGAAGCAGTTGAGCTTGCATCATCCGCAGACAAGACTTTCTCATATATTCCCGATTGCTCCGATCTTCCTATCACCGATGATATGGATTATGTTTATATCTGCGAGAACAACACCATTTACGGTACCAAGTATAAGAAACTTCCCGACACCAAGGGAAAGATCCTTGTATCCGATGTTTCTTCCTGCTTCCTGTCAGAGCCCGTAGATGTAACCAAATACGGTGTTATATACGGCGGCGTACAGAAAAATATAGGCCCTGCAGGCTGTGTGATCGCAATCATCAGAGAGGACCTTATTTCGGATGATGTTCTTCCCGGAACTCCCACCATGATGAAGTGGAAGACCCAGGCAGATAACGATTCGCTTTACAATACACCTCCCTGCTATACAATCTATATCTGTGGTAAAGTATTCAAGTGGCTCAAGGCACAGGGCGGACTTGAGGCTATTCAAAAGAAGAATATCGAGAAGGCCCAGATCCTTTATGATTTCCTTGATTCCAGCAAGATGTTCAAGGGAACCGTTGTTAAAGAAGACCGCTCACTTATGAATGTTCCTTTTGTTACCGGAAACGAAGAGCTTGATGCAAATTTCGTTAAAGAAGCCACAGCAGCCGGATTCGTTAACCTTAAGGGACACAGAACAGTCGGTGGCATGAGAGCCAGCATCTACAACGCTATGCCTATGGAAGGCGTTAAGAAGCTCGTAGAGTTCATGGAGAAATTTGAGAAAGAGAACTCATGAACGTTTGACCGGTTAAAATACTGAATCAATTCTAAAACAGAGAGGATACTTTGATATGTATAAGATCAATTGCTTAAATCCTATCGCACAGGTAGGGCTTTCAAATCTTACCAGCAATTATGCTGTTACCGAGAAGTTTGAAGAAGCTGAGGGTGTGCTTGTACGCAGCGCTTCAATGCATGAGCTTGAATTATCCGATAACCTTCTTGCGGTTGCAAGAGCGGGTGCCGGAGTAAATAATATTCCTCTTGATAAATGCGCCGAGAAAGGAATCGTTGTATTCAACACTCCCGGTGCAAATGCTAACGGTGTTAAGGAACTGGTGCTTGCAGGAATGTTCCTGGCAGCAAGAGATATCGTGGGCGGTATCGAGTGGTGCAAGGCAAACGCAGGCGATGAGAATATTGCAAAGACTGCAGAAAAGGAAAAGAAAAACTTCGCAGGAACCGAGATATTCGGCAAAAAGCTGGGCGTTATCGGCCTCGGCGCAATCGGCGTAAAGGTTGCAAATGCTGCGATCAGTCTTGGAATGGAAGTATACGGATATGATCCTTACCTTTCCGTAAATGCTGCATGGAGCCTTAAGAGAGATGTTAAGCATGTTGAAAAGGTGGAAGATATCTACGCTAATTGCGACTATATCACTATCCATGTTCCTCTTCTTGATTCCACCAAGGGAATGATCAATCGTGAAGCTATCTCTATGATGAAGAAGGGTGTGATTGTTATCAACTATGCAAGAGACCTCCTTGTAGACGAAGGCGATATGCTTGAGGCTCTTAAGAACGGTCAGGTTAAGAGATACGTTTCAGACTTTGCAAATCCCACAACCGCAGGCAAGGAGGGTGTTATCCTTACTCCTCACCTCGGAGCATCAACCGAGGAATCGGAAGATAACTGTGCTATCATGGCAGTGCAGGAGATAATGGACTACCTTGAGAACGGAAACATCAGAAACTCCGTTAATTATCCTGCAATCGATATGGGAGTATGCACCAAAGCGGGCCGTGTGGCTGTATTCCACAAGAATATCGCCAACATGATCACCCAGTTCACCGCTGTATTCGGAAAAGCCGGGATCAATATCTCTGACATGGTCAACAAGTCCAAGGGCGAGTATGCATGCACCATCCTCGATATCGAGAGCGCACCTACCGATGAAGTAGTTAAAGAACTTCAGGCTGTTGACGGCGTATTCCGTGTAAGAGTTGTAAAATAACTTAAGATTTAAGAAAAATAGCCGTCACTGATTGATGATCATATCAGTCAGTGGCGGCTCTCTTTTTATCTTTATGTAACTGGTACACAAAGCTTAACTACTATTTATACAAAAGCGGAGGAGCACCATCTTCGCCATCGTTAAGATCCTTTAGGGATTCACGCATCTTGTTATCTGACGCAACGGATGCTTCACTTGCAAGGTCCATATATTCGATAAATATATCAGATATATCCTTACCCTGTTCATCCGCAATCGTCTGCATAATGGGTTTTAGTGCTTCTAACTGTACAGATACCCTCGTTTTCTGAGGATCAATATCTCCAAGCACCTCCTCGGCGTATTTATTTATTCTGTCGAGCATTTTTTTCTGTTCATCTGTCATATCAAATTTCTCCGTTCTATTCTTTTATCTTACGGGTTAATTTACTAACTGAGTAACGCGAATCCGCACAAATGTATGCTTCGCGCACC
>CAMUYA010000041.1 GCA_947164865.1 uncultured Lachnospiraceae bacterium
AGCAAATTACAACTCATATTGTCCATGCCGTCACTAAATAAAATGAATTACCGATAGTACATTAAACTGCAAAATAATGCATCCTTGCAGTTACATGCGTTCAGGTGCTTCGAATCCAAGGAGATCGATGCATGTGGAAAGGATATCGCGAGTAAGCACAAGAAGTGCTATGAGATTCTCCCTGCGTGCTTCATCAGTCTCGGAGAGTATCTGCGTCTCGTGATAAAACTTGTTAAACGCATTGGCTACATCATAGATGTATCCGCATATCTTGTGCGGAGCCAGCTCGGAGGCTGCGCTGTCCATAACCTGCCCGAACTGCGCGATCTCCATGCAGAGCGCCTTTTCGAATTCATTCCTTGCGGGACCGATCTTGGCATCAGCTGCATTCTTACCGCTCTCCGCATACTTTGCAAGGATCGACTTGATCCTTACGATCGTGTAAAGGATGTAAGGACCCGTGTCCCCTTCAAATGATGTGAAACGATCTATATCAAACACATAATCCTTTGATGCCTGATTGGAAAGATCCCCGTATTTAAGAGCAGAGATCGCTACGATATCAGCTATCTGAGCAGCCTCTTCATCTGAGACGGGACGACCTTCCTTGATCTTCTTAAGCATCTCCGACTTGGTCTCTTCGATAAGACTTTCCAGCCTCATTACTCCGCCGTCACGAGTCTTGAAAGGCTTACCGTCGGCACCGTTCATGGTGCCGAATCCGATAAAGTTGAGTTTAGTCTCGGGCTTAACAAGCTCCGTCTTTCTTGCGCAGCGGAATACCTGCTCGAAGTAGAGCTCCTGACGCTTGTCAACTATATATACGATACGGTCGGGGTCAAAATCCCTGACACGCTGCATGATGGTGGCAAGATCCGTCGTGTTGTAGAGAGATGCTCCGTCACTCTTAAGAATCATACAGGGCGGGATCGTCTTTGTGTCGGTTTCCTCCGCTACGTCGACCACCAGCGCACCTTCGCTGATATGTGCCCAGCCGCCCTTTTTCATATAATCGACCATCTCGGGGATGAGATCATGTACACTGCTCTCTCCGTTCCAGAGGTCGAAATCAACATTCAGCGATCCGTAATTCTTTTTAAGATCACTGATGGAAGTATCCATCATCTTTTTCCAGAGCGCGCGGTATCCCCTCTCACCGTCCTGAAGCCTCTTTGTGGCATCCATTGCCTTGGCTTTGTATTCAGGGTCTTCCTTTGACCTCGCGCTGGATTCGGGATATATCTCCTCAAGCTCCCTTATGGAGACAGAGGGTGCATCAGAATAATCCCCGGTGTAATTCTCATCAAAATATACCAGGTCCGGTTTTCTTTCCTTGATGCCGCAGATCACAAGCCCCATCTGAAGCCCCCAGTCTCCCAGATGCGCATCGCCTATTACTTCATCGCCCGCAAAACGCAGTATTCTCTTAACCGATTCTCCGATATTTGCAGATCTGATATGACCTACATGGAGAGCCTTGGCTACATTTGCTCCGCCGTAATCGATAACCACTTTCTCGCTGTCGAAAGAGGGAACAAATCCGAACTTTTCGGATTCCTTCATCTCACTGACATAATCTGCGAGATATTCCTCAGAGAGCCTAAGATTCAGAAATCCCGGAGCGACTGCGTCAACCTCGGAGAATACGCTCAGCTTGCGAAGCTCCTCCGCAACCTCGTTTGCGATCATGATAGGAGCTTTGTGATACTGCTTTGCTCCCGCCATGGCTCCGTTACACTGGTACTCACACAGATCGGGACGGTTTGATACCGTCACCTTTCCGAGCTGCGCATCATAGCCCGCCTTTTCAAAGGCCTCTCCTGCTTTGATTGTAAGTAGATCAAGTAGTTTTTTCATGTCAAACCTTTCACAGTATATCACCGAAGTACTTCAAAATTAATTAAAGAAAAATAACATTTTTATAAAAACTTTTTCCGACTCTTATTAAATGATCTTTTTGGTTCCCCCGACAGAGGAAAGATCTCTGACTCCCGAAAGGCTCTTTTGAACATCTCTCTCCGCTTTTGAAAATAGACATCCGCAGTAATCCTGACGATACAATCCGTACTTTTCGGAAAGCTCGGTGGAACGCTTGAACCCATCCTTCTTTTTAAAGTCGGAAGGAAGCCATTTAAGCTTATACTTCTCTGCGATCATTTCACCGATCCTGTTTAGCTTATCCGCATCCTTAAGCGGGGATATGGTAAGGGTGGTGGTGAAATAATCGTATCCGTCGCCCATAGCTCTGGCGGTTTTTTCGAGACGGAGTTCAAAACACTTTTCACATCTTTCGCTTCCCTCTCCAAGCTTTTCATAGCCTCTTACAGCCTCATAAAATTTGCTTGGCTCGTAATCCGCCTCGCGGATACCGATGGGATGGCCTTCTCTCTCGCCCCATATTATTTCGGAATTGTATGCTGCTATCAGCTTCTTTTCCTCTGCCACGCGCTTCCTGTACTCCTCCCATGGTGTGATGTTGGGGTTGTAGTAAAACACCGTCACCTTAAAGTACCTGCTCAGATACTCCAGACAGTAGCTGCTGCAGGGAGCGCAACATGCGTGTAAAAGAAGCGAAGGCGGATTGTCATGGTCCGCCTTCTTTATAATCTTTTCCAGTTCGTTTTGATAATTTCGTTTTCTGTCCATAAGGGATTACTATCCGGTTTTATTTTGCTTTCTTTGCTGCCTTTGCCTCAAGAGCCTTCTGTGAAGGTCTTACAAGGAAGAGTGAAAGAAGAAGTGCCACAACATAGAGAGCACCTGTTACATAGAGCACTGTCTGATATCCCACAGGGTTTGTGGTAGCGGAGTGCTCTACGCCGTTCTCGATATATGTGATGGTCTTAAGAGTCTCGGGCTTAGCGTTTGCTACAGCCTTTACGATAGCGTTTGCCATCTGGTTTCCGGTAAGGCCTGCAAATGCCCATGCGGAAAGTGTAAGACCGTGAATAGCGGAAATGTTGCTCATTCCGTAATGATCCGCAAGCAGGTTGGGAACGTTGGAGAATCCTCCGCCGTATCCTGCATTTACCATGAAGAGGAGTGCAAGTACAAGGACAACAAGAACTATATTCTGCACGCCGTCAACATAAGCGGATCCGATGCCCTTTGTGATGATAACGATTCCGGTAAGAGCGATGGAGATGATAAATATGATCTTATAAACGGTATTTCTGTCCTTCATTCCGTCCGCCATTGCCGAGAAGCCAAGACGTCCGCCCGCATTGAATATTGCGGAGATGGTGGACATTACACCTGCCATTGCCGCAAGACCGATGCACTTAACGATCATCTTCTCCTGAGAGATAAGGGCAAGTCCGCAGGTGATGTTGATATAGAACATAAGCCAGATACCGATATAGGTTCCGAGAGGCTTTGACTTGATAACCTGGAACATTGAAGGTCCCTTCTCGGCGCCTGTGGGCTCATGCCATCCCGCAGGCTTCTTAAGAAGGAGATGTCCAAGGAACATAAGCACGAAGTATGCTGCCGCAAGCACAAGGAACATCTTCCAGATACCGTTTCCGATATTGTTGATCTGGCTTCCCTCGGTTGAAAGGCCGGGAACCATCTTCTGCATAATGGGAGATGCGATAGCCTTGGCTGCTCCGAATCCCGCAACTGCAAGACCGGTTGCAAGACCTTTGCGATCCTGGAACCAGAGCATAAGTGTCTTAACGGGTGAAAGGTATCCGGTTCCGAGTCCGACACCCATGATGAATCCATAGCAGAGATAGATTCCTATGAGGGCTACCACACTATGCTGATGCTGTCCGCCGAACCAGATGAAGAATCCTGTTCCTGCCATACCTGTAGCAAAACATATAGTTGCGATAAGGGATGACTTGTGAATATCCTTCTCTACAATGTTTCCGAGGAACGCTGCTGACATTCCAAGGAAAAAAATAGCGAATGAGAATGCCCACTCTATGGCACCCTTGGAGTTGGTCTCATAATCGAACCATCCGGTGTACTTTGCGATCTCTTCAGAGAAGATGGACCAGCAGTAAACTGTACCGATACTCATGTGAAGGAGCAGAGCGGGAATTGCGCCGCGGAGCCACTTATTCTAACGCCATCCGCCGGCTTTAGCATTTTCTGACATAATTAAAACCCTTCCTTTTCGTAAAATAGCTTTTCTTTATAGAGAGCTCTCAGAACTATTCTGTAAAGTAAAAGTGTGAAGTAAAAATATACCGCCCACGCAACTCGCGCAAGCGGTATATATTATAACAAATGCTCGTGTTTAAATCAACCTGAATCAGGCATTTTATGCATAAAACCTGCTTTTAAACCTGATACTGTGAAAGATCGGATTTGATCTCGTCGGAATAGCTGTTGAGGTTCTCTGAGATCGATGTGATATTCTCGGTCTCGGAAAGGAGCTTATTGCTCTCATCCACGATCCTGTCGCTGAGGCCGAGGATCTCGTTGATGGTGGATGCCTGCTCCTCTGTGGTAGCTGCATTTCCGGTAGCTACATCGTTGATCCTCTCGATTCCGTCTGCGATTCCGTTGATGCCCTCGGTAGCCTTTGCAACATCATCATAAATCGTATCGAAGGACTTGTTGGCATTCTCAACGCCGCTCATGCAGGCTTCCATATCAGCCGCACAGGTATCAGCCTTCTCGTTGATATCCTCGATGTTTTTGGTAACACTTGCGATAAGGTTCCTGATGGTAACTGTAGCCTCGGTGGACTGCTGTGCAAGCGCTCCGACCTCGGTAGCAACAACCGCGAATCCTCTTCCTGCCTCTCCGGCTCTCGCTGCCTCGATGGAAGCATTGAGGGAAAGGAGATTTGTCTGCTCTGAGATCGCATTGATGGTATCGGTGATACCTGTGATCTCTTCGATGGACTTGGCTGTATTTCTGATGAGCTCGGTAAGCTCGGAAATGGTGTCGTTAAGGGTACGGACATTGGTTGTCATGCTGGACATTTCATCCTTACCGGTAGTGGAAGCATCGAGAGTCTCTCTGCAGAGTTCCTTAACGCTCTCAGCACTCTCGGAAAGCTCGCTTGAAGTGTTGGCAAGATCTGTTGCAGCATTAGCTATATCCTCGATGGAAGCATTCATGTCGTTGAGAGTGGAGTTGAGCTGCTCGATCGACTCACCCTGTGAATGATTCGCATCTGAAAGAGTGCGCGAGATCTCGAAGCACTCTCCTGCGCTTGTGTTCATATTGCTGGAGATATCGGCCAGGCTCTGGAGAGTTCCTCTCATGTTCTCGATATACTCGTTGAGTCTCTCGCTGAGAGTGGTGATCTCGTTATTTCCTTCGGGAACGAGCTTAACGGTGAAGTCACCGCCGCTGATATCGGTAATGCTCTTGGTAACCTTAGTAACAGGGTTGATAGCCTTGCTGATAACAAGGAACAGTACTAAGCTGAGTATTCCGAGAAGGATCAGTGCGCTGATGAATGTGATCATCATTACTCTGACGATCATATTACTCATGTATGTTGAAGGGACTGCGCTAACCACAACCCATGAGGTTCCCTCGATGTCGGTGGATGTAAACATCATGGCACCTGCGGGGGTCTTCTGGGTAACTACTTTGTCCGCGCTGATCTTCGAGCCGGTGTTAAGCTTATCAAATACGGAAGCAAGACCCTGCATTATACCGTCTGTGGTGTTTGAAAGGTTCTGTCCGACGATGCTCTGATCGGTACTGACAAGGATATCCTTGGTCTCTTTATTGATTATATAGAATTTTGCATCGGGAGAAACGGACTCAAAGCTGTTAAGTTTCTCCGCAACCTTGTCAAAATTTACGTCGCTGCTGAGCACAACTCCGTCGCGGAGCATAACAGCACAGGCAAGACAGGTCTTTCCAGTAGATGCATCCACGTAGGGCTCGGAGGTATAGATATCACCTTTCTTTTCCAGTGCGCCCTTATACCACGCTCTGTCGGTGAAATCGAATGTTCCGTCAGGAATCCAGCCGGATCCGTCAAGGAATACCATGCTGTCACCATATGCGATGTAGATATCCTGGGAATCGGGATCTGTTGAGGTAAGATTGAGAAGCATCGAAAGCGTATCGTCATAGGAGCTCTCCGGAAGATTTCTCATGACATCTGCTGTCTGTGCCACTCTGGTCTCCACGCCGTTCCACCAGTTGTGTACCTCACTGGCGTAAGAATTGGATTCTCTCGCAAGCACATTGTTGAGCAAAGACTGTATGTTGTCGGCTTGAAGCTTGATCCCTATCTGGGTAATGATCACTATGATGATCGCCACGAAGATAATGATCTGGGTTAACAGTACCTTTTTCAATGAGCGCCTTTTTTTCACGTTACCGCACCATCCTTAACTTAATCTTGTACAACTATATGCCTGAACGGGAAATCCCTTTCTGACAATTTACAATATTTTACCACATTTACAGTATTTTTCAATTGTACAATTTAATCAATTTACGATAACAATTTATTGTTTATTGTGATTACAGGGTTTCCGCAGCGGTATAACAACCTGATCACTTGACTATAACGTCGTATGCGAAGGTCTTTCCCACCAGATCGTCACCTCCGGTAAATTCCAGGGTGTAGTGTCCCGGTTTAAGGGTGATATATTCCGATACGATAAGCATATTCGATGAAGTTTTGGAAAATACCTCTTCGCCGTTTTCATCCGTCATCGTGAATGTAAGCTCACTGCCTACGGCATTTGCCGAGACTACCACCATATAGTTTCTTTCTTCCGTTATCTCAATCCCTGCTTCTGCAAGATTGGGGCACTGCACGTCTTCCTCTGTCACAACATGGCTGTAGTTCCAGTTGAGCAGAGTGTCACCGAAGATCGATCCGCCGCTTAATGCTGATGCAGAGGACAGGGCAATCCCTCCGAAAAGAAGCGCAGCTGATATAATGCCGGCGATAAGGAATCTTCTGGGTCTGTGATGTTCCCTGTCAAGCAGCATAGCTCCGAGAACGAAGAAAATGGGGCACAGGAATCCCATTGTAAGGTATGATCCCAAAAGTGAAGTGTAATTCAATCCCTCAAGAGATCCCGTCACAGCATCCCCCGCACCGGAATATGTTCCAAAAAAGCCTACAAGTGTTGAAATGAGATTGTTAAGAAGGTGCACGATCATGGGAAGGATAATGTTATTCTTCTTAACCATTATAAATGCCAGCACTGCACCGAGGCATGCAGTGTTGAGGAATCTGAGGGGTGAAAGATGCAGTATCCCGAACATCGCTCCTATGATAAGCACGATCACCCAGTCTTTACTGAGAGATCTGAAATTGGAAAGCACCGCTCCTCTCATAAAAGCCTCCTCGCAGATAGCGGGAAGCACCGCTGCCACGAGCATTATAACGATATATAGAGATTTGCTCCCGTAAAGGAAATCCGAAAGTGCGGCCGCCTCATTCAGACTGTCTCCCAATCCTATGAAATTCAGAATTAACATGGAGAATCCTATAGTGATGAGGTTTAGGAGGAATCCGCCCGCAAACATAAACAGTGTGCCGAAAAGATCCCTTGCGGTAATCTTTTTGACCGGGAATACTTCTTTGATACTCACCTTACGTATCACGCAATAAAGTATGGCGATCCCAAGGAATCCAAACTCTGTAGCGATGAGCCCGCCCATTCCCCACTTAATCTGCATAAGCGATCCCGGGAAGATAAGAAATACCAATCCTATCACGAATAGGATGACTCCCATCCAGGGCTTTAATCTTTCCTGATTTGATAGTTTAACCATTTTCCCACTCCTTGTTTTTATGTTTTAAGATATTATAACTCTTTTATCCGATCGGTGTTTTTGCTTTATCTTTATTGAACAGCCATGTCGTTTATTTAGACCTTGACAGAAGCTGTCTGAACGCTTTCTCTGAAAGCGGAACCTTGTAGAGCAGATTCGAAAGGATATAGAATAACACGATATCTACGATCACGATCGCCGCTCCCACCGCAAGGCTTCCTGCGTAGCTTTCACCGAAGGGCAGCCTTTCCATGAGCAAAACAGGGCTGAAGTCCACCGCCTTTCGGTTAAGAAATACCGGAACGAGCATGCACGCTATGATTATAGGCAGCATTATTACATAGCCCACTGTTGTGTTTCTGTATATTATGATAGTATACAGCGACAGTATCATGGAAAACAACCCGAAAAATACAAGCCCAAAAAGAATATCGCCACTGTATACGCCCGAGAATCTGCAGCAAAGATACCTTGTAACCGCCAGTATTGCAAAGCATATGATCTCTGCGATTGCCTTGTACCCTACAGCCGAATAAACAAGAAGACTCTTTTTGGCACTTGAGCTCTGGATCACTCCCGAAAGACTGAGTCCATACATCAGCTGTGTAGCGTAAATAGGGCTGATGGCGAGCATCCATATACCATTGTAATTTGTTATTCCCCTGGACGGATCCCCACCCATCTGCGAAAAGACCGTAGTTACTTCGTAAGCCAGGCCGAGTACCGTAAATGCAATCATCAGCACTATATTCATCTTAAAAGCCAGTGAGTATTTCATCAGCTTTAAGCCGTTGATCATTTTCTTTCCATTACTGTTCATCATAATAATCCTCCCTGGAGTTCTTAACGATCATTCTCATCGATAAAAATGCGAAAAGGATCGCAAGTATGGAAGCAGTAATGCCTATCGCAAGCTTTACTGCCTGACTATCCACAAATATGTAAGGTACACCAAGCGCGGTCATGCTTACCGATGTTACGAGCAGGGATAAAAACCTCAATGCTATCGCTTTGGTCTTTCTGATGACCATTATTCCCGCAGTGATGGAAAACGCGTAGATGAGTCCCATGAACAGACCGTCCATAATGCTTACCGCGCCCCGGCCCATCGCCAGCACCACAAGCTGCTGTATAATAAATATCAGTGGATATCCCAAAATCTTTCTGAGCGTATCAGCCATGGCAAAACGCTTTACAAACAGTCTGCCTTTGGGCGAGCTGAGCACCACATCGCCGAATGCGCCTTTTCTTGCGCATATTTCTCCAAGAGTGAACCATTCACCGAAGAGCTCGGCATAAATCAGAAGCATCGCACTTATGCTTATAATAAACCCATAATCAAAGCCCTCCGCATCACCTGCAGCTATGACTGTCCCGATACCGTACATTATCACCGATACCGGCACCGCTATGAATAAGAGGATCCTGTACCACAGGGGGTATACCGAAATATATGTTTTAATCGCCTTCATATCCCCCTCCGTCAGATCTCAAGATCTCTGCTCAGATTCAGCCTGGAATGCGCCTTCATCACGGCCACGCAGATATCTGTAAGACTTGCTCTCTCTGTCTGAATGTTCATCCCCGCAAGCTCGTTTAATCTTTCCGATAGACAGATTCCGGAAAAGCCATAGCTTCCTTCATTCATAGAATACAGGATCTTTTTTGCGGCAGCGGCGTTTTCTTTTTCACCTTTTACAACCACGTATTTTTCTTTGAGATCCTCGACAAATCCCTGTTCCACGATCTTTCCCTGTTCCATGATCATCGCATAATCCGTCACGCTTTCCATATCCGCTACATTGTGTGTGGAGAAGAAAACGCTTCTCTCACCCTGACCGTTATCCAGGTATTCTCTTATCAGATCGCAGAGATTGTCGCGCATCAGAGGATCAAGCGGGGATGCGGGCTCATCCATGATAAGCATGTTTGTCTTTCTGGCAAGCGCACCGCAGAGCATAAGCTTTACTTTGTTTCCGTCCGAGAGCTCGCTCACCTTTTTGGGTGAATTCATTTTTCCCTTAAGATCAAGTGCCAGGGCATTGGCGATCCTGTCGAATTTATCCGGGTCAAAGCTGTCGAACAAAAGCCCCGTGATCTCCTTAACCTGTGTCGTGGTCCAGTGGGGGAGGTAGTAATATCCCGATCCGACATAACCGATGGAATCCTTTACGGCATCATCACTTTCAACTCCTGCGTACTTTCCGAAATAAGTAGTCTCCCCGCTGCCGTCAAGTCTCAGTCCGGTAAGAAGATTGAGGAGCGTTGTCTTTCCTGCTCCGTTTTCACCGATAAGAGCGGTTGCAAATCCCTTGGGAATGTGGAGCTCGGGGACATCAAGCTTAAAGCTTCCGAAGCTCTTTTCTATATTTTTTCCTGTGATCACATCTTCAAAGTTCATGGTCTTCTCCTTTTTATTCGTCATATAACATGTCAAGCATCTGCTTTAGTTCTTCCGATCCGATCCCTGCCAGTCTGGCTGCCTTGATGGCATCCGTAAGGCCGTCCTCCACCCGTCTAAGGTGCTGTTCCCGCATCATCTCGGTATCCTGAGGGTTTACCAGGTAACCCTTTCCCTGAATGGCTGTGACGTATCCCTCATCCGCGAGTTCGTCATAAGCCTTCATGGTAGTGATAACTGAGATCTTAAGGTCTTTGGCAAGTCCTCTGATCGAAGGAAGGTATTCGTTTTCTTTTATTTTTCCGTTTACTATGTCCGCCTTGATCTGCTCTGCTATCTGCTGATATATGGGGACACCGGAGTTTTGCAGTATTATCATTCATTCTCCTCCGTCAGCTTCTTATCAGTAACGCACGCACATTCCGGAATGTCTGTGCTTTAACTGTTTATATGTTATATATACAGTATAAACATTTCTTTGTCAACATGTTTTTTCAAGTTTTTTGTATGACCTCTGTGAATTGCATCAATGTTTTGATTTATGTAAACCATGTAGGAGCGGAACATTTTGTTTTATTGAAAATCTTATAACGCAAATAAAGGCGGCTCCCAAAAGACATTTTAAATGTCCCGGGAACCGCCTGGTGATATGCATTTTAGCGCTTTATATAATTGTATTACCGGATCTTCGTCCGCTTAGATCCTTCCGCGATCACTGTCTGCTGTCAACAAGCTGTTGCAGTTCTTCCCTTACCTGCTCCATGGTGTCGGAGAGGATGGTGGTGGAAGCAGACATTTCTTCTGTCGATGCAGCCAGATTCTGGATACGGGAATTAACGCTCTCTACTATGCTGAGCAGCTCTGTGGTCTCTTTGGTGATCACGGAAATAGCATTTTCGATGCTTCTGTTTGCATCTCCGCTGAGCTCCGCAGTCTCCTTGGAATCGGATGCAAGGGAGTTGATCTCGTCAGCAACGACCGCAAATCCTCTTCCGGCCTCGCCGGCGCGTGCAGCCTCTATGGAAGCATTAAGCGCAAGCAGGTTGGTCTGATTTGCAATGCTTACAACCTTAACATTATTGGAGGTAAGCTCTGCAAGTGATTCCGTGATATGTTCGATGGAATCGTTTAACCTGTTGCAGAATTCTGCTACATTTGCCATATCTCCCGATATAGCCGAACTCTCCTCTGCGTTGCTGGTATTTCCTTCCGACATCTGACTGAGTGAATCTCTGAGTGTCCTGAATCTCTCATTGATATCTGTAATGGTCTGCATGAGCTCTTCCTGCTGTGAACTGAGAAGCTCTCTTTCCTGCTTGACCATGTCCTGGGCCTCAAGCTTTTCTGCCTCTACAAGATCCTTAAGATAGTGAACACAGTTATCTTTATGATTGAATCCGTTATAGATGGCGGTGGCCATTTCTCGGCATGTATCGTAACCGCAGCAGGAACAGTTGATTTCTCTCTGTTCCGCAGTCAACTTGTTCATCGACTTAAATACCTTATCGAACTCTGCTTCTGAAGGTGTCTTGTAGGAGCAGGTCTTGGATCTGTCGGTATACTTTCTCAGATAGTCGTTGAGATTAAGACCTGCAAACTGCTTATTGAGCGCTGCAAGTCTCTTGGCAGGAGTAAGATTTCTGCTCCATGCACTCCTCTTGTCGTTTTTCTTAACGCTTTCCTGAATGTCGTGAATATGGTAAAGCGGATCGTCACTGTCTGTGATCTCGGGATCGGTGGCGGTTCCGCAGATGCATCCGTTCTCGCAGTTAAGCGCATCTATAAACAGGTAAGGAGTCTTTCCTCCCTTTATCCTGTCGGCATTCTTCTTGAGGAAGTGATACATCTTCTTTTCACCCTCGATCTGGCGTATGAATACTTCGTTACCGAGAAGCCAGTATACATTTTCTTTAAGTCCGCCGGGCATGGGATAAATGGAACCGAGACCGTACTCGATTTCATCATTGATCGGTTCGCCCATAAGGTTATTCGCTTTAATGTACTTCATCATATGATCGAAGGTAACATTATATTGAACATAGTCCTTATTATTGGGATCTGCGATCTCCATCTTCTTGGCAATGCACGGGCTGATAAATGCAAGCTTTTCCTTTATTCCCATCTCCTTGCGCGCATAGATGGCCGCACACATCATAGGGCTCTGAACGGGGAACAGCTTCGGTAATACCTCGGGAAGATATCTTTCGATATATCCAACGACCGCAGGGCAGGGCTGAGAGATACCACCGAGGTAATTGTTCTTCTGAATATAATTAATGTAAGCCCATGTAGTGATGTCCGCACCGAATGAAACGCTGATAAATCTCGATACCCCGAGCTTTTTAAGTCCGCCTAAGACTCTGGAATACTCCTTGGGATAATCGGCAAGAAATGCCGGTGCTATAAGAACCGATATTTTCTCACCTCTTTTCAGTGCGCTAAAGAACTCCTCGGTGTCATCTCTGAATTCTCTTGCGTGGTGCTCACAGGCATCAAAGCAGGCACCACAGGCTATGCATCTGTCTTTATCAACCTCGATCCTGGAATTGCCGTTCTCATCAGGCTCGGTCGAGATACATGCACCCATGCTGCTGCAAACGCTGATACACTTGTTGCATCCAACACAGTTACTGTTAGTAAATACCAATGATTCACTTCCAAAATTCATTCTGACACCTCCATATTTAATTATTTTACCTTTCAGTTTACCACTTTTTTGAAAAAAAACAATCATTAAAGGGCTGTTACGTGCTCAAAAAAAAGCACTTCCTACTGTTATTCTCCTCCCATGATCAGCTTGAAATTGGTGAATCTGGCATAAATAGGCGGTGCGTCGATCTCCAGGCCAACCTGAATCGTCCCGTTTTCAAGTTCCACATCATCCAGCATATAGGTCACAAAGTCCACATCAGAGGGGTAGATAGCCTTTTCATATCGCTTTTCTCCGTCACAGCCGATCTGCCTAAGGAACATCTTAACGGATACGCCGGTTGTATTACTTCCTCTCAGATCAAGCATGAAGCTGTATTTTCCGGGCGAGCTTATAAGTACATCCCTTGCGATGCTGAACTTGAAATTCTCCTTGGAATCAAGGCTTATCTCGTTATTCTCCACCCTGTATTCCACGTTGTCCGAGGCGTTGATCCACCATCCGCTCGTACCATCAGCAAAATCACCATTGGAGAGTATATCCGTCCCCTCCGGAACTTCTGTCTTATTTCCCGATGAATAAAGAGCTGCAATATAGTCATCTATATTGTCTATCGATGGATGCTCCGGATCAAAAACTCTGAAGCTCTCAAAGGATTCAAGAGCTGTTCCGTCCGTGTCAAGCATGCCCATGTTTTCATCCCAGCTTCCGAAATCCTGCCCGGTTATGCAAAGCGGCTCCCAGTAATAAACTCCGGTTTTGCCTCCGTTAGCGGTCTGTGCGGCAATATTCATGGTAAGTAAGAGCGACTTTTTCTGCTCCTCCACGCCAGCAGGGAATCCAGCCATATTCATCATATCCTTGCTTATATGCTCGTTTTCACAATGGCGCCATGGATGTGCAGTCTCTACCACGTAGACCGGAACTTTGTATCTCGATCTGAGCTGTATCAGCGAATCCTTCAGATCCCTGAATGTGCCGTGCCAGAAGGAATAAAAACTTATCCCTATCGCATCGATGGGCTCCATTCCCGCTGCGTACATCGCATCAAACCATTCTCTGAGCAGATAGAATCTTCCGCCTTGGTCCAGATGGATCATGACTTCTATATCCTCGGATATTTCTCTTACAGCCCTGATCCCCGAATTAACCAGAAACGCCAGTGCGGTGTAATTCGGAACAGCCCCTTCGGGGAAAAGCATTCCGCTTCGTATCTCATTCCCGATCTGCACGATATCGGGAAGCGCATCTATCTTGGAAAGCTCTATAAGAGTCTCTTTTGTATACCTGTAAACCGCATCCGCAAGTTTGTGAAGATCAAAGCCCTTCCATGCCGCAGGCTTTCTTTGCTGACCGGGATCCGCCCAGTAATCCGAATAATGGAAATCCAGCATGAAATGAAGTCCCTTATCCTTGATCCGGCGCGCCAGGTTCAGGGTATGCGCCAGATCGCAGTAGCCACGGGCCTCGGGAAACTGCGTGGGATCATTCCATATCCTGAGTCTGACGGAATTGACATTATATTTGATGATAAGATCCAACGGATCCATGACAGCTCCGTCCATGTCGCGGAATCTGAAACCTCTCTCCTCCTTTTCGGGAAGACTTGAGATATCCATTCCCTTGTAAAAATATGTTTTTCCTGCCCTCTTCTCAACATCAGGCTTTTTGATCTCACCGTTTTCCCGTGACTGCTTCTCGTGACGTGCTCTTTTCACTTCATACATACACTCATCCGCTTTTACAAGGTACTCATCGGATGTCAGAACGGTATCCTTCTCGGTATATATCACGCCTGTACTAATCTCTATATTTCTTTCCTCAAGCTCTGCCACTACTTTTGAAGTGAATCTGTCAACCTTCTCGGGGGATGCGTAAGGAATAAACACGACGAATTCATCGCCGCCGAAGCGGTATGCATAGGAATCCTTGGGTTTAAGTGCCCTCAACGTACAGGCTATGGTCACAAGCACTTTATCACCCAGATCGTGACCGAAAGTATCGTTTATGGCTTTAAAATGATCCACGTCAAAGAAGCAGATGGCGCAGATAACACCTTCCTGCTGATAGGTGATGAACCTGGGTGCGATCATCTCGTTGTAAGTGATACGATTGTAGAGGCCGGTGAGCACATCCCTGTTGTAGAGATTCATCATCCTTGCCGCGGTGTTGGAAAGCTGGGTCTGAATGTAAATATTTTCGAGCCTGTCTATGAAGGTGTGATGTGCGTCAAAAAACAGCGGAAAATCGTAAAGGAAATCCGGTTCAAGAAGAAAGGTCACACCTACCCTTCGATTCTGGAAATGTATGGGCAAAGCCATATAATCACGGGATTCTTTTGCCTTCGACAGATAGTTTTTCAGATCGTAAGCGGTTCTAACGGAGTACTGCTTTTTGCCATGATCCACTCCGGATACGACTATCAGTCTGCCAATGTCCAGATCGTGTTCGGAGAGCTTTTCATCGGGAGAAGCATTTAAAAGAGTCTCATCCACGCAGATAAAGATACCCTCACAGTCCATACCTGTCACATAGTCGGTCAGGCTGTCAAAAAGGCCCTGCATGCTGTGACAGTCGGCAAATCTCTTTTCCAGTTCCAGGATCCTTTCATCAAACCTGTCACGGGTTACACTCCACTCTATCTGCCATTTTGCGTAATCTCTGTAATCTACTTTTCCGGTATTTTTGCATCCGCAGGATTCAGCCGGCACTATTTCGCTGTGCATATATGTCTTTATACCGACTTCCTCTCCTCTCATAAGCGCAAGGAGAATGTCAAAAGCTTTGCCGCTTAAAAGCCCGCGGTTGTGATTGACCGTAGCGATCTGCGGCTTGAAATATGCGGCCTTATCCAGATTATCAAATCCTGTTATCCGTAAATCTTCCGGAATCTTTATGCCTTTTTTCTCGGCCTCTGAGCACATTCCCGCGGCTATATTGTCGTTGGCGCAGATAAACACATCAGGAAGTGCACGTTCTGCCTTTGTCCACTCGTCTATATATCTGACACCTGTATCGAAATCGTAATCCCCAAACATAAAACTGTCACTGGAAAAAGGCAGACCATGCTCTGTCAATGCCTGGCAGAACCCCTCGAAGCGCTGCTTATTCTCGTAATTGTTCTTGGGGCCACCCGCAAACACAAAATTTCTGCAGCCGTGAACATCTATCATATGACCTACTATCTCGCGGATAAGATTTTTGTTATCGTTACCCACATAGTAGAAGCCTTCTACATAAAAGCTGATGCTCACAACAGGCACCGAAACCTCTTTGAGCTTGCCAACAACCGATTCGATCACATAAGGATCGTTGGTGTTGGTGCAGTCAAAAATAAAACCGTCGAAAAACGAATAATCTATAAGCTCGTAAAGAGAATATTCGCCTTCATTGAACTTCTCGTCATGGCTGAGGTTACCGTTGGTGTTGTATGTATACAGACATATGTCGACACCAAGCTCCTTAGCGCGGTCTTTGATACCGCACACCCAGCCATAGGTCACATATCTTTTCCATCCGTCTGTCAAAAGAGCGATCTTATACATAGCATTATCTCCGTTTAAATTGATTGGAAATATATTACATAGTCACACAATTTTAGAATAACATAGAAATAAGCTGCGTACAATCTTATGTCAGAATTATTGTACGCTGATGATTTTGGGAATAATATCCGCTTATGATAAAAAACTATTACCCTGTTATTCCAAATAATACCCTTTTATTATCCATTTAATCATAATAGATGTGTTTTTCAGTGTTTAAATTGATATTTTAGCGCGTTTTTGGTATATTTATGGTGTATTTATGGAAATGCATAAGGAGGAATATCGTATGAATATAGATGAATTAAATAAAAGAAAAAAAGAAATGTGCCTTTCCGCGAAAGACATTGCTAAACTTTCGGGGCTTCCGCTCAGCACAGTGCAGAAAGTAATGGGCGGGGTGACTAAGAACCCCCGCAGGACAACAATGCTGGCCCTTGAAGCAGTACTGGGATCAGGGAAGTCTCAGCCTTTCCGCTACGAAACCGGCCCGGAAACACCACCTGTGCTCCGGGAATCGGGTCCTGACTATGTTATAAAAGGAATTGACGGCTCCGATTGGGACAGACAGGGCAGTTATACTCTTGAAGATTATCTCTCACTTCCCGATGAAAAAAGGGTAGAGATGATAGACGGAGTTTTTTACGACATGCCGGCTCCTACGTACGCGCATCAGATAATCGCAGGTGAAATATATACGAAGCTGAGAAACTATATATCCAATCAAAAGGGGACATGTATGCCTTTTATATCACCTGCTGATATCCAACTCGACTGTGATGATAAGACAATCGTTCAGCCAGATGTATTTGTAGTCTGCGACAGAAGTAAGATACGTATGGCAAGACTATTTGGTAATCCGGACTTTGTGGTCGAAATACTCTCTCCTTCCACAAGAAAAAAAGATATGAATATCAAGACGGAAAAGTACCGCTTGGCAGGTGTACGTGAGTATTGGATCGTGGATCCCGACCACAGAAAGATAATCGTCTTCCTCTTCGGCGACGATCCGGATGTGTTTATATACGGATTTGATGCACAGGTCCCGGTCAGCATCTATGACGGAAAGTGCCTGATAGACTTCAAAGAAATATCAGAAGAAATTGCATTTTTGTATGAATGAATTTATTCCTTTGCGCGAGATTTTTCGAGCGCAAAAAAACCTCCACCAATGATGATGGAGGTCTTTCGTGGATCTTCGGGGACTCGAACCCAGGACCGACCGGTTATGAGCCGGTTGCTCTAACCAAC
>CAMUYA010000042.1 GCA_947164865.1 uncultured Lachnospiraceae bacterium
CACTTAGCGAAAACAAGCAAAGCGCAGTTTGAGCTTAGTACCGCTGCGTGTCGCGGTATGATGCTCGAGCATCTTGCAAAGCAAGTGCGGGACTTGGAGCGAAGCGTAAAGCGCGAGGCGTGTGCGCGACGGAACTATCATTGGCTGGGCCGTCACTATCCCTTTGCGGAGACAAATTTTGCGTCAGCGCGGAGACGTAGCGAATCCATACTTGAAACACGAAGTCCGTCACTGAGTTAATTCATAAAACTGTTAGTAAGTTAAACTGCAAGATAAGCGAGGAAAGATATGCCGAAATATATCATGGCCCTGGATCAGGGCACGACAAGTTCACGCTGCATACTGTTTGATAAGCAGGGAAACATCTGTGCCATGTCCCAGAAGGAATTCACACAGATCTACCCCAGGCCCGGCTGGGTGGAACATAACCCCATGGAAATCTGGTCATCCCAGCTTTCCGTTGCGACAGAGTGCCTTGCAAACCTCGGAATCGACGAGAGCGAGATCGCTGCCATCGGTATCACCAACCAGCGCGAGACAACTATTCTCTGGGACAAAAAGACAGGCCAGCCCGTATATAACGCTATCGTCTGGCAGTGCCGCAGGACTGCGGACATGATAGATGAGCTGAAGAAAGACGGCTTCGATAAGGTTATAAGAGAAAAGACAGGACTTATTCCCGATGCTTATTTCAGCGCTTCCAAGATCGCATGGATACTTGATAACGTGCGCGGTGTGAGAGAAAGAGCCGAGAAAGGAGAAATCCTTTTCGGTACCGTCGATACCTGGCTTATATGGAACCTCACAAAGGGAGCGGTGCATGTAACAGACTACACCAACGCGTCCAGGACAATGCTCTTTGATATCCACAAGCTTTGCTGGGATAAAGATATACTTAAGAGATTCAACATTCCAGAGGCTATTTTGCCCGATGTAAAGCCTTCAAGCTGCGTGTATGGCCATACCGAAGTAACGGTTCTTGGTGGCGAGATCCCCATCGCGGGAGCGGCGGGCGATCAGCAGTCTGCCCTTTTCGGCCAGTGCTGCTTTGAAAAGGGAGATGTTAAAAACACATACGGAACAGGCTGCTTCCTTCTTATGAACACCGGAGACGAACCGGTTGACTCAGCAAACGGGCTGCTTACCACAATCGCTGCATCAACAAGCGAAAAGCCTCAGTATGCCCTGGAGGGAAGCGTATTTGTGGCCGGTGCGGGAATACAGTGGCTCCGGGACGGAATGAGAATGATCCGTACAGCAGCTCAGTCACAGGAATATGCCGAAGCTGTGGAAGACACAGCAGGAATGTATATAGTTCCGGCTTTCGCGGGAATGGGTGCTCCATACTGGCAGCAGCATGCGAGAGGCACCGTTGTGGGACTTACCAGAGGTTGTGAAAAGGAACACTTCATACGCGCCACACTTGAATCCATTGCATACCAGACAACGGACGTGCTCCGTGCCATGGAAAGTGATTGCGGTTCCCAGCTCAAACGCCTGAAGGTTGACGGCGGAGCCAGTGCAAATGATTTCCTTATGCAGTTCCAGGCCGATATAATCGATGCTTTTGTTGACAGGCCAAAGAGCGTGGAGACCACTGCACTGGGTGCGGCATATCTCGCAGGGCTTGCCGTGGGCTATTACAAAGATACCGACGAGATAAGGAAAAACTGGCAGCTCGGAAAGACCTTTGAGCCCAGAATGGGAAGCGAAAAGAGGGGAGAATTATTAAAAGGCTGGAAGAGGGCGGTAAAATGTGCTCTTGCCTATGCCGAGGAATAGGGGATAAAAGATGCCTTTAGCAGTGAAGATAATTCTTATTCTGATAGCGATTCCGGTGGGAGCATTCCTTGGTTTTGTGATCCTTCTTGCGATAAGTTCTCTTTTTGTGAATACAAAGAAGATATACATGAAGCATAGCCGGTATTACCGCACGCTCCTGAATATTTCCACTCATATCGCCATAGTGATCATGAGAATAAGGATTCATACTGAGGGACTTGAAAAGATTCCGCAGGGAACCAGGTTTGTGATGGTTCAGAACCACAGATCGAAATTCGATCCCATTGTGTCGTGGTACATCCTTGAGAAATACGATGTGGCATTTCTTTCAAAACATGAAAACCTTGAAATACCCATCTTCGGGAGGATCATCAGAAAATGCTGCTTTATGTCCATTAACAGAGAGCATCCGTCAAAGGCCATGGAGACGGTTATAAATTCCGTTCAGCTTATAAAGGATGACCAGGTCTCCATAGGAGTGTATCCCGAGGGGACAAGAAATACCACCGAGGAGCCGCTTCTGCCCTTCCATAATTCGATCTTCAAGATAGCGCAGATGGCGGATGTTCCGATAGTCGTAATGACGGCAAAGAAGACGGCTGAGATAAAACATAATTATCCCAAGAAAGCCTCGGATGTATATTTCAAAGTGACCGGAGTGATCCCCGCTGAAGAGTTAAAGGGTAAGAAAACGCACGAGATCGGGGATAAGGTAAGAGAGCTCCTTCTGGCGGAGTAGAATATCGCAGTCTGATACAGAGAATATAGAGTATACAGAGAATTATAGAGAAGCAAATACTAAAAAGGAATATTTTTGCAGTAAATAAGACGGCCTTCAGATGCACAATAATATGTATCAGGGGCCGTCTTTTATTTATGATATCAAAGTTTCGGGCTCAAGCCTTTCCGAGTCTCTTCATGTAGTAGGGAAGTTCAAGCTCAAAGTTTACAGCATAATCCACTTTCTCCGGATCATCATAAGTGTTCTGAATGCATCTTGCGGTATAATCAGCTGCAACTGCAAGGGCGTCATACACCTTGAAGCCGTTGACCAGTGCGCCGGTAAATGCACTTGCAAAGATATCGCCCGTTCCGTGCGACTTGTGAGGAATCTTTTTTATTCCGTATTTAAAATACTCTTTGGTCTCCACATTATATCCCATAAATCCGAAGGTTCCGTCGTCGAGGGTCACGCCTGTGATGACTACGATCTTGCTTCCGAGAGTTGCAAGTTTGTCTATGAGCTTTTTGATCTCGGCTTCATTTGCCTCCTCACCGGGATACTCTTCTCCCAGCATAAGAGCTGCCTCGGAAATGTTGGGAAGGATTATATCCGCTTTTCCGCAGAGCTTTCCCATTTCTTTTGCAAAATGCTCATCAAATCCCACATAGAGCTTGCCGCCGTCTGCCATGGCGGGATCTACTACCGTGAAGGTTCCGGGCGAGGTGAAGCTGTCGAAATAGGATTCTACTATCTTTATTTGTCTCTCGCTTCCCAGATAACCGGTGTAGATCGCATTAAATTTAAAACCTTCTTTTATCCAATGGTCACGGATGGGTTCCATATCATCGGTGAGATCCCTGAAAGTGAAACCTTTAAATTGTGTGTGTGTGGAAAGCACTGCGGTGGGAACGATCGCTGTTTCGATCCCGGCTGCCGAAATGATGGGAAGTGCAACGGTGAGAGAGCACTTTCCGATACAGGATACGTCCTGGATTGTCATTACTTTTTTCATAATCTGCTCCTTTGCTGTCTGATGATCGAGTATAAATAATCATTGTGTTTATTTATATCTTCGTGTAGTATATTCCGTAACTGGTATAAAAGATAATACCATTTTTGAACAAAAAGATAAGACCAGATAAAAGAACTTAAATGATAATGGAAAAAGGTTATAGAAAGGGATCATAGAAAGAGATCCGAAAGAGGAAAAAACCGTGGAAATGCTCACATACTCCCTCAGCGAATGCGGGAAAAAGCCTATTTACAGGTATATATACGAATGTATAAAAAACGATATTTTAAGCGGAACCATCCCTTCAGGGGAAAAGCTTCCCTCCAAACGTTCACTGGCTTCAAATCTCGAGGTGGCGGTCATCACGGTTGAGAACGCTTATTCCATGCTGGAAGCGGAAGGATATATATATGCGGTGGAAAAGAAGGGGTACTATGTGGCGGAAGATATGAAGGCCATGTTCACCGGCGGCATTAAGGCAGCTGAGGGCAACCCATCAATTCCGGCTGCGCCATCGAAGAAAGTATTGATCACGAAAAAGCACCCTCGGTTTGATGAGGAGGAATCATCAGACTGTGCCGTCGACCAAAAGAAAACCTATAAATACGACCTTACAATGAGCTCGGCGGGGAAGGGCAGTTTCCCCTTTGATACCTGGGCAAAGCTCTCCCGCAGGATACTTCTCGACAAAGAGGAAACTTTCACCAGAGCACCGGAAAATATCGGAGTGTACGAGCTTAGAAGCGCTATAGCGGATTATCTTTACGAGGCAAAGGGAATAAGTGTCGGCAAGGCAAATATCATAATAGGCCCCGGAACCGAATATCTGCATCATATACTGATACAGCTGCTGGGGAGAAACAGTTTTACTGCGGTTGAGGATCCGGGATACAGAAATGTCGGCCGCATTTACGAGGCCAACGGAGTGAGAGTCATTCACGTTCCCGTGGATCAGGAAGGTATGAGAACCGACAAGCTTCCCACAAAGGGAACAAAACTCGTGCACGTGTCGCCGTCGCACCATTTTCCGCTGGGATGCGTGATGCCGGTAAGCCGCAGACAAAAGCTGCTGGAGTGGGCGGATCAGTGCGATGCATATGTGATAGAGGACGATTATGACAGCGAGCTAAGATCCGACGGAAGGCCCATCACGCCTCTGTACATGATGGACAGAGAACGAGTGATATATATGAATACATTCACCAGAACTCTGTCCCCTTCGGTAAGGATAGCTTACATGGTTCTGCCTGAAAAGCTCATGTCGATGTACAACGAGAAGCTGATCTTTTATTCCGGAACTGTCTCGGGTTTCGAACAGTACACGCTCGCAGCCTTTATTAAAGAAGGATATTACGAGCGGCATATAAGAAGGATGAGGAATCTGGGAAGGAAGAAAAGAAGCATTTTTCTGGAAACGCTTAAGGCCTCAAATCTCGGTAAATACGTCAGTTTCAGTGAAGACAAGGCCGGATTGTATATGATAATGGAAACTTCCGAAAAAATATTTCAGAAAAAGTTTAGAAAAATTTTAGATGAGAAATCTGTTAAAATCACGCAACTTGGATTATATTGTTATAACAGCACACCCCGTTTTGAGCGGAGATTTCTCCTCTGCTACGGAAATCTGGAAGAGCGTGACATGGAAAAAGTCATCGGGATCATAGAGGAAGCCGTTAAGCAGAGTGTTAAGCACGGGAAGTGACCATGGTGCGGCATCAGCAATAAACTGCGGATGATATTAAAGTAAAGATCGGTAACAGAAATATAAAATGATCTGAACTATCTGACGGGAGATTCAAATGACTAAATTCAGTGTAAAGAAACCGTATACCATACTTATAGCAGTGCTTGTTGTGATCATACTGGGCGTTGTAAGCATCACAAAGATGCAGCTCGATCTTCTCCCGGAAGTAAGCCTGCCATATCTTCTGGTGATCACCACATATCCCGGCGCCAGCCCGGAAAAGGTAGAAGGAACGGTAACCAAACCTCTCGAGAGCGGACTCGGAACCATCACAGGTGTAAAGGAAGTAACAAGCTACAGTTACGAAAACTACAGCCTGGTACAGCTGGAATTTGTGGATGATACCGATATGGACAGCGTGATGGTAAAAGCCACATCTGCCATCAACACCGTCAGAGCTACATTCCCGGAGGAAGTCGGTATACCAAACGTGCTGGAGCTGAATATGGACATGCTGGCTTCGATGTATGTATCCGTCAGCTATGAAGGAAAGGATATGGAGGAACTCTCAAGATTTGTGGAGGATACCCTCATACCCGACCTTGAAAGGCAGGACGGAGTGGCCAGCGTTTCCGCAACAGGTCTTATAAACAAGACGGTTCAGGTAAGTCTTGATCAGGAAAAGGTAGATAAACTCAACGAAAAGATCCTCGGCAAGGCGCAGGATGCGCTCGATGAAGCGCAGGAGCAGCTGGATGATACCAAAAAGCAGCTGGAGGACGGGCAGGAAGAGCTTGATAAGAATAAAAAAGAGCTTGATGATTCTCAGGCAAAGATAAACAATTCAAAAAAAGAGATAAATGACGGAAAGGAAGAACTGGAAAAGCAACAGGCGGAAGTCTACGGCCAGCTTGCGGAGGCTTCCTATGCACTCGATCAGCTGTCGGCATTTCAGGCTCAGCTCCTTACCCAGCAGGCACAGGAAACAGTGCTAAAAACAGCTCTCGAGGAGATAGATAAAGGCCTTTCGGAATACGGAGTCACCCTTGAAACCCTTGATTCCACCATCACTCAGATGGAGAGTGCACAGGAGTCGGCAAACAATCTTGTGACATCCATCGATGCGATAAATGCTCTCGCAGCTGTGATAGCCCCGAACGGAGTGCTTGACCCCGCTGCCGCTCTGGCACCCAACGATACGATACAGGGATCCACAAATCTTCAGGTATACGTGCTGTATGTTTCCACGCTGGGAGATGCATATACCGACCTTCAGCCTGTATCGGCCGCCCTCACCGCAGCAGCGCAGGAATACGGTGATGCGGCGACGGCTTATCAGACGGCAGCGCAGGCCCTTGCAGCCGATCCGGAAAATGCCGAGCTTCAGGCAGCGGCAGCCACAGCCTACGCAGATATGGAAGCAAAAGGTGCCGTCCTCGGGCAGACCATCGCTGTCACCACTTCTTCGCTTGAAACTGCAAAGTCCGCCGCGCAGACCGGAAGCGAGCAGGCAAATGCAGTTCTTCCACAGCTCAAAAATGTTAAGTCCATGGCGGACAGTTATAAGTCGGAACTCACGGCTCTCACTCTCGAGATGGAAGTGACCAAAGGGATCATTTCCAAATTCGAGGAGGAACTGGCCAAGCTGGGAGTTTCATATACCGATATTGAAAAGGCAAAGCTGCAGGCTGCCGAAGAATTCGCGGCTGCCAAAGCTCAGATAACAAGCGGCGAAGCGGCGCTTGAAAACGCAAAGACCCAGATAGAGGCAGGAAAGAAGCAGCTTGAGAGCGCGCAGGATCAGATCGACTCCGGCTGGGACAGCTATAATGATGCGGCGGAGGAATTTGAAAAGCAGAAAGACAGCGTACTTGAAAATGCAAATGCCGATAAACTGCTGACACTTTCAACCATCTCGACACTGATCTATGCACAGAATTTCGAGATGCCCGCCGGGTATATCGACGATAAAGAAGATAATTCATGGCTTTTGAAAGTCGGAGACAATTACGACTCGGTGGAAGCTCTTGAAAACATGGTCCTGGCCAACATCGACGGCATCGGAGACATTACACTCGGTTCGGTGGCGGAGATCACTGTTATAGACAACTCTGATGTGACCTTTGCAAGACTGAATACCGACAGTGCTGTCATTCTTTCAATATTTAAGGCAAGTACCACAGGTACCAATGAGCTCAGCCGTGCGCTCAAGTCCGAGATCAAAGAGCTGGAGAAGAAATACGACGGCCTGGATATCCTTGTGATGGTGGATCAGGGCGATTATATCGAGCTCATAATCAACAGCGTCCTTCAGAGCATACTTATCGGATCTGCTCTGGCAATAGTCGTACTGGCCATATTTCTGCGGGATGTGATGCCCACCATAGTTGTGGCCATAAGCATACCTTTGAGCGTGCTGACATCACTTGTGCTTATGTATTTCTCAAAGATATCGCTCAATATGATGTCACTTTCGGGTATGGCCCTGGGAATAGGAATGCTGGTGGATAACTCCATAGTTATCATCGAGAATATATACAGGTTGCGAGGTCGCGGTATCAGTGCGCCCAGAGCCGCCGTACAGGGAACAAAACAGGTTGCGGGTGCGGTCATAGCATCAACCCTTACCAGTGTCTGCGTATTCTTCCCCATGGTCTACACCACGGGTATGGTAAGATCGCTCATGCTTCCCATGGCACTCACTATAATATACTGCCTCATGGCTTCCCTTGCAGTGGCAATGACAGTAGTGCCTGCGGCAAGCTCCACGCTTCTTAGAAATGTTAAGCCAAAGAGCCACAAATGGTTTGAAAAGGTTCAGGAAGCATACGGAAAGGCACTGGCATTTTGTCTCAGAATAAAAGCGGTACCCCTCGGAATAGCGGTCGTGCTGCTGGGACTGGCGGTATGGCAGGTGCTCAGAATGGGTATCGTAATGATCCCCGATATGACAAGCAACCAGATTCAGGGATCGGTTTATTTCGATGAGGAATCGATCACGCGCGAGGAAGCATATCAGCTGGTTGACGAACTCATTTATCGTGCCGTTGATGTGGAGGGCGTGGATTCCATCGGCGCAATGTCGGGAGGAACCGAGTCCATAGTGGGATTCGGAGGTCAGGAAGGAGCATACGGAAGCTTTTCATTCATGATCACCACTGAGAATCCCAAAGCAGGTGCGAAGGAAGTTAAAGAGATCTGCAGGAATATCGAAAAGATAGGTGACGATCTCGGAATAAGCATTTCGCTTACAAGCGGCCTTGAAGAGATGAGCACCATCCTGGGGAGCGGGCTTACCATAACCATCTACGGACAGGATCTGGACACTCTTGTAAAGGTCAGCAACGATATTACGGATATAGTTAAAACCGTTGACGGATACACAAATATATCAAACGGTCAGGAGGATGCCGGACAGGTACTTCACCTGATGGTAGACAAGGATCTGGCCATCAGAAACGGCGTGACCGTGGCGCAGATCTATCAGGCTATCGCCGATGAGATGGCCACATCCAAGAGCTCTATCACCGCAAATATCGACGGCGTGGAGATGGATGTAAAGATCGTGGACGAGCTGGATCCCGTTATGGTTGAAAACCTGATGGATATCAGGATACCTGTCACATCCACCGAGGAAAGCAGCAGTTCGGAATCGGGCGGAAGCACCGGAGGATTCGGAGATTCATCCGGTTTCGGCGGAAGCTCATTCGGAGGAAGCTCATCCGGTTTCGGAGGCAGCTCATTCGGAGGAAGTTCATCAGGCTTCGGAGGAGGCTCATCTTCACTTGCGGGGGCATCATCCGAGACCAGACCTCTCAGCGATTTTGCAAAGCTTGTGACTGAGGACGGTTACAGCACAATCAAGCGTGAGAACCAGACCAGATATATCACTGTCACCGCAGGAATAGCAGAGGGCGAGAACGGAACTCTGCTTGCAAGAAAGCTCCAGCCCCTCATCGACGAGTATGATGCCCCCGAGGGGTATATCATCGATCTGGGCGGAGAATCCGAATCGGCCATGAAGATGGTAAAGGACATGATGCCGATCTTCCTCATGGGAATCGCATTTATCTACTTCGTAATGGTGGCACAGTTCCAGAGCCTGCTCTCACCCTTTATAGTGCTCTTTACCATGCCTCTTGCTTACACGGGCGGTCTACTGGCACTGTGGTTCACAGGAGAGAATATCTCCATGATGGCACTGATGGGATTCATAGTGCTGACGGGTACTGTTGTTAACAACGGTATTGTGTATGTTGATTACACTAACCAGCTCAGGATCGGCGGAATGGAACGCCGGGACGCGCTTATAGCCACAGGAAAGACGCGTATGCGCCCGATCCTTATGACGGCTCTTACTACGATCCTTGCGGAAGCAAGCCTTATCTTCGGAGACAATATGGGCAGCCAGATGGGACGTGCTATGGCTCTTGTCATCGCGGGAGGTCTGCTCTACGCCACGCTGATGACTCTGTTCATCATTCCGGTTATGTACGATATTCTCTTTAAGAAGCCGCCTCTCAACATTGACGTCGGCGGAGACAATATCGACGATATACCCGACGATGCCGCAGAATTCATGGCGATCATCGAGAAGGAGAAGAAGGCTAAAGAAATCGAAGAGAAAGCTGAAGAGAAGAAAGAAACAGAGGCTAAAGAAGAAGCCGAAGAGAAGAAAGAAACAGAGGCTCAAGAAAAGCCCCAAGGGGAAAACAAGGAAGAAGTAAAAGAAGAAACAAAAGAATAAAAAATACACGCCCGCAGGGATTTATGGTAAAATAAAAAAAGCCGAGTCCTGCGGGTGTTTTTATGTTTGAGGTGCAAAATGCCAATACTTATCAAAAACGGAAAAGTCATAGATCCGGCCACCGGCCTTGAGGATGTCAGGGATATTCTGATATCCGGAGATAAAATAGAAAAGATCGCGTCAGAGAGCGGTGATGCACCTGATATTAGCGGGAATAGTGCAGTCGGATCAGCGGAATCAGATCGTTATCGTGAAGAGACGACTGTGATTGATGCAAAGGGATGCATAGTTGCACCGGGATTCGTTGATGTGCATGTTCATTTCCGCGATCCTGGCTTTACGGATAAAGAGGACATTTACACCGGTGCAAGATCAGCTGCAAAGGGCGGTTATACAAGTGTCGTGATGATGGCTAACACAAAGCCCTGCATAGATAATATAGATACGCTTAAGTATGTGCTCGATAAGGGAAAAGAAACGAATATTAATATCTACGCCTGTGCCAATGTGACCATGGGTATGAAGGGCGAGGAACTGACTGATATGAATGCTCTGGCAGGAGCGGGCGCAGTGGGATTTACAGACGACGGAATCCCCCTTGTGAAAGAGGAAGTGGTGCTTGAAGCGATGAAAAAGAGCAAAGAGCTGGACCTCCCACTAAGCTTCCACGAGGAAGACCCTTCGGTGATAGAAAACAACGGCATAAACAGAGGAAAAGCAAGCGAGCATTTCGGAATAGGCGGATCGCCACGGGAAGCTGAGATAAGGATGATATCCAGGGATATAGAGCTTGCGAAAAAGACAGGAGCATGCATCGATATCCAGCATATCTCCACCAAAGAGGGAGTGGAACTGGTAAGAAAGGCAAAGGCAGCAGGCGTTAATATTCATGCCGAGGCTACGCCCCATCATTTTTCGCTCACTGAGGAAGCTGCCATAAAGCATGGGACCCTGGCCAAGATGAACCCGCCCCTCAGGGAGGAAGCAGACAGGCAGGCTATCATAGAGGGAATTGTCGACGGTACCATAGATATGATCGCAACCGACCATGCACCCCACACCGAAGAGGAAAAAAGTCGTGAGATCACCAAGGCGCCCAGTGGAATCATAGGGCTGGAGACGGCACTTCCCCTGGCACTTATGAACCTTGTTAAATCAGATGGTCCTGATATGCAGGCTGCTGTTAGACCCGATGCAGGGACTGATATCAAGACTGATATCAAGACAGTTTTAGCTGCGCTTAGCACCAACCCCGCAGCACTTTATAAGCTGGATGCAGGATATATAAAAGAGGGCGGGCCGGCGGATATTGTTATCTTCGATCCCACCGAAACATGGGAATTCAAAAAAGAAGACATCGCATCAAAGGCCTGCAATTCACCCTTCATAGGAGAAAAGCTGACAGGAAGGGTTAAATATACGATCTGCAAAGGAAAGATCGCCTGGAGGGATGAATGAATCTTTCCTGCATAAATGATCTTAACCATAGGATAAAAGGAACGGGAAACGAATAATGAAGCAAAAAATATCAGCTGAGATGATCAGTCAGAAAGAGATTGCACCCGGCATATTTGATATGCTGCTCAAGACAGATCTTGCAAAGGAGGCTCATGCGGGGCAGTTTGTGGGAGTTTATCCTCACGATAAAAGCACGCTTCTTCCAAGACCCATCAGTATATGCGAAGCGGATTTCGAGAAGGGCACGCTCCGTCTTGTGTACAGGGTAGCGGGAAAGGGGACCGCTGAGTTTTCGAAATGTGATGCAGGTGACAGCCTTGACATCATCGGAATACTCGGAAACGGTTATGATATAAGGCCTTTACTCGGAAAGAAGGTAGTCCTTATGGGGGGCGGCATCGGGATCCCGCCGATGTTAGAGCTTGCAAAGGAATTAAAAGCTCACGGAACCGAGGCTGTTTCAATCCTTGGATACCGCGACTCGCAGACATTTCTTAAAGGGGATTTTGAAAAGAACTCCAGGCTTTACATTGCCTCGGAGAACGGAAGCGTAGGAACAAAGGGAAACGTGATGAATGCCATGGCAGAGGAAGGCCTTGAGGCGGATGTGATATGTGCCTGCGGCCCCATGCCCATGCTCCGTGCCATAAAAAAATATGCGGCGGAAAAAGGAATTCCTGCGTATATTTCTCTGGAGGAACACATGGCCTGCGGAGTGGGAGCATGCCTCGGATGTGTGGTTAAGACAAAGGAGATCGATCACCACTCATATGTAAATAATGCAAGGATATGCACCGACGGACCGGTATTTCTTGCGGAGGATGTTGAAATCTGAAGTGAGCATAAAATATGATTTTGTATACTTAGATTATTCCGTATGGATGTAACCGTATATGCATTAGATGCGGCGTAAGAGCAGGATGAGGTAAAGAAAATGACCACAGAGATAGAAATAGCAGGCGTAAAATGGAAAAACCCGGTGACAGTTGGCTCCGGAACCTTTGGATCGGGAATGGAATATGGGGAATTTGTTGACTTAAGCAGACTCGGAGCCGTAACCACGAAGGGTGTGGCCAATATACCCTGGCCGGGAAACCCTACACCCAGAGTGACGGAGGTGTATGGCGGAATGCTGAATGCCATCGGGCTTCAGAACCCCGGGATAGATGTGTTCTGTGAAAGGGATCTGAAATTTCTCGAGGATTACGATACCCGTGTCATAGTAAATGTATGCGGAAAATCCATTCAGGATTATGTGGATGTAGTGGAGAGACTCGCTGACGAAAAGAGAGTAGATATGCTGGAGATCAACGTCTCCTGCCCCAACGTAAAAGAGGGAGCAATAGCCTTCGGGCAGAAAACCGAGGCGCTTACGGAGATCACAAAAGAGATCAAAAAACACGCTAAGCAGCCGGTGATCATGAAGCTTTCGCCCAATGTGACAGATATCGCGGAGATGGCCCGTGCCGCAGAGGCAGCAGGTGCTGATGCGATATCACTGATAAACACCATCACCGGAATGAAGATCGATATAAACAAGCGCACATTTGCACTTGCAAATAAGACCGGAGGAATGAGCGGTCCCGCTATCAAGCCCGTTGCGGTACGCATGGTCTATCAGGCTGCACAGGCCGTAAAGATCCCGATAATCGGTATGGGCGGAATTTCCACCGCCGAGGATGCGCTCGAGTTCATCCTAGCAGGCGCGACCGCGGTTTCCGTCGGTGCCGCAAATTTCATAAATCCCTATGCGACAATAGAAGTCATAGAAGGAATCGAAGATTACATGCGCCGCAACAATGTTGAGGACACAAAAGAACTCATCGGAGCGGTGAAATAACTATATCAGTTAAAAGGAGAAGAAAATGGAGTTCAGAAGAGTACAAAAAAGGCACTTGTCAAAACTATTGATCGCGGGTGCGGCAGTAGTATCCATGCTGGCAAACCCGATGACTGCGTTGGCAGACGGAGTGACAACGAGCACACCGGATACGGCTGCACCAACATTTACATCGATCACCATCGACCCTACTTCTACTTCCACACCGGGGACGTATACGGCAACGATTAGCGGAATATCAGATGATATATCCGGCTTCTGCAGTGTGGAAGTTGAATTACGCTATGATAGATACAATGAAGGCATTTATGTGGGTGGCTCCTCTATCAGAGGTACTGTTTATGCTGACGGAAGAACAGGAAGTAGTGGAACCTACTCGGATGGAGTAGCAACGATTACATTAACACCCGGGGAGTATAGTTGCACCGGTGAATATTTATTAGAGGTCGTAAAGCTGACGGATAATGCCGGAAATTACAAAACATATATCAATTCACACAATCCTCAATATAATCTGCCGGACGATGAATTAGAAGCACACGTGGGTAAAATTCCTGCTGCAAGCGCTGGTCTATCAGTTACATATACTAATACAGGTACAGAGGATTGCACAGGACCAACATTAACATCGGTTAGTATCAGCCCGACTTCAGGGACGTACCCGGATACTTTTACTGTGACAATATCCGGATTGGAAGATGATGCCTCCGGAGTACAAGGTGCAGTAGTGTACTTTAAGAATACCGAAACAGGCGATTATATAGAAAGCTATTTTACGCGCGTAAGTGATGGCGAAATCAGGATAAACATAGATCCACATAATGCTCCGTCAGGAACATATGCAATTGAGGATGTTTATTTGGAGGACAACGCAGGGAATGGGAGATCCTATTTTGGACGTTGCGCAGATGGTTACGAAATCGCTTTATATACTCTCCCTGAATCCTGTGCCGATCTCTCATTTGAGTATACTCAAGACGAAAATGCGGATCTTACACCGCCTACTGTAACTTCAATCAGCTTTTCACCCGAATCCGGTGAAGCTCCATGCAAGACTACTCTGTCTGTTGCTGTAACAGAAGAGGGATCAGGAATCACTGGGGCGGGGACTTCAAAATGGCTGCATCTTACTAACCGTGAAAGAGGTCAGACTAAGTTGATCTTTTTGCGAGATTCCGATTATTCGGATGGAGTGTTCACAACTGAAATTGATTTCGACCAGTATTCTGCTCCCGGAAAATGGGAGATTACTTACTTGTTCTTAGTTGATAAAGCAATGAATCAGGGAAGATATCAATTAGGTGCCTCTGAGAATGATGCTGCACATTTACCGATGCCTAATGAAGCATCATTTATGCTTGTTAACAATGGTTCTGTAGCTGATGTTACGACATCAACTTCAAACTCAAATATTATTGAACAGATTAATTCTGTACCGGAAGATGGACTGATAGTCGCGGATTTTACTGCTCAACCTGAGATTTCTGCGGATATTTTCACAGCTATCGCGGGGACCAATAAAACAATTGTTTTTACTTCAGGAGGCATTTCATGGGAATTCAACGGGACTGATATCGACGCATCTGCTGCAAAAAGCATCAATCTTTCAACAACTATTACTAAGGTCAATCAGCAGGATGCAAAGACCGCGGGCGCGATAGAGAATCTTATCGGTAAAGATAATAATGCGCTTGTGATTCAGTTTGCCGATAACGGTAAACTCCCGGGAAAAACAAAGATGCATATTAAATCCGATTATGCAATTCAACAGTACCTTGGAACAACCGGACTTGAAGTATTTTACTGGGATCAGGCTAATAATACCATGGTTCCTGTTGCATCTAATGTATCAGTCGACAAATATGATGATATTCTGTTTGATACCGATCACAACAGTTACTATATAATAAAGGGAAGAGAGACAACAAAAGAAGATAAGCACATTCCCGAGGATGCAAACAAGGATGTTCCTGCCGGATATGAGATGCTTTTCCGTCTCTACAATCCCAACAGCGGTGAGCATTTCTATACCATCAGCAGAAGAGAAGGAAACAAACTCATAGACGCAGGCTGGAATTATGAGGGAGAAGGCTGGACTGCTCCGACAGAAGGAGATCCCGTATACAGGCTTTATAACAAGAACGCAGGCGACCATCATTACACAACCAGCAAAAAAGAAAGAGATAAACTGATCAGTGCAGGCTGGACGGATGAAGGTATTGGCTGGTATTCCGAATCCAAGGAAACCGGCAAGCCACTTTACAGGCTTTACAATCCAAATGCAACCGGAGCCGGCTCACACCACTACACCACCAGCACCCGTGAGCGCGACAAGCTTGTACAGCAAGGCTGGAACGACGAAGGCATTGCGTGGTACGGCCTGAATAAATAAATCGGAAGAAATAAAGCAAAAGAAATAAAAACAAAAGATTTATAAACGAAACAGTATATCAAACAAGGAGCCCGGGGTATCAACTGCCCCGGGATTCTTTCGAAAACCCGGGATACCCCCGGGTTTTCCTTGTTGTATTTATCAGACACAATATATAGTTATCAATCGTTCCGAAAACACAAGCAACCATTGTGAATCTTTCGCAAATACAGATGGCTATTTCTGTATAGTCTGCCATCTATACAGGCGCTTCTTTTCATGCTATCATTCATTCATCTTATCAAATGTCATTTGAAAACGATTCCCGTCTGACAAGCGAATATTGAATTATGAGGAGGTATTATTATGTCTGAAAAGGATGTAAGTGCGTCCGGGTCATTTTCTGTTGCGGAAATCTTCGGAGAACCCGTCCGGCGTGATGCGATATTAAAGCAAATACAGAGCAGTAAGGTGTTAAGCGAATGGAATGCTTTTTCTCCTGAAGAGCAAGAAAAGATCCTTCTTTTTCTTGAGGGAAAGAAAGGCCTGCAGATACTTAACGACCGATTTTTTCAAAAAGTATTCCGTCCGGATATCTGCCCGGAAAGAATAGGTTCCTTTATATCGGCTGTCCTGGGCGAACATGTGACTATAGAAAGGGTACTGTCGCGGGAAGGGACCGGGATCGCTGAAGCGGGCAGCCTTGTGATAATGGATATCATCGTAAAGACTGACAGCGGAGCCACCGTAAGTGTGGAGATGCAGCGTATCGGATATATGTTTCCGGGACAGAGGACAAGCTGTTATTTATCCGATATGATCATGCGCCAATATCAAACTGTAAGATCACAGATGGGAAAGGATTTCAGCTATAGCAATCTTAAGCCGGTTACGCTCATTGTGATAATGGAAAAAAGCTCAAAAGAGTTTAAAAAGGCAGCACCGGCATATATCCATAAACGGATAAGCCATTACGACACAGGGGTAAAGGTGACAGACCTTGAGAATGTAGTGTACATATCCCTTGACACTTTCGGGCAAAAAGTAGAAAATGAGATTGGGAGCGAGCTGGATGCCTGGCTTACTTTCTTTTCGAAGAACGATACGGAAGATATCATAAAGCTGGTAAAAGCATACCCGCAGTTTCTCCCTATGTACAAAGAAATCGCTGAATTCAGGAAGTCCCCCGAGGAGGTGATCGGCATGTTTTCAGAAGAACTACGGATCCTGGACAGGAATACAACCCTATATATGCTGGATCAGTATAGTAAAGAACTGGATGAAGTAGTAGCAGCAAGGGACAAAGCTGTTGAAGCAAGGGACAAAGCTGTTGAAGCAAGGGACAAAGCTGTTGAAGCAAGGGACAAAGCTGTAGCTGCAAGGGATGAAGCTGTAGTAGCAAGGGACGAAGCTGTAGCTGCAAGGGACGAAGCTGTAGCAGCAAGGGACGAAGCTGTAGCTGCAAGGGACGAAGCTGTAGCAGCAAGGGTCGAAGCAGTAGCAAAAGCAAACGCAAAACTGGATGCCGCCTATGCTT
>CAMUYA010000043.1 GCA_947164865.1 uncultured Lachnospiraceae bacterium
AGAACTTGGAAAAAAGCTGATCGCGTTTGTCGCAAGAGCAGAGGGCAGGCTTGTTTCTGCAGCATACCTGTTGATTATCGAGAAGCCGGCAAATCCATTTTTCCTAAATGGTTTGGATTCAGAGGTTCTTAGCGTATACACAGAAGAAGAATACCGTGGAAAAGGAATCTGTACGAGCCTTATGAAAAATATGATTGAATATGCCAGAGAACATCAAATATGCCGCATTGATCTGGTAGCAACGGATGAAGGGTATCCTATATATAAAAAATTGGGGTTTGAAGATAAGGCTCAGAAGTATACGGATATGCGATTAAAACTCTAGAGCCCACACATTGCGTATTTTTATATTGTGTGATATACCATGATCGCAAACACGCAATGCGAGGTGATGATATGGATATAGCCAAATTGATAAAAGACTTGAGAGAAAGCACAGGGATGTCACGTAAAGAGTTTTCAGAACATACTAAAGGCAAATTAGAAAGATATAATATTTTTCATGCTTTCATGCTGGTACGTCATTCAAACGATGGAAAGCTGTAATTGATGATAGAATTCTTATAACATAGGCGATAAGACTGCATTTATACAAAGGCTGAGGATAGAAATAGGTAATGAAGAATATAGGTCAGTTGAGAATGAAACTCTGCTGACCTTTTTTTTGATTGACGAGCTAATAAATATTAGCTATAATATGGCTAATATTTATTAGCGAAATGGAGGGACCATGTCTACCAAAGAGAAAATATTGGATGCGGCATTAACGTTATTTGCAGAGAATGGATACGATGGAACAAGTGTGGAGCAGATTGCAACTGTTGTCGGTATTAAGGCTCCGTCCCTTTATAAACACTATAAGGGTAAAGAGGATATCCTGAATGCGTTGATTGATTCCGCGGAAGCGCGATATGAGGAAATGTTTGGGTCTGAAAAAAATATCGGAAAGATACCAAAGGACCGGGAAGAGTTTATTAAGGTGACGATGGAAAGGATCTCGTTCACAATGCGGGATCCCATGATTCGCAAGATAAGGATGCTTCTTGTTCAGGAACAGTTCAGGAATGAAAGGATTTCCGAGGTTACTACCAGGCATCAGCTGGACGGGATACAGAGGATGTTTGCAAAGATCATCAAAGGTATGATGGATGAGGGTATCGTCAAAAATGATGATCCGGAGTTGCTTGCGGTAGAACTTACAGCACCGGCTGTTCTGCAGATTGCAAGGTCGGACAGGCAGCCGCAATATGAGGAAGAATGCATGGAATACATCGAAAAGCATCTTCAGCATTTCTGCGATACATACATGAGACATTCCATGGGATAAAAACAACTTACCTTGGCTTTTTTACAACTTACTGTTTGTAGTGTTGACTTATGCGGGTATGATGGATAGATTGACAGATAAAAGCGCATGTGGAACGAAACCGATCAGGAACGGCAAATGGAAATGGGGGTTATGGTAAGAGTTTTATGAAAGGAGCATGGAGATGGAGACAAAAAGCGAATTTAAGTTCCTGCTATGCCCAAGGTGCGGTGGGAAGACCAGAACGCAGGTAAAGAAAAATACAGTGTTAAAAGAGTTCCCACTCTTTTGTCCCAAATGTAAATATGTATGTGAGATTTCATTTGGAAACGGTAAAATTGAAAACATTAAGACGCCAGACGCAAAGACGCAGTGCTGATCAATCAAAATGGTTAGTGGCTGCGTCTTTATTTCATCTAAAGAACGAAGCAAGAAGGAACGGGAAGAGGAAAGCGACAGACTGTTTGAGATGAAACAGCAGAAGAAAAAGGAAAAGCATAAGGGGCATTAGACGAGGAGAAAGACGATGAAAGTGGTAGATGTATATCTATTTGGACAGATACTTGGAACGCATTCTTTTCTTCTGAAGGATGGATTCCTAAAGCCGGATGAGTATTCGGAGATTAAAGAACAGTATTTCCTTCCGGGCGGGGAGACAGGGACTGCGGCAACAGTGCTGAACTCCTTGGGTGTGACTGTTCGCATTGATGGCACATGGATCGGCACGGAAGTGGCTCCGATGCTTCGTGATTTCTATGCCGGGACAGGCGTAGACTTATCATCCCTTACGTTTTCGGATGATACAGGAGTAATGGATTATGTAGTGATCGCAGGGCTTGTACGCTCACCTATGGGACATTTCCAGACGCTTTTTTCCAGTGGCAAACAGTGGTGGAATAATCCAAAGGAGGAAGATATCATCGGATGCAAAGTAGCTGCAATCGATCCATTTTTTGGAGAGCAGTCTGATCAGGCTGCGGAAATCTGTGTCGGTCATGGTATTCCTTATGTAACAATAGACGCGGTGCATGACTCTTATCTTCATAGACATGCAGCGATAAATGTTGTTTCAGGGGAATGCCTTTCCGGACAATATGACGGAATGTCTGCTGATGAAGTAATGAAGTTGATGATGCAGGAAACGGAGGGACTCACTATCCTGACACAGGGCGGTGGGGACATGCTGTATGGACGCAGAGGGAAAGAGATTCGCAAGATGCGGCCTTTCGATGTAACGGTCAGAAGCACACTTGGGGCAGGGGACACCTTTAAAGCAGGCTGTGTATATGCACTATTGAATGGATTATCGGATAAGGATACTGTTCGTTTTGCAAGTGCATGTTCCGCAGTCGCAATCTCAAGGTTCCCATTACCGCTTAATCCGCCAAAGATGGATGAGGTAAATGAATTGTTGCGATGATTAACGGAGGATACATGAAGGTATCGAGCGCTCGATGAGATCAAATTAAGGAGGCTTTGATCATGAATGAATATATTGCATATTGCGGGCTGGACTGTGAGGCTTGCGAAGCTCGTCTGGCAACAATTAATAACGATAATGAGCTGCGGATAAAGGTATCGAAGGAATGGTCTGAGCTTAATGGAGTGGAGATCACGCCGGAAATGACGGGCTGCTCCGGCTGCCGGATTCCGGGAGTAAAGACAGTGTACTGCGATTCTTTATGTCCGATCAGACAGTGTGCGAGAGAAAAACAGATGGAGACCTGCGGTGGCTGCCTGGAAATGAAGTCGTGCGAAAAGGTTGGAGCAATTATAGGGAACAATCATGATGCACGTGGCAGGCTTGAAAATGCCGGAAGCGTATGATGGCAAATGTTATAACAGAAATAAGAATAGAGAGACTAACTGAAGATAACTTTAATTCCCATTCACTGGATAACTTTATTAGGCATCAGGTTGTCACGGAGTGCCTAAGAAATGTGGATGGAAATTGGCTTCTTCTGCCTATTTCGTTTGTAGAAGAATGGAGTCTTGATAAGTGCAGAGAGGAAGCGTCAGCAATAGCAAATAATCTATCTGGGAATATGATAGATTATGTATGTATTGTGAATAATTTAGGGATGCGCAAATTTGGATTTAGATGAGGCGATGTGTTTTATATGGGACAGATAGCAAATCAAATGCTTATTATATGGGCGTTTGGAACTCCTGACCGATATCGGACCGGTGGAAATATATCTTTGCATCAAGCTGATCGATCTTGCCAAGGTGGTGATATTTCACTTCTGGTTGAAGAAGGAACGGTGGCTTAGGAATCTGACAGTGGAGGCTTAAATTGGGTACACATGATATCTTGCTGACAATTCAATATATAACGGTAAGTGTACTGTTCGTAGAGATATGGATCGTGTTTTTGGGATGGAAGAATTCGGTTCATTCCTACCTGTTTTTATCCTGTGTCGCAACTTTTGTAAGCAATATCGGGTATCTTTTTGAAATGAAAGCACAGACGGGGGAGGCATACCTTACGGCACTTAAGCTGTCTTATGCGGGAAGGGTATGGATCACCTTTGCCTTGTTTTTATTTGCTGCAAAAATGTGTAGAATCAGGCTCCCCAAATGGGTGGTAGCAGCTCTTGCATTGCTACATACAGGCATATATGCCACTGTATTGATGATAGGAAAAAACAGCCTGTATTACTCGTCTTATCAATTTACAAGGGAAGCATCACTTTCTGTTTTTACACATACAAACGGGGTGATGCACGACCTTTTGATGTGTATGAATGGGATATTTGCCTGCCTGGGGATGTGGTGGCTGATCAGGGAATACCGCAGGGAGAAAGGTGGAAAAGCCAGATCACGATACCTTTGTCTGATCATGTCTTATGGTGTGCAGATACTGTCTTTTATAATGGAGATTTCAGGAGTTTTAGGTATATCAAGGTTTTACGATCTGACCATGCCGGGAGCACTACTCGGAACCGTATTTCTGCTGATCGGTATCTTAGGTTTTAACCTTATGGGAACAAAGGAGATCGCGAGGGATTTTGTAATCGACAGGATATCCGAGGGGATCATCGCAGTGGATAATGATGGCAGGATTCAGTATTACAATGAGCCTGTCACGAGACTTTATCCGGAATTTGATCACTTTTTCGGGAAGAATGAGACCTCAGAGAAGTTCTCACATAAAAAGGAAGCAGAGCTGTCGGAGCCTGAGGCTCTCATGCGGCGTATCCGTACTCCTTATGATATTGTCTCTGAAATTAGCGAGGCGGTTCGGACGGATAAGACGATCTGTATCGGCGAGCGTGTTTATACACCCGAAGAAAATGCGTTGGAGTTTCAGGGTGAAAGCTACGGAAAGCTTTATGTGCTTGTGGATGATACACAGCATTATCTCTACATGGATGAAATTCAAAAACAGCGGGATATTGCAGACCGGGCAAATGAGGCAAAGAGCCGTTTCCTTGCCAGTATGTCCCATGAGATCCGAACGCCCATCAACGCAGTAATCGGAATGGATGAGATGATCCTGCGTGAATCGAATGAAAAGGGAATCCGTGCGTATGCGGCAGATATCATGTCAGCGGGGAAAACCTTGCTCTCGCTGATCAATGACATCCTCGATCTTTCAAAGGTGGAAGAGGGCAAGATGGATATCATTCCTGTGCAGTACGACCTGTCCTCTCTTATCAACGATCTTGTGAATGTGATAAGAAGCCGGGCAGAGAAAAAAGGCTTGAAGTTCAATGTCAGCGTGGAGCGGCAGATTCCGCATCTGCTTGTTGGGGACGAGATCCGTATCAGGCAGTGCGTGATGAACCTGCTTACCAACGCCGTGAAATATACTGAAACAGGAGAGGTAAATCTGTCGATTTTTGCAGAAAAGACGGACGAATCGCATATCAGTCTTTGCTTTACCGTTCTCGATACCGGTATCGGCATGAAAGAGGAAGATATGGAAAATCTTTTCTCACCGTATAAACGGATCGAGGAAAAGAGAAACCGTGCCATAGAGGGAACAGGTCTCGGCATGAGCATCACAAGACAGATCCTTGCACTGATGGGAAGCGAACTTAAAGTGCATAGTGAATATGGCAGGGGCTCTGAATTTTCTTTTGCCGTGGAGCAGGAAGTCGCAAAATGGGATGAGATTGGGGATATCACGGCGAGATTAAATGATCTATCTTCAGGTACACATGAATACAGGGAGCTTTTCCATGCGCCGAAAGCGAGGATCCTGGTGGTGGACGATACAGAGATGAACCTTACGGTCATGAAGAGCCTACTGAAGCGGACACTCGTCAGGGTCGATACCGCCATGTCCGGTAAGGACGCTGTACAGATGTGCGATGATACGCCCTATGACATCCTCTTTATTGACCACATGATGCCGGATATGGATGGAATCGAGACGTTAAAGGAAATCCGTTCATCGGGAATGAGTAAGGATGCGCCTTCGGTGGCTCTGACGGCAAATGCCGTATCGGGTGCAAGGGAGATGTATCTTGCGGCGGGCTTTACGAATTACCTTTCTAAGCCGGTCGATGGAGAAAAGCTGGAAAGATTGTTGAAAAGTATGTTGCCGTCTGAGAAGGTAGCGTCTGCGGATGACGGTGCGGAGTTGGGAGACCATAGCACTGAGAAGTCACCTGATGAAGAAAAGAATGATGGATGGTGGGAGCGCCTTGCATCCATGGATGAGATAGACGCTCAGGCGGGGCTTAAGAACTGCGGCTCCGAGGAGGGATACCGTTCCGTCCTGTCAGTCTTTCATCAAACTGCGGAGGATAAGGCGGATGAGATAGAAAGGTTCTATCAAGAAGGCAATATGGAAAGCTATACCATCAAGGTTCATGCGCTGAAGAGTTCCGCCCGTATCATAGGGGCAGGAGTTCTGTCAGAGCTGGCAAGGGCGCTTGAAGATGCGGGGAAGAACGGAGACAATGCATTTATAGAGGATCATACGGATGAGCTCCTTAAAATGTACCGTTCATTAAATGACAGATTGTCGTGGCTTGACAGTTCAGACGAAGAACTGCCTGAAATCAGTGAGGACGCACTTCGGGAAGCATACCAGACGATCATCGAGATCGCCGGAAGCTATGACTATGGTCTGATGGACGATATATTAAAGCATCTGCGTGGATACAGACTCCCTCCGTCAGACAGGGAAAAGCTCTCCGACATTGCAAAAATGCTGACGGAGCTTGACTGGGACGGAATCATGAAAAAGGCAGGTGAGGCACTATGAAAGATACTTTTTTTAAGAAAATTTCCTTGATCGGAAATACGATAAGGATGGGGCTTGCTATGGTGCTGCCGGTCCTGTTTATAGGCAGTATGACGGTTCTTTTGAATGGATTTCCTTTGCGGGCATATCAGGATTTTTTAGATACCTTTTTGGGCGGAGCGCTTCGGAGCATTTTACTGATCCTGCAGGTGACAACGGTGGGGGCGCTTGCCATTTATATGACGATCGCTCTTAACATAAGTTATATGGAACAGACAGGGGAAGGCGGACATGTGGCATCGAGCCTCGGAAGCCTTCTCGCCTGCCTTGTCGGGTTCTTTATTCTTTTGGGTTTTTTTACAGGTGAGCCGGATTTCTTCCTGCTCAGCGGTCAGGGAGTTTTCAGTGCTCTTTTATCCGGTATCATTGGCTCGATGCTTTATAAGAAATTTGAAGCTGCATTTAAGGCCGGAAAGCATAGCTTTGTGGATGGGGCGGACTCTGCCTTTAATGCGGCACTTTTGGTTATCGCTCCTTTTTTCGCGACTATCGTGAGCTTTGCTGTTGGAAATTATCTTATCACGGTAGTTTCAGGCGCCGCAAGCGTGCAGCATCTCTTTATGAGAGTGGTGGACGCGGCATTCTTACGGATGCACAGGTCGTATATAAGTGGACTTTTATTTACCGCTCTTATCAGTATTATGTGGTGGTTTGGCATTCACGGTAATAACGTGTTAAATCAGGTTGCGGAGGATATGTTTACAGAGATCATACCGGGAGAGATCGTTTCCAAAAGCTTTATGGATACCTTCGTTATCATGGGCGGTACGGGATGCATGATCGGGCTTCTCATTTCCATGATGATCTTTGGAAGGCGTAGCTCCACTAAAAAGCTTTCCCGCATGGCTTTTGTGCCGTGTATCTTTAATATATCGGAGCTTTTGGTCTTTGGCTTTCCGGTGATCTATAACCCGCTTATGGTGATTCCGTTTATCCTGTCTCCGGTGCTGTGCTATACAAGCGCGTATTTGCTTACAGCAGTCGGATTTTTGCCGGAGGTTTCCTCTACGGTGATATGGACCACACCGCCGCTTTTGAGCGGATATATTGCTACGGGATCTGTGCGGGGGATCATTGTCCAGCTTATCAATATTGCAATCTCCACAGCCTGTTATGCGCCATTTGTAATCCGGTATGAGAGGCATTCTTTGGATGAGAGTGCCACCTCGATGGACGAGCTTGTGGGGATTTTGAAAAAATGTGAGGAGACCACGGAAGAGGTTACCCTTACGGAATGCGAAGGAAATGCCGGACGGCTTGCAAAGCTGCTCGCAGGCGATCTGCAGGACTCCCTGTACGCATCCTCAGTGAGAAATATTCCGGACAAGGCAGAAAATCCGCTTCTCATTAAGTATCAGCCGCAGGTTGACAACACGGGCAGATGTATTGGGGCGGAGGCGCTTCTTAGGTGGGAGCATGTGCGATATGGCAGTCTCTACCCGCCGCTGGTGATTCATCTTGCAAAGGAGAGCGGGAATCTATATGAGCTTGAGACCTATATCATTGAGGGTGCTGTTCGGGAAGCGGAAAGCTTTCGTCAGGCGTTCGGTGAGGATTTTAAGCTAAGCGTAAATGTTACGGTATCAACGCTGTATGATAAGCGATTTATTTCCTTCTTACAGGAGATAGCGGAGCGTTATATGTTAAGAACCGGGAATATCTGCATTGAGATCACGGAGGAGACGGAGCTGATCACATCAGAAGATACCGGAGCGCTGATAAAGAAGATCAGGAACTTCGGATACACATTTGCATTGGATGATTTTTCCATGGGGCATACATCTTTGCAGTATTTGCAGCATAATCCTTTTGACCTGGTGAAGCTGGACGGAGGTCTTGTGAAGTCTGTCATGACCAATGAAAGGACGAGGGAGATCATAAATTCCATCGTGTATCTGTCAAAGTCGTTGGAATTTAAGGTGCTGGCGGAATATGTCGAGACAGAAGAGCTTAAAGATGCGCTTGAACAGATCGGCGTTGTGCTGTATCAGGGGTATCTGTTTGGTCCTGCGGTGGATAGGGATAAATTTATTTCGATGGGCACTTTTGAAAAAGGGAGGATTTAAGATGGATAATCAAAATAGTGTAGGAAAAGTGGTGATCGTGAGCTTCTCCGAAAGCTTTCTTGCAAAAAGCCTTATCACGAAGCTGGGTGATCCCGGCATTCAGTCGGTGTTCGTACATGCAGATATAAAAGAGATTGAAAAATATGCAGAAGAGATGGAGCTGATTGTGCTTTTTATGAGTGAGGAGCTTGAGACAGTCCCGGAAACGCTTGTTTACCTTAAGGATATTGTGAATGACAAAGAGCTTGGACTGATCCTGATCGGAGAGGATTCACAGTATGCGTCTATCAAAAGGATGATACCGGAAACAGCGGTGACAGATATGTTTAAGCGCCCACTGGATATTGATCTGGTTGTTAGACGGATTAGTGCATACTTCGATGAGAATACAGGTGATAAGCGGAAGAAGACGGTTCTCATAGTGGATGATGACATTACTTATATGCGTACCGTTTATGAATGGCTGAAAGACACTTATCATGTGGGAATGGCTTCAAACGGGGTACAGGCAATCAGTTACCTTGCAAAAAACAGGGCAGATCTGATCCTTCTTGATTATGAGATGCCGATAGCAAACGGACCGCAGGTGCTCTCCATGCTGAAAAATGATTCGGATACCGGGCAGATACCGGTCATGTTCCTTACGGGACATGGGGATAAGGAAAGCGTCCTGTCTGTTGTGGGTTTAAGCCCGGTTGATTATTTGCTTAAAACGATTGATAAAAACAGTTTGTTAGAAAAGTTAAAACACTTTTTTGCAAAATAAGTTATTATGATAAAAATATATTATTGCCAGACGCATTTGACGCAGAGCCCCATAGCATTAGCTGATGGGGCTCTTTTTTGGATATTTTAGCTTAAATTAAAAAGCGTATTAAATTGAACTTGACATGGAATTGAAGTTTGATATAATAAGTTTAAATTAATGTAAACTTTAAATCAAACTAACCCGCGGAGGCGTATATGGAATATATCAGTAGAGAACTGGAACGAAAGTTTATGGCGATGAATCAAGCTTTCAAAGCAGTTATGGTTACAGGGGCCAGACAGGTGGGCAAATCAACCATGCTTAAAAAACTGGCTGAAGGAGAAGAACGAACCTATGTTAATCTGGACAACTCCAGAGACCGGGAATTGGCAAAAAGTGATCCCGGTCTTTTTTTTCAGGTATATAAACCCCCTATTCTGATAGATGAAGCTCAGAAAGCACCGGAGCTGTTTGAGTATATTAAGATTTTATGTGATGAATCAGACCAGATGGGGCTGTTTTGGCTGACCGGATCAGAGAGTAAAAAGCTTTTAAAGGGAGCGCAGGATTCTCTCGCAGGAAGAATCTGTATACTGAAAATGTATAGCCTGTCTCAGAGGGAAAAAGCAGGAAAGAGCGAACTGGGAGAGATGGAGTTTTCCTACAATTCACTGATACAAAGAAGTAGTGAATTTGCGGAGAATGATCTGCCGAAAGTATATAAACATATATGGGAAGGCGGAATGCCGGGGACCGTTGGAATGACCGGTGAGCAGCGCATGGAGTATTATGAGTCTTATATAGAAACATACCTTATGCGCGATGCGGTTGATGATAATGGCATCAGTGACACGGAGGGGTTCAGAAAAGTGCTTAGAGCCAGTGCATCCTTTACGGGAAATTTGGTTAATTATTCTGACATAGCCCAGGCGGGCAATGTATCTGTACCCACAGCAAAAGAATGGATAAAAATACTGCAGTCCATGGGAATCATTTATCTTCTGGAACCCTTTTCAAATAATGAGTTAAAACGCATGGTCAAAACTCCGAAACTGTACTTCTGTGATACGGGACTGTGCGCGTATCTTTCCATGTGGACGAGTATGGAAACGCTGATGAACGGTGCGGCCAGCGGGCATTTTTATGAAAACTACGTTGTTTCTGAATTCTTGAGAATGTATGCCTACTCAAAGAATAAAACAAACATGACTTTTTACAGGGATACAAATCAAAAAGAGATTGATATCGTTTTGGAGGAAAATGGGAAACTTCATCCGCTGGAAATAAAAAAGAGCAGTAATCCGGAGAAGAAGGCAATCAGCTCGTTTCACTTGCTCGAAAAGAGTTCATTAAAAATCGGTGAAGGCGGGATAATATGCATGGCTGCAAAACCGTTTCCGCTGGATGAAAACAATAATATTATTCCATGCAATATAATATAAAACAAATGCTAGAGATGAAATTACGGTGTTAACAACACAATAAACGGTGGTAGAAATGTATAAAGTATATCTTGTGGATGATGACAGTATCATATTGGAGGAGTTAGAAAGCCGTGTTCCATGGATGGAAAACGGGTTCGAGGTCGTAGGGCGCTGCAATGATCCGGTGAAGGCGATAGAGGAAGTGGGTAGTCTTCTTCCCGATGTCTTAATCTGTGATCTGAGGATGCCGGAGATGGACGGTAATGAGATGATCAGAAGGATCAGGGAAAAAAGGCTATCCTGTGAGTTTGTCATGCTTTCTGCGTATGATGAATATGACGATGTACGTACTTTTTTCAAGCAGTCGGGTTATGACTATATCTTAAAGCCCATAAACGACGAAGAGATCCGGATCATTCTTGAAAAACTTTATGTGAAGATCAGTGCTAAGCTTCCGGAGGAGGACCTGCAGGCTGTTACGGAGAATCCGGCTTTTAATGAGCTTTTGAAATATTTGGACGAACATTTTGCAGAAAAGCTTACTTTGGAGCAGATCGCAGAAAAGTTTGGTTTTAGCAAAAACTATATCTGTCAGCTGTTTAAAAAGCACTTTGATACCACATTCAGTATCTATATTACGAAAAAGAGAATGATACGGGCAAAGGAAATGTTAACGGATAAAACCTTATCTGTAAAAGAGATCGCATTTGATCTGGGTTACACGGATTATCATCATTTCTACAGGACCTATAAAAACTATTACGGATATTCACCGAAGGAAAATCGATAGACAGGATATGAGAAAAAGAAAACAAATATATTCATTAACTGGGATCATTAGCATTCTGTGTCTGCTTGCATTATGCTTAAGCGGTTGTAACTCAAGAGAAGGCAGAGAAAAACTCTCTGTTGCCATTCCGGAATCCGCACATGTTCAGGATCCTGAAAATAATTACTATATTAGGTGGCTTGAGGAACAAACGGGATTTGATATTGATATTATAACCATCAGGCAAAGCAGCGGCACCGAGTTTCTTAATGCTCTTTTTTCGTCCGATGCCGACATTGATATCGTGATGTTTGGAGAGGATTTTAAGATCACGCAGGAGGAACTCTCGGAATATGTATCCTCCGGTGACATTTACGTAAGTGACGGCAGATCGTATTACGAAAATACCGGAAGCTCAAGAAGCTCCGGTCCCGGCCAGATATTATGGATCAATTACAACTGGCTGAAAGCCCTTTCTTTGCCCATTCCCGAAAATACGGAAGAACTTAAAGCGGTGCTCACGGCATTTAAGGAGATGGATCCAAACGGAAACGGGATAAAAGATGAGATTCCCTTGGCAGGTTCTTATGAGGAATACTCGCTTTCACCTGCGGAATTTCTTTTAAACTCCTTTATTTATAATGATCCGTATCATTCAAGATACGGAATCAATGAAGATGTAAACATTCTTTATGCGTCTAAGGACGAATTCAAGGCCGGGATAGAATATTGTCACGAATTGTATGGAGAAGGTCTTCTGGATGACAGCATATGGGACGGAAACCTCAAGCAGTTAACGGAAATGTGCAACAGCGATCAGGATATCGTAGGTGCCTTTACGACCTCATCCATATCTGACGTGATCTATCAGGGCAATCCCGAGATCCTGGCAAGATATATCCATGTTCCGCCCCTTGAGGGCCCGGACGGGGAAAAGAACGTAGTATACGTACAGAAAGATCCCGAAATAGGAGCGATTATTACGGAAAGAAGCGATAAAAAAGAGCAGGCGGAAAGATTGCTTTCTCTTATGATGACACCGGAAGCATCTCTGATCGCAAGATACGGAGAAGAAGGGGTTGACTGGACTTATTCCGACGGAAGCGATGTCAGCGTATATGGTGGAGTGTCAACCATCACCACTATCAAATATATTTGGAACACCTCGCAGAATAAGCACCTGAATGGGATAGGCCCCATGAATGTGCCGGAGGAATATCTGGAGGGCGTTACCTGGAACGGTGTAAATTCAGACTTTGAATACATTAACGGGCGGGCATATATGAGTTATGAGGATCATCTGCCGAAAGTTAACGGGTTCCATCCATACGATGACAGACTGTCCGAATATATAGATACTGCACTTGAGGAATTCATCCGCGGTAAAAAGGATGTAGGGAGTGACGAAGAATGGGAAAGATATCTGGAAGGATTGTCGTACTGATACTTATTATGGCTCTTGCCCTTAGCGGATGCGGGGGTACGGTCGATACAGAGACAAAAAACGTGAATATCATAACAGACAATACCACCCCGGAAGAATTATATGAAAGGGCGCTTAAGGAAGATACTTTGGTAGTCTATACTGTATCAACCAGGGTGGTTGATACCAAGGAAGCCTTTGAAAAGGCGTATCCGGGTCTGTTCGTTGAAGTAAGGGATCTCAGAAGCCCGAATCTGATCGAAGAGGTGGAAAAAGGAAGCGGGAGTGGTACACCTGTCTGTGATGTTGTGCTCTGTAATGATAACAGTGGAGAATTTAAGTCACGCCTTGTTGATACGGGTATTGTAGTACCTTTCCTGCCTGAGGATATAGGGGGCCATATGGAAGCGGCTGCTACGGACGGAATGGTATCTTTCCTGAATGAAGCGGAGATACTCTTCTACAGTACGAAAGTGTATGAAGACTGTCCGATAGATAATATCTGGGAGTTAACGGAGGAAAAATACAGAGGCAGGATCTATATGCCAAATCCCCTGAGAAGCTTTTCTACTTATGCGTTTTGCGCATCATCCCTTGATCACATCGGTGAATTTGAAGATGCATACGCAGCATACGCAGGAGAAAAACTTAAGCTCGAAGGAACGGAGAACGCAGCTGAGTATTTTTGGAAAAAGGTTTCGGTAAATATCATATTTACCAACAGCTCGGATGAGGTTACAGAGGCTTTGAATGACGGCAAAGCTGATTTCGGATGGTGTGTTTCAAGCAAGCTTCGCCTTGCCGATGTCGGATACTGCCTTGCTCCGGTTTACAAGCTTACGCCCTTTTCCGGTTGCCGTACATCCTATGCGGTGATGATGACAAACGGTTGTAAAAATGAGAATTCCGCAAAGCTGTTTATCCGCTTTCTCCTGGGAGAGAAGGACGGACAGGGTGCAGGATTAAGGCCATTCACTACAGCGGGAACCTGGTCTGTAAGGGATGACGTTCCGGACGGTAATGAGGTCCCCCTTTCTGAAATCGACCTGATAGTTCCGGATCAGCAAAGATTGATTGATGAAAAAGAAAAGAGAGTTTCGTTCTGGACGGATATTTTGAAGGGTAACCGGTGAAGAAAGGTAACAAATGAAGAAAGGACAGATCCTTAAGAATTTCATAATGGCCATCGGCGCGCTGGGGATCATCCTTGTGCTTATCTGGGTTTTCTTTTATGTACTGACCCGGTCTGTGATAGACAGGAATCTGGCAGAACAGACAAGATCTTCTTCCGAAGCAATCATTTACGGCATAGAGGAAGAACTTCTCATGATGGAAAACAGCGCAATCGAGCTTGCCGGCAACGAGGATATCATAAACATGCTTAAAGAGGAAGATACATATTCCTTTTATAAAGCAGGCGCTATCCTTTCTGAAGAAAAGAGCGGTATTTCGGGATATATGCAGGGAAGTGAAAATGTGGTCGTGTTTGATGAAAACGGTCGTTTTTTCAGACTTCGCGGGAGTGTCGATAATACGGCATTAAACAGGGCGTTTCTTTTGATAAGTGGGAAAACCGGGGGCGTTATCAGCATCAGTTCAGGCAATCAGAATTACATAGGCACCTATGAGGCTGTAAAAGAAGGACAAAAAACACTGGGTTATTCTGTGCTCTTATCAGATGAGGCTAAGATCGGGAGTATGCTTAGGACATATAACCAGTCGGAGGATATAGGCGTGATACTCTACTCCGGAGACAGGATATTATGTTCTGATAAGATTCTTGATCATGCTTCTTTGGACATGATCAGGGAGAAAGCCTCATTAGTCTATGAAAAGGAAGTGGGATTTTCAGGATTCGGATTACTTCTCTATTCGCACGGAACAGGACTTGCAGGTGTGACTTCCTATTTCAGGGTCGCACTTCCGGCCACGATCCTTATTCTGGTATTCGCAATCATTTTTTTTGCATTGTATGTAAAAAACAAAATGGTGGAGCCCATAGAACTGATCAGAGAAAGAACGGAGAAATATCTGCTGAAAAAACAGATAAATGCACATTTTACCGTGAATACCCTGAATGTGATCAGAGCACTGGTCTACAAAGGCAACAAGCAGGAAGCTTCCGATACCTGCGATGAACTTGCAAGGCTTTTACGCTATGCCAATGCAGGGGATGATATGATCATGCTTTCCGAGGAATTCTATACCTTGGAACAGTATCTTAAGATCATGTGCACCAGATACCGTGGAATGATCGATATCGAAATGGACGATGACGACTTTTATGAGGAACTCCTTGTTCCAAGAATGCTTTTACAGCCTATTGTGGAGAATGCGGTTACGCACGGTCTTGCCGGCAGCAAAGGTAAGATAAGCATATCTGCACATGTCACCGGAGAGGACCTTTTCATAAAGATCTCGGATAACGGGAGGGGTATGGATAAAGAGAAACTCGCAGTGGTGAAAAGGACGATAAAAGGCGCGGATAGCTTAGAGATCAATGAACCTAAAGAACTTCGCCATATTTCTCTTCAGAATATCGAAAGAAGGATAAAGACAGAGTGCGGTGATAAATACGGAATAGGTATAGAGTCCGAGCCGGGTAAGGGAACAGAAGTGACCGTTCATCTGCCGGTGGTAAAAAAGAAATCAGAAACTTCGATCGAGTAGATTCTTAATATTCGGCACATTTGTCTTAATATAATACAAAGTCATAAAACATGAAAGCTCAACCCCCTTGCGGTTTGGGCTTTTTATAAATTGAAAAGCTCTGGAGTCAAAAGGAAAGTGCCTATAAAAAATGTATTCAATCACAAAAAAGTCGCTACTAAAAGTGTGGCGCGCACAAACACAGTTAAAAAAGTGCGAAAAACATCTTGAAAGTCACTTGGAAAAGTGCAAAAATTTTTTCGGAGGGAACACAAATGTTTAGACGGAAAATAACCGAAGAAATCTTTAAGTGGAAAAACAGCACAGGTAAAAAGAAGGCTCTTGTGATAAAAGGGATGCGTCAGATCGGCAAGA
>CAMUYA010000044.1 GCA_947164865.1 uncultured Lachnospiraceae bacterium
ACCCCTCAAGATTGAGGGGCAGGGGAGTTGAATAGGCAAAGCCTATATTTTTATTAAGGCTTTTTAATACTTTAGTTTATTGTAAAATGCCCCGATATGAGATAATATAAAATCTATGGGGATTACAATACTTACAATAATTTCAAATATTATGATATCCATCATATTCATGTATTACGGATGGATTTTTTTATGTGATATCATAGGTGTTTTCTGCAAAAAAAAGAAGTATTCCGAGGCGGAACCATACACATTTGCTATTCTTGTATGCGCTCGAAATGAACAGTCCGTCATCGGAAATCTTCTCGACAGCCTAAACCGCCAGGAATATCCGGAAGAAAAGCGGAAAGTATTTGTTGTGGCGCACAATTGCAGCGATGAAACCGCAGCGGTGGCAAGAGAGCACGGTGCCGTAGTGTTTGAAAGGAACAATCCCGATGAAAGGTCCAAGGGAAAGGCTTTAAGCTACGGGATAGACCGTATACAAAAAGAGTACCCCGGAGAGTTTGAGGCATTATGCGTTTTTGATGCCGATAATGTTGCCTGTAAGGATTTTCTGAAAGAGATAAATGCCGCCCTCCACAGTGGGGCCGATATGGTGCAGGGCTTCCGCAATTCCAAGAATTACCATCAAAACGGAGTGTCGGAGCTTTTTGGCGCATACTGGTACCAGATAATGATATGTCAGAATCTCCCCCACAGTGCCATGAAGCTTCCGTCCACCATTAGCGGAACCGGTTTTGCGGTAAAGATGGATGCTCTAAAAGACGGATGGAAAACATATACCCTTCTGGAGGATATCGAGTTTACCTGCCAGATGACACTTACGGGGAAAAAGAGCATTCTTGCACCTTATGCGCAGTTTTATGACGAGCAGCCCGCCAATCTGTGGACAGGTCTGTGCCAGAGATACCGCTGGTCCGTGGGCGGATATCAGGTGCTCAGGATGTATTTCCCCAAATTTGTAAAAGCGGTTCCGAAGATCGGAGGAAGTGCGCTTAAAATGATGGCAGATCTGTTGCTTAATCCCGTGCTCCTTATATCTCTTGTCGGGTGTATATTAAAGAGCGTGATAAGCGGGATCACAGGCGGTCCCTTCTGGGTCATGATAGATCTTCTCATTAATATAGGCGTGGTGTGGATCAGCGTTTTGCCGGTGACGATCATACTTTTCTGCAGGCAGAAGATGAACCCGCTTAAAAATCTGTGTACTATATTCTTTTTCCCGTTTTTTTGTCTGGTATCGATGTTTTTTGCGGTTCCGGCACTCTTTGCGCGCAATTACGAGTGGAAGCCCATACCTCATTCCGACAGCAAAACGATCGATATGCTTGAACAGTAAAGCTATCGAAATTCCCTGATGGGTAAATAGAAATGCAGGGGGGTGAATACCCTAAAAAAATGTTTATTTCTGCGACGAATTAAGGTAAAATAATATTTGGGTGTTTTTTGATCTTCGGGGTATTATTTATGGTAAAAGGTAGCAGAAAAAAGAAAGTAATAGCTCTGCTCGTCAGTGATCTGATGGATCCTTTCTCGATACAGCTCGCGAGAGGAGTATCACGCGCTGCGAGCAAATTTGGCGTGGACATGCTCATTTTTCCCGGTAAGTATATTGACAGGGATCTTTCCGAGCAGACGGAGCTGATGTATGATTATCAGTTCACCACGCTTTTTACATACGCAAATTCCGATAACATCGACGGACTTATCATATCCGCCAACAGCATCGGCTGCCACTCCACCGAGGAGAGGATGAGAGAATTTGTGGATTCTTACGGGGACATACCGTCTGTTCTTGTCGCAACTCATTTCGAGGGATATACCTGTGTTTGTTATGACAACAAAAATGCGGTAAAGGAAGGCATATCGCATCTTATCAAGCAGGAAGGATGCCGGCATATCTGCCTTATCAGCGGCCCGGAGTACAATACTGACGTTATCGAAAGAAAGCGCGCTTACGTCGAGACTCTTGAAGAAAACGGTCTGGAGTTCAACGAGTCTATGTGTGAAGCGGGAGATTTTGAAAAGTCCGAGCGCTCTGCAGATGCAATGGAGAAGCTATTAAGGGCAAATCCCGATATGGATGCCGTATTCTGCCTTAACGACAATATGGCTATGTCCGCATACGATGTTTTGAGAAAACACGGGCTTACGCCGGGCGAAGATGTAAAGGTTTTCGGCTACGACAATGTGCAGGCAAGCGGTACTATGGACCCGCCTCTTGCCACGGTTGGTGCGGATCCCATCTTCCTCGGAGAAAGATCGGTTGAATGTCTTCTGGAAAAAATTTCCGGAAAGAACTTCGGAAATGTGACGCTTCCGGCCAAATTCATCGGAAGAGAATCTCTCGGCCACAAGTACGTCGAGGAGCGTTTGCACATGCATTCCGACGAGAAGACTCTCAGGGAAGATTTCAGTGATATATACTATCGGTATATCTACGAAAATGACGAGGAAGAAGCGGAGAAGGTATATCAGAAATTTGAGGTGGTAATGCGCGCTGTTCTAAAGTCCGTTACAAAGAAGCCGGACATAGATGACATGCGCGAGGAAATACTCAAGAAATTTGATGACCTTGTCAAGTCGGAGGCCCTTGCTTCCATGGACACGGAGGCCATGCTCAGGTTCATAGACAGGCAGGGTGTGCGCTCGGCCGAGGTCAGATCACTTGACCCGGAGCAGGCAAAAAAGAGTTCCGCGCTGGTATCGGAGATATACCGTCACCTGGTTCAGGCCGAGAATAAGCGCTATGGATCCATCATCCGCCGCAAGCAGGAACTGGACTATGCCATGAAAAACTTTGTTAAGGATACCATGAGTTTCAGGCATGGAAACGATCAGAGTTATCAGGTACTTCTGGAAGACCTGGACTGGGCGGGAATAACGGATGGATGCATCTATATTTTTGAAAACCCGGTGATGCATATTGAAGGAGAAATCTACACACCGCCCAAGACGGCGCTTCTCAGGGCCATTCTCAGAAAAGGCAAGGTTACGATACCTCCCGCAGGAAAGCAGAGAAGGAAGCTGGAGGAACCCTTTATTCCGATGGAACTGGGTTATGATAATTACAATATGCTGGTAGCGCCCCTCTTTTTCTCGGAGGAATTGTACGGACTGTTTCTCTGCAATCTGAGCGAGATACTTTTCTCGGAGAGCGAATTCATAGTGAGCCAATTGGGTGCGGCAGCGCGTATGCTTCAGATTCTCGGTGAGAATGAGGGAATACAGCAGCAGCTGGAAGACCATCTGAATGTTATGAGCAAGATGAATATCGAGCTTGATAACCTTTCACGTTCGGATCAGCTTACAGGTCTGTTCAACAGAAGAGGATTCATGGACTCCGCTGTAGAATTTCTTGCACTGGCGGAAAGTAAATCTCAGCCCAGCATTGTAGGCTATGTAGATATGAACAACCTTAAGATCGTGAATGATAAATTCGGTCATGAGGAGGGAGACTTTTCGCTGAAGAGCATTGCACGGATCCTGTGCGAGGTGTTAAGCGGCGGTAAATCTATCATCGGACGTATTGGCGGCGATGAATTTGCATTTATCATGAAGGGCGATATGCGTGATGCCGAAAGGATAGACGAGGCGGTGAGAGTGTCCTTTTCCAGGTTCAACAAATCCACGGATAAGCCGTACAATGTTACCGCATCGGTGGGTATGTACCCTATCGCGGAGGGTGAGGATATAAGCCTGGAGGATGCACTTTCCTACGCAGACGAAGCGCTCTATGTCGCAAAGCAGTCCAAGGACAGAAATGTGCTTAAGACGGTATAAGATCTATAGAACGATAATGCCGGAAAAGATTTAGTTAAGAAAGAAACAAAGAATACTAAACATAAAAAAGGAATCAAAGAAAGAATGGAAAAGTTTTCAAAATTACCCTACGAGAGAGTTGATCTCGAAAAAATGAAAAAGGACTATGCCGACCTTATAAAGAGGCTTAAGGATGCAAAAAGCGGCGAAGAACAGTGGGCTGTGCATCAGGATTATTATAAGATCAGAAAGCATATACTGACCCAGCATACCATTGCTCATATCCGTCACGATATCGATACCACGGATGAGTTTTACGATAAGGAAAATGAGTTTTACGATCAGGCTATGCCTGAGTGGGAAAACTGCGAGAATGAGTACAAAAAAGTGCTCTTTGCATCGCCCTACAGGGATTATCTCGAAGGAAAGCTCGGCCCGGTAGCTTTCAAGAATATAGAGATCTCACTTAAATCATTTGATGAAAAGCTCATTCCTCTCATGAAGGAAGAAAACGAGCTTGTGAGCAGATACACCAAGCTTATTGCCACCGCAAAGATAGAATTTGAAGGTGAAACATACAATCTCAGCCTTATGTCGAAGTTTACCACTTCGGAAGATCGCAGTGTACGTAAGCGCGCCGTAAAGGCTATGAGCGATTACTTCCTTACCGTTACGGATGAGATAGACGAGATCTACGATAAGATGGTAAAGAACAGAACCGCACAGGCCAGGATGCTCGGCTTTGATAATTACATTCCTCTCGGATATCTGCGCATGCAGAGAAACAGCTACGGCCAGGAACAGGTGGAGAATTTCCGCAGGCAGGTCAAAGATGCTTTTGTGCCCTTTGTATCCAAGATACATGAGAAGCGCCGTCAGCGTATTGGAGTTGATAAGCTGACGTTCTACGATAACGGAGTGTACTTTACAAACGGTAACCCTAAGCCTATCGGAACTCCCGAGGAGATACTGAAAGCCGGTCAGGAGATGTACCGCGAGCTCTCACCCGAGACAGCCGAATTCATCGATTTTATGATGGAGTATGATCTCTTTGATGTGCTCGGAAGAAAGACCAAGCGCCAGGGCGGATATATGACATTCATGGAGGACTACAAGGCTCCCTTTATCTTTGCCAATTTCAACGGAACAAGTGGTGACGTTGATGTCATAACTCATGAATGCGGGCATGCCTTTCAGGGCTTCATCAACAGAGACGATGAGATCATGGAGCACAACGACATCACCATGGAGACAGCTGAGATCCATTCCATGTCCATGGAGTACTTTACATATGGCTGGATGAAGAAATTCTTCGGAGACCGTTGCAATGATTATTATACGATGCATCTCGAGGATTCCATCATATTTGTTCCCTACGGATGTATGGTCGATGAGTTCCAGCACATTGTCTACGCTGATCCGGATATGACGCCGGCCGAGAGAAAAGCCACCTGGAAGAGACTCGAATCCGAGTATCGCCCTCACATTGATTTTGAGGGAGATCCTTTCTTCGGAGAGGGCGGGTACTGGCAGAGACAGGGCCATATCTTCCAGTCACCTTTCTATTACATAGATTATGTGCTTGCAACAGTATGCGCTATGCAGTACAAGGCAAAGATGGACGAGGACTTCCGTGGGGCATTTGAGAGCTACTTAAAGCTCTGCAAGCTTTCTGCAAGAGATTTCTATGAGCCGATGCTGGAGAGCGTGGGATTAAAGAGCCCCTTCAAGGACGGTTGCATCGAAGATCTTGTTTCAAAGTTTGAGAAAAAGGTCTGAAAAACAGAAGAGATCGAAAAGAATCCTATACACCCGAAAATTCCGAAAGACGATATAAACAGCTGAATGAATGAGAACACATTAGAAATGAACGATAATTTAACTTCCAAAAAGAAAGCGATCGTATGGGTGAGGATCATTTTCGGGATCCGGATCCTGCTGTGGGCCGTGGCAACCGCCGCTACGGTCTACTGGATCTATTATTCTTTCAAACTGACAAGCATGGGGATATTTGAACCCGAAGAGTATTCACCGCTTTTGAGACCGGTGCTGTACACGGGAGTGTGCATAGCGGTAGCGGCGATCGCAGTAAGCTTTATCCTCTACGCTGTCAGCAAGAAGATCAAGATAAAGCACGATATTTAGAGCGGAGGGATTAGAACCCTATTCCGTTACTAAAAACCTTGATTTTTAGGGAATTTCAGGCATCGCTTTTTTTATTTGTGCTCATTTGTGCTCAAATTTTTATATTAAAAATACCGGTTTTCAAAGTTTTTTTCTATTAGCATTTCTCTCCTTTTTAAAAGCTCAAATATATGATAGAATGGGCGTAGGAGGTGCAGGTATGGACAAGGCACTTGACCGGGTACGTTTGCATACAATTACAGAGCTTAAACAGAATTTAAAAAATGATTTGGCAGAGGTAATCCTTTTTGGCTCTTACGCAAGGGGAGACTACAACGACGATTCCGACGTAGATGTAGCCGTACTTACCAACTCCGCCAGAGATTATCTGGGGAGACTAACCGACATATCATGCGATGCTATGTACAACGAAAACATGGTACTCAATTTTGTTTGCATACCAAAGACCGCTTTTGAACAGAAAAAAGAGTGGTACCCCTTTTATAGAAACATTTGGAAAGAGGGGGTGAAGTGGTATGGAAACTAGTGAGATTATAAGTTTGGCCAAGTTGAGGCTTGAAAGAGCAAAGGAACTGCTTGATGAAGCAGAAATGCTTTTGGAAAAAGAGGGATACAAATCAGCCAATAACAGAGCTTTTTACTCCATGGAAAAATCTGTAAAGGCTTTGCTTGCCCTCAAAGAAAAGGACGCTAAAAGTCATGTGGGACTGTTAAAGATGTTTCACAACGACTACGTTCACGAAACCTGCGTGTTTACAAAAGAAGAATATGCTAAATTCCAAAACGCAGGAACCATTCGCAGTGCTTCAGACTATGATGATTTCTATGTTTGTAGTAAGGAAGATTGCATTAGGACTGTAGAGGATGCAAGGTACTATTACCAAAAAGCATCAGATTATGTTGCTGAATATATAACTTCCAAATAAGCAAAGACCGAGGAAAAGTGCTCAATTTTCCCACTAATTTTAGAAATAAAAAAATAGCGGGAAGCCAGTAAATATAGGCTTTCCACTATGTAACTTTGTAGCGGAGACGGAGGGATTCGAACCCTCGTGCCCCGGAGGGCAAACGCATTTCGAGTGCGCCCCGTTATGACCGCTTCGATACGTCTCCATTGTATGCGCGGGATATCCCGCCGCAACAAAAGATATTTTAAATTATTATTAACGATTTGACAAGGATAATTTGCAATAATTATCCTTGTTTTTGTTTGTTCGATTGTGATGAAGTGGTGATTGTGGTAAAATGTATAGGAATATAGGGTCGTGCGTGACTTTAGATAAATATGAATTCATAAAAAGGAGGACCTGATATGAAGAGGATAGGTATGCTTACCAGCGGCGGCGACTGCCAGGCGCTGAACGCGGCTATGAGAGGTGTGGTAAAGACATTGACACACAGCGGCGAAGATGTTGAAGTTTACGGATTTCAGGACGGATACAAGGGCCTGATATATTGTAACTTCCAGATCCTTACCGGGCGCGATTTTTCCGGTATCCTTACAAAGGGCGGAACCATGCTCGGCACATCAAGGACTCCTTTTAAGCTCCTCGACGAGCCCACTCCGGAAGGCCTTAACAAGGTTGAGGAGATGAAGAGAAACTATGCTAAGCTTGGGCTTGACTGTCTTGTTATTCTCGGCGGAAACGGCACCCACAAGACAGCCAACAGGCTTCAGGAAGAAGGCCTTAACGTAGTAACCCTTCCCAAGACCATAGACAATGACCTCTGGGGAACCGATATGACATTCGGCTTCCAGAGCGCAGTAGATATCGCGACCAACGCTATCGACTGCATCCATACCACAGCATCGTCACACGGCCGTGTGTTTATCGTTGAGGTAATGGGACACAAGGTGGGATGGCTCACTTTAAATGCCGGAATGGCAGGCGGAGCGGACATCATACTCATTCCCGAGATTCCCTATGATATCAAAAAGGTTATCGATAAGATCGAGGAAAGAGATAAAAACGGAAGCAGGTTTACTATCATCGCCGTGGCAGAAGGCGCCATCTCCAAGGAAGACGCAAAGCTTTCAAAGAAGGATTACAAAAAGAAAGTCGAAAAGCGCAAGGTTTCGGTTTCATACGAGATAGCCGATGAGATATTCAAAAAGACAGGCCGAGAAGTACGTGTCACCGTTCCCGGTCACATGCAGAGAGGAGGAAGCCCTTGCCCTTATGACAGAGTATTTGCCAGCCGTCTCGGCGCAGAGGCCGGTAAGCTGATCCTCGAAGGAAAGTACGGCTTTATGGTGGGCTACAAAAACAGGGAGATCGTGAGAGTCAGCCTTGAGGATGTGGCAGGCAAATTGAAATATGTGGATCCCGATGCAAGGATCATTCAGGAAGCAAAGCTTCTGGGTATCAGCTTCGGAGATTAAAAGTAATACTTAACAGGCAGGTAAGGCGATGGGTTCCTACACAGCCCTTTACAGGAAGTTCCGCCCGAATAATTTCGGAGATGTCAAGGGACAGGATCATATTACAACTACATTAAAGAATCAGCTGAAGGCTGACCGTATCGGGCATGCGTATCTGTTTACGGGAACCCGAGGAACAGGTAAGACCACCGTCGCAAAAATATTTGCCCGTGCGGTAAACTGTGAGAACCCGGACGAGAACGGCCCCTGCGGGGAGTGCGCGGTATGTAAGGCGATAGCTGCGGGTACCAGCCTGAATGTCATTGAGATCGATGCCGCATCCAACAATGGTGTGGACAATATAAGAGACATTATCGATCAGGTTTCGTACCGCCCCACAGAGGGAAAGTACAAAGTCTATATCATAGATGAGGTCCATATGCTTTCGACAGGAGCTTTCAACGCCATGCTAAAGACGCTGGAAGAGCCGCCGGAGTATGTCATATTCATTCTGGCCACCACGGAGGTTCATAAGCTTCCCATCACTGTGCTGTCGAGATGCCAGAGGTATGACTTCAGACGTATTTCAATAGACACTATTTCCGACAGGCTTCGGGAACTAATGGAGACGGAGCATGTAAATATAGAAGACAAAGCGATCCGTTACATCGCAAAGACTGCGGACGGATCTCTTCGTGATGCTCTGAGCCTGCTGGATCAGTGCATTGCGTTTCATTTCGGTGAGACGCTCACCTATGATATGGCGCTTGACGTGCTGGGAGCGGTGGATACCGAGGTGTTCAGCAGTTTGTTAAGAGATTGCCTGAATTCAAACGTCAGCGGATGCATTTCCACCCTTGATGAGGTGATCACCCGGGGAAGGGAACTAACGCAATTTGTAGTTGACTTTACGTGGTATCTGAGAAACCTGATGCTGGTACAGACATCCGACGGACTTGAAGACGTTGTGGATATGTCGAGTGATAATCTTGCAAGGCTCAAAGAGGAAGCATCTCTTGCAAAAAGAGAGCAGATAATCAGATATATTCATATTTTTTCGGATCTCTCAAATCAGATCAGATATGCCACCCAGAAAAGGGTGCTTGTTGAGATAGCACTGATAAGGCTGTGCAAGCCCGCAATGGATCAGGACAATGCTGCTATTCTTGGGCGTATCGATGCTGTGGAAAAGCAACTTGAAGAAGGTGTGTTCGTGACTGCTCCGGCAGGCGCTGCCCGGTCAGCGGCCGCTTCGGAACGTCCGCACAGCACGGCACCCAAGCAGGTGCTTCCGCCGAGTCTTCCGGAAGATGTCAAAAAGATAATACAAAACTGGAAAAGAGTAATAGATAATTTTTCAAACGATATACCCATGGCAAATGCTCTTGGAAGGGCGAAGCCCACACTTGATAATGCGGGTAATCTAGTATTAAAATATGACAGCGGAGATCTCTCCTATGAACGCCTTACCAGAGAGCAGGGACACGAAAAACTCAGGCAGTGCCTGAATGATATAAGCGGCAAGGAAATCACTTTTTCTGTCAGCGAGTCTGCGACTGCAGAGGAGTTCAGAGACGGAACCATAGACCTGAGAGATGTAATAAAAATGGAAATAATCGAGGAGGACGAATAATATGGCAAAAAGAGGCGGATTTCCCGGAGGAATGCCCGGGAACTATTCCAACCTTATGAAGCAGGCTCAGCGTATGCAGCGCCAGATGGAAGAGAGCCAGAAAGAGCTTGAGACAAAGGAATTTGTCGGCACAGCAGGCGGCGGAGCGGTTGAAGCCAAGGTAAACGGTAATAAAGAGATCATAGGGATCAAGCTTGATCCCGAGATCGTAGATCCCGAAGACATCGAGACGCTTCAGGATTCAATCGTTGCTGCCTTAAATGAGGCCATGAAGCAGGCCGAGGATGCAAGCGCAGCACTTATGGGCAAGATGACCGGAGGGCTTTCCTTCTGATGGAGCTCTACAGCGGATATATCAACAAACTGGTGGATGAACTTGCATCACTTCCAGGCATAGGGAATAAATCAGCCCAGCGGCTGGCGTTCCATCTTGTGGGAATGCCGCAGGAACGCGTTGACAGGCTGGCAAAGGTGATGATGGAAGCCAAAGCAAAAGTCCGTTATTGTAAAAAGTGTTTTACATTGACGGACAGCGAGGTGTGCCCTATATGCTCAAAGCCCGGGAGAAATCAAAAGCTGATCATGGTGGTGGAAAACAGCCGTGATCTTGCCGCTTATGAAAAGACGGGTAAATACGAGGGAGTCTACCATGTTCTGCACGGCGCCATATCGCCTATGATCGGGATAGGCCCCGGAGATATCAAGATAAAAGAGCTTGTTGAAAGATGCGCCGAGGATGTTGAGGAGGTCATACTGGCGACCAATTCAAGCCTTGAGGGGGAGACCACGGCGATGTATATCAGTAAGCTCTTAAAACCAATGGGAATAAAGGTTACACGTATAGCCAGCGGGGTGCCGGTAGGCGGCGACCTCGAATATATTGATGAAGTCACTCTGTCGAGAGCACTCGACGGAAGGGTAGAATTGTAAACAACAGGAGGAATGGTTACCATGTCGGTTACGCAGGAAGCATTTGGCAAGAGCAGGGACGGAAGAGATCTTTTTCTTTACACTATCGAAAACGGAAAGGGAATGAAGGCAAAGGTTACAAACCTTGGAGCTATACTGGTTCAGCTTTGGATTCCCGACAAGGAGGGAAAGGTTCAGGATGTAGTGCTGGGATATGACTTTGCAGACAGATATTATTCCAATCCCAGCTTTTTCGGCGCGACGGTTGGCCCCAGCGCAAACCGCATCGGCGGAGCTTCGTATGAGATCGACGGGGTAAATTATGACATCGATGTTAATGATGGCCCCAACAATCTCCACAGCCATTACGAACTCGGCTATCATAAGAGAGTGTGGGATGCAGAAATTTTTGACGACAGTGTCAGATTCTGTATCAGCGATCCGGCCACTCTTGGATTCCCCGGAAATAAGGAGATTTCGGTTACTTATTCTGTGACTGATAATAACGAGCTTAAACTTCACTATCACGGAACAAGTGATGAGAAGACCATTATAAATCTGACCAACCATACCTACTTTAATCTGGACGGACACGACAGCGGGAATATCCTGGACCATAAGATCAAGCTTGAGTGTGCGAATTATACACCTACGGTTAAGGGGTCGATCCCCACAGGTGAGATAGCTCCCGTTGCGGGCACACCAATGGATCTGACTTCACCAAAGCGTGTCGGTGACGATATAGATAAGGATTTTGAGCAGCTCAATATGGCAGGAGGATACGATCATAACTTCTGCATTGACGGATATGACGGAACTCTCAGGCAGTGTGCCACTGTATGGGCAGCAAAGAGCGGCAGAGTGATGAAGGTATATACAGATCTGCCCGGAGTTCAGTTCTATGCCGGAAACTTTATCACCCCCGAAGACGGAAAAGAAGGATATCATTATGAGAAACGCGGTGGGCTGTGCCTTGAAACACAGTATTATCCCGACACTATTCATCATGACAACTTCCCTTCATGCCTTTTTGGCGGCTCCGAGGGAGAGGCAAAAGTATACGATACTGTAACGGTTTATGCATTTGAGTAGTGAGTATGTCTAAGTTTGGAAAAAGATCCGAGAGAAATCCGGAAAGAAGCTCGGGGAATTCCCGGGGATACAAAGATAAGATCAGGATCTATAAAGTAACAAATCTATACAGAGCACTGCTTATCATTGCTGTCATAGCCGTGATCGCCGTAATAATACGCATTCAGTACAAGAATCATGTTTACACCGGTTACTCGGTGGTGACGGAGGCAGAGAGGCAAAAGGCTTCGGATGCAAGGGACCTTAGGCTGGGTACATCCATCCTGACCTACAGTAAAGACGGTGCGCATCTTACCGACGCAAAGGGCAACATCCCGTGGAACCAGACATACGAGATCCAGGATGTGGTGCTGGACATAAGCGGAAGCGTTGTTGCGATAGGCAATTATAACGGCAGAGATATTTATGTTCTCAATGAAAAGGAACAGTTGTGCAAAATATCCACCACTATGCCTATACGGAATCTGGCTGTTTCGGAAAACGGCACGACCACAGTTATAATATATGACACATCAGTCACATATATCAACACTTATGACAGTGCCGGCAATCTCATATTCAGCGGACAGGCACATATGTCAGGAAGCGGGTATCCCGCAGCCGTTGCGCTTTCTCCCAACGGAAAAATGTTGGAAGTGTCATATATATATGTAGATGCCGGAACGGTCAAAACCACTGTGGCATTCTATAATTTTGGATCGGTGGGCGATAACTACAAGGATTATCTGGTCTGCGGATACGATTATACCGATACGATAGTTCCGGAAGTGGGGTTCCTGAGCAATACGACTTCTTATGCAGTTGCCGACAGCAGGCTCATGATATATTCCGGAGACGAACAGCCTTCGGTTAAGTCCGAATACATGTATGACAGGGAGATAAGATCTGTTTTCTCCGGAAGCGGACATGTTGGAGTGGTGACTTTATCCGATAAAAAAGAGAATAAATATCGTTTGGATGTATACAATGCTGCCGGGGAACTTGACGGAAGCTTTTACTTTGATACCGATTACAGCGAGATCTTTTTTGAGAAAGATGATTTTGTGATCTATAACGACAGCGAATGCCGGATCATTTCCTATGACGGGAAGAGTAAATTTGAGGGTAACTTTAGCACTTCGGTAAATGTAATGGTTCCCACTGACAGAGCCTACAGATATCTTATCACCGACGATACTGCCATGCGCATCATTCAGCTCGACTAGTCCGGGTTCCATATAATAAGTAAACATTGGGAAAAATAACGAATACAGCTTAAACCTTCGCCTGAAAACATACCATATATTGGTGTTTTCAGGCTTTTCCAAACTAATAAAAAAAATTTCGTAGAAAATTAAAAAAAGTTGTTGACATTCATTTCCTAAGGTGGTATTCTAACAAAGCTGTCGCTGAAAACGGCAGCGAAGAAAATGGTTCCTTGATAACTGAACAGCAATGCAACCCTGAACAATTCTTTAAAGAATAATTCAGAAGAACAGATCTTCTAACGGAAGATCAACCCAAATAACAGTAAATGTTATGGATAAGCCAGTTTAACTGGCCTGATCGAACTAAAGTCGATTGCTTACTGTGCCGGGCCAATTCATAGATTTCTTCGAAATCTATTTCATTGACCGGCCCAGCTGTTACAGCTTTCGTTTCAGACGCGTCCTTACATGCGAGCATGACGGACGGTCAGAAAACGAAAACTGCAAGCAATCTCCTTATACAACATGAGAGTTTGATCCTGGCTCAGGATGAACGCTGGCGGCGTGCTTAACACA
>CAMUYA010000045.1 GCA_947164865.1 uncultured Lachnospiraceae bacterium
CTGGCGGTACAAAACTTTTTAATTATTCACTGTCCTCTTGACGGGTAGCACACCACTAAGCGACAGCCCCTTGATTATTTCATTAATAACTTTATGCTCTCTCAACAGCACCGCTTCTTAAGCATCTGGTGCAAACATGAAGTCTCTTGTTTCCTCCGTTAACTTTGCACATAACGCTGCGAACATTTGACTTCCAGATAGCATTACTTCTTCTGTGAGAGTGGCTTACATTATTTCCGAAATGTATTCCTTTACCGCAAACATCACATTTAGCCATTTTATAACACCTCCTTAAATAGGGATTTGCTTCATATTTTGAACACAACATTGATATACTAACAAAAAAAACAGCCCATTGCAAGCTTTTTTTTACGAAAATTACAGTTTTCTTTTTAATAAAAAGCTGATATATTATTAATGTATGTGCGGAAAGTGGCTTTTTGCCTTTTCACTGCTATAAACAAACAGCATGGAGGTTAATATATGAAGAATTCATCCGTGAATATGCATATGGGAAGCATTACAGTCGACAGCGACGTTATTGCTCAGTACGCAGGCAGTGTTGCAGTAGAGTGCTTTGGTATAGTAGGCATGGCAGGTTTCAGTGTGAGAGAGGGCTTCGTTAAGCTTCTTCGCAAGGACAGCCTTCGCAAAGGAATCAGCGTTTCCCTCAAAAACGGAAAGCTTGTTCTTGATTTTCATATTATAGTTGCTTACGGTGTGAGCATTGTCGCAGTATGCGAGAATCTTATGGAGAACGTAAAATACCGTCTTGAAGACTTTACGGGTCTTGACATAGATAAGATCAACGTCTTTGTTGAAGGCGTTAGAGTGATTGACTAAGGAGGAGCCGTAAAGTGGGCGTTAACAAGATCGACACAAAGCTCTTTGCGAAAGCGTTTATTGCGGGAGCAAAGAATCTGGAATCCAAAAAAGAATGGATAAACGAACTCAACGTATTCCCCGTTCCGGACGGAGATACGGGTACAAACATGACTATGACCATCATGTCGGCCGCAAAGGATGTGGCTGATCTGGGTGATTCTCCCGATATGGCTACATTGTGTAAGGCTATATCAAGCGGTTCCTTAAGGGGAGCAAGAGGAAACTCGGGAGTTATCCTTTCCCAGCTTCTTCGAGGATTTACCAAAGTGGTCAAGACCGAGACTGAGATCGATATAACTCTTATGGCTGCAGCTTTTTCCAGAGCTGTAGAATCTGCCTATAAAGCTGTTATGAAACCCAAGGAGGGTACTATCCTTACTGTTGCACGCGCAATGTCCGATAAAGCCAATGATCTTGCAGCTGAAGGATTTGATGACCTTGAAAAGTTCTGCAATGAGGTTATTGAGCATGGTAAAGTAGTGCTTGCACAGACCCCGGAAATGCTTCCGGTTCTCAAAGAAGCAGGCGTTGTGGATTCCGGCGGACAGGGTCTTATCGAATTCCTTTCGGGTTGTTATGATGCATATCTCGGAAAAGAGATCGATTATTCTCTGAACGGTACCGGCGCGAAAGAAGATAAAAAAGAAGAACAGGTAAGCTTTGATTATCTTTATAATGTTGAATGCAAGGTTAAGCTTAAGAGAAACTTCATTTCCAAGAATGAAGCCGATTTCAAGAATTTCCTTGAACAGATAGGAGAATCCGTTGTTCTTATAAATGACGGAGAAGCTCTGAGAGTGCATATCCATACCAACGATCCCGGTATGGTGCTTCAGAAGTCCCTTAAATTCGGCGCTCTTTTCGATGTAAAAGTAGTAAACAGAGCGGTTGAAGGCGACGATTCCGAGGATGCAGCACAGGAAGTTCCTAAGTTCAATGAGCCTCCCAAGCCTTACGGCTTTATTACGGTTGCTGCAGGTGAAGGACTGGTAGAGATTTTTAAGAGCCTTGGCGTTGATTATGTAATCGAAGGCGGTCAGACCATGAACCCTTCGACAGCAGATTTTATCGATGCTTCATCCAAGGTTAATGCAGAGACCATATTTATACTTCCTAACAACAAGAATATTATTCTTGCCGCAAATCAGGCCGCTGAGCTTGTTACCGACAAGACACTTCTTGTTATACCTTCAAAAACAATTCCCCAGGGAATCACTGCCATCATCAATTTCATTCCGGATCTTTCCGCAGATGAAAACGAGCAGGCTATGATGGAAGAGATCAAGAAGGTTAAAACCGGTCAGGTTACTTATGCCGTAAGAGATACCTCTATCGACGGCAAGGAGATCCATAAGGATGATTATATGGGCATCAGCGATTCCGGCCTTGCTTCAGTCGGAACGGACAGGGATAAAGTCATTGAAGAGCTTGTTGATTCTATGATCGATGATTCTTCCGAGCTTGTGAGCATCTATTTTGGTAAGGATGTAAAAGAGGATGAAGCTCAGAAGGTTTCGGATATGATTTCCGGGAAATACGGAAGCCTCGATGTGGAGCTTCAATCAGGCGGTCAGCCCGTATATTACTACATGATATCCGTTGAGTGATAGAAGGTAGTTTGCCATACTACATATAAAATGATTTAATAACTGAAGGAAACTGAAAAAGGTTTCCTTCTTTTTCGGTTATGAAACAGTGCGGATTTAAGGCACTATTTACGGAAACTAAAGGATGTCAAATCTTAACACACCTGTTGAAAACATAAAGGGAGTCGGAGAAAAGACAGCTAAGCTTTTTGAGAAGCTCAGGATACATTCTTATGATGATCTGCTAAATCATTTTCCGGCAGACTACATTGATTATTCCGCACCTGTTTCCGTGACGGATGTTAAAGAAGGGGAGATCTGCACCGTAAGAGGATGCGTATCAAAGCTTACCGGCCCGGTAAAGGCAGGAAGATACAGCGTACTTACGATTTACCTTAAAGAAGGTCTGCATATTCTTGAAGTGACCTTTTTCAATCAGCCCTATATCAAAAAGATGATAAAGCCCGGCGGTTTTTATCTGTTCAGGGGAAAAGTGGTTCAAAAGGGCGCAAAGCTTGTTATGGTATCTCCCAAGCTCTTTAAGGAAGATGAGTACAGGGAACTTCTAAAATGCCCGGTGCCAAAATATCCTTTAACAGCCGGTCTTTCCTCTAAAACCGTTCAAAAGGCTGTAAAAGCCGCTCTTACGGATACAGAGTGGGATGAGGAGATCTTTACCGAAGGCATCATGAAAGATGCGGGAATAATCTCTCATAAGGATGCGGTTTACGGCATACACCTTCCCGAAGATCATGATGACATTTTAAAAGCCAGAAAAAGGCTTGCATTTGAGGAATTCTTTAATTTTATAATGCTTCTTCGCAAGAACAGATCCCTTTCGGTATCCCTTCCGAATGAGTATAAGATGATCGAAACAGCCGATACCAAAAGGTTTTCTGAGGCGCTTCCCTTTAAGATGACATCAGGGCAGAGAAAAACCTGGGATCAGATAAAGGATGATCTGTCCGGCGATCACTGTATGAACAGGCTTGTACAGGGAGATGTGGGAAGCGGAAAGACTCTTATTGCGGTTTTGGCGCTGCTCATGACGGCAGCCAACGGTTATCAGGGTGCGCTTATGGCTCCTACCGAAGTGCTGGCAATGCAGCATTTTAAAACCATAAGTGAATATATAAATAAATACGGCATATGCTTCAGGCCCGTGCTTCTTATCGGGTCAATGAAAGCGGCGGATAAGCGCGAAGCCTACGCAAAGATAACATCAGGAGAGGCAAATCTTGTCATAGGGACCCATGCGCTGATACAGGAAAAGGTGGTATTTAAGAATCTTGCCCTGGTGGTAACGGATGAACAACACAGATTCGGAGTGAGGCAGCGTGAAGCTCTGGCTGAAAAGGGCGGTCAGCCTCATATTCTTGTTATGAGCGCTACTCCCATTCCCAGAACCCTTGCCATCATACTTTACGGAGATCTGCAGCTATCTGCCATTCATGAGCTTCCCGGAGGCAGAAAGCCTATAAAAAACTGTGTTGTAGGAACGTCTTACAGGCCTTCGGCATATAAATTCTTTGCGGATCAGATCGGTCAGGGCAGGCAGGTATATGTCATATGTCCCAAGACCGAATCGGATGAAGAAGATGAGGGGGAGCTTGAAAATGCAGCCGATTACGCGAACAGGCTCCGTGATATTCTTCCAAATGCCAGAATAGAATACCTGCACGGCAAGATGAAGCCTGATGTAAAAAACGATATCATGAACAGATTTGCTGCAGGAGATACCGATATTCTGGTTTCCACCACCGTTATAGAAGTGGGTATAAATGTTCCCAACGCCACAGTTATGATGGTGGAGAATGCCGAGAGATTTGGGCTTGCACAGCTCCATCAGTTAAGAGGAAGAGTCGGGCGCGGAGAGTTCCAGAGTTATTGTATTTTTGTCTCATCCAAGGAAGATGATACGACTATGGAGAGACTGAAAATATTAAATGATACAAATGACGGCTTTAAGATTGCATCGGAAGATCTGAGGCTTAGAGGACCGGGAGAATTTTTCGGTGTAAGACAAAGCGGTGAATTTGCCTTCAGGATAGCGGATATCTATTCTGACTCCGAGCTGCTTGAAAAGGCGAATGAAGTATGTGATAAGCTTCTGGGTGATGATCCCGGGCTTTCAAAACCGGAAAATGCACTTATCCGAAAAAGTATTGAAGAATATGCAGCCAGATCCGAACTGCTTCAGAGCATTTGATCAGGATCAGGGCTTAAAACACATTAAGGAGAAATGCCATGTCTAAAATAGCTGTAGTAACCGATTCTAACAGCGGGATCACCCAGAAAGAAGGAAAAGAACTTGGGATATTTGTGCTGCCCATGCCTTTTATGATCGGAGGAAACGAATATTTTGAGGACATCAACCTTACGCAGGAAGATTTCTATGAAAAGCTGCAAGGCGGAGAAGATATCAGCACAAGCCAGCCGAACCTGGAAAAGCTTGCTCTTTTCTGGGACGAAGTATTACAGGATCATGATCAGATAGTACATATTCCCATGAGTTCGGGACTTTCAGGATCATGTCAGAGTGCATATATGCTTTCCCGGGAGGACAAATACGAGGGTAAGGTATTTGTTGTAGATAATCAGAGAATATCCGTTACTCAGCGCCAGTCGGCTATCGATGCCCGGGATCTTGCAGCAAAAGGATATGACGGTCAGGCAATAAGCGACATTCTTATCCGCGAGAAATTTGAAAGCAGCATTTATATAATGCTCGATACCCTGTTTTATCTTAAAAAGGGCGGCAGGATCACACCTGCTGCTGCAGCTATAGGTACGCTTCTTAAGCTTAAGCCTGTTCTTACCATTCAGGGTGAAAAGCTTGACGCATTTTCCAAGGCTCGGACAGCTTCCATTGGAAGGGATCAGATGATAAATGCCATCAAGAATGACATTGAAAAGAGATTCGGCGGCCTCGATAACATGAAGGAGAATATCCATCTTGAAATGGCATATACCTTCGACCTGGCTACCGCAGAGGATTTTAAAGCTCAGGTTAAGACAAGCTTTCCAGGTATGGATATCGTATTACAGCCGCTGTCACTTTCGGTTGCATGTCATATAGGTCCGGGAGCGCTTGCTGTGGCAGTATCAAAAGTGATACCCGAATTGAAATAATGTAAATTTATTAATGTTCTACGGTATATTGTTATAATGATCAGTCTGTTTATACGGAGGTTGATATGGGGCTTGTTGTAAAGGATCTCTCAAAAAAATACGGAGATAAAACCGTTGTTGATCATATCTCTTTTGAGATGGAAAAACCCGGTGTTTATGCTCTGCTCGGAACAAATGGTGCGGGCAAGACCACATCTATCAGGATGATACTTGATATGCTTGATAAAGATTCCGGTGAAGTGCTCTGGAACGGTAAGCCGCTTAATTTCGAAAACTGTAATATAGGCTATCTGGCGGAGGAAAGAGGTTTATATCAGAAGTATCCACTTATGGATCAGATCATGTATTTCGGTGAACTTCGCGGCGTGTCAAAGGAAGAACTTACCAAAAAGATAAGATACTGGTCCGGAAAGCTTAAGCTTGATGAATACCTTTATCCCGAGGTCAAAAAGCTTCCCAACGGAAGGGCTATGAAGACAAAGCCCAAGAGCCCCGATCAGCTCTCAAAAGGTAATCAGCAGAAGATACAGTTCCTTATCGCCATGCTTTCCGATCCCGAGCTTTTGGTCCTTGATGAACCTTTCTCCGGTCTTGATCCGGTAAATACCGATATCTTGAAAGAGGTGGTACGCGAGCAGATTGAGGCAGGAAAGTATATCATCATGTCAAGCCATCAGATGCCCGTAGTTGAAGAGTTCTGCACGGATATTACCATCATGTCCAGATCAAAGGCCATAGTAAAGGGGAATCTTAACGATATCAAAAAGAGCTATGGACGCGTAAAGCTTGCACTTAAATGTGAAACAGATGTCACCAGATATATAAATGAACTTGGTATAGAGATCATCTCTGAAAAAGAATATGAGTACAATCTTAAAGTTACCGGAGATGAGCAGGCAAATAAACTTCTTAAAAGGCTCCTGGATGAAGGCATTACAATAATAAGATTTGATCTTTCCGAGCTTTCGTTACACGAGATATTTGTAAAAGAGGTAGGTGCAAATGAAAACCAGCAGGGGTAACGATATATACCGTATGGACGGTATCGGCAAGGTCTTTCGTTTTACTCTCACTCAGACATTTAAGAATAAGGGCTACCTTATCAGCTATATAATGATGATAGCGATGATGACTTTTATGGGCCCCATTTCCATGCTGAGCGCAGGCGCTTCCGAGAAGGCTGTGTTAAACTCCGAATCCATAAATGATGAAATTACAGCCGATACCATTTTTTATAACAATCAAACGGATATAGATCCGGATATTTCGGAAGTTCTTAAAGGAACAGGTTTTTCAGGTGTTGAAGTCGTGGAAACAGAAAGCATCCCGGATCTTTCGGATACTCAGATTGGCGTTGTTATTTATGAGAAGGACACCGATGAAGGTTATTATCACATAGAATCAGTTATATCCGATGATTCTCAGATAACAGCACTTCAGCTCGATTCACTTACAGAAGAGATACGTGATGCATTTGATGACAAAAAGATCGAATATTCCGGAGCAGCTGACTCATCCGTGAGCCTTCTTTACGGAGATATCGGTACAGGTAAAGTCAAAACAGAGGAAGAGTATCTTTTGCGCGATGAGAGCAGGATGCCAAACAGTCAGCTTGTCATCTATTCAACGGTATACTCCATAATTATAATGATACTTGTTTCTCTTACGGTTTCCTATGTTATCAGCGCTGTTATGGAGGAAAAAACCTCAAAGCTTGTTGAGAATCTGCTTGTGAGCGTAAGACCGCTGGCGCTTATCATGGGAAAGATCGGTGCGATGATGGTCTACGTGCTTTCAATGCTCTTTTTTGGTGCCATAGGTTCGTCCATATCCAATTCCGTTATGGGAATGTTCTTTACTTCCAAAGCGATGGAGGAAGTGAGCAATCATGTTGACTTCGCCGCTATAGCCGGGTTGAGCTTATGGAAGATACTGATCCTTTTACTTTCATTGATCCTCACTTATCTGATGTTTTCCATATTGGCGGGGATATTCGGAAGCGCCTGCACTAAGACAGAAGAGATCGGTCCCGTTGTTATGCTTCTTACAATGTTAAGCATGGCAGGTTATATTGCCGGAATGGCGCTTCCATACCTTGATGTTCCGATCATTGATAAGATAGTTTCGATAGTTCCTTTTATTTCGTCATATGTGGGACCTATATATTTTGTATGCGAAAGGATACCTTTTTATATATATCTCATTGGTCTGGCGCTGCAGGTTGTGTTTATCATCTTCCTGTTCAGACTTTGCGCAAAGGTATATCGCAAGCTGATAATCAATGACAGCAAGAAGCTTAATATTGTTGAGATATTTAAGCTGGCGGGAAAGGAGGCCTGATATGTTTAAAGGATTTAAAAACGTATTATCTTTTTCTTTCAGAAATCAGGCCGGGACAAAAGGATTCAAAGTATTTACGGTGATCTTTGCCCTGATCCTTTTTGCACTTCCGATTACTATAATGCTTATAATCGGCTATAACCTCAATAAAGACGATTCACTTAAGCCATGCAATGCTAAGCATATCTATGTTGCAAACGAGACCGTAATAGACAGCGGGTTCTTTGATGAGTTAAAGCAGCTCCACGAGCCCCTCTACAATTCCATTGAATACACGATCTGTATGGATACTGAGGATGCGCTTGCCGCAGCAAAAGGCGATGAAGAAAGCCTTATACTCGTTATCTCCGCCGAGGAGAACCTTCATGCAGACATAATAATACCTGCTGACAGTAAGGTGACCAAAGCCGATGCAAAGAATTATTATAAGTTCATGGGCAGGTATAAAGAGCGCTTTAAATCTGCATTCAGCGGGCTTACCGAAGATCAGTACGCGATCATCGGCAGAGTGGTTGAGTATAAAACCTACACGCAGACCGGATTTGAAAAAGGGTACACAATAGAAGAGGATGAGGACAGAAACGATTCCATGATGCGCGATCAGGTGATGAGCGTGCTAAGGATGGCGCTTCCTTACGGAACTATCATGCTTCTTTATTTTCTGCTTCTTTCCTACGGACAGACCCTGGCCCAATCCGTTGTAATGGAAAAGGAATCAAAGCTCATGGATACAATGCTGATATCGGTGCGTCCGGAATCACTTGTTTTCGGAAAGTTGATAGCTACGGTATTAACCGTGCTTATGCAGGTGATCATCTGGATTGCTTCACTTGTGCTTGGATTTGTGCTTGGCACATTCGGAATGAAGCTTATCTATCCCGGGACAAAGCTTCATACCACGGTATTTTTTAGCGGCATGAAGGATCTTAATGTATTTACGCCGGTTAATGTGGCTTTTGCAATAATCTTCCTTCTTCTTGGATTTGTACTATATCTTTGCCTTGCTGCTGTTGCCGGGTCCATGGCCCAGAATAAAGAAGATGTGTCAAGCAAGAGCTCGCTATTTATATTCCCTCTACTTATCAGCTTTTTCATCCTGATAGGCGGAGGCGGAATGAATGCGGCAGATACAAAGGTTTGGATGATGATCCTTCCTTTTACCGCAGCTATGATAATGCCTGCGGATGTGAGCCTTGGGGTAGTATCTCCCGGAATAATTGCAGCTTCCTTAGTATGCATGATCGCCTTTATAATGGCCTTTGTAATACTGGCCGGAAAGATCTACAAGATGATGTCACTCTATAAAGGAAACAAGGTTTCTATAAGAGAAGTGCTCAAAATGACCTTTTCAAAAAACACATGATTAAAGCATTGGAAATGCCTTAGAATAACCATATTTTGCGTTTTTCTATTTGCAAAGCCACTAAATATATGGTATACTGAATCGGTATGAACAAATGTTCATATCGATTTTTTTGCTTATTGGTTTTAAGAGGTTTGTATGGCACAGAAAGAGATTTATGACGCATCGAGTATAACAGTCCTTGAGGGGCTTGAAGCTGTACGTGTGCGTCCCGGAATGTATATAGGTTCGGTTACCACCAAAGGTCTGAACCATCTTGTTTATGAGATAGTGGACAACTCGGTGGATGAACATCTGGCAGGGTATTGTGATAAGATATATGTCACTCTTGAAAAGGACGGATCCGCAACCGTATCGGATAACGGGCGTGGTATCCCCGTTGGCATGCATGAAAAGGGTATAAGTGCCGAAAGGCTTGTATTTACAACACTTCACGCAGGCGGAAAGTTTGATAATTCCGCATATAAGACAAGCGGCGGTCTGCACGGAGTAGGTTCATCCGTAGTTAATGCACTGTCAAAGCATCTTACGGTTACTGTTAAGACAGGCGGGGAGATATTTAAGGATTCATATGAGCGCGGTATTCCCACCACAGAGCTTGTAAAAGGGCTTCTTCCCGTTGTTGGTAAGACCCGTGATCACGGAACCACTATAAACTTCCTGCCTGATGATGAGATATTTGACAGGACAAGATTTGCTGAGGCCGATATCAAAAACAGGCTTCATGATACCGCATATCTTAATCCTTCCCTCACGATCTATTATAAGGATTTAAGAGGTGACTCCCCCGAGGAGATCGTTTTCCATGAGCCTGATGGAATCGCCGGCTTTATCCGCCACATGAATGCCAATAGCGAAGCGGTTACGGATGTATGTTATTTCTCGGGAGAATTTGAAGGCATATTTGTTGAATGCGCTTTCCAGTATGTAAACGAATTCCATGAGAACGTACTTGGATATTGCAATAATATATACAATTCAGAGGGCGGCACTCACCTTACAGGCTTTAAATCGCAGTTTACTACTATAATAAATTCTTATGCACATGAGCTGGGTGTGCTTAAGGAAAAAGATAATAATTTCACAGGTGCGGATGTCAGAAACGGTATGACAGCCGTGGTTTCTATCAAGCATCCGGATCCCAGATTCGAAGGACAGACAAAGACAAAGCTCGACAATCAGGATGCGGCAAAGGCTGTTTCCAAGATCACATCCGATGAGGTTACAAGGTTCTTTGACAGAAATCTTGAAACATTAAAGAATATTATAGGATGCGCCGAAAAAGCCGCAAAGATCAGAAAGACGGAAGAAAAGGCCAAGACGAATCTTATTACAAAGCAGAAGTTTTCATTTGATTCCAACGGAAAGCTGGCAAACTGCATTTCCAAGGAGGCCGATAAGTGTGAGATATTCATTGTAGAGGGAGATTCCGCCGGAGGTTCCGCAAAGATGGCCAGAGACCGTATGTATCAGGCTATTCTTCCTATCAGAGGAAAGATCCTCAATGTAGAAAAGGCTTCCATCGACAAGGTTCTTGCCAATGCAGAGATAAAGACCATGATCAATGCATTCGGATGCGGTTTTTCGGAAGGTTACGGGAACGATTTCGATATCACAAAGCTCAGGTACGATAAGATTATTATCATGGCCGATGCGGATGTGGACGGTGCTCATATTTCCACACTTCTTCTTACCTTATTTTACAGGTTTATGCCGGAGCTTATATTTGAAGGGCATGTATATATTGCTATGCCGCCTTTATACAAGGCAATGCCCGCAAAGGGTCAGCAGGAGTATCTGTATGACGATAAGGCTCTTGAGAAGTATCGTAAGAATCACAAAGGAAGTTTTACTCTTCAGCGTTACAAGGGTCTTGGTGAGATGGATCCGGAACAGCTATGGGAGACAACTCTTGATCCGGAGCGCAGGCGTATGAAGCTGGTGGAGATCGAGGATGCAAGAGCCGCTTCCGAGATGACGGAACTTCTGATGGGTACGGATGTGCCGCCTAGGCGTGCATTTATTCATCAGCATGCAACCGATGCGTTGCTGGATGTTTAAATTACAGTTTAACTTACTATCAGTAATTCATTTTTACTTAGTGACGGCATGGACAATATGAGTTGTAATTTGCTCTCATGGGCTCTGCTGCTAAGCTCGAATCACTTTGCTAAGGGCAAAATCGGTCTCGGGCAACAGAGCACGCAGCACAGCTGCGTGTTGGGCACCAATCTTAACTCGGATTTTAGTGCTGACGTAACGCTCGCGCTATACCGATACTATAATCCGAGTCAAGCATTGAGCACAAATGCGCAGCTTCGCTACGCATCTAGGCGCGAGCTGCTCA
>CAMUYA010000046.1 GCA_947164865.1 uncultured Lachnospiraceae bacterium
AACAACTAAGGGATAAACTCATTTTAAATTGTACTATTTAGATGCTAACACTAAATGACGGGAAGGGTGGGAAACCGCTTATACCATCTCCTTATTTCCCGTATGCATTTGTCTATTCAACCCTTCTTTTACTGTCCAACCCTTGGGGAAAATGTAATATCCCAGCTTACCTTTGCCAACTTCAATAGGTTTCTGCATATCGCTCACCTCTGATGCTAAAATAACGAGAAATAAAAAATCTCACTCCGTCATTTCAGTTAAGGCGACAATCAGACCGAAATCTGACTGTCAGTCCTTAACTTAATGACATTGCCCATGAGGGGCTCTTTTGCATTTCCGTTGATAAGACACTACTTTCCAAACAATTTCCAAAATATATCCATATTGATAATCTGATATTATCATGCTATAATATTGATGTGTTAAGGCGATATAAGAGGCAAAATATGGATATACAGGAAATCAAAAAGAAGAAAAAAGAACTGGCACTTTCTGCAAAGGATCTGGCTGATCTTTCCGGTCTTCCCCTCAGCACGGTTCAAAAAGTACTGGGTGGATTTACAAAATCACCCCGCAGAACAACTCTTCTGGCATTGGAAGCAGCACTTATCGCTGCTTCTAAGAAACAGCACGTTTATAATACAAATATCGGGGATGATTCATATCTCTGTGAACCGCTCCCGGCTTATGATCTTATAAATGATCATTCTGCTTGGACCAGGCAGGGCTCATATACGATTAATGATTATCTTGCACTTCCGGAAGACAGAAAAGTTGAACTGATCGACGGTGTTTTTTATGATATGTCGTCACCTACGACCGTTCATCAGATAATAGCTACAAAGATACTTAATAAATTGAGCAATTTCATTGATTCCAACCACGGCAAATGTATTCCTTTTGTAGCTCCGGCAGACATTCAGCTTGACTGCGATGATAAAACGATAGTTCAGCCGGACGTGTTTGTTGTATGCGATAAGAGTAAAATCCGGATGTCCAGGGTATTTGGAAGCCCGGATTTTGTTGTGGAAATACTCTCACCTGCCACAAGATCAAAAGATATAAACATAAAATCTTATAAATACAGGCTGGCAGGTGTGCGCGAATACTGGATAGTGGATCCTGATAAAAGAAAAGTCATCGTGTACGCTTATGGAAAAGAACCGGATGTATTCGTCTATGGCTTTTCCGAAAAAGTTCCCGTCGGAATATATGATGGCAAATGCCTGATCGATTTCAGCGAAATATTTGAGGCAATACGGTTCTTGTATGAGTGACGCCGATTATAACATGGTTTTAGTTTTTTTAGCTTGCTTAAATCGGCAGGATGTGAGAGAATAAACCCTTGTAATGCGCTCAAATGCACAAAAATCTGCGTACAGACATATGTGAGCAGCGAGGCTTTGATATGAAGATATTATTATTAAACGGCAGCTTAAGAGGCAAAAGGAGTTCTTCGCTCAAAGTTGCCCATGCATTTATAAAAGGAATAAAGGAAGCACTTCCCGATGCCGAGGTGACGGAAGTGGCTCTTAAGGATAAGCGTATCGAGCACTGCATGGGATGCTTCTGCTGTTGGAAGAATGACAGAGGCAAATGCGTCATCCACGATGATATGGATGAGCTCAGAGACCTTGTAATGGAAAATGATGTGATCATCGAAAGCTTTCCGCTGTACTTTTTCGGACAGCCTTCCAAGATGAAAGCCTTCGTGGACAGGATGATATCATACGTCTCCGAATACAGGGGAGTGGGCGGTAATGAGGAGAGCGGAAGCTTTCTGCACAAGATGCGCTATCCCGAACTCATGCAGAAAAAGCTGGTGCTTGTCTCTGCCTGCGGATACGAAAAGACGGAAGGCTGCTACGGCCCGATAAAGCAGCAGTATGATATTATCTGCGGTAGGGGAAATTACACGCTTATCACCGCAGCTCAGGGCGGGATGCTGGCCGAGGAGACTCTGCAGGCTAAGGTCGAAAAGTACCTTGTGAGATATACGGAAGCAGGGAAGGAATTTGCCCTTAACGGAAAAGTAAGTGATGAGACTCTGGAAAAGCTTGCGGTTCCGATGCTCGGGCACAACACATTCGAGAGAATAATAAACCTCAACTGGGACGATCCGAATGTCGGACCTTACGGCAGAAAGGGTTAGGCGCCTGCGATGAATGTTATCTTAAAAGGAATCGCAAAGTTTTTGTTCTGGGCGTCGTATCCGGTATTAAGAGTGCTCTACCCCATGAAGATCCACTGGGAGGACAAAGCGGCTACAGAGAAGGCATTCAAAGAAAGCTGCGTGGTTTTCTCCAATCATCTGGGATATGTGGAAGGCCTCTTTATGACGAGACTTCTTCACAGGTACAGAGTGTGGACTTTTGTTGGAAGGGACTGGTTTGACAAAAAGCCTATCAACTGGCTGTTCAGAAACCTTCCCTATATTTCAATCGACAGGAAGGGCGGAATGGATACAAGCTGGCTGGATACCACCACCAAGGTCATGAAAAGCGGAGCTTCGATATACATTTTGCCGGAGGGACATACATCCCCCGCGGGGCAGATGGACGAATTCAAGCCCGGGTTCCTGGTGCTGGCAAAGCAGACAGATGCCACTCCCATTCCGATGTTCATAAGCCGGAAGATCAAACCCTTCAGGCTTACCCATCTGGTGATAGGTAAACCTCTGGATCTTGATCTGCACGAAAAGGGAAGACCTTCGCTTGTGCTGAAAAAGTACTGCGAGGAGTGCAGAAGTGCCGTCGAATCGCTGGAAAAACTACTTTAAATGAGGCGTTTTACAGCGTTTTCACTAAATTGACAAAGAAGGTTGCAAAAACAGCTATATATAAGGTATAATTAGCGGGTGTGCCAGCGAGGCATAGAAAGTTTGAAAGGACAGAAAAATGAACGAGAAAGAACTTGAAGTAGCAGCAAAGATCAAGAGCATGGTTTCGGAGAATCTCAATATCCCCGAGGAGGAGCTTGACTACGAGATTCCCCTTTTCGGCGAAGGAATCGGACTTGATTCCGTAGATTCACTCGAGATCATTTCCTGTATTGATAACGAGTATGGCGTAGTTATGACCGGTGTTCCCAAGGAGCACTTCTACAACATCACCAGCCTCACAAAGTATGTCATCGAACACATGTAATATACCGGGGACTAAAGCTTGCCGGGATATCATGCTTGCATGAATAGCTTGGCAAGCTTTAAGGAACCTGATCCGTATATTAAGCGCAAAGATAGTTTTCACTTGACCGGAGCCCGAAGGGGTAAACCGGTTAAGTGTTGTGTTTAAAAAACTTTAACGATATATATACACATTTAATAAGTAGAATTCATTAAGAGGATCATGTCATGAACAAGCAATTGGGAACACGCTGCGTTGTCACCGGACTGGGAATGATCAACGCTATAGGAAACAATGTGCAGGAATGCTGGGAAAATGCCCTTACCGGAAAAAACGGGATCGCATCCGTCAAATCGGTAAAAGCAGATGACTGCTATGTGGATCTGGGCGCAGAGGTATCCTGCGATGAGCTGGAGAATTATAAAGGTGTTGACAGAGCAACAAAGCTCTGCCTCAAGGCATCGGAGGAAGCGCTCAAGGATTCCGGACTGGATGTGTCAAAGGTTGACGCCAGCAGATTCGGCGTGGTAATGGGAAGCTGCGTAGGCGGAGTGGTGAGCATCGAGAATTATGTTGTGAACGGAGAAAAGACCGAAGACATCAGAAAGATGACCATTTCCCCCATAGCAAACCATGTGGCAAATCGCGTAGGTGCGGGCGGAGTTATCTCTAATGTGGGAAATGCCTGCGCAGCGGGAAGCATCAGCGTGGCTTATGCATGTGAGCTTATCAGAGCAGGTGTTGCGGATGTGTTCATCGTGGGTGGTGCGGATGCTTTTGCGGCAGTACCTTTTGCCGGATTCCACGCCCTGCATGCTCTTTCCGAGCAGGCCTGCTCACCTTTTAATCACTCAAATGGGATCACACTCGGTGAAGGTGCGGGAGCTCTTGTTGTAGAGTCCTACGAGCATGCTCAGAAGAGAAATGCAAAGATATATTGCGATGTGCTGGCAGCAGGTGTAAGCAGTGATGCACATCACATTACCGCTCCCAGACCGGACGGAATAGGTCAGATGTATGCTATCAGAACAGCAATCGCCAATTCCGGGATAGAGCCCAAGGATATAGACTATGTGAACGCGCACGGAACGGGAACCGCAAAGAATGATGAAGCTGAGTTCCTTTCACTTCATGCGATATTTGACGAAGCAGGCGGAGATCTCTCAGTCAGTTCCACTAAGGCCATGGTCGGACACTGCCTCGGAGCAGCGGGAGCCATCGAAGCCGTATACGCTGTAAAAGCACTTGTTGAGGACAAGATCCCGCCCACGATCGGATACTCGGATGAGGATCTTGAAGCACTTAAAGAAAAGGCAGGAAAGATTGATTTCATGCCTAATGTTATGAAGGAAAAGAAGCTCGATTTTGTAATGAGCAATTCCTTTGCATTTGGCGGAAGCAATGCAAGTATCATCTTCTCAAAGGGTGCGGGAAACGTTGCGGAGACAGCAAATGACGAGCCTATCTACATCACCGGAATGGGTATTGTAAGCCCCTTAGGAAACGGCGTAGATAATTATATTGAGAAGGTTAAGGCAGGAGAGGGCATCAGCTCCGATTCCGTATTTGCCGAGACTACAAAAGAGGATTATGACAGATATGACGTAAAGATGGCCTTCTACCGCAAGCTGGATAAGCTCAGCCTTATGCAGGTGGTTTCCGGACTTGAGGCACTTGATAAGGCAGGAATAGAGATAGCCGATGAGAAGGCTGAGGATTACGGTATGATAATCGGTACCGATGACGGCCCTCTTACCACCGTATACAAATTCCAGGAGAATATAAGCGCGAACGGAACAAAGAGCGGCTCCGCATTCAACTTCCCCAACACTGTATACAACGCAGCCGGCGGATATCTTTCCATAAAGACAAATATGCGCGGCGTTAACGTTACCGTTACCAACGGTGCGCAGTCGGGAATGAGTTCCCTTTGCTATGCATACAACGAGATCCGTCAGAATCATGCAAAGGTTATGCTTGCAAGCGGAACCGATGAGAACAGCGACATCATGGAAAAGCTCTACCGTCAGCTCGGTCATGTGGCAAACGGACAGGCAAAGCCTTACGGAGATACCGGGATAGCAATGTCTGACGGAAGCACCACAGTGGTACTCGAGAGTGCAGAGAGCGCAAACGCAAGGGGCGCAAAGAAGTACGCACAGGTGGCAGGATACGGAATGACTCACGCCATCACCGAGTACGGAAAGGTGGCAGGAACCGAGAAAGGTCTTGAGGAAGCCATCGCTATCGCACTTAAGGATGCGGGAATATCCGCTTCCGATATCGATGCTGTTTACGGATTCGGAAACGGCTGCAGCGAAGTAGATACAGTCGAAAAGAATGTATACAGAAAGCTTTTTGACGCTAAGATGCCTGTGCATAATGTAAGAACATATGTAGGAGAGAGCCGCGCCGCAGCAAGTGCACTTTCCGTTGCTACAGCAGCCCTCACTCTCAGCGGTGAGCTTGGAAATGAACAGAAGGCATATTATTTCGGCGATACAGTGACCGAGGGAAAAGCAGATACTTCTGCATATAAGTATGTACTTGCTACCGCTACTTCAGAAGGCGGATCATACTGCGCAGTAGTACTTAAGAAAGTATAGAAGTAAAGACTTAGTGTCGGTTTCACTCATGCAGATTCACTTCTAAATGAGTAAAACTTCGAACGGAAGAAAGTCTCTAATAATCTATGTATGAAATCGGAAAGGAGACCAGCTACATGGAGAATAATCAGGAAGTAAAAACTGCACTTGTAACAGGCGCATCCCGCGGAATAGGAAGAGCCTGTGCAATAGCGCTTGGAAAAGCCGGATACAAGGTTGGCGTAAATTATAATTCCAATGAGGCGGCTGCGCAGGAAGTAGTTAAGATCATCGAGGAAGCAGGAAGTGAAGCCATCGCCATCAAGGCAAATGCCGCTGATCTCAAAGAAGTTCAGGATATGATGCGTACCTTCGTAAAGACTTTCGGCAAGATCGATCTTCTTGTAAACAATGCCGGGATCGTTAAAGACGAGTATGTGATGATGATGAATCCCGACACGATCAATATGTGCCTTGATCTCAATATAAAAGGATATCTTTACTGCTCACAGCAGGCAGCCGTTAAGATGTTCTCCAAAAAGAAGGGATGCATTGTTAATGTTTCTTCCGTTAGTTCGGTGCTCGCAGTACCCGGACAGTCGGTATACAGCTCCACAAAGGGCGCTGTAAACTCCATGACAGCAACCATGGCGAAGGAACTTGCTCCTTATGGAATAAGAGTAAATGCGGTTGCTCCCGGATTTATCGCTACCGAGATGATCGAAGCGATCCCCGAGGAAAAGAGAGAACAGTACATCAAGGATATTCCTCTCGGACGATTCGGCACCGCGGAAGAAGTTGCAAATGCGGTTGTGATGCTTGCAAGCGATGCCTGCTCATATGTGACCGGTCAGGTGCTTGTTTTGGACGGTGGTCTCAGTCTTTAACTTGCCCTCCCCTTGTGGGGAGCAAAACGTCTGCACGAAGCGAAGCGCAGACAGGTGGCGCGAAGCGCCGGATGAGGTGTTTATCATGTTGAATATCAATGAAGTTCAAAAAAGAATAAAGCAGCGTCCTCCTTTTCAGATGATCGAAAAGATCGTTGAGATAAGGGACGGTGAGTATGCCAAGGGCATCAAGAATGTGTCGATAAATGAGCCCTATTTCATGGGTCATTTCCCCGACACTCCGATCATGCCGGGAGTGCTTCTGATCGAAGCTGCAGCACAGCTCTGCTCTGTTACTATAGAGAGCAGCGGCACCGATGAGAGCCTTATCTATGTGCTTTTAAAGGTTGATGAGTTTAAGTTCGTTAAACCGGTCATTCCCGGAGATGTGTGTGAGATAGAAGTTACCAAGACCAGCGGTGGCGCCGGGCTTGTGAAATTCGATGTGGTCATTAAGGTAGACGACGGTGTTCGCGCTAAGGGTAAGCTGGCGTTTACATCCATGCCGAAGGAAGCGGTATATAATTAAGAGGTTTTATTATGTCCAAGACTGTATTTATGTTTCCCGGACAGGGAAGCCAGTATGTAGGGATGGCAAAGGATTTTTATGATGCTTATCCCGAATCGAGAGAAGTGTTTGAGAAAGCTTCAAAGGCAGCAGGATTTTCGGTAGAGGATCTTTGCTTCAATGAGAATGATAAGCTGAATATCACGGAGTATACCCAGATCTGTATGCTGGCTGCAGAGGCGGCCGTATATGCTGCAGTTACGAAAGAGGGTATAAAATGTGATGCCACGGCGGGCTTAAGCCTTGGAGAATACGGTGCGGTGATAGCATCGGGAGCCATGAGTATGGAAGATGCATTCAAGGTGATAAAGCATCGTGGAAAGCTGATGCAGGATGCGGTTCCCGAAGGCGGAGCCATGGCGGCGATCTTGAATCTCGATCCCGCAGTAGTTGCCGAAGTGTGTAAGGAAGTGCAGGAAGCAGGGCCTGCGGCAGATGCGGGTGATTACACCCTTCCTTATGTGGTGTCGGTAGCAAATTATAACAGCCCTGTTCAGATAGTTATTACGGGACGCGAAGATGCCGTTAAGAAGGCATCCGATATTTGTGTGGAAAGAGGCGCCAGAAGAGCAGTTCCTCTTAAGGTCAGCGGACCTTTCCACTCAGCCCTTTTAAAAGGTGCGGGAGAAAAGCTGGGTGAGGTACTTGGTACCGTTACGATAAATGATCCCGCAATCCCTTATCTTGCAAATGTTACCGCCGACTATGTCACAAAGGCGGATCAGATAAAGCCTCTTCTTACGCAGCAGGTATCATCTTCGGTAAAATGGCAGCAGACGCTGGAAAGGCTTATAGATGACGGAGCGGATCTCTTTATCGAGCTCGGCCCCGGAACCACTCTTTCAGGCTTTGTTAAAAAGCTGGGAAGAGAGGGTGTGAGAACAGTTAGCATAGACAAGCTTGAGGATCTCAAGAACTATCTTTCAGCTGAATAAATCTTTCCCTTCGGGAGAGATGGCCATAAATGGCAAAAGAGGTGAAAAGATATATCATGTCAAACGGTTTTGAAACATGCCCCGGCTGTAAAACCGAGGTTGAATGGTCAAAGGTTAAGGAACTGCTTTATGTCTGCCCGAACTGCGGCAGACTTTTCCGCGTGTGGACGGATAATCGTATAAAGATGGTCGCCGATCCGGATTCCTTCAAAGAAATGTACAGTGATATCGGAACGACCAATGTACTCGGCACTCCGGAATATGAAGAAAAGCTTGCCAAAGCGCAGACGCAGACAGGGCTCAAAGAGGGCGTTACAGTCGGAGAGTGCCTGATAGGCGGACACAGAGCTGTGCTGGGTGTGATAGATTCAAGATTTCTTATGGGCAGCATGGGACATGCTGTGGGAGACAGGATCACAAGTGTTGTCGAGTTTGCCACAAAAGAGAAATTGCCCGTTATCCTTTTTGCGTGCTCCGGTGGAGCCAGAATGCAGGAGGGTATCATTTCCCTTATGCAGATGGAGAAGACCTCCGCAGCGCTCAAGAGACATTCCGATGCGGGGCTTCTGTATATATCAGTTCTCACCGATCCCACAACGGGAGGTGTGACTGCAAGCTTTGCAATGCTTGGAGATATCATCCTTGCAGAGCCCGGCGCCATGATAGGATTTGCAGGTCCCAGAGTGATCGAGCAGACCATAGGAGAGAAACTTCCGGAAGGTTTCCAGAGAGCGGAATTCCAGCTTGAGCACGGATTTGTGGATGCAGTGGTTCCGAGAAAAGAACTTAAACCAACTCTTGTAAGGATACTTGATATCCATTCAAAAAAAGGTCATTTTGCGGACTTTAAAGAGACGGGAGAGAAAGTATATTACGGCCCCACCGAGATCATGAAAGAGCGCGGCGCAAAAGCTGCCCAGCTTTCCGCCTGGGAAAAAGTGCAGGAAGCACGTAAGGTATCAAGAATCGGAGCTGCTGAATATATCGGAGCAATCTTTGATGATTTCACGGAGTTCCACGGAGACAGATATTTCAGGGACGATCCGGCTATAATGGGTGGTATCGCCACACTTGACGGACAGCCTGTCACCGTTATCGGTATAAACAGGGGAAGAGATTTTGCCGAATGTCAGAGACACAATTTCGGTATGCCTTCACCGGAAGGGTACAGGAAGGCTCTGCGCCTTATGAAGCAGGCGGAAAAATTCGGAAGACCGATAATCACATTTGTTAATACTTCCGGAGCATATCCCGGAAAAGAAGCCGAAGAGAACGGACAGGGCGAAGCTATCGCAAGAAACCTTTACGAACTCTCGGAGGTGAAGGTCCCGATCCTTGCCATCATGGTAGGCGAAGGCGGAAGCGGTGGAGCGATAGCATTGGCTGTCGGAAATGAAGTATGGATGACCGAGAATGCTATCTATTCCATTCTTTCACCGGAAGGGTTCTCTTCCATACTCTGGAAGGACGGAAGCCGTAAGGAAGAGGCCGCAGAGGTTATGAAGATAACCGCGCAGGATCTTAAAAAGCTTGGCGTGATCGAGGACATAATCCCCGAGTACGGCGGAGCCGATGAGGATGCGCTTTCCTCCATGGCAAGCGATATGAAGGGAAGGATCCGCACATTCCTCAAAAAGATGGAAGGAAAGAGCGGAGAACAGATCGCAGAAGAAAGATATGAGAGATTCCGTAAGTTTTGATTATTGAGTCTTTTATTTATAGCTGTAAGATATGAGCACCGTCTGGTCAGTACTATGACCAGGCGGTGATTTTTGTATTATCAAAAACATCAAAAGGAATAAAATTGGTACACGACAAATTAAACATGTTACAAAAACATAACATTGAATATTGACTTTGTGATAAATGCCGATGAAGAAGATGATATTGATGACCTGATAGGAGGACTGGAAGATTGAGAGCCTCTTTGGATACAAATGTGATCATTCATTTATACAAAGCGGAACTACAGAATGTATTGTTTGATGTATTTGATGAAGGACTTGCCGATCGAAAAAAGTGGATCTCCTCGGAGGTCCTTTTATTATGCCATTATTAGTAGGGGGAGAGAAAGAACAACGAATGTTGGGAGAAGTCAGAGCATGGTTCATACATTAAACAGGAATGCTTATTCAGACATCATCTTTTGCAAAAGAAAGGATATCGCAAACGTCACAATCAAGACTCCTACAGATCATTTCTATTGTGGTAGTACTGATAGGCTTGTTATGCTTTAGACGATGAATAAGATTTGTTGTAAAGCCATACTTGTTTAGTAGTGCATATTGTGTGATGTTCCTTTCAGATATGTATTTCCAAAAGTTATTATAGCTTATCATTGTACCTGCCTTTTCCTACTTGAATCTTAAAGGAAAAGACTTTATAATACCATTGTATACATATCTACAATGTTGCTGTGTATACAATATACTTTACAGGAGGAATTAGGAAGGTATGAGAGCAGGAAATAAAGTGAAAGGATTGAGGTGGTTACTCTGTGCGGTGATGGTAGTGATGTTTATGGTAACGCTGGTCAGTATTAAGGCGTATGCCAATACGCCAACACTATCACTTGGCGCAAATGCAAGCTATACCAACGCTCAGCTGTCGGGGTATGGCACGATAAAACTTAATGGTTATACATTGACAGTTACGGATAGTTTTACAACAAGTGCAAACATAACATTGGGAACAAATGGAACACTTGTGGTAAATGGAAACATGACAGCAAGTGGAAGCG
>CAMUYA010000047.1 GCA_947164865.1 uncultured Lachnospiraceae bacterium
TGACGTACATATTCCGTAAGGATATCCGTATCTCTTGTGGTCGGAGCATAATCCGCAAGGGTTTCGAGTATCGTCAGAAGGTCTCTTATAGAGATGCCCTCCTTGAGCAGATTCTGAAGCACCTTCTGTATTTCTCCGAGTCCCAGAAGCTTCGGCGTGAGTTCCTCGATGAGGGAAGGATTGTTCTCCTTGAGATTGTTGAGGAGACTCTGTACATCCTGTCTGGTAAGGAGCTCGGCGATATGCTCGCGAATGATCTCGGTAAGGTGTGTTGCAATGATCGAGGGCGGGTCGACTACAGTATAGCCGAGACTCTCCGCGCGCTCCCTCTGACCTTCCGTGATCCAAATGGCGGGAAGATGGAATGAGGGCTCGAAGGTCGGTATTCCGGTGATCTCTTCCTCCACATATCCGGGATTCATCGCCATGTAATGGTCAAACAGTATCTCACCTTCACTTACCTGAATGCCCTTTATCTTGATTATGTACTGATTGGGGTTGAGCTGTATATTGTCCCTTAGTCTTATTATCGGTACTACGGTACCGAGTTCAAGAGCTATCTGTCGTCTTATCATGACCACGCGGTCAAGCAGATCTCCGCCCTGATTGACATCCGCCAGGGGAATGATACCGTAGCCGAATTCCAGCTCGATAGGATCCACCGCAAGAAGCGAATTGACATTCTCGGGCTGGCGTATCTCTTCTGCTTCTGCCTCCTCCTGAGTAACCTCGGACTCGATGGCTGAGGTCTTAGCCTTTTTGTTGATCCTCCAGCCGAGGAAGATAAAAAGTGCGGCAAGGGGAAGGAAAATAAACCATGGCAGAGGTGTAGCCACGGCAAATAGTGCCATCATGCCGCCCACAAGAAACATTGCCTGTGAACGTCTGAAGAGCTGGTTGAGAATGGTAGGACCGAACTCTTCCGTCTTGGCACCTTTTGTTACGAGAATACCGGTACTGAGGGCCGTCATGAGCGAAGGTATCTGAGATACAAGTCCGTCACCTATAGTGAGGATCGCGTATTTGTCAAGAGCATCGCTTATACTCAGGCCCTGTCTGAGCATACCCATGGCAACTCCGCCGATAATATTGATAAAAGTGATTATAAGACCGGCGGTAGCATCTCCCTTAACATACTTGGTGGCACCGTCCATGGAACCGAAGAATGTGGCTTCGTCCTGTATCTTCTGCCTTCTGACCTTGGCTTCCTCATCGGTTATGGCACCGGTGTTGAGGTCGGCATCTATGGCCATCTGCTTACCGGGCATGGCATCGAGGGTGAATCTGGCGGTAACTTCGGATACACGCTCAGAACCTTTGTTGATAACCATGAACTGGACGACTATAAGAATAATAAAGACTATTATACCGACGATCAGATCGCCGCCGCCAACGAAGTTACCGAATGTCTGGATGACATTTCCGGCATATCCCTGACGGAGAATAAGCCTTGTGGAAGAAGCGTTAAGACCTATTCTGAACACGGTGGTAAAAAGGAGCATGGTCGGGAAGAAATTCATGTCCAGAACTTCCGGCGCAAACATACACCCGAACATGATCGTCATAGACAGCGCAAAATCGAAAGCCAAAAGAATATCAAGAAGGAGCGGTGGCATCGGAATGATGAGCATTACGATAGCTGCCACGATGTATAAAGCAACAGAGAAATCCTTGAATGGAATTTTCTTAAGCATTCCGTCTCCTCCTTTCCTGAATCCTAGTGACGCTGCTTCGCACATATGTATGCTTCGATCACCGCCTCTCGGCTATGGGTCCTCGAAGCAGCGGTACTAAGCTCATACTTCGTTTCACTCGTATTCGCTAAGTGCCGGCCTCGGACACATTGCTCTCAGCATAGCATATGCACGAAGCAGCTGGTTCTATAATACAAGCCTTAAATCTTTCCCTGTAAATGGTATACGAATGCAAGGACTTCGGCCACGGCCTGGTAAAGCTCGGGTGGGATGACCTCTCCTATGTCCACATTGTGGTAGAGCATTCGGGCAAGGGGTTTGTTCTCGACGATGTGAATGGAGTTTTCGCGGGCAACGTCTTTGATACGCTGCGCGAGGTAACCTTCTCCTTTGGCGATCACAACGGGTGCATCAACCTCCGAGGGCTCGTATCTGATAGCAACCGCATAGTGCGTAGGGTTGGTGATGACAACATCGGCCTTGGGAAGTTCCTTCATCATTCGACGCCTGGATGCTTCCATCATCTTCTGTTTGATCTTAGCCTTGATCTGGGGATCTCCTTCGGACTGTTTGTACTCGTCCTTTACTTCCTGCTTTGTCATTTTCATATCCTTGGCAAACTTCCATCTCTGATAGATGAAGTCCACACCGGCTATGATTATGTACAGAGCAGATATTCTGATCCCGAGATCCGTGACCATCTTTCCGGTATTTCCCACCACTTCCATAAGTTCCTTTTCATAGAAGCTGAGTATGATACCTATATGATTAGACACGTAATTATATGCAACAATGCCGATAAGAGCCAGTTTGAACAGGGACTTGACCAGCTCCATAACCGAATTGAGCGAGAATATCCTTTTGAAACCGGAGATAGGGTTGATTTTGCTCAGCTTGGGCGAGAGCGGCTTTGTTGTCGGTTCCCATTTTACCTGAAGCAGATCCGATAAAAAAGCTACCACAAAGCCTATAATGAGCATGGGAAGAATGATGGTCAGAACAGAATACATCGCTCTTCTGACTGTGATATATATATCAGCGACCGGCATTTCTCCATGCCGGAATACAACCGTATCCGATATCTCCCCATATATGTTCCCAAAGGAAAGGAGCAGCCCCCCGCCTATGGTCCCTATCATGAATTTCAGCACTAAAAACACTGCAAGAAGTCCGGTACAATTGGCGATCTCCTTGCTCTTCGCAACCTGCCCTTCTTTCCTGGCATCACTTAATTTCTTGGCAGTTGCCGGTTCTGTTTTCTCGCCTCCCTGACCTTCGGCAAAGAAAGTCAGACTATATTCAAACAGCATTCGTTAACCTATACCATTGAGTTTACAAAACTAACGAGCATCTTTTTCATCTCGGTGAATATCATATCGCTGAGCAGGGGTAAAAGTCCCATGGTAAGGAAAAGCACACCAAGCCCGGCAAGCACTTTTAGCTGGATACCCACCGCAAACATATTCATCTGAGGCGAAACCTTCGCCATTATTCCGAGCACTGCGTTGAGCATCAGCATCGCACAGAAGATCGGAAGAACTATCCTGAATCCGATCACGACGTAATCCGTCAGGAAGACAACCACCGACCTCATCAGACCGTCAGGATTGAATATCGCTCCGTTGACCGGGATAAGGATAAATGTATCCTTTAATGCGCCCAGCATATAAATATACAGGCCGCTTAATATCATGATCATGTTGAAAGAATAATTGTAGATCCCTCCGGTTATCGAAGTCATCTGTCTGGTGGAAGGATCGAGGATCTGAACCATCGTAAGTCCCGTTTCCATATCCGATATGGTACCTGCAAAATTCAATATCCCCGTACATATCTGCACCGACAGCCCGATCAGAAGCCCGGTAAAAGCCTCTTTAATGACTATAAGAGACAGCTCTAAAAGCGTATCCGGCATTACCGCCTCCGCCGGTGTGAGCATATTGTAGAGCAGATATGAGATAAAAAGGCTCAGCACTATCCTCACGTTTCTCGGAGTATTCGGCATACTGAAAAACGGAGCTATAAATACAAACATGCTCACTCTTACAAAAATGAGCAGAAAATATTCAAGATCATAAAACGAAAACGAATAATTAATCATCTAAGTCCGGCCGCTTCACCTGTGTACATAGTAACTGAATGTCGTCCAGAGACCTGTCGCGTACTCGACCATATTGTTCATCATCCATCCGCCGAGAAACATGATGGTAATGAATATCCCGACCAGCTTGGGAACAAATGTAAGCGTCTGTTCCTGAATGGATGTAACCGTCTGAAATATACTGACTATCAGACCTATCGCCATGGATACAAGAAGAACGGGAAGCGCCGTTTCAAGAATGGTGTACAGGCCGCCACGCATCATATCCATAACTGCTTCTGTTGTCATCTGTGCGGCCTCCTTTCCCGATAATCCTCACTTCACGCTTATTAATACCTTTCATTTTGCCGCGCTAATAAAATGTCTGTACTACCTGTCCGATAATGAGAGCCCATCCGTCCGCAAGAACAAACAAAAGTATCTTGAACGGCATGGAGATCGTCGTAGGCGGCAGCATCATCATACCCATACTCATAAGTGTTGATGCCACAACCATATCAATGATTATGAAGGGAATATAGATCATAAAGCCTATCCAGAATGCGGTGCGAAGCTCCGATATCATAAAGCTCGGAACAAGTACCGAACTGGGGATAGTCTCAAGGGAACCATCCCACTCAAGATCCGCGATCTGCATGAAGAGCTGAACATCCTTTAGCTGCGTCTGCGGGTACATGAACTCGCGCAGCGGAACCATAGCTGTCTCGATAAACTCAGTGGTCTCCATCTCTCCCGCCTCGTACGGCTTGATCGCTGTATCGTTTATCTTGGTGATGGTGGGCGACATGATAAAAAACGTGAGAATAAGTGCAAGGCCTAGAAGCACCTGGTTGGGAGGTGCGGTCTGTGTGTTGAGGGCAGCTCTGGTAAAATGCAGAACAATGATGATCCTCGTAAAAGAGGTCATCATTATGATCAGCGTCGGTGCAAGGGCGATCAGTGTAAGTGTGATAAGTATCCTGAGCGCACCGTTCAGCGACCCGTTATCGCCTTCATACTGAAGCGTTACTCTGTTGAGAGTATTCAAGGTATTCAGTTCCTCCGGATCGTCGTAAGTTCCCGGCGGATCAATAGTGGTGGAAATAGAAGTATCTCCCGTGTCGAGGTGATGTTCCTGTGCTGCTCTTGCAAAAGAGTTCCCATTAAACCACAATATGCCTACCGAGATCAGCAGGCATAATAGCTTTATTATTTTTTTTCCGGCACTCCCGCTAAAACTCATTTCTTATCAACCTCTGCATCGGCACTGGAATTCTTATCTTTTTTTAATGCCTTCTCAAACATACTTTTAAAGGCAGATTTAGAGCCGTCGGGCTTAATCTCCTTAAGCTCCGACGGATCAATATCTCCCAAAAAAGTAACGTTTTCTTTGGACACCGCAATAACCTTGTAGGTCTTCCCCACTCTGATTATCTGCATCCATTTGTTGTTCGCAATAGGTGTGGTCTCAATGACCTCGATATTGCGGCCCACGTTCTGACCTTTTTGATAATTAGCCAGCCATTTTGTAACCACGGCTGTTATCGCCAGAACGATCACAAACACCACGAGCACAGTGATAAGCTGTGCATACGGGGATGCGCTGAGGATGATCATTATCCGACAACCTTCTTAACCGCCTCGAGAACACGATCCTGCTGGAAAGGCTTAACGATGAAATCCTTGGCTCCAGCCTGGATGGACTCGATAACCATCGCCTGCTGACCCATTGCGGAACACATAATAACCTTTGCTCCGGAGTCAACTCCCTTTATAGCCTTGAGAGCCTGAATTCCGTCCATCTCGGGCATTGTTATGTCCATGAGAACAAGATCGGGGCTGAGTTCCTTGTACTTCTCAACAGCTTTTGCACCGTTCTCTGCCTCGCCCGCAACGTTGTAGCCATTCTTGGAAAGGATGTCTTTGATCATCATTCTCATGAAAGCTGCATCGTCAACAATCAGGATATTTTTTGCCATTTTCTTTTCCTCCAAACGTAATATCTTTATTCGTGGTTACTATTTTATAATCTCCGTAACGCGGACACCGAAGCTTTCTTCAATGACTACTACTTCGCCGCGCGCTACAAATTTACCGTTAACAAGTACATCTATCGGTTCACCTGCGATACGGTCAAGCTCTATGATCGTACCCGGTGCAAAGTTGAGGATCTCGGATATGGTCCTCTTTGTCCTTCCGAGCTCTACGGTAACTTCGAGGGGAACATCCATTATAAGGCCGATGTTCTCGCCGCCCTGGATACCGCTCAGATCGGGAGTGAAGTTCTGGAATTGAACAGGTCTTACATTCACAGCCGACTGAGGCATTCCCATACCCATCGGAGGCATTCCCATGCCCATCTGCGGCATTCCCATGCCCATCTGCGGCATTCCCATGCCCATCTGTGGCATTCCCATTCCCATCTGGCTCATGTCCATCTGAGGTGCTGCCTGCTGCTGTGGCATAGGTGCGGGTGCGGGTGCCGGTTCCGGGGCGGGTGCACTTGCAGCGGAACTGTCGGCAACCGAGGCACCCCCTCCGGAAGAATCCGGAACGTTCAGCTGATTGTTGATGAACGTGTCCACGATCTTCTTGGCGAATTCGATGGGATAGAGCTGCATGATGTTCGAATCTACAAGCCCGTCTCCTATCTCCATCTTGAATGAGATCTTGACGAAGGTTCCTCCCAGGAACGGTGCTATATCGGAGCCGTTTTCAAATTTGGAAAGGTCCAGAAGTGATGAATCCGGCGGTGATATATCTATCATTGTGGAAAGCATTGTGGATAGCGATGTCGCTGCAGATCCCATCATCTGGTTCATCGCCTCGGAGATCGCACTAAGGTGAATCTCCGTCAGCTCTCCGTCTGTGCTTGTGCCTTCCCCTCCCATCATCAGGTCGGTGATGACCTTAACGTCCTGTTCTTTCAGAACCAGGATGTTGGTACCGTCAAGTCCCTTGGTATATTTGATCTGGATAAAGACACAGGGCTTTTCGTAATTGTTAAGCAGGTCTTTCCATGAGGCCAGGGTAACAACAGGAGTTGTGATATTTACCTTGCGGTTAACAAGGGAATAGAGTGTGGTCGCCGAAGAACCCATGCTTATGTTGGCTACTTCACCTATGGCATCCTTCTCGACATCGGTAAGATCATCGAAAGAACCGTCCGCTGCTCCGGTACCTGTAAGGAAATCTTCCTTAGGCGGCTCGTCGGAGGCAGGGGTTCCCAAATCCATCCCGCTGAGATCCGGAGCTTCATCTCCTGAGAGGTCCATGCCGCTTAACAGGGCATTTATCTCGTCCTGAGAAAGCATTCCGTCCATCTTCTATTCCTCCTCTCTTAATACCGACGTCACCCTGACGGCGTAGCTGTCGCTTTCCGAACCGGGCAAGGCGGTGAATTTTCTGATATTGCCGACATATATATCCATGTCGCTCTCAACTTTGGTATCGAGCCTGATACAGTCTCCCACCTGCAGATTCATAAAGTCCGAAACCGATATCGTGGTGGTACCGAGAACTGCTCTTACAGGGATATCTACCCTTCTGATCATCGACTCGATATATTCCTGGTAATTCTCATCACGAAGCTCCTGCATAGTCGAGAACCAATACTTCGTATTGAGCTTATCCATAACATCTTCCAGTGTGATAAATGGAAGACATATATTCATAAATCCTTCAACATCACCTATCTTAAGGTTTAAGGTGACGATCGCTATCATTTCGTTTGGTGCTATGATCTGTGCGAACTGCGGATTGGTCTCGACCCTCTGCAGGATCGGTGATATATCCACAACGTTCTTCCACGGCTCGTGGAGCAGGTTTACCATCATGATCAGTATGCGCTGAACGATGGTCATCTCGATCTCGGAGAAATCTCTCATCTTTTCGAGAGTAGCACCGGTACCGCCAAGCATCCTGTCGATCATCGCATACGCTATATTCGTCGCCAGATCCATTATGATGTTGCCGTTAAGCGGTTCAAAATTAACTATACCCAGAATGACCGGGTTGGAAAGCGCATTCGAAAACTCATTAAACGTGACCGTCTCGGAACTCGCCACACTTACCTGCACATTCTTCCGAAGATATACCGGAAGGTTTGTCGAGATAAGACGTCCGTAATGCTCGAATATGATCTCAAGAGTCCTAAGGTGCTCTTTTGAGAACTTTGTAGGTCTTCCGAAATCATAATTCCTGACCTGTTTTTCTTCGGCGTCAGGAATTGAATCGACATCAAGCTCTCCGGTCGATAAAGCCGCTAACAGGTTGTCTATTTCGTTTTGAGAAAGGACCTCACCCACGAGATAATACCTCCATCAGCCGAACTTAACCTCTCCGAAGGAAACTCCGTATATGAAATCGGATCCGCCAAAAAGTGACTGTATTCTAGTAAGGATCTCTGCCTTTAGCTGCTCCTCGTTATCACGGCATTCATCAACCGTCTTGGATGAGATGACGCTTCTGATGGCATCCTTGATCATGCTTAGACTACCCTCTACAAGGGGGTTCATGTCTTTATAATCGGGATGTTTCTTGTTGATCTGAAGCGATACTTCGCAGACCATATAGGGCTGCTTCTCTTTTCCGTCCTCGGTTATCTCGACCTGGAGAGGAATCGTAGCTTCCGGAATAGCGTATATCTCGGTATCGGCAAGCGTCGGCGGAGGTGTACCTCCTGTTTCTTCCGTGCCCGGCGCTCCGGTAAGCTCAAGATTCATGACCGTGGCTATCGTTGTCACGAGATTTGCTGTTTTGTTGTTTGTGGTGGTAACGCTTATCATCATTACTGCGGTAAGCGCTATGTTTACCAGCAAAAGAGCAAGTATGACTATCGTGAGAAGATTCTTTTTCATTTCATTAATGCCTCACTGCATTTATTTTGATGCGTTGTAGATACGTATCTCTACTCGCCTGTTTTTGGCACGTCCCTCCTCGGTGGAGTTGTCGGCGATGGGGACTCTCTCTCCCATTCCGGCATGTTTGATCTTGGTAGCATCAAGAGTGCTGTTGTTAACAAGATAATAAAACACCGAAAGTGCACGTGCGCTTGAAAGCTCTTCGTTGTCGGCGAAACGTGCGCTCCTGATCGGAACGTTGTCGGTGTGACCGTTTACCTCGATCTCCCCGGCTGCATACTTTTCGAGGATAACCGCAACTTTGTCGAGCACACCCATCGACTCTTTCTTAAGAGCATCGGACCCGGAGTCAAACAAAAGGGCACCTTTCATGGTGAGGAGCACATACTGGGATGTGAAGGAAACATCTATCTGGTCGGACATGTTGCTGTCGGCGACGGCTTCGCTTATCATCTCCGCAAGCTGTTCGTTTTCCTGCAGATTCATCTCTTCCATCTTGTCGCTGATGGATTCCTTGGTCTCCTCGTAGCTCTCGGTGTTTTCCTTGTCCTGATCGAGAACCTGATCCTGAGCCGCATATTCGTTGATATTGTCGGATTCCGTCTCCGAATCCTCGGCCGCACCCATACTGTTAATGTATTCGGCAAGATCATTGAGCTGGCTCACACCGTTGCTGATAAGTATGCCTTCTCCGATGGACGTGGCTCCTGCGCTGAATATCGAAAAGGAACTGTTCATCGAAGCTATGAGTTCGTTAAGCTTTGCTTCGTCAATGGTCGACATCGAAAAGAGGAGCACGAAGAAGCAAAGAAGCAGGTTCATAAGGTCTGAGAACGTGGCCATCCATGCCGGGGCACCGGCTGGGGGATCATCCTCCTTTTTTTTGCCCATACTTACTCACCTCCCTCGTCAGAGGAAGCAGTCTCTCTATCCTTGGGTGCAAGGAATGATTTTAGCTTCTCTTCGATTACGCGGGGGTTTTCACCTGCCTGAATGGAAAGCAACCCTTCTACCATAACTTCCTTCTGGATCATCTCGATAGCGTTGTCGGCTTTGAGCTTGTTGGAAGTGGGGGTACATATCCAGTTTGCAAGAAGCGAACCGTACAGTGTGGTGATAAGGGCAACTGCCATGGAAGGTCCGATGGAGCTCGCATCTTCCATGTTGTTAAGCATGTTAACAAGACCAACGAGGGTACCGATCATTCCCCATGCAGGACCCATCGCACCGAGGGTATCCCAGAAGCTCATTCTGGTTTTGTGTCTGGCCTCGGCATTATCCATCTCAGCCTGCATGATATCCCTTACAAGGTCGGGATCAGTACCGTCGACTACCAAAAGGATACCTTTCTTAAGGAAAGGCTCATCCATATCCGCAGCAGCCTCCTCAAGTGAGAGCAGACCGTCCTTACGTGCAACATTTGATAATTCAATTATTTTCTTGATAATATCGGCCGTATTAGCGCTGGGTGACTTGAATATCAGCAGCAAACTCTTAAGTCCGGCAATAAAGTCCGACATCGAATAGGAACAGAGTGTAGCTGCAATGGCTCCTCCGAATGTGATGATCGCGGAGGGAGCGTCAAGGTAGCTCGGGAATCCACCGATACCCGCTGCTGATATAATTCCGAATATCAGCATGCCCAGACACAGAAAGAATCCGATTAAAGAGGCTAAATCCACTTTTAAAAACCCCGTGTTTTCACGCCAAAATCAGCACTATCCCCTATATTTCTGACAATTTTAGGGAAAAATGCTCATGTTATGCGAGAATATCCTTTCTGTACGATTTTACTAAATTTTTAATCTCTTGTCTACTTTCTTTTACAATTATTTTTCTGCCCGTGTTAAGTGTAAGTACCGTATCGGGCGTTTCTTCAACAATTTCAAGCATATGCGGGTTAACCAATATTTTTTGGCCGTTGATCTTCGTCACTTCTATCATGCACTCGCCCTTTCTCATCGAATCTTATATCCATTTATATGGCAGTTTAATGTGCTAACAATTATTCTGATTAACTGAGTGACGGACTTCGCGTTTTCAAGTATGGATT
>CAMUYA010000048.1 GCA_947164865.1 uncultured Lachnospiraceae bacterium
ACCCCTCAAGATTGAGGGGCAGGGGAGTTGAATAGGCAAAGCCTATATTTTTACGCAAGGTCAATCGGTGATCGGGAAATATACCTGATACCTTTCGTAACCGATATAGGATAAAACTATAACGAGCTATAAAAAACAGCGTTAAGCCTGTTTCGGAAAAAGTATTGACTTAATTTTTTCAGGGTGTTATTATTCAGAAAAATTGATGAAAGGAGACGTGACAAATGAAGACAGGATTATTTTCAACAACTTGTATGTGTTGTATGGAGATGTGTCGAATGCTTTACTCCCAGGCAGGAAATGTGGTCGGGCGTTTGGCTGGTTTGTCATGCGCTCAAGTATAGAGATTTGATGTAACAGATCCGTAAGACCAATGCCTGGGAGTAAAAAACCCGGGCTTTTCTTTTGCAGATTTTGCAAGCGTAAAAGCTCATACCAGACTAAAACATCAATTTATTTTTTATTTTCGATCGGAAACAGATCGAAAGAAGAGGAGAAAAAATTATGAAAAAGAACTTGATCGGAAAACTTGCAGCAGGAATATTTGCACTTGCACTCGGAGCAGCTTCCCTCACAGGATGCACTGCAGAAAAGGCAAATGCAAAAACCGATGCTGCGGAAAAGAAAGTGTACAGAACCCTTGATGAGATCAAGGAGAGCGGAAAGATCAACATCGGAGTATTCTCCGACAAGAACCCGTTCGGATATGTTGATGAGAACGGTAAATATCAGGGTTATGATGTTTACTTCGCAGAGAGGATCGGACAGGACCTTGGAGTAGAGATCAATTATGTATCGACAGAAGCAGCAAGCAGAGTTGAGTACCTTGAGACCGGCAAGGTTGACATCGTACTTGCAAACTTCACAGTAACCGAAGAGAGAGCACAGAAAGTTGATTTTGCTCTTCCATACATGAATGTGGCACTCGGAGTTGTTTCACCCGAGAGCAATGTTATCACGGATCTTTCACAGATAGGACCCGATGATCAGGTGATCGTTATCTCCGGTACAACCGCAGAGACATATCTTGAGAAAAACTATCCCGACATCAAGCTTCAGAAGTTTGATACCTATGCAACCGCAAAGACTTCATTTGAGAACGGCACAGGAGTTGCATGGGCTAACGACAATACTGAGGTTATCGCATACGCGATCGAGAATCCCGGATTTGTGGTAGGTATTCCTTCACTCGGAAGCCAGGATACAATAGCTCCCGCGGTTTCAAAGGGAAATACCACACTTCTTAACTGGATCAACGACGAGATCAGGAGCCTTGCAAACGAGAACTTCTTCCATGCGGATTATGAAGCAACACTTCTTTCAACCTACGGCGCAGATTATGAAGACACACTTGTTGTAGAGGGCGGAGTTGTAGCAGGCGCAGCAGATGAAGGAAGCACTACGGAAGAGACCGCAGCAGTTGCAGGAGACCTTGACATCGTTCCCGGAAACGGCGATACCATCAAGATCGCGGCATCACCCGTTCCCCATGCGGAAATCCTTGCAAAAGCAAAGGAAATCCTTAAGGATTACGGATACGAGCTTGACGTCGTAGAATTTGAAGATTATGTACAGCCCAACCTTGTAGTAGAATCAGGTGAGTTTGATGCAAACTACTTCCAGCATGTTCCCTATCTTGACAGTTTCAACGATGAACAGGGTACTCACATTGTGGATGCAGGCGATATTCACTATGAGCCCTTCGGAATCTATCCCGGAAAGAAAGCAAGTCTTGCAGAGATCGCAGAGGGCGACAGCATTGCCGTTCCCAACGACACAACCAACGAAGCAAGAGCACTCCTTCTTCTTCAGGACAACGGACTTCTTACTCTTAAGGATGGTGTAGGACTTACCGCAACTGTAAACGATATCGTAGAAAATCCCTACAATATCAATTTTGTAGAGCTTGAGGCAGCACAGGTTGCAAGAGTCGTAGGCGAAGTTGAGTATGTAGTGCTTAACGGAAACTATGCACTTGAGGCGGGCTTCTCCGTAGGAAAAGATTCAATCGCTTACGAGGCAAGCGATTCCGTAGCTGCAAAGACCTATGTTAACATCATCGGAGTTCTCGAAGGAAATGAAAGCAGCGACAAGATCAAAGCACTTGTTACGGTACTAAGATCCGATGATATCAGGCAGTTTATTGAAGACACTTATGACGGAGCGGTAGTATTCTTTGAATAATACTTTCCTGTTATATTTCTCCTGCAAAAGGGGAGGACCGATAGTCCTCCCCTTGGAGTGGTTTTAAAGGTGGAGTTATGAGCCATATAGAAATTAAAAATCTGACAAAGAAATTTGAAGTAAAAGGTGATGTTATCACGGCGCTTAACAAAGTGAGCCTGTCTGTTGAAACAGGGGATATTTTCGGGATCATCGGGATGTCAGGCGCCGGAAAAAGTACACTTGTCAGAACTATAAATTACTTGGAAAAACCTACTGAAGGACAGGTGTTGATAGACGGTGTGGATCTTGCGGGACTAAGCTCTGCGGAACTCAGGAAAAAGCGAAGCGAGATAGGGATGATCTTCCAGAATTTCAATCTTCTTGAGCAGAGAAATGTTCTCGGGAATGTCTGTTTTCCTCTGGAGATAGCAGGCATTAAGCGTAAGGAAGCAAAAGAGAAGGCAAGACAGCTTTTAAAAACGGTCGGGCTTGAGGAAAAAGAGAAGGCATATCCTTCACAGCTTTCCGGTGGACAGAAGCAGCGTGTTGCGATCGCAAGAGCGCTTGCAACAAATCCCAGGGTTCTTCTGTGCGACGAGGCCACGAGCGCGCTTGACCCGATGACAACAAAATCAATCCTGAATCTTTTGAGAGAGATAAATGAGAGACTGAATATCACGATAGTGATCATCACACACCAGATGTCGGTGGTGACCGAAATCTGTAAAAAAGTTGCGATCATAGACGGCGGTGAGCTTGTGGAAGAGGGCGATGTCGAAAAGATTTTCGAGAATCCCGGGAGTGATGCGGCCAAGGAACTCATCTTTGAAAAGAAAGAGAGTTTCGTTCCCATAAGAACGTTGAACACGAGCAACAGGATAAGAATAGTTTTTTCGGAAAATTCAGCATATGAACCTGTTATATCGAATGCTATAATGACGTTCAAAGCCCCGCTTAATATCCTGAAAGCCGATACGAAAAATGTCGGAGGAAAGGCCCGCGGAGAGATGATACTGGGACTTCCGGAGGATGAATCGGTAAAGCTTGCATTCATTGAATTTTTTAAAGAGCAGGGACTTGCTGTATCGGAGGTGACTGAAGATGTTTGATCAGAAAACTATAGAGATGCTTCTTATCGGAATTAAAGATACACTCTACATGACGATAGTATCTACATTCTTCGGATACGTGCTGGGACTGCCGTTCGGAATAGTACTTAATGTCACAAGAAAAAAGGGATTGCACCCCAATAGGGTAATATACGGAATAGGCGATTTTGTCTGTAATATCGTAAGGAGTATACCTTTTCTCATTCTGCTTATCCTGCTCATTCCGTTCACGCGCTTTGTTGTGGGAAAGAGCTACGGCTCGACCGCTACTATAGTGCCTCTTGTCATATGTTCGGCGCCGTATATTGCGCGTGTTGTCGAGTCGTCCTTAAACGAAGTTGACGAGGGTGTTATCGAAGCAGCCAAAGCTATGGGTGCGGGCACTTGGCAGATCATTTTCAAAGTGCTTCTTGTCGAGGCAAGGGTGTCACTCTTTACTGGCGCGGTCATCACTACGGGACTTCTTCTCGGATACTCCGCAATGTCCGGAACCGTGGGTGGCGGCGGACTCGGAGATATCGCGGTAAGATACGGTTATTACAGGTGGCAGGCAGATATAATGATCGTTACGGTCGTTCTGCTTATCATTATCTTCCAGGTAATACAGAATGTCGGCATGCACTTTAGTACACGGATAGATCATCGGAAAAAGTAAAACTTATGGATACAGAAGTATTAAGATCATACCTTCCCTTATTCTGGGAAGCACTCATATTGACCGTTAGGATCGGGTGGTTAGGGATCGCTCTTGCTTTTGCGATAGGAATTATAACATCGGCCTTGCTACATTTTAAGGTGCCGGTTTTATCAGCTGTCGCTAAGGTTTATATTGAGCTTTTCAGGAACACACCTCTTCTTGTGCAGCTGTTTTTTATCTACTACGGACTTCCGGTGCTTGGATTTCAGGTGTCCGCTGAAGGGTGCGGGATCGCAGGACTCGGGCTCCTTGGAGGAAGCTACATGGCAGAGACCATACGCAGCGGACTTGATGCGGTTCCGCTTTCACAGACCGAGAGCGCGCTGGCGCTCGGAATGAACAAAAGGCAGCTTTTCGGCAGTATAGTACTTCCGCAGGCATTCTCTACAAGCGTACCCGCGCTTGTCGCAAACGTTATTTTCCTTTTAAAAGAGACGAGCGTGTTTTCGGCGATAAGCCTGATGGACCTGATGTTTACCGCGAAGGATCTGATAGGCCTTTATTACGACACGACGGAAGCGCTGTTTCTTCTTGTGATATTTTATGTGATCATGCTTCTGCCTGTATCGATAGCGGGATCTTTCATCGAGAAAAAGGCAAGATTTAGAATATTCGGATAAGATTATGGGATTTGAAGTATTACTTAAAGGGACAAATTTTATAAGGCTCCTTCAGGGACTCTGGGTGGCGCTCAGGATAAGCCTGATCTCGGTCGGAATAAGCATAGTTCTCGGAATAATCCTCGGAACGCTTATGTCGCTGAAAAAACCGGTGATAACCGCTGTTTCGAGAGTCTATCTTGAAATAGTGCGGATCATGCCGCAGATGGTACTTTTGTTTATCGTATTTTTCGGATTCTCAAAGGCGATGGGACTGAACCTTCCTGCGGAGGCAAGCGCGATCATAGTATTCTCTTTCTGGGGCACCGCAGAGATGGGTGACCTCGTAAGAGGATGCCTTATCAGTATTCCGGTGATACAGTATGAGAGCAGCTATGCTCTCGGCATGAGTAAATTCAACACATATTTTTATGTTATAATACCACAGATCATCAGGCGGCTGATCCCGCTCTCGATAAACCTGATCACGAGAATGATCAAGACGACGAGCCTTGTAATGATGATAGGAATAGTTGAGGTATTAAAGGTTGGACAGCAGATAATCGAGGCCAACAGAAAGTCTTCTCCGCATGCGGCATTCGGCGTATTTGCAACGGTGTTTCTGCTTTATTTTCTGGCATGCTGGCCGATAAGCCGGTTGTCTAAATATCTTGAAAAAAGATGGAGTTGATCACAGCTATGGGGATGGAAAAAGAAGTTTTAAAGATTGAGCATATACACAAAAAGTTTGACGATCTTACCGTGCTTGAAGATGTAAGTCTCACAGTGCATGAGGGTGAGATCATTGTTATCGTCGGACCTTCCGGATGCGGAAAGAGTACTTTTCTGCGCTGCCTGAACGGTCTTGAGGAGATCAATGAAGGTCATATCTATATAGATGAAGAGCCCGTAAATCCGGCCGGTAAAAACATTACGAAGATCAGGGAAAGGATCGGAATGGTCTTCCAGAGTTACGATCTTTTCCCTCACAAGACGATACTTGAAAATGTGTGCCTTGCCCCTGTGAAAGTCCAGAAAAGAAAGAAGGATGAAGTAAAAGAGGAAGCGTTAAAACTCCTTGAAAGGGTCGGCCTTTCGGCAAAGGTGAACAGCTTCCCGAGACAGCTTTCCGGCGGACAGAAACAGCGTGTCGCTATCGTGAGGGCACTTATCATGCACCCTGAAGTACTGCTGTTTGACGAGGTTACTGCGGCTCTCGACCCCGAGATGGTAAGGGAAGTCCTCGATGTGATGCTCGACCTTGCAAAGCAGAAGAGGACAATGCTCATCGTTACACACGAGATGGCTTTTGCAAGAGCCGTTGCAGACCGCGTGATCTTCCTTGACGGAGGCCATATCGTGGAGGACGCTGATCCAAAGCAGTTCTTTGATTCACCAAAGACGGACAGAGCAAAGAAATTCCTGAGCACATTTGAATTTGAAGAAAAATAACCAAATAGATTATGTAAACTTAAAAATGCCGCTTCCTGTGCCGATATATTATTTGTATTGTAATATATCTTACTTTAGGGAGCGGCATAAATGGTTATTCAGACTAATCTGATGGCGATGAACGCCGGAAGGATGTTTGGACTGAACAACATACAAAAATCGAAATCCACGGAAAAGCTTTCATCGGGATATCGTGTAAACCGGGCAGCAGATGATGCGGCCGGCCTTGCCATCTCCGAAAAAATGCGCAGGCAGATCCGAGGTCTTGCCCAGGCGGCAAGGAATGTACAGGACGGAGCCGCTATCTGCCAGGTCGCAGACGGCGCACTTGAAGAAGTACACAATATGCTCCATCGTATGCAGGAGCTGGCGGTGCAGTCCGCAAACGGAACCAACGATGGGTTGGACAGATCATATCTTGATACGGAGCTTCAGCAGATCAAGAAAGAATGCGAGAATATCTTCAGAACTACTTCTTTCAATCAGCGGCTTATCTGGGAACCGAACGACATGAAGATCGTCGGTTACGAGCCAAAGCGTGCGGTGAAACCAGCGGGAAGTTATTCTTATCCTGATATAACATTGGACAGTTACGACATTATCCCAAGCAACGGATTCAAAGTCAGCGCGGATGCGGATGAGGGAGTAAAGGTAAGCTGGACCGACTATAACAGCAATACCCATACAACCGAGGCCGTAGACTGGGACACTCTGGCAGAACGGGATTACAGCATCAATCTGAGCGATTATTACGGCGGCCCCGACGGACCAAATTCCGATCTGTATAAAAACGGCAGTCCGATTTTTTCACACACAATATCGTTTTCGCCCGCTGAGGCAGCAAGTGTAGATGATATTGTGGATTCGATCAATAATTACCATATCTCGACTTATGCTTATGCATATATGTCCCCCGCATGGGAGGGCGATGATACGACCGGGAAGTTTTCGGCAAGCGCATCGATCAATTATTCTGCCGCTTATGCTTCAAGGCATAATGATTCGAGTCAGGGTTATAATTTTGATACCGCCGATGATGTGTTTATTGAGCCTGTGACAACAGGAGCAACAAATCTTTCACAGCATCCTGCCGATTCTACCGTCGATGAAGCAAAAAACGATACCACTCCCTGGAAATTCCAGTTCTATATGAAGGGAATAGGAAATGTAACGGGGACGTCAAGCACTATCACCTATTCATCTTCAGACCGCGATGCGGAGGATGAGGGAAGATGGTGGCACTGGTATACCTACCCTGACGGATCAAAGACTAAGATGGGCAACTCTTACTCGGCATCGGGTAATATGAAAGGGCTGATGAGTACGCTGACGGGAAATACGGGACTTTTGTCGAAAACTCCGTCAAGCGGCGAATCGGGAATGAATGATTCATCGGGAACTATATATATCAGTTTCAATCTGACATCTCAGAATAATTATTCTTATGCGGGTACGAGCAGTAACAGTGTAGGCAATTTTACCCTGAGCTTTTCTGTCAGCCAGTCAGATACCCAGCAGAGCATCCTCGACCGCGTAAACCGTGCCTTGAACGACACTACGATCCTAGATTTTTATAAAAGCAGCGGCTCAAATGATTCCGCATCGTTTTATCCTCTTACGCCCGGAAATAAAACCATTGATTCCCCCATTTACGGAGGAGTTTGCAACATTCCGATACAGTCGGGTTGTGAGGTGGGAAATGTCATTAATCTGACTTATGATTGCCTCGGGATACATCAGCTTGGTATCAATGAAATGGATATAAAGACCCAGGAGAGTTCCGGTGAAGCGATAGACAGTATCAAAGGTGCGCTGGGTGTGATAAGTGAGCAGCGATCGCTTTTCGGAGCTTATCAGAACAGGCTTGAGCATACTTATAACATAAACAAGAACACGGAAGAAAACACACAGTATTCAGAGTCGAAGATAAGAGACACTGATATGGCAGCGGAGATGGTTAAGCTCTCCATCGCAAATATTCTTCAGCAGGCAGGTCAGAGTATGATCGCCAATGCAAATCAGACGCCGCAGGGAGTTCTTTCCCTTCTCCAATAAAAAAGCGAACGGAAAATGATATGTACCCAGAATCCTGGACACATATTTAAGAACTAGGCTAAACACATGGATGCTATCCTGTATTGCACAGGCGGCATCCATTTTGTTTTTGCTTGAATTCTTTTATTATTATAATAATCTATATATTCTTCAACAGCTTTACTGAACTCTTCAAAAGATGAATACTGTTTTTCGTATCCATAATACATTTCGTTTTTCATCCTTCAAAAGAATGTTTCCATTATACAGTTATCGTAATTCGGCATTTCTCTCTGCGACAACATCGGTTTTGCTTATTTCAAAGTAGTATG
>CAMUYA010000049.1 GCA_947164865.1 uncultured Lachnospiraceae bacterium
CTTCTATAACTGCTTGTTTATATTCTATTTTCATAATATTTCAACTCTGTAAATTGCGTTTCTCAGTTCGATTTATTCACGATTATCCGAACTGATCAAGTCTTTTTACCGGATGCCTTATAACAGTCTTCATCTTCTCAGGCAAACATTTTCGAGGATCAGATAAATAGATCTCATGGTGCATTCTTTCTGAATTCAGATCGTTTTCATAACCGTTTTGCGCCAGATAATCATCCATAAGTTTTACAGTAACCGGTTCATTATCATAAGGACCAATGTGCATTATCTGTACACAAAGGCCTTCGTTAACGGTAAGGAACTTAACTTGCGAACAATCGGTTTTCTTTTTCTTCGTTGCGGTCCTGACAGCCCACTCGATATCTTTGCCGGATATAAAGTCAGGCAAACGTATTACGGATATCCAGTTGAAAGACGTCTTATCAGCGTAGTTAACTCCATCGGTTCCGTCCTGCCACCAAAAGCCTTCCAGTGGCGGCACAATATACTCATAAAACCCGTTGATCTTATAATCGGTCTTATAACTCATCCTGAGAGTATAAGCCACCGCATATAAGCTCTCCAAAGCCTTCTTATAATCTCCGGTCTCATCATTGGGATCACCGGATCCTCTGACAGCCAGATAGTTAATTGACGGAATATTTACGATCTCCGGTTTATTCTTCGGCTGATAGTATTCTTTGAATTCCTTTTTAAGATCAAATGCCATCGTTATCAACTCCTAAGCCGCTTTACACGTTCATCCACATTCTTCATGAAATCTTCTTCGGACATCTTGGGATCTCTTGTTCCGAGTATAAGATCACATGGTAGCATGTTGCATTCACCACATGACTGATAGCCGTTCTTGATCCTGCAGCAATGATAGATAGGGCATTCTTTTCCTTCGGGTGCGTGAAAGACCTTACCGCATAGAGCATTACAGCCTTTACACATCGTTCCATAACAGTAGCATGCGCTGCAGTCTGAACCGCAACAACTTATAAGATCATTCATTCCCCGTTATCTCCTTTTGCTTTTTCTTGCTGAAACTACCAAGGATCAGCTCATATGACTTATCGAGCATTTCCCGAAGAATATCATCCGGTACTTCTCCATCTGCTTTTACCGAGTTCCAATGCGTCTTGTTCATATAGTAACCCGATAATATATCCTCATATTGCTGGCGCCAGAACTCTCCCTCGAGAGGTTCCAGCTTCAACGTAATGAAATATGGCTTATCACTATCATCCAGGCATATCGCAGCGAACATCTTTTCACCGATCTTATAACGTATCCAGTTCCATTCCTGCTGAAGATCTTTTGTTACGCCGGGCTTTCCCAAGAGATATTTATCGATCCACTCGTACTTCATTCTTTGCTTCCTCCGTATTTTTCTATCATAGCTTCTGCCATTTTCATAAGCTTATCCCGGACCTCCTGCGGTTCGATCACTTCCGCCTTATCACCAAACGTGAGCATCCACATAGTAAGATTATCCATGTCAACGTAATCTCTTATAAGAAGGAGCCTGCCATCCTGCTGTACTTCGTAGCAGTCAGGTCCGAATTCCTCGACCAAACGCCACTTCATATCAGGATCAAATAAGGCCTTGAGTATGATATTCTGCGGGTGATTCAGCCCGGAACTAAGTTCGGGTACCGGTACATTTCTGCAGATGAACTCCTTCTTGCTCTCCTTTACCTTGTCCATACGGTTAAGCTTAAACAGCCGATAATCTTTGCGTTTCAGACACCATCCGTAAACATACCAGCTCGACCATTTGAAAACGATATAATAAGGTTCTATCTTCCTGTTGCTCTCTCCTTTCGGTCCATAGTAAGTAAACGCGACATGATGTCTGTTCTCTATCGCATCCTGAATTGTCGATATCTTTGGCGCCAGAGAATCCTTGTACCAGGATGAGAGATCTATCAGAATTGAATCTCTGCCGCTGATGAATTCCGAAGATCCAGTCTGGATCTTTTCCATCAGTTGACTGTAATAACTGCTTCCGCTCACGCTGTCGAGACTTCGAAGTCCCGCGAGGATCATCTGCATATCCTTAGAAGTAAGGATCGTCCGGTCCATCTTATATCCGTCTGCAATACTGATGCCGCCACCTACACCTTGTGTAGTACGTATTGGTATTCCTGCATACAGCAGATCATCTATGTCGCGGTTGATGGTCCTCCTTGACACCTCGAACCGCTCAGCCAGTTCCGGAGCTGTTACCATCTCTTCCTGAAGCAGCACTGACAATATACCGATAAGCCTGTCTATCTTCATCCTGTTTACGCTCCATTCTGATCATAACAAAATAAACATGACAACAGTCTGTCATGTTTATTCTATCAGTTTCTATTCTTTTTCTTAAATACATATTCCGTAGTCTAAAATCCTTAATGATAAGCAAAAAACAAGGCTGACATTTGTCAGTCGTGTTTGTCGATTTAATTCCTGATTTGTCTGACTAACATTCAAAAGAAACTCAATTCATCTTGCAAAGATCTATCCTCATAGATACAATTCCATTCTCTTCGGATAATTCTTCAAACCCCATTCGTTTATACAGACCGTATCCAACGCTCATGACTTCCGGTTTGGTCGTGAAAACAACTTCTTTGAATCCAAGTTCAGAGGCCTTGTCCGTCATTGCTTTGATCATTATCCGGGCATACCCTTTTCCTCTATATTCAGGTTTGATAAATAAGCGTTTTCCTTCACATGTTTCGTCATTGATCTTTTTGACAGCTACACATGCCACAGGTTTGTCTTCTTCATATCCGATCAATATTGCTCCGCCGGAATAATATCCTTCCAGATCATTCAATTCTTTATCAAATGAGACAAAGCAGCTTTCTGCCCCTTTGATATGAGAATACTCAACAAATAAACCCTTAATTATTTCTGTATCAGAATGCTCTTCAACTCTAAACACCATAAAACATATTCCTCTTTACTGCTTATGTGAATCATAAGTTACTTTTGTATATGGTACCCGCCGTCTGCAAATACATTGGTTCCGTTTATATAATCTGAAAGATCCGAGAGAAGAAACAAGACAACTTTGGATATATCTTCAGGTTGCCCGAGCCGTCCTTCAGGTATAAGGGTTTCTGACTGCTTCCTTATCTCCTCGTTATCAAAAGATCCTTTCGTCATGCCAGTATATATGAATCCGGGGGCAACAGCATTTACTCTGATATTATATGGTGCAAGATCTAAAGCCATTGCTGATGTCAATGCAACAACAGCGCCTTTTGATGCTGCATAATCAGTCATATTATTTCTGAATATTATACTTCTAAGGCAACTTATATTAACGATCTTTCCGCTCTTATTAGGTATCATGGCATTGGCCACGAACTTTGAGACAATATAGGTTCCAGTAAGGTTAACAGATATGATCCGTTCCCATTCAGAAGTCTCCGTATCAAAGAACGGCTTACTGTTCCCCCAGATTCCGGCTGCATTGACTAGTCCGTCTATCTTTCCGTAATTATATATGACATCATCAGTGATCTTTCTGATAGCTTCTTCGTCCGTAATACTTGCCATGTAATGCTTGTAAGTATCATAAGCAAGGTCACCTTTTGCCAGATCAATGCCGATTACCATCGCACCTGATCCCAGAAGTTGTTCGGCACAACTTCTTCCGATACCGGATGCCGCTCCTGTAACAACAAATACTTTGCCCGTAAAATCTAATTCCTTCATCTTTATAGTCCCATCTTTCTTATAATAGTTTTTCTATTTCTTTTGCCTTTAACACCTTGCCGCTGCTGACAACTGTATCGTCGATCATAAGAGCCGGCATGCTCATCACGCCTGTCTCCATGATCCTGGCCATATCAGTTATGTATTCTATTTCGGCCGTAATGCCCTTATTCCTCACGGCCTCTTTAGCTGCACTCAGTAAGGCTTCACACCTTTTGCATCCTCCGCCTAATACTTTAATGTTCATCTTGATACCTCCCGTTTTATATTAATAATTGTTGTGCTATGTTAAAAATGTATCCCACCAGTATTATCCCGATTACGCATATTCCTATAAAAACTGCCAGTAGTTTCGGCTTTATAGCTTTCTTTAGCATCACAAGTGACGGCAAGCTTAGAGTCGTAACTGCCATCATAAAGCTTAATACAGTACCCAGTAATGCACCTTTACCCAATAAAGCTTCTGCTACGGGAATAACTCCGAACATGTCTGCATACATCGGAGTCCCAAGCACTGTTGCCAACACCACGCCAAACGGATTCGTGCTTCCTAGAACGGTTTGTACCCATTCCTGCGGTATCCAATTATGTATTACTGCACCGATCGCAACCCCAATCAGAATGTATGGAAATACCTTTTTAAGTGTTGATATAACTTGATCTTTTGAATAGATTAATCTGTCCTTAATCCTAAGCTTGGGAGAATTCACATTAACCTTGATCTTGCTTGCTCTGATGAAATCCTCAACCTGATCATCCATCTTGAGCCTTTCGATTATTGTTCCGCCCGCAACTGCGATGATCAGGCCCATAATCACATATACGATTGCTGTCTTTATTCCGAAAATACTCATCAGAAGTATAAGGCTTCCAAGATCAACCATAGGGGAGGAAATCAAAAAAGAAAACGTTACACCAAGAGGAAGTCCTGCACTTGTAAATCCCATGAAGATGGGAATTGAAGAACATGAACAGAAGGGGGTTACAGTCCCCAATAAAGCTCCGACAATATTAGCTCCGATTCCATGAAATCTTCCCATTATCTTCTTACTTCGCTCCGGGGGGAAGTAACTCTGAATAAACGATATAACAAATACCAGAATGCACAGAAGAAGAACTATCTTTATTACATCGTAAAGAAAGAACCGAATAGCGGAAACAACTGCTGATTCAGTATTTACCCCGAACGACGACAGCAGAAACCCAATAATATCATTTAGCCACTTCATTCCAAACAGTTGGTCTTGGATAAACTCCCACATATTTAATCACCTAGAATCGAAATATAACTATATTTCTATATGTTTCCCTTTTATTTAGCCGCCTTACGACGGCTGTAGTTAAGATCAAATAACTCCTTCTTACCTTACTCAAACACTGATTTCAAAGATTCGGATAGTTCAATATACGCATCCTTATCAATCGAATAATATATATTCTTGCCTTCGCGCCTATCGTTAACCAATCCGGATTCGACGAGAACCTTCATATCATGTGACAATGTTGGTTGGGTTATATGAAACTCTTCAAGTATTACGCATGCACACAATTCGCCTCTAGAAAGCATATCTACAATCTTAAGACGCTTGGGATCCGATAACGCTTTAAGCATTTTGGCAGTGTTTGTATACCTATCTTTCATGTGTCACCTCAGATAGAAAAGTTTCTATCTATAA
>CAMUYA010000050.1 GCA_947164865.1 uncultured Lachnospiraceae bacterium
GTTTCTTTTAACATTCATTTTCTCCAATCACTATCTCTCATCCTTTAAACTCTATCTTTACGATGATCATTTTTACCAGTCTGTCACAGAAGTGGATCATCAGTTTATGAAGGAAGCTCACATCTTTGTAGATATCCCTGTACCCACGCATATAACTTTTTGCGGATACATTTTTAAAATCACTGCTCCAGCTTTTAAGCGTAGTCACATCCTCAAGAGAGAAGAACGCTCCCACATTACTTATCCCGGCCTCTTTCAGCCAGGTTTTGGTCATCATCTTTGCTCCGCGCCTGTTGCATGCATCAAATACAAGTACAGCTCCCGGAAAGCGCTCTGCCAGCCGGCAAAACAGAGCTTTTACGTCCTTTGTTTTAAAATAATAGAACACGCCTGTAGCATAGAATATCGCACCTTCACCGGCATCGATCTTATCTGCCCGCTTCTCGTCATTCAGGTCAAAACCGAGATTTACGACAGCAGCATTAGGGCGAACCTTAAGATAATCCTTCACTTCACAGGCGGTATCATACTGGCGCTGCGCAACTTCAAGCGTACCAAACAATCCCACGCCCGATTCCATCCGCTTGCCAACATGTCTCTATTCTCCCCAGTTCTCGGCTTTCCTGCCGGCTCCATCAGTTCTTCTTTACCGCAAATCTAAACTGTTATGTAGCGCATAATCATCTCCCAAATCTCTCGAATTATGAATAATTAAAATCTCCTCTATGTATAATTAAGGAGACGATAAAGTACGTATAATATCGCACTTTACCGTCTCCTCTTTTTTTGGTATCTTCATTAAAGAACTTACAATAGATAGAGTGGAGGTAATTGCTCACACGTACGTGTGCAATGCCTCCACTCTGTAGATCTGGTTTGCTGCCTCATGGTTAACCCGCCATACAGCAAGCCACACCCATGGTCTTATGTTATACGATAATCGGATTTTTTACAAGAACTATAATGAAATTTTACAAAGAACTGACGCTGAGGGGTGGGATTATTATTCATGCCCCAATCCTGAATGTAGAGCCAAAGGCTGCTTCAAGCGGTATTCAACCTATATCCGACATCTGGTCATATTGGAAGATGAAAACCTTGAGGATCTCGAGATAGAGATCCTACGCCTTAAGTGCCTGTCCTGCAAACATACAACAAATATCCTTCCCATGGAGGCTATACCCTTCTGGCAGTATTCAATCACACTGGTTTTTCTTATCCTGTCCATAGTGACATCCCCCAAGGGACAAGCCATTTCGAAGATCGCGGAAGACATAGAATCCTCTTTTCAGCTGTTCTACGTCTATCTTCGGATTTTTAATGAATATAGAGATAAACTAATCCTTCTCTTTCGCAGTCTCTCCCTGTGTAATAGAGAAGAGAACCCGCCTATTAGGACTCTTGTCGCAATGGCCTGCTCCAAACCGCCGCCTTTCCCTCAGGAGGATTATATGCGGACGAACCGGTCTCCCTTGTTCCTCCACAGGCGCAATACGGTATCCTATCCCCTCCGCTTTGGGTTCTATTTCGACTGAAAACCGCCTGTCCATAGCGTTTGAATAGCTTTTACGAAGGATCCTTTTTACAATGGGGTTACAAAAACCAAAAAGGAGGAACCGGGCTTATGGAAGACAACAAGAAAGAAGAGATGGCTTTGTTCCGGTATTCCCTGATCGCACCCCTTGTCGCCGGGACCTATACGGAAGGAAGTAAGGCCGAATACTACAGGAATATCGCCGGTAAGGAGTACGTTCTGCCTGACGGAACCACGACCACCTTCAGCGCCTCAACAATCAAGAAATGGTATATCATGTACGGAAAGGAGAAGCTCCAGGCTCTGATAACGAAGGAGCGCTCGGATATTGGAAAAAGCCGGACGCTCACAGAAGAAATGTGCCTTGCGATCGATGCACTGAAGGAACAGTTCCCGCATATCACCGGGGTAAAGATCTATGAAAAGCTGGTCGAGAACGGCATTGTAAAGCAATCTGAGGTTTCGATTGATTCCGTCTACAGATATCTGCGCTCGACGAACCAAAATCAGGGAGGGATGCCTCCAAAAGAAACTGTAGCATTTGAATACGAACATGCCAATGACTGCTGGCAGGCGGACAGTACGGACGGACCTTATATCAACATCGAGGGCAGGCCGGTACAGACTTACCTGATATCCTTTATCGATGACGCGAGCAGGCTTATCGTGCACGGTGAATTTTATCTTTCGGATAATGAGATAAATATGCAGGATGCCTTCAAAAAGGCGATAATGACCTACGGTCTCCCCAGGAGAATCTTCACAGATAACGGCGGTTCCTACAAAAACAGCCAGATATCATATATATGTGCACAGCTTGGCATCGTCGAGATCCACTCGACACCTTATTATCCGAAAGGGAAAGGGAAGTCTGAACGCAGTCACCGCACCGCACATCAGAAATGGATGGACTGCACGGATTTTTCACAGTTCCATTCCCTTGAGGAATTAAACGAAAGCTACTGGGAGTTTCTTAATAAGGACTACAATAACAGAAGGCATTCGTCTATCGGCATGACCCCGAAGGAGAGGTATTTAAAGGATTTTGAGCTTATAAGGTTTGTTGAGGAGGGTGTCCTGGAAGAGGCATTCCTCCACAGAGTTATCAGGAAAGTTTCCGGAACGGCCTGCATATCCCTTTATGGGACAGTATACGAAACAGAACAGAAATATATCGGTAAAAAGGTTTCTGTGCGTTACAAGCCGGAGGATCGGTCCTGCATCTACATCTATGATGGGAAAACGGGAATACGGCTGAATACCGCTTATCCAGTTAAGAAAATAGATAACGCCAAAAGAAGCCGCAGGGCAAATATAAGTTACGGGAAGATGGATGGAGGTGGTTCTGATGTATAGGGCTTATTGGGGGATGCGCTTCAATCCCTTCTCAAAAGAGATAAAAGTAGCAGATGCCTATGATAGTGCCGACCATAAGGAAGCAGGAAAGAGGATGGAGCATTTAAAGAATGTCAGGGGCATTGGTCTCTTCACCGGAAAACCGGGAACTGGCAAAACCTTCTGCGACAGGGCTTTTTTTGAATCCCTTAACCCGAATCTGTTCCGGACCATTTATCTTCCCCTTACAACAATACCCTCCGGGGATTTCTACAGGGCTATGGCAAGGGGGCTCGGGCTGGAGGCAGCCTACAGGAAGGTGGATAATTTCAAGCATATCCAGGACCGCATCAGGGATATGAACCGCGACCAGAGGATTACCCCGGTGATAATAATAGATGAGGCACAGTTCCTTAACAAGGCTGTCCTTAATGACCTGAAGATCCTGATGAATTTCGAGATGGACAGCAGGAGCTACGCGATCATGATCCTTTCGGGACAGCCTGAGCTCAATGAGACACTGTCCATGCAGATACACGAATCGCTGGCGCAAAGGATTGTAGTAAACTATAACTTTTCCGGCCTGTCCACGGACGAGGTGGTGGATTACGTGAAGACTCGCCTTTCCATATGCGGGGCCCAAACGGAGATTTTTGGTGCGGGAGCCCTTGAGGCCGCTTCCGGGAGCTGCGCCGGGAGCGTGCGCAAGCTTAACAACCTGATACACAAAGCCTTGATGATAGGGTGCGACCAGAAAGCAAAGTCAATTGACCGGGACATTATAATGCAGGCCACCGAAGAGATTGATCTTGTATAGGCGGAGGAAGGAGCGGTATAGATGACGATTAATTACGGGATAATACATGATATCGAGAAGAATTATATCCACCGCAAGATGCCGGGAAAACTCATAGCGTACCTTTTTGACCACTATTCGGAAGATATTTATGGCTTTTACGAGAATAAGAGCAGTCTGTATGAGGACATTCTGACAGATGTTGGAAAATATGAATGCGGGCTTTTGAAGCCGACAGTACGCTCTCCCCTTCGGAGGATCAGGGATCAGTATGAGGAATTAAAGCGGTATAATTCAGCTGTTCTTGATGACTATCGCAGTATGGAGACGGAATATAACAAGATGACAAGGTTTCTCAGAGACCATAAGCTTTTCAAGCTGTACCATGAAGATAACGATGCGATCTGCCGTGATAAAATTTTGCAGGAAGGTGAAATTGAGGAGCTTCCATTTTTATAAAAAGAAGGATGAAGGGGCACACAGGTGCCTCTTTTTCATGGTCGGAATAATCTGCAAAGGAAGGGTGAAATAATGATCTGTAGGATAAAACAATCAGCAACCACCATGTGTAAATCGGATAAAATAATAATCAAAACTCAGGATATCTCAGCCCGCCAAACAACACTATATAATCCGATACTTTTGATAATTCACTCTCCAGCCACTCACCGGTTTTTTCATCTGACATAGCCTTCCGCAACAGCCCTCCCGTGACAGACACAGAGGCGCTCTTCCCCGGGGTCAGGCATCCAAACTTTTGCGTCAGATAATTTGAATAGTCCTTAACATTAGTAAATTTTCTGTTCGCTGTACTC
>CAMUYA010000051.1 GCA_947164865.1 uncultured Lachnospiraceae bacterium
TTGGATTATACGATACTCGCCGGAAGAAGCAGGACGAGCGGGGCGGCATACTTGGTTCTTCTGATCCTTTTATCCTTCTTTTTTGGTGCGCCATTAAACGGGATGACACACTGGATTCGGATAGGTGCTCTCAGTGTACCGATATTTGCTCTGATGGTACTGTATCTCCCATTTTTTGCCGGGATTCTGTATGAGTATCGTGGAAAAGGAAAGGCTGCTATTGTTAAAATTGTTATATGGATGTTTGCACCGGTATTGTTTCAACTGATCGCCGGATATATTTCATTTCCGGTATTGTTGTTTATTGTTGTATCGGAGATACTGCTGTTTGGAATAGCACTAAAGAAAGATTGGTATGCTGTCAATAAAAAAATCGTGGCAGCTTATGGAGCAGGAGCGCTGGTATTACTGATTTCAGGTGCATTAGTCCGAGTATATTCTTTTAATGGCTATCAAAGTGCAAGACTTAAGAACTGGCTTGCGCATTTTGGAATAGGCAGTTATGCGGTCAATGCTGATTCAACGATTGACTATGTGAACAGCAGGCTTAGTGGAACTTTTTCAAAGAGTAATTTGATCGGAGGAAGTGATGCAGCTCTTTCTGTCATGAAGGAGGTTCCGGCCTATCGCAGTGATATGATACTTGGATCTGTAGCGGCAACCTGCGGTATCGCAGCGGTGGCAGGCATTATTATTTGTCTGGCAGTGCTGGCCATATATGTGTTTAACATATCTTTAAGGCAAAAGAATTCGCTGGGGTGTATGATAGGATGCTCCTGTGGAGTGGCACTTGGCTTGCAGAGCCTAAGTAATATACTGATAGTGTTTGGAGTTTTGCCGTTAACGGATTCGGTTCTTCCTTTTTTTGCAAGCGGATTATCATTTACGGTAGTCGATTATGTGTTGCTTGGACTGGTGTTGTCTATATACAGGTATAAGGATATCCGGAGAGAGAAACAAGCCGCTAACTTGGCTCTACGGAGAGTAGAATAGAGCGTAGAGTATAGGAAATATCGGTATTCAGGCGATTCTCTGCGGATTCTACTGATTGTGGGTGGATTCTATGGAGCGGATTGATACACGCTTGGAACTATAGTGGATCCGGTGAAACTGATAGAAAGTTTGTGATGAGATAAGAGGGAGCATTGCGATTGCATCATATGCTCCCTCTATCGTGTTATTATGATGTCAAAAGTTCACAGTAGTTATTGCTCGATCAGTTCTTCTGCCATCTTAAACAGATCATCTGCAGATACATCATCATTGGTGAAAATAAGATAGCGTACACCATCTTTTATGAAAGAGGCATTGCTGAAGAAATATGTTTCTTTTTCGCCACCATAGCTTACGAAAAAGTGATCATCATTCTCCTTGCGTTCCTGCACTGATGCCTCAAGGGGCTCATTTTCATTAGGGAGTATAAGGTACTCATCGTAATTGAAGTTGACGGTAATTCCCTCTATTGTACGGCTTTCGGTAGGGGTACGATTCTCATCATCTGATAAGTTGTAGGACAAGGTGAGATTAACGATATCGCCGTCCTCATTCTTGTAAACAGCGCTTAGATCATCCCATTTGCCAAGAGTATTCCCTGAATCATCCTTTCCGGCAACATATACTGTATTTCCGCCGTCAAAAGAATAGTCGCCCAAGGAATCCGGGAAATCCGGCATCTTTACTTCAGCATTTTCCTGACGGTCTGATGTGGCAGAATTCATTTCTGTAGCAGAAGAATAATCGTAGTTTGCGTTGGATGAAGCTGTGTACATAATGATCTTTGATGCGGCGAATACAGTTCCACCGGTGACTAAAAGACAGGTTGCAGCAATAGCTGCGGCTTTTGGTAATGTCCATTTATTCATGTTGATTCTCCTTTGTTCGGTATGTGTTTGTATGATTTTTTCTGTGATACGCTTCTTATCTTCCGGGGAAAAGCGGAGCGTATCCATGGTTTTCTTGAATTCATCTTCAAAGGTCTTTCGCATAGTGAGATCCTCCTTATGTTGCGATATTGGGTTGTGTTTCGCTCCGACTTTCCAGAACAGATTTCAGTTTCTTTCTGCCACGGGCAAGGTATGCGGAAACCGTATTTTCCGGTTTTCTGAGGATAGAAGCAATCTCTTTTACCTGGTATCCCTCGTAATAATGTAGATATATGCTGATTCGGTAATTCTTTGGCAGTTCCATGACCAATGGGAGCAGGTCTGATTCCGGCTCTTTTGGTGCAGGAATGTCATAATCTTCATCCAGTACAGCTACCCGTTTCCAAAAGCTTGTCCGCAGATGGTCTTTGCAGGCATTTATTGTTGTACGGATAATCCATGCTTTCTCGGCGGATGGGTCAGCGAACTGATAATCCTTTGCTAAAAGCTTCATGAATACATCCTGACAGATATCCTCGGCATCCTGTGTCTGCTTCAGATACATATAGCTGATCCTTAAGATCGTGTCTGCATATTTGTTTACCAAGTAATCTGCGTTGTCTCTGTTCATATAAGGCATTGACTTTACCCCGTTTCTTTTGAAGGCCTTCACTTATAAAACGAATATCGGCATGGAAATCTGACACTTTTATTAAATATTTCTTGACAAGTTGGGTTTATAGCTATAAACTAAATGTGAGTTTACAGGAATAAACCAAGGAGGAAACGATAGATGAAGAGCATTGAATTGGCGGCGGTACAGGAGCGTTTTGCGGATATCGTCTGGGCAAATGAACCGATATCTTCGGGAGATCTGGTGAAGGTATGTGAGAAAGAGCTGAGTTGGAAGAAGCCAACCACATATACGGTTCTCAGGAAACTATGCGAGAAAGGTCTGCTTCAGAATGTGGACGGCATCGTTTCTTCCCTCATCAGTAAAGAAGAGTTTTACTCAGCTAAGAGCGAGCAGATCATCGAGGATTCGTATGAGGGATCGCTTCCGGCATTTATCGCGGCATTCACCTCACACAAGAAACTGTCAAAAAAAGAGGTTGATGAGATCCAGAAGATGATAGATGCCTTTAAGAAGGAGGGGTAAGAGCCATGAGTGCTTTATTCTTAAAAATTCTGAATCTTTCCATAAACGCATCCTGGCTGATATTGGCTGTGATCGCAGCCAGACTGCTGCTTAAAAAAGCTCCCAGATGGATATCGTGCCTGTTATGGGGGCTTGTTGCTGTGAGACTCCTTTGTCCTATCTCATTGGAGAGTGTGCTCAGCATCTTACCAAGTGCAAAAGTAGTTCCGGATAATATCGAGATGGTGCAGGATCCGCATATTGATTCCGGAGTCAGGATCATTGATAATGCAGTGAATCCGGTTATTGAGAAATCTTTTTCGCCGGATGCTGCTTCAAGCGTGAACCCGATGCAGGTAGTTGTATTTATGGGCAGTATCATATGGCTGACCGGTATGACAGTGATGCTTTTATATGCTCTTATCAGCTACATTTTATTAAGGAGAAAAGTACGGGCTTCCGTTGCTATGAATGACAGGGTTAAGGAATGCGATGAAGTGGATTCGCCCTTTATCCTTGGGATATTCAGACCGGAAATCTATGTGCCGTCAGGTATAGACGAAAATACTCTTGAGCTTGTGATAGCCCATGAGGAGGCACATCTGAAAAGGCACGATCACTGGTGGAAGCCTTTTGGATTTGTATTGCTGGCGGTGTATTGGTTCAATCCTTTGTGCTGGGTGGCGTATATTCTGCTTTGCCGGGATATAGAAGCTGCCTGTGATGAAAAGGTCATAAAGGATAAGGACAGGGAATATATGGCGGCGTATTCGCAGGCTTTGCTCGATTGCAGTGTTAATCGCAGGATCATCACTGCATGCCCGTTGGCATTTGGTGAAACGGGAGTAAAAGAGCGGGTCAGGGGAGTGCTGAATTATAAGAAGCCGGCTTTTTGGGTGATCATTGTAGCCGTTATTGCCTGTATCGTTGTAGCTGTATGCTTTATGACGAATCCGAAGAAAGA
>CAMUYA010000052.1 GCA_947164865.1 uncultured Lachnospiraceae bacterium
CCACCGTAGTGGTGGCAATTCTTACATCGGACTTGTCAGCCCGAAAAGCCTATAAGAGACACCATGCCTGCTAAAACACTTAACTCTTATGGACTTTATGAGAATGACAAATAAAAGGTGTAAGAATGCCAGAAAGTTCCGTTTTATTGTTATACTCTGTATTTCTCTCTGATGAGCCGCATAAGAGCCATCATGATTTCCTGGCTGCATTCTTCTCGACACTGCTTGTTAAGCCAAGGTGCTATATGATACACCACTCTGTTTATATAGTCGCTGTGACGATCGAGTATGTATCCGAGAGCCTGCATACTTCCACTCTTGGCAGCAATGATCATGTCGTAATCAATTATGATTTTTTCTTCTTCCATTCTTCTTAGCCCTCGCTTTCTTCAGCCCGTTATATTTGTAGTCCCTTGCTCGTTCAGGAGTGATCCCCAGGAGTTTTCCAATCGAATCAAAATCGTAGCCAAAGCCTACAAATAAAATGAGTGCCTCTTTTTCCCTTTCCGTCAGATTATCAAAAACATCGCCAAAGCCGTCGCTTTTAATTGCGAAGCGTATATTTCTGATAATCATCTCAATTTCTTCCCCCAGTTCGTGACTGTTTTCCACTGCGATATAGTCTCTTAAGCTTCCTTCACTGAGAGATTCAAGTGAAATGCCGCTGTTTCTTCTTTCCGCAGCACTGGCACTTCTTGTCACGTTCCTTGCACAGTACCAGATGGAGTCTCTCATAAATTTCCAGAAGTCTTCCTCCACCTCCCGCTTTTCAGATTCGTTCATTCAAAAGTTCCTCCTCTTCGCAAGGAACTTTCAAAACATCCTTACACTCCTTTACTGTGTTTTGATATGCCAAAACATCACGGATAAAATAAAAAAATTTTTATTTTTTTATTCCGATAGGCATCACCTCCCCTGAAATAGCCGTAAAAAAGCCATAAAAAACCAGTCATAAGGGGTTGACTTGCGATTTTTTATGCCTTATAATTCACTATGTATCATATTATATATTATATAGCGTGATTTTATAAGGAGCAGACTATGCTTTTTGAATATTTGAAAGAACATTACGATGACGGGGAGCCTATCTTCCTCGATGATATTCATATAGAAGGAATGCGAAGGGATAACTTCCGCCAGCAGATCAAGACACTTGCAGACGCAGGTAAGATTGTGCGATATGAGAAAGGGATTTATTATATTCCGAAGAAAACCCGCTTCAGCTCATCCGCCGGCCCGACTCCCGAAACGGTAGCAAGGTACAAATATATCTCCCGTGGTGGTAAGACTGACGGTTATTATTCCGGCAGCACCTTTGCCAACATCATCGGACTGTCCTTGCAGGTACCTATGAAGAAGGAAATCGTCAGCAACAACATAGCCGCCATCGTAAGGGAAGTGCTGATCGGCAAGCAGTCCTTTATTGTCAGAAAGACCAATGTTCCCATCTCCGATGATAATGTTAAGGTTCTTCAGCTTTTGGAATTATTAAAAAATCTGGACTCTTACCTTGACAGCGATTATGATGAAGCGAGGGAAAAATTAAAAAAATATTCTCTTGCGAACCATATCACAAGAGACGATGTTGACCGATATATAAGACGATATCCGGATTCAACCTTCCGGTATTATTATGAAATGAGGTTAGACCATGTACTTGCATAATGATAAGGATCTCTTTACAGAGGTCATAACAGAAGCCAACGCACAGACCGGCATCGCAGAATCCATCATTGAAAAGGATTACTACGTTACCATGATCTTAAAACTGTTGGCAAAGAGCAATCCTGATATAGTTTTCAAAGGGGGAACCTCATTATCGAAGTGTTTCCACCTTATCAACAGGTTTTCCGAAGATATTGATATCACCTTCTCTGAACATATCGGAGAATCCCGGAGAAAGAAACTCAAATACAATATCCTCAAACCGATCAGTGATGAGCTGGGTATGCCCATTGAGAACTGGGACAGTATCGAGAGCGATAAAGATTACAACTATTACCTCTTTGGCTATCAACCTGCAAACGACTACCCGGTGGAAGGCATCATGCCCGGAGTAAAACTTGAAACCGCCCTTGTCTCCTATTCCTTCCCGACCGAAGAAAGGGATGTTGACTCGATTATCTATGGAGCAATAAAAGACTCTGCATCAGACATCATCTCAGATTACGGGCTTGAACCGTTTTCGATGAAAGTGCAGTCAGTCAGCAGGACATTCATTGATAAGATTTATGCCCTCTGCGATTATTACATGGAAGATAAAACGAAACGTTTTTCAAGACACCTGTATGATCTCCATATGCTCTATCCGACCATTACTGTGGATGATTCATTTATGGGACTTATACAACAGGTTCGTGAGCATCGTTCAAAGCTTCCTATCTGCCCTTCCGCAAAAGAAGGCGTAGATATAAAATCGCTCATAACGGAGTTCCTTGATAAAGAATTCTATAAGAGCGACTACGATAACATCACCAGAACGCTGATCTCCGATGATGTGACCTATGAGCAGACTTCTCTCACTCTGAGAGAAATCGCAGAAAAGCTGTTCTGATATATTTTCGTAAATCTATTGCCAGTCATTTCGCACTCTGATATGATATGGCTCATAAAACACCAAAACTGCTAAAGATACCGGCGCTATCCGTGCGCCGTACTGTGGCAGTTTTTTATTTTCTCTTTATTCCCCACAGTACAAAAGCATAAAGGCAATCGCCGGATACGGCGTTATGGGTTCAAAGCGAACCGCCCTATGGCGGTCTGAACCCGCAAATCGGAACCGATTTGCAAGAAGAATACC
>CAMUYA010000053.1 GCA_947164865.1 uncultured Lachnospiraceae bacterium
TCCATGCTTTCTCATTTACCAAATCATCGTGCAATCAATACAAAGCTGATATCTTTTTTCATATGTTCTGGAATAATTACAACTTATAACCTTTGTTGGTACTACCTTGTTTATGACTTTAGAGTCCGGAGCATTGTTGACAATTATGCCTTCTCCGCTGTATTATCTTCTCGCTAGTTCGGAAGGGTATCAGTCTTCAAATGTAGCCAAGTACTTCCGTATCAACACAGGACTTTGGCAGAGTGACACCGCAGTTAATACAGAAGCGAACCTGGTACTTACTCTGCAGAATTACGGATCAAACGTTGATTACAGTTTTGTTTGGGGACAGGAACATACAATGGCAGAAAGAAGTGGCGACTCGACAACTAACTTCATCGAATGGGTAAACGAGTGCGTCAAAGAAGAAGCGCAGTAGAACTAGCTTCTGCAGATTATTTGGTGTACTAGGCTGCGGCAATCAGGGAAAGCATGGATGCAAGTACGGCAGTATAAGATGGTGTATCTGTAAGAATATGTGTTAAATTCCGAAGTTACCAACCTTTGCTGGTAGAGATAACAACTCTTTTTGTGTATGATGATAGTATATACTACAATCATCGGATTTCGCCGGAAAAATTATTGCTAAATTTGACCTCAACATCATTAAATAGGCCGACCGATAAAAGCCTGCCCGGCTCATTAAATAATCTGCATACGGAGAAATGGTTCATATGAAGAGAAAAAAACTTACAATGCTTCTGGCTTGTATTATTGCCGGCACGTTCATTGCAGGCTGTGGGAGTACAACACCAGCGGAAACAAATCTAAAAGACAAAGTGGTAAATGACAAGGATAATAATACAGATGTCGGGAATGACGGGGCCAATTCTGTATCTGAACCGATGGAGTCTTTTGCGGATCCGGTATCTGAAGAGGATAAAGCAGGCGCCGGGACAGATACCAACCAGAACAGCGAACCGGAAGAGAACCCATATGACGGAGGCCCTGACTGGGTAATGCTTGCCGATGAGTTTACATTACCTACTAACAGGATGTGCATCGAGGATGCGGTAGCAAAGTATTCCATTACACTTTATGATGACGGCAGGTATTTTGATTACGAAGGTGACATCGGTGATGTTATCCCGCAGTACAAGGACAGGGATCTTGACGGTGATCATAAGCCGGATGTGATAAGGCGCGAAGGACAGCATTACGTCTTCGAGCTGACCAGAAAAGGAACATTTTCTACGGATGATTACTCTGCAAGCCCGAATGAAGGTGAAGTGATACAGTTTCAGGATCTGGGATGCAGAAACTATGATGAGATAGAGATAGTCCATGTGTGATATTTTTCATAGGCTGCTGATATCTGATTTGAAGGAAATGGAGTAAGATACAACATGTCAATCGAAGACAATAAGTCAAGAAATGTATACAAACCGCAGATGATCATAAGATTACCAGATTATCCAGAATATGACCATTTCACTGAAATTATGTCTGAGATATACGATACAGTGATAGCACATGATAATGAAGAGATGATCCGCATGGTAATGGGCCCAAGGGAGCATCTTGCATGCATCGTCGTGGATGCTAAAAGAGGTATCGAGTATAACTTTGCCATGCATAAAAAAATGAAGGACGACATGAGATTTGTTTCTGTTCCTACGATTGCGGTAACGCTGAAGCATTCAAGAGACGACATGCTGATCTGTATCAATGAGGGGATAAGTGACTATATTGTCCTTCCCGAGGAGGATGAGCTGGTAAAACTCAGGGTAAACAATGCTATACGAAGCAAGGACTCAGCTACGTTTGCAGAGATCGAGAGTATGCTAAAACAGCTTCCCTCTAATATCTATCTCAAGGACGCTATGGGGCGATATGTATTTGCAACTCATTATTGGCATCACCTGAATGATTCTGAAGAGCAGGAATGGAGCATCCGGGGTAAGACAGATATTGACATACGAAAGGACAAAGAAAATGCCAGGCTTGCAATGGAGTCCGATCAGCGCATAATACAGACAGGTGTCGGCGCGAACTATATCATTGAGGAAAAATCCGATGAAAAGACAGAGTACCTGGAGGTGATAAAGAGCCCTATCTTCGACAACAACGGAAATGTGAACGGGATAATAGGGCTTATCAATGATGTTACTGAGCAACAACTGCTAAAAACGGAGCTGGAGGAGAAATCCAAACGGGATCGTCTTACCGGTCTTTACAACAAGGCAACATGTGAAGATATGATTCGCGCATCGCTTCTTTCGGCAAAAGAGAACGAAACCATGGCGATCCTTCTTATCGATACGGACAGGTTCAAGAACATAAATGATACATATGGACACACGGTGGGAGATAAGGTCCTAGGACAGATCGGAAGTGTCATTAGTGATATCTTTAAGGGAATGGATATCTGTGGAAGATTTGGAGGGGATGAATTTTTAGTCCTTATGAAAAACGTAAATAGCAGGGATGATGCAGCAACATTGGGAAAAGAGCTTATCTGCTTCCTCAAGGAAAGAATAAAAAATGAGGTTTACGCGAAAGATGTCAGTCTCTCTATCGGTGTTGCCCTTTATCCTGAGCACGGAAAGACATTTTTGGAAATCTTAAGTGCCGCGGACGAAGCTCTGTACTATGTCAAAGATCACGGTAGGGACGGAATATACATATATCAGTCCAAATAATGAACCAACACCCCCGTCCCAATGTCATTTAGATAGCAAAAATCATAATAACAGTATATTATTATAGGCATGATAAATC